>CALPYF020000035.1 GCA_943327755.2 Deinococcus hopiensis KR-140
CGACTGATGAACCGACTGCCCAGGCACGTTCGGGTGTGGGGAGACCGGGGCTATACCGGAATGGAGAAGGTCTATCCGGACTGGGAAACCATCGTGCCCGCCAAACGACCGAAGAACGGCGAGTTGAGCAAGGAGCAACGTGAGCTGAACCGACTGATCTCGAAGGTGCGGATCAGCGCTGAGAATGCCATCAGCCGCATCAAGAAATTTCGCGTCTGCAAGGAGTTTTTCAGGAATCAGACCTCACAGCACGGCGTGATGTGGGGGTGTGTCGCTGGGCTCGTCAATCTCCGTTGGCAACGCCGCCACCACCTCTGCACGCCCTGAGCGCAGGGACAGATCAGTGGGGAGCCGTGAATCGGCTCCCCACTGATCCTTCAACTACTGCGCAACAGGTCTTCACAACAGCTGTGGGTGCCGGTGACTATCCAGAGGTCTGGGCACACGTGTCCGTCCATCCTGAGCTTGTGTCCTGCGCCCCAGGTTGTCAGGACAGAGCGGGCGCCTCTGCAAGCCTGGCCAGCCGGCGCCGGATCACTCGGTCTTGCTGTGGTGGGCGCCGCTGGGCGCTCCGATGGACACGGTCTTGATGTTGACGAACTGCAGGATGCCGTAACGGCCCAGTTCACGCCCGAAGCCGCTGTTCTTCACGCCGCCGAACGGCAGGCGCGGGTCACTGGCGACCATCGAATTGATGAACACCGACCCGGCTTCGAGCTCAGCGATGAAACGTTCCTGCTCGGCCGCGTCGGTCGTCCAGGCGCTGCTGCCCAGCCCAAAGGTGGTGGCGTTCGCCAGTTCAACCGCTTCATCGAGGCTCTGCACGCGGAAGATCAGGGCGACCGGACCGAAGGTCTCTTCGCGCCACACGTCCATGTCGGGGCTCAGGTGGTCAAGCGCGGTGACCGGGTAGTAGTTTCCCGGGCGCTGCGGCATCTCCCCGCCCGTGCGGACGCGCGCGCCCTTGCTCACGGCGTCCTGCACCTGGGTGTGGATGTCCTCACGGATCTGCGGCGTGGCGAGCGGCCCGACGTCGGTGCCCTCCAGTTCGGGATTCCCGACCTTCAGGGCACTCAGGCCCGCCACGAACGCGTCCGTGAAGGCGTCGTACACGTCGGCGTGCACGATGAACCGCTTGGCGGCGATACAACTCTGGCCGTTGTTGATGGTGCGGGCCGTCACGGCAGTCTTCGCGGCCAGTTCGAGGTCGGCGCTGGGCATCACGATGAACGGGTCCGAGCCGCCCAGTTCCATCACGGCGGGCTTGAGTTCCCCCCCGGCCGTGGCCGACACGGCCCGCCCGGCTCCCTCCGAGCCGGTCAGGCTCACGGCGGTCACGCGCGGGTCCTTCAGGACGGCCTCCACCTCGCGGCTGCCGATCAGCAGGGTCGTGAACACGCCCGCTGGAAACCCCGCCTCGCGCAGCACGTCCTCGATCGCCAGGGCGCAGCCCGGCACGTTGCTGGCGTGCTTGAGCAGTCCGGTATTCCCGGCCATCAGGGTCGGCGCGATGAAGCGGAACGCCTGCCAGTACGGGAAGTTCCACGGCATGACGGCCAGCACCACGCCCAGCGGCTGGTGCGTCACGTAAGCCTGATCCGCTTCGGTCTCCACGGGTTCGGGGGCCAGAAACGACGCGGCGTGCTCGGCGTAGTACCGGCAGGCCGACGCGCACTTCAGCACTTCCTGCCGCGCGGCCTCCAGGGTCTTGCCCATCTCGCGCGTGGCGAGCAGCG
Source organism: Deinococcus hopiensis KR-140 (assembly GCA_943327755.2). GTDB lineage: Bacteria > Deinococcota > Deinococci > Deinococcales > Deinococcaceae > Deinococcus > Deinococcus hopiensis_A. The sequence continues at coordinate 1,737 of CALPYF020000035.1, forward strand.
CGAGTTCCCCGGCGCGGCGTTCCAGCACGTCGGCGGCGGCGTTCATCCAGGCGCGGCGCTGCGCAAAGGGGGTGCGGCGGTAGGCGCCGTACGCCTGGTGGGCGGCGGCAATGGCGGCCTGTACCTGCTCGGTGGTGTGCTCGGGGTAGGTGGCGAAGGTCTCGCCGGTGGCCGGATTGACGCTCTTCATGCCCCCGTTGTAGTCCGCAGGGCCCCCAGCCACTGTAAGGCGGCTTCAGATGACGCCGGGATGAAGAACGGATGGCGGTGCCGGTTGACCCGGGCGACTGCCTTAGTCCAGACCGAGTGGTGCTGGAAGGCACGGCTCAGGCCGGGGACCGGCTGGGTGCCCCTCCCGCACGAGTTGAGACAGGGCCGTGACATGCCATCGGCGCGGGCGTCGTTCTTCAGCCGTGCCCTTGCCTCGCCTTCACCTGCCCCGTGGGGAACTGCGGACAGCCCGGCGTAAGCTTGGGGATGGACGCAAATCGAGTGGCCCTCACGACCGCGGATCACCTGTTTCGGCTGTACATTATGATGTTCACCTCGATCAGCTCGAAAGAAGATTCGATCACTTCAGTAGGCGCGGCAGTGGAGAGTTACCTCGTGGAGTGCGGCATGTCGCATGCCGAAGCGGTGCGTCGCCGGGACGAGATCATGCTGTCCCATGGGGTTTAGCGCGGAAAAAACCCCGCGTCACGCGGGGGCGCCCGCTCACCTTCACCCGGATGAGATTCAGTCTGGCGGCCTGCACCGTAGAGCGCCCTGGTCGGCGGCGCGACTGAAGTGGGTGAAGGTCTCCTGGGTCCCCGTCAGCTTCCGTTCCGCGTGGGTGCAGTTGGCTGGGAGGCGGCGGCTCGCCACATCAGGGTTGGTCTGATCTTCACGCGGAGCGACCGGCCTACCGATGAGGTCATACTGCCGGCTATGCCGCCTCTCCGGCTTCTGGCCGTTCATGATCAAAGCGTCGACCTGCTCCTGCTCGAGGCCCTGCTGTCCGAAGTGCTGCCCACGGCCGAGTTCACCTCATGTCTTTCCGCCGCTCAGGCTCTCGAGCACCTCAGCCGCGTGGACCCACTGCCGCACCTGGTGCTCGTGAATCTTCATCTGGTCGGCCTCAGTAGCCTGGATCTGATCCGGCGGCTGGCCCTCGACCCGCGACTTCGCGCCCTGCCCGTGATCGTCATGAGTGGGAGTGTCAATCCCGAGGACCGAATGCGCGCGCTGGAGGCCGGCGCGGCGGATTACCTCGTCAAGCCGGTCAGCAGCGCCGACCAGGAGAGGCAACTGCTGCACCTGGCGCACACGTGGCGGCATCTGTATGACGTGCCTTAACCGGCCCTGCGCTGCCGGCCGACATGAGACCAGCGCCTCACTGAGGCGCTGGTCTCGTTGAACGGGTGGTGCTTACCAGCGGTCGTAGCGGTTGTCGTTCGATGACGTTGCCGGCGCCGCCTTCGTCACGACGATGTTCTTGGCCTGGGGGCCCTTGCCGCGCTGCCCGTCCTCGACGTCGTATTCCACTTCGTCGCCTTCGTTCAACTTCTTGAAGCCGCTGCCCTGAATGGCGCTGAAGTGCGCGAAGACGTCCGGGCTTCCAGCCGTCTGAATGAATCCGAAGCCCTTCTCAGCGTTGAACCACTTCACTGTTCCTGTTGCCATCGTCTCAACTCCTGAGTGTTCCAGTTCACGCAAACGCGCACAGGCATCTTGCCTGTGCGCGCTGAATCTCATGCGGACCTGGAAATCTACGTCGTTACTCTACACGGCGGAGGGGGCTTCAACTGCGAGGGCCGTCACGCACCCGGAACCTGAGGGCCCTTCGCGCGACTGCTGCTGATGGACAGGCGCCCGATCAGGTCAGCCAGATGAGGTGAGGAGACGGGCAGCACGACCCGGCCCTTGAGGTACAGGGCGCTGTCACTGTGCACGTCCTGCCGGATGACGTCCCGCAGGTACACGATATGCGTGCGGCCGTCATGCGTGAAGCGCACGCGGTCCATCGTGCCGGGGACCCAGGTGAAGCTCAAGTCGGTTGGTCGCATCAAGACGCTCCTCTGTAGGTCAGCGGGGCCCGTCAGTCGGACGTTGACTGTGCGGTCTGAAGGGCTGCTTGTAAAGGATCCCGGCGGACGCGACGCCGGCTCGGCAGAGCAGGGGTGAATCGTGCGCGGGTGGGCGAGGCGGATCGGGACTCCAGGGCGTGGAACGGAAGCGGCGCCGGTCAGACGGAATGCACGAACCAGACGTGCCCTTCGAAGGACCGGCGGCGGGCCTGACGGGGATTCTTCTCGGTCAGGGTGCCGGACATCTGCCCGAAGGGACTCTGAAAGTGGACGTCGCAGTGCCCGTGGGCAGCGCACGCGTCGGTGAGGGCATCGATGTCGTTGGCCCAGAGACCCGTGGCGGGCCGGTCCGGGGAGGCCAGGATCACCAGGCGTTTGTTGGGCAGGGCCGTATAGGTGCCAGTCAGGTGAACCATCTTCTCACTGTACGCGCTCAGCGGTGATCCGATTGGGGGCCACCACCGGTCCGTGAGTGCCGGGCGCAGAGGGCCCTCTTGGCGCCGCGCCTGTTCGGGGGCCACCAGGGCCGACCGTTCGTGCCCAGCGGCCCGGACGTCGCGTGGAGCACCGGCAACGTCCTGGCCGCCGACGAACGCTGGTTCGACCGGCTCGCGGCCAGCGGCCGCAGCTGGGGGGCGTCCTGAGCGTTCCAGATCGAGTGGCGCGAGACCGGATTGGGCGACGACGCGGCCCGGCAGCGTCCTGGCCTGGCGCACTTGTTGGGCCTCACCCTGTACCCGACGTCCCTATGAGACGACCACATCAGTCTTGTCCAGAACCATCTGGCACGGGTTGCAGCGGACTGCACGCTGCGCAGCGTCACGAGGTCAGGGCGCGAGGCGGCGGAGTTCAGCTGCCGCTTTCAGAGACCCCAGTGCCTGTGCCCGTTCCAGCCACACGCGGGCCTGTGCCAGATCACGCGCGACTCCTGTGCCCGTCAGGTAGGCCATGCCGAGGTTGTAGGCGCCATCCGCACTTCCGCGTTCCGCGGCCTGACGGCTGTAGTCCACGGCTCTGCCCGGATCACGTGGGACACCAAGCCCTTCGCCATATATGTTGGCGAGTACCAGCAGCGCGTCGCGGTATCCACGGGACGCAGCCGTCTCTGCCCACCGCTGGGCCTGCGCCGGATCGCGGGGCAGGCCTTCTCCACGGAGCGCCATCCAGGCCAGTTGCGTCAGGGCACTCATGCTGCCCTGATCGGCGGCGCGGCGCCGCCAGGTCGCCGCGAGGCCCGCGTCCTTCGGGACGTGTTGCCCTGTGGCGTACAGATCGCCGAGCAGTTCCTGAGCGCGCAGCATACCCTGCTCGGCCGCGAGTCGGATCCACCGGACGCCCTCCTGGGTGTCCACTGCGACGCCGATTCCGAACAGCAGGGCGTTGCCCAGCAGTCCCTGAGCGACCGGTTCGTTGAATTCAGCGGCGTCCCGGTACAGGGCCACCGCCCGCGCCGGGTCCGGTTTGAGCCCGATGCCGTCTGCGTACCACGCGCCGAGCTTGGTTCGCTCCGCCGGGGGCACCCCGGCGCGGACGGCCTTCACCTGCCAGGCACTCGCGGCGGCACTGTCGTGCGGCGTGCCGATGCCTGCGCTGTACAGCACCGATGCCGCCAGCATCGCATCCACGTCCCCCCCCTCGGCGGCTGTCACCGTCCATCTGAATGCCTGACGCAGGTCTCGCGGCACACCGTCGCCAGACAGGTACATGGACGCCAGAAACATCTGCACGTCCCGGCGCCCGTCCTGCGCCAGTTGCAGGGCGGCCTGAGCCTGCTGCGCCGTTACGCGTGGCGTAGGAGGCGGAACCGTCAGGTACTTCAGCGTCAGGGAGGCTTCCGAGGAACCGGCGGCCACAGCTCGGTTGAGCAGGTCACGTGCGACCGACTCACTGGCCGGGATGCCGTGCAGGCCGTGGAGCGTCAGTTGCGCCAGCAGGTACAGTCCCCGATCGTCTCCGAGTTGCGCGTCCCGCCTGACCCAATCCACCATGGTCTGCAGATCTGCCGCGGCGGGCTGCCAGCGTGGCGACTCTGGGTACCGGTGCGTGAAGTGATCCCAGATCACGGTGCGCTGCGCGGAGCGGAGCCCACCTAGCGCCGCCTTCAGGCGGGCGTTCATGGCGTCGTTCACGGTGAGGGCCGTCCAGGTGGGCTGCGCGAGAAGCAGGTCCGCGAACATTCAGGGCCTCTGGCGTCCGGGCAGAGAACCGGAGCACCTCGACCGCGCGGGGCGCGTCGGCGGGCAGGTCCGGCGCGCCGGCGGCCAGCAGGCGCGCCAGGGCCAGCGCCGCGGCCTGCCGGGTGTCCTCGGATCGGTACTGACCTTGGGTAGCCACCTCGAAGTGATGCGCGGCCCGCACCGCGTCCCCTTCGCCGAGCAGCAGCTGGCCGAGCAGGAGGTTCGCTTCGGCCGAATTCTGCTCGGCGGCCCGTTCCAGCCAGAACCGGCCCGGTCCCTTCCGGTCGGGTGTGGCGAGCAGCACCTCCGCGAGGCGCACCATGGCGGGGACGTGGCCCAGGTCAGCCGCTTCCCAGTACACCTTGATGGCTTCGTTCAGGTCGCCCGCCTGTTCGAGCCGGGCCGCCTCGGCGGTCAGGCGCGGGCCCTGTGTCGTCGGCCCGTCTTGTGGCATGGTCGCGGCCCGGTTCGTCCAGAACAGGAAGCGTTCCCCGTCCGCCGGGAGGCGCTTGGCCGGGTCCGGGTCGTCTATGCCCGTCTCGTACAGGTCCGCCAGTTTCTGCGCGCTGATGGCGTCCCCACCGTTCGCCCAGCGGGCCAGCAGTGCCGCCGCCTGAGCCGGGTGGCGCACCCGGGCCTCTGGCAGGAACTCCCCGAGCAGCAACCCGGTCAGGAGGCGACGGGCGTCGGCGGGCGCGCCGTCCGGCACGCTAAGGTCCTGCTCCGCGGCGCCCCGCAGGGCCGCCTCGCCTTCCCGCCACTCGGCAGGGGAGCGGCCGTCGTCCAGGAGCATCTCCGCGACCATCAGTTGAGCCGGGGCGTATCCCTGCGCGGCCGCCAGCCGGTACCAGCGCAGCGCCTCTGGCCGGTTCCGGGGCGTTGCGAAGCCGTTGTAATGCAGTTCACCCAGCAGGAACTGCGCCTGAGCGTCACCCCGCGCCGCTTCGGGTTGCAGGGCGCGGAACGCGGCATCCAGTTTCCCATCGCGGTACAGGGCTGCACCGGACGTGACCTGCGCCCCGGCCATGCCGAGCAGCAGGGTTGTCAGAACAGTCAGTGCAATTACCCGCAGTGAACCCATGAACCTACGATATCTGGAAAAGGGCTTGACGCACATGCTTTCCCTTCACAGCGCGCAAGGTTACAGAAGCCTTCGCAGGTGGCCCGCTCCTTCCCAGTCATCCGGCGCTGGGCGTTCCTCGCACCGGCTACCCTTCACGGAGGTCGTGACTGAGGATCACGCCATCCCCGCCGCCGGGCAGCCCGACGTCTTACGCCGTGTGGGACGTAGATGTGCGTTCCATTGTGGACTCACACTGCGAGTAGTTCCTTCAGAGATGTGGAGGGACGGTGCATCCCTCACCCCGGGCAGGGGTGAACGGAGGTGGGGCATGTTTACTCGTCCCGGCGGTGTTTCTCGACGACTTTGCCGGCGAGACGCAGGGCACGCCGGTACGCCTGGTCGTTGGAGAAGCCACTGGCGGCCATGCGGGCAGGGTGATCGCGGAGGCTGGCGCGGCGGAGGGCGCTGAGGGGCATGTGGGGAATGTCAGCGACTTTGCAGGCTTTCCAAAGTTGGATGCGGAGGTCCTCGGGGGTGAAGGGGAAGATGGGGAGAGCGTTCTCAGTGGCGTAGAGGGGCCCGCCGGCTTCTTTGAGGAGAGGTTCGAGGGCGCGCTGGGCCGGTCCGGAGAGGGTGGTGACGGTGCGGGCGCGGAGGAGCTCTCCAGTGCTGGGCTCGTACCTGGACCAGTTGAGTCCCAGCAGTTCCCTGACCTGGAAGGCGTGCTCGTCGATGAGGGTGAGGGCGGCGAAAAGTTCGGGGCTGCTGGCTTTCGCAGTCTTTAGGAGCTGTTCGATGTTCTCGCGGGTTGGGATGGGATCGCTGGCGTGTTCGCTACCGGGGTTGGGGTAGCCGGTCATGGGGTTGGTGGTCAGGATGCCTTCGGTGATCAGGGCGTCGTAGAGGACGCGGAGGGTGACGACGCGGGCGGTGAGGGTGTTGATTTTGAGAGGGCCGGGGCCGCGGTTGGGGGTGGAGAGGGGGCCGGAGAGCCAGGTGTGGAAGTGGGCTGGGGGCTGGAGTAGATCAATCTCGTCAGTTTGAGCTTGTGAAAAGACCTGTTTGAGGTTGCTGTGGACCTGTGCGAGTGGGCGACTGAGGGCCTGGATACCAAGGGTGGCGGCGATGGTGTCGAGGTCATAGTCGCGGAAGGCTCGGGTGAGTTTGAGGGCGCGTTCGTCGGCGGGGTGGAGGGTATTGCCTAGCATCTCCAGTATATTATATGGGACTGTATATAAAGAGCAAGATCTCCTGATCTCCGCTCTTGCCCGAACCTGTAGTTGGGATGGTGTGCCGGTTCGCGCGTCTTGCTTGCGGTGCCTCAGCTCAGGCATGTAAGAGGAACCCAGGACCGTCCAGAACGCTCGGTGAGCGATGAGTAATGACGCTGCAGCAGCAGTCTGATTGATGCCCATTGTGGTTCAACTCACATCTTGAAGACCAAGTCGAGGCGGCAGTAGGTGAGTCAGGTTGGAGCATGACTAGACACTCGGGGTCACCATGGAGGTGGTGGATCAAGAGTTAGGGTAGCCAGGGTCAGGACCAGATGGGAGCGGCTTATGCGGTGCAGCGGGCCGTATATGAGGCACGGGCGTCAGCTTACTCAGAACCATTCGCTGAAGACGGGTGATGATGCTAAAGCGCGTGCATCAGCTGCGCCCACTGCCGCTTGAAGCCGTTCACATGGGATAAGGCTGAGACAGCAAGAGACTCGCCAAGCAAAAGCACAGGGTATAGGAGGAGCGGATATACACGGGTATTCCTATATTATCCAATATAATAAAATTAGTGATGCTACCATTGCATCCTCCCCACAATTTACCCAGCACAACGCATTCAGATGAGATACAACCAAGCATGAAGCCACTACTGACCGCCACCGCGTTGAGCCTCACATCCTTCGACCCGGCCGACCCGCTCTTCGACACCACCGACGCCTTCACCACCTCGAAATTCTGCAAGGCCTATGCATGCGAAATCGCTGGAAAGGACGTCCTCATTACCGCCCACCTCCTCTCCGGCACGCAGGGCACACGGGAGGGGAGCGCCCATGGCGAATAAGCCCACCCGTCCCCTCGCCTACCGAGTTGGACAGCTGCTCGCCGTCGCGGAAATCGGTATGGGACGAGAGCACGACATCCTCCTGCTGCAGCGCGCCTGCAGTGACCCTGACACGCTGATGGCCAAGTTCGCCCCACAGGTCACAGGATGGCCTGGCCCACTCCAGCGCCGTTGGCAGGCCGTCATGGGCACCATGGCGGACGCGCCCTCCGGCGCGTTCGATGCCGCCGGCGAGACACACGTCCGGGTCGGACACTGGCATGAGCGAACACAGATCACCCGCTCCATTCGTGTTCAGGAGGCCCGTCAGCAGCTCGGCAGGAGTCAGGCCGACTGGGCGCAGGCCCTTGGTGTGAGCGTGAAGACCGTGCAGGCATGGGAGCAAGGGGTCAACAACGTCCCGGAGGAGTTTGAAGAGTATGCCCGGCTCATCCGGGAGCGCGCCGTTACTGATGCCACGCGCTCCCCTGACGCGCCCCGGACCTGATCTCCCGTTACTGTGAGTCGCGGCAGGCGGTGGACCTTCTGCTCAGTCGGCCAGCGGAGAAAGGCACGACGGACGTCCGGGACCTGTCCACCCGCACGCGGTGACACGCCACGAGGCCGGGGCGGCGTGTATGCTCCACCCTGCGCGGATGGACGTCCTGCCGATCTGATCCGGCTGGGCCCACTCAGCAACGGAAAGCCGGAGTCCGTGCCCCGCTGCGCCTGAGTGAGCTGGTCATTCGTCCGCGCGGCGGATCCGCTCAGCAGGCTGCCGCGCCCACGGGCCACAGGGTGAAACAGCGATACACGCGGTCCTTTCCGCACACTAGGCAGAGGTCAGCCCGAACGTCCACGAAGACGACCCCACTGGGACCGGTATCAGCGGAGGGGTGCCGGCGCCGCCCGCCCGGGCACCTCCAGGGACGACAGTACGGTGAAACGTTCTGCTCCAGCCGGGTCAATCTGGTCGCCGTTGAAAAGCTTCTGGCTCCGGCCGACGAGGCTGATCTTCTGGACTATCAACCTGGGCCGGTGTGATGGCCGCTGCGTGCGCGTTCAGTGTGGCTGAGTGTCGTGGATGCACTTCACCACGGGGGCCCATCCCCACGAAAGCAAGCGAGGACGCGGCTGCGAAGGAGTCGCCCGGAGTCTCGATGAAGGAGCGCACTGGACCCGGGACGCCGTGTGCGGGCCTGGACGCGTCAGACTGTCCGGTATGCCCGCTTTCTTCCAGTTCGACAACACCTACGTGCGGGACCTCCCCGGCTGCGCCGTTCCCTGGCCGCCCGCCACCGTGCCCGCACCGAACCTGCTGCACTTCAACCGCGACCTGGCCAGCGAACTGGGTCTGAATCCCGACCTGCTGGATGGCCCAGACGGCGCCGCGATCTTCGCGGGGAATCAGGTGCCCGAGGGCGCCGAACCGGTCGCGCAGGCGTACGCCGGTCACCAGTTTGGGGGCTTCTCCCCGCAACTCGGCGACGGCCGCGCCCTGCTCCTCGGCGAGGTCGTCGACCGCCTGGGGCGGCGCCGCGACCTGATGCTCAAGGGCTCCGGCCGCACCCCGTTCTCGCGCCGGGGCGACGGGAAAGCCGCCCTCGGGCCCATGCTCCGCGAAGCCCTGCTCGGGGAGGCCATGTACGCCCTGGGCCTTCCCACCACCCGCGCCCTGGCTGTCGTCGCCACCGGCGAGACTGTCCACCGGGAGCGGCCCCTGCCTGGCGCGGTGCTCACGCGCGTGGCGGCCAGTCACCTGCGGGTGGGCACCTTCGAGTATTTCCGCGCCCGCCGCGACACGGACCGCGTGCGGCAACTGGCCGACTACGCCATCGCGCGGCACGACCCCGACCTCACCGGTACAGAGGATCCTTACCTGGGCGTGCTGAGACGGGTGGCGCAGCGGCAGGCGACCCTCGTGGCCGGGTGGATGAATGTCGGCTTCATCCACGGCGTGCTGAACACCGACAATGTCGCCCTGTCCGGGGAGACCCTCGACTACGGCCCGTGCGCGTTCTTGGAGGCGTATGACCCGGACGCCGTCTTCAGTTCCATCGATCACGGGGGACGTTACGCGTACCGGAATCAGCCAGCGGTCACCCGCTGGAACCTGGCGCGGCTGGCCGAGACGCTGCTCCCGCTCATAGCTGGGGAGGACACCGAGGCCGCAGCCTCGCGCGCGGTGGAGCAGGCGACCAAGGTCATCGACACCTTCCCGACGTGGTACGAGGCGGCGCTGCTCAGCGGACAGCGGGCGAAGCTGGGCCTGCAGGGCGAGGCCGCGAGTGACCGGGCGCTCGTGGAGGACTGGCTGACGCTGTTACAGGAGCACCGGGTGGACTTCACCCTGGGGTGGCGGCGGCTGGCGAACGCGGCAGACGGGAACGAGGGGGCCCTGCGGGCGCTGTTCACTGACCCGCAGGCGCCAGGGGCGTGGCTGGCCCGCTGGCGGTCCCGGGCAGACAGTGAAGGGGGGGCCGTAGCGGACTGGTCGGCCCGGGCCGTACGCCTGCGCCAGGTCAACCCGGCGGTCATTCCACGCAACCACCGGGTTGAGGAAGCGCTGACTGCGGCCTCTGACCATGGGGATCTGAGGCCGTTCCAGCGGCTCCTGGCGGCCGTGCAGCGTCCCTATGACGAGATGGCCGAGCGCGCGATGTACCTTGAGCCAGCCCCTGCCACCGTGACGGCCTGCTACCGGACCTTCTGCGGCACCTGACGGAGCCAGAATGGCAGCCTCGACGGGTTCTGGGACCTCAACCATCGATTCGAAACCGCTCCAGCAAGCCCACCGGGAAGGTCCAGGTGGGTCGGCCTGCGCAGGTGGAGAACAGAGAGGGCCCGCACCGACTCCGAAACAACTGAACGGAGGCCACTGGGCTCAAAACAGCGTGTGCTGGAGGGCGTCAAAAATCGCGAGGCCACAGGAGGCTCAGGAAGGGGCCTCCGACACGTTTTGAGGGTACAGGACGGGGTGCGTGACGCCACGTCAGGGCGAGGGGCAGCCTCAACGCGTCTTCAAGTCGTCGCGTCAGTTCTGGTACCACCGCACCGATGAGAGCAGCATTCCGGTAGCTGAACCTGAGGGCGTGAAGCTGCTCGGCCTGGCCTTTAACGTGAGGTGATGGGCACCACGGCGACCACTCCGGCGCCCAGACAATCAACGAGTGTGGTGCGTCACTGCTGACTATCACGGCGGGCCACCGCTTGTCGGCGGCACTCAGCCGGACTGAGTCGACATCAGCGAGGGAGAAGTCATCTCAGTGTATGCGGACCAGCCTTGGTCAGGAGATCACTGGCGACCGTGTCCCACAGGTCCTCGTCCGCAGAGATGTGCCCTCCGCTGAGGGCGGCGGCAAAGACCTCGGCACGGGAGCGGAAATGGTCGGGAACTTGGTCGTGCTCAGTGAGGGTGAGCAGCCGGGGATGGAGGCACACCTTGGTTTTCCGAACTGTCATATGGTCGACGGACGTGCTGTTGGGAGGGAGGTACTGATCGACCACCGGTACACAGTGAACAGATCTCATATGTCCTGTTTTCACACTAATCCCTCTTAGTGATAAAATAAGGCACCCATGACCCTTGTCCGCAGCAGTGGCACCCTCGCCCTGGCCAACCTCACCGACCAGGCCCTACGCGTCCGCGCCGTCGAGGCCGCCAGCACCTACGACACCGACATGCTCGTCCAGGTCACCCACGCCTACATGACCACCGGCAGCCGCAAGGGCGCCCGGACCAGCGCCAAGACCCTCGCCGCCTACAGCCTCGCCGTCCGGGACTTCGTCCCCTGGGCTCAGCAGAGCGGCGTGCAGCTCTTGCGGCCCGGCCGGCGTGACGGCGGCCGCTACGTCGCCCAGCTCCAGACCCGCCCCTCCCAGGGCCGCGGGAAAACCGGGACCCTGTCTGCCGCCACCGTCGCCCAGTACGTCGCCGGCGCCCGCGCCCTCTACCGCGCCCTGCGCTGGGCGGGCGCCACCGAAGCCCAACCCTTCGAGGACGCCCACGTTCCCCCAGACCCCACTCCCGGCATCGTCAAGAATCCTCCGTACATGCGCGAGGTCGATGACGTCCTCCCACACTGCCCCCCCCGCCTCGCTGCGCTGTTGCTCCTGTGCGCGCACGCGGGCCTGCGCGTCACCGAAGCTCTGACGCTCAAGGTCTCCGACATTCACGGGGCGCAGCTCACCGTGCACGGCAAAGGCGGCAAGGTCCGTCGCGTCCCCCTGGGCCGCCGCGTCCGCACCGCCCTGCAGGGGCTGCCCCCCGTCACGGCGGATGGGCACCTGTTCGACTGGCAGTACCACCAGGTGCAGTACCGCATGCGGCGCGCCTTCACCGCCGCTGGGCACCAGCTCGCCTGGCGCGGGTTTCACGCCGCCCGGAAGCACTCTGGAACACGACTCTACCGCGCGACCAAAGACTTCACCCGGGTGGGCCTGTTCCTGGGGCATTCGTCAGTCGATACCACCCGGCGCTACGTGGCCCTGGAAGAAAACGACGTCCAGAACGAAGTCGAGGACTTCTGACACCAAATGTGCTGCATGTCCTGGCACGCAGTTGCATACCGGGGTATTCTGGACAGCATCAAAGGCGACCCATGCAGGTCGCCTTTCTTCTTGATTTCACCCTGTTCAACAGGGTTGTTCCAGCCCTCAGGCTTTTCAGTACACGATCGGCAGAGCGTCCTCAGCGCCCTTGACGTGCGCCTGCAGCCTGTACAGGTGTCTTCAAAGTCATACGACGCTTCCAACGCCTCACCTGTCCTCCAGAGGACACGCGCAGCTCTCCGCAGGCGCGCCTGAAAAATAGACTGGCGCAGCGCCCACAGGTTCATGGATCAGCGTGCGGGCCGGACGAGGTCATGCCCGTCACCAATCGCCACTTGAAGACCGAATAGACTGGATGGGTGACGATCCCGACCGCCCCCACGGTGCTTGACCAACTCAAAGCGCTGGCACAGGACACCCGCTATGACCTCGCGCGGCATCTGGCCCAGGGCGAACGCTGTGTCTGCGATCTGGAAGCCCTGCTCGGTTTGCCCCAGTCCAAGGTGTCCTATCACCTGAGTATCCTGCGGGAAGCGGGCCTGGTCACCTCAGAGCAGCGAGGGAAGAACACGTACTACACCTTGAAGACCGGTCCGCTGTTTCTGCTGGGCGGGCACCTCCTCACTGATCTGTTCCCGTATCAGCCGGGCCTGACACATCAAACCAAATCGATGTGTTAGCGTCAACCCATGATTCGTGTGTTGATCCTCTGTACCCACAATTCCGCCCGGTCCCAGATGGCCGAGGCCCTCACCCGGGACGCCGCCCAGCGCCTCGGTGTTGACCTAGACGTGCACTCTGCCGGCACGGAAGCCACCCGCGTCAAAGAGGACGCCACAACCGTCATGGCTGAACTCGGCCTCGACCTGAGCACCCACACCAGCAAGACCCTCTGGGACGTCCCGGACGCCCAGAACTTCGATTACGTGGTGACCGTCTGCGACAGCGCCGCCGAAGCGTGCCCGGTGTACCCCGGCAAGACCATTCGGCGGCACTACCCCTTCGTGGACCCCTCGGGCGGCAGTCTCGACCGCTGGCGCGCCGTGCGGGATCAGCAGAAGATTCAGTTCGAGGCGTTCGTGCAGGCTCTGAAAGACGGCCGGGACGTGCCGCCCACCTACGAGGACAGCCCCGCCGTGCCGGTGGCCTGAGGTGAGCATTCCCCTCTCCCGCGCCGCCGCAGCGGAAGGCCTGGGTACGTTCGCCCTGGTGTTCTTCGGCCCCGGCGCCGCCGTCGTGCAGGCCCAGACGGGCGCTCTGGGTCACCTCGGCGTCGCGGCTGTCTTCGGCCTGACCGTCACGGCCGTGATCGCGGCCCTGGCGCCCATCAGTGGCGCGCACATCAACCCCGCTGCGACGTTCGCCCTGATGCTCGCCGGGCAGTTCCCCAGAACGCGCGTCCTGCCGTACATCGCGGCTCAACTGACCGGTGCGTCCCTGGCGGCCTTCGCGCTCCTGGCCCTGTTCGGCCTGAAGGGCAATCTTGGGGTGACGGTGCCTGCGGGCAGCGTCCTACAGGCGTTCATTCTGGAACTGATCCTGACGTTCTTCCTGCTCCTGGTCGCATTGCGCTCCGGGTTGCCGTGGGTAGTCGGAGGCGTCGTCGCCCTGGAAGCCGCGATGGGTGGTCCGATCACCGGGGCCAGCATGAATCCCGCCCGGTCCTTCGGCCCGGCGCTGGCCAGTGGCATCTGGACCGCGCACTGGCTGTACTGGGTCGCACCTCTGCTGGGTGCGGCGCTCGCGGTCGCCGTCAATCATCTGCTCGCCCCCACGGCCCCGGTCGAACCTCAGCCGCAGCAGGTCCAGGAATTTGTGCCTGAAGGAGACCCCGCATGAGGGTCGCGGTCTTTGGCGACGTGCACGGCAACCGCTGGGCCCTTGAGGCGGTCGCCTGGGATATCGAGGCCCATCAGCCGGACGCCTGGGTGAACCTGGGGGATCAGCTGTTCGGTGGCGCCGATCCAGCCGGCGCGTGGCACCTCCAGCAGCAGCTCAAGGTGCAGCACGGCGTCCTGGAAGTGCGGGGCAACACGGATGAACGCCTCGGCCAGCCGCTGACCGAGACCACTGAGAAGCGCGAGCTGCTCGCGTGGCTGCACGGGCAGTTGCCCGCGGGGGCAGGCGCCTATGTCGCGGCCCTCCCCACGGCCGTGTCTCTGGCGGACGACGAGGTCCTCGCGGCGCACGGCACGCCGGACTCCGCATGGACGTACCTCCTGCGTGACGGGAAAGCCTGGGCGAGTGACGACCTCGTGCGGGAGCGCCTGGGGGATATCGGAATCGCCCGTGCGGTGATCGTGGGCCACTCGCACCTGGAGCACGTGCGCCAGCTCGGCTCCGTGACGGTCGTGAATGTTGGGGCGGTGTCCCGACAGAAGGACGGCTCGCCATTGGCGCGCTGGGTGCTCCTCGAAGGTGGTGATGGCATCTGGACGGTGACGTTCCGGCGGGTGCCATACGACATCGAGGCGGCTGCCCAGTGGGCTGAGACGCACGCGTATCAAGGGATGAAGGAAGCCCACCAGTTGAGGACCGGTAAAGGCCGAGCGTTCCAAGTCGTGCTGAAGAGGCCGGGTGTGCAGGGGGCCGTTTGATACGGCCAGCGGACGGCATCCAGCAGGATCAATAATCATATACATTGACATTCTTCGATCTATTTTCTAAATTACATCTATGGATTTCGATGGGACAGCCACCGTATTCAAAGCGCTGGGCGACGTGCACCGCCTCAAAGCCCTGCACTTCCTAGCCACGGCTGACGCAGGTTGCTGCTCCACCGGGCAGGGCATCTGCACCTGTGACGTCCAGGAACGCCTGGGGCTCAGCCAGCCCACCACCAGCCACCATATGAAAATCCTCGTCGAGGCCGGGCTCGTCACAAGCGAGAAGCGTGGCAGATGGACGTACTACACCCTCAGCGCCCAGGGTCTGCACCTCGCCCGAACGGCCCTGAACACGCTGCTCGCGGCAGTACCCCAATTCCAGAAGGAAGCCGTATGAACCCCCTGACCGTTCGCCTCGTCGCCCACCACCAGGATCTGCTGCAGGACGCCGAGCAGGCCCGCCGCGCGCATCTCGCCCATCCGACGCCGGACCGCCCGGCTCCGCCGGTGATCGTGCAGTTGCCGGTCTCCGGTACGCCGTGTCCCACTTGCTGATTCTTTTACTCTCACCCATCGAAGAACGTCAATAAGGAGCCCTGTCATGACCCAGACTGCCCCCATTCCCGGCCTCAGTGAGCACACCACCACGGACGCCCTGATCACCGCCCTGCGCACGCTGCCCCAACGCCCCCTGCAGTTCCACCTGCATGGCAAGGCGCTCGTACCCGCGGGCTACCACGTCACTGAGGTCAAAGCCGTCACCATCGAAGCCATGGACTGCGGCGGAAAGGCCAATGCCTGGCGCGAGACGGTCATTCAGCTGATGGACGGCAGTGCTGAAGAGGCCAGGGCTGGCTTCATGACCAACCGCAAGTTCTTGGCCATCTACGACCGCGTCGTCAAGCACATCCCGGTACGCTCAGATGCAGAGGTCCGCTTCGAGTACGGGAACGCCAGCACCCCGGCCCTGCAGTACCACGTCACCCACGTGGACACTCAGCCTGATCTGATGACCGTGCACCTGCGCATCCCTGGCGTGCAGTGCAAGGCGGGGAACGCCTGCGGCACGCCCACCGAGGCGGCCAGTGACGGTTGTGAGCCCGCCTCCGATTGCTGCGCGCCTCAGGCGCCCATCACCCTCAGTTGATGACCAACCTGCCAGCGTCCACGCGCCCCCTCGTGTGAACCTTGGCCGTGCTGTGCACCGTAAGCCATAGCGCGCTGTCTCAACACCTGACACTTTGGGAAATTGATGTGCTGGACGTTGGGAATAGCGTCATAAGCAATTGGAGACAGTACCGGAACGTGTCTCTCCCCCACCGCACGGTTTGGCTCAGAAGTACCGGGGGTTGACGTGAACAACTTTCCGAGCAGCCCATCGTGGTTGCAACCGTGCGTGAACCTGATCACGGACAACTGCAACAGCATGTACTTCAGTTGTCGGAGGGGCGAGGGGGGTCTGCGGGACATCAAGTCTTGGCTCGCCGCCGGTGAAGAACAACCAGACCTGTTGACGCGACCCAGCACGGCTTACCCCGCGACAGGTGGAACGAGGTGCTGATCTGCGTCACCGTCCTACCACGTGGCCCATCCGTCGTCCTGTCCGACGCTGCCGCTCACGTAACCACCGCCGTGGATCCACAGGCGCCCTGGCAGAGGTCCTTTGGCGTCTCTCCGCACCGTGACGTCCGGCTGCCCGGCGGCGGCGGGGATGACGTGATCCTCAGTCACGACCTCCGTGAAGGCCGGCAGGTGCGCAGCCATCTGCTCGAACTGCGCGGCGAATGCGGCTCATGCGGGCGTCCCGTCGGGGATCAGCACGATCTTGCCGCGCACCCCGGGCTGCGCCTGACGCTGCCAGGCCGCCGCCGTCTCCGAGAGAGGGTAGGTCTGGAAGACCTGCGGCTTGACCTGCCCTGACTCCAGCAGGGGGCGGACGGCGTCCAGGGTTTCGCGGCTGCCCCGCGTGGTGAGCTTGTGCGCCTCGATGCCATTCTCGGCGGCCAGGGCGTCATGGGTCGGCAGGGTGATGGAGATGAAGCGGCCACCGCGCCGGATCAGCCGGTATAGGTCCGGCTGGCCCAGTCCGGCCGCGTCCAGCAGCAGGTCGACGGGTTCGGTCTGGCTCAGGGCGGCGAGGTCACGGCTGTTCAGCACCTCGTCCGCGCCCAGGTCGCGCACCAGGTCCGCGGTGTCGGGCGAGGTGGTCGCGAGGACGTGGGCGCCTGCCGCGCGGGCGAGCTGGACGGCCAGGGTGCCCACGCCGCCCGAGGCGCCGTGGATCAGGACGCGCTGACCGGCCTGCAGGTCACCGACAGTCATGAGGGCCTGCCAGGCGGTCTGCAGGACGGTGGCCAGGGAGGCGGCTTCCACGAAACTCAGGGCGCTGGGCTTGTGGGCGAAGAGGGCGGCTGGAGCGGCGACCTTCTCGGCGTAGGCGCCGCCCGCAATCATGCCGTACACCTCATCGCCGACGGTGAAGCCGGTGACGCCCTTGCCGACGTGTTCCACCACGCCAGCCACGTCCAGGCCCGGCGTCCAGGGGAAGTGCAGGGGCATCATCTGACGCATGGCGCCGCTGGCGAGCTTGAGGTCGAGGGGGTTGACGCCGATGGCGCGCGTGGCGATCAGGAGTTCTCCGGGGGCCGCGTGGGGGGTGGGGACATCGGTCAGGTGCATCGGGGCGGGCGTGCCGTAGTCGGTGACGTGAATGGCGTTCATACAGACCTCCATCCACCCATATGGTTACTGAAGGGAACCAGGGCAGGATTTGGAACTGGTCAGAGTATGTGCCACACTGAGCCGCGATGGAAGAAGGCACACGAAGTGAACCAGGGCACAGCGACGTGACTGCCTGCCTCAGCCCCGAACCGGAAAACCCCTGTCCTGTGCGCAGCATTCTCGACCGGGTGGGGGACAAGTGGGGCGCGCAGATCATCAGTCACCTGGCCAGTGGCACGACCAGGTTCAACGAGCTCAAGCGTCAGATCGAGGGCATCAGTCAACGGATGCTGACCGAAACGCTCCGTAAACTGGAGCGCGACGGGCTGCTGACGCGCACGGTGTACCCCAGCATTCCGCCCAAGGTGGAGTACAGCCTGACGCCGCTGGGCGAGACGCTGGTGCCGATCATCCGGGAACTGGTGGGGTGGGCCAAGGCCAACAGCGCCGTGATCAAAGCGTCCCGCGAGCAGTACGACGCCGAGCAGACCACAAACTGAACCCTGAACCCCTGTCGTGCCGCAGTTCCAGGCAGCCTCCAGCAGTGACCGCGAGCACTCCAGCTCACTCATGCTTGCCCGCGTGTGGGCCATGCCAGACTACCTGCAGAATCATTTTCTCGGCCGCCGCGTCCTGTACGGCCGCAGCATTCCCAACGGCACCAAGGTCGTCAACACCGACCCCCACGCCGACGTCAAGAAGTGCCTGAAGTGCAGCGCCGCCGTCGCCAAGCTGCACCCCGCCGCGCCTGCGGACGCCACCCCCCGCCCCAGCACCGATCCCGCCGAGTTCCAGCCACTACGTCCGCGTCACCATCAATCATCGCGGGCATCCTGATGGCCACGGACGACACCGTCGTCGTGATGCAGCCCAGCGGCCAGCACGCGCAGGTGCCCCGGGCCGACTGCACCCCCACCACGCTGCCCCCCGCACTGGCCTCGCACCCGGCGACCTGATCATCTCCCCGGTTCGACCGGCCTGTGGCGCGTGACGGCCTTCGACGCCGAGACGGGCACCTACACGTGCACCTGGATGCACGACCCCGAAAGGGTCATGAAGTCAACCGGCGACACCCCGATGGTGTTCCAGCGCGACACGCTTGCCGCCATGTTCGCGGACCTGGAGATCAGCTCGGCCGAGGCTGAACCAGCGAATCCCTCAGAAGCTCCGGAATCCACCCGGTTCCAGATCCCGGACTTCGAGTCCGTGACCCTCGGCATGCAGCAGGTGCCGTGGAACAAGATCCTGCCCAGCCCCCTCAACCCGCACAAGGCCTTCGAAGCGGCCGCGCTGCGGGAACTGGCGATCAGCATCCACGGCGAGGGCCTCCAGCAGAACCTCGTGGTGCGCCCCCACCCCGACCGGCACGGGTTCTACGAGATCGCCGCCGGGGAACGCCGGTACCGCGCGATCGGCCTGCTCGTCACCGGCTTCGAACGGGAAGGGCACGAGTGGGTCGAGGTGCCGGACAGCTACCCCGTGAACGTCCTGGTGCAGCAGCTCACGGACCTGGAACTGCTCCAGAAGGCCACGGCGGAGCAGGTGCAGCGCCGCCGCATGACCCCGCTGGAGGAGGCCGACGCGTTCGCCGCCATGATTGACCGGGGCGCCGCGGTCGCGCAGCTGCACGCCCTGTCCGGTTTGGGCCAGCGCACCATCACCCGCCGCGTCGAGATCAGCCGTCACCTCATCCCGGATCTGCGCGCCATGTACGACGTCGGGAAGCTCACCCTCGGGCAGGTCGAGATCCTGGCCCAGGCCACGCCCGGCCTGCAGGATCACCTGCTGCGCCACCAGCTCAAATACACCCCGGCTACCACCCCCGAGCAGCTCAAGTACTTGATCCATGACACCACGTTCCCGACCAGCCGCGCGCAGTTCCCCCGCACTTGGTACACCGGCACGGTCATGGCCGCGGACCTGTCCGGCGATCTGCCCGAACGGTTCGACGACCGCGATCAGGCGATGGCCCTGCAGGTGAAGCACGCCGTGGCTCTGGCGCAGGAGGACGTCCGGCAGGGCGCGGTGTTCGCGGACGTCCGTGAGGACCCTGAAACGCAGCTGTGGCGGTACCAGAAGGCGGAAGGCAGCGTGGACAGCGGCGTGGTGTACAACGTGAATTCCAAGACCGGCGAGCTCACGCGCCACCCCGGGTACCTGACCCAGGCGCAGTACATGGCTCCGAACTACCGCTTCGAAGCGCCCCGCCCGTCTCCCACGCACGAGACGCCCCATCGGCCTGCCGGCTCTGCGGCCACGCCCAGTGCTGCGGCCCCGGCGGCCTCCAGTGCTGCGGCCCCGGCGCCGGCGAGACCCCGGTACGCCCTGCACAACCTGACGCAGGACGTCGCCGCTCAATTCGCCGCGCTGCCCACCGCGGGTCTCGCTGCACTCATCTACGCCTACGCCTACGAAGGCTGGGGTTACCTGGAGACCGCGGCCAGCCGCACGGCCGCTGAAGAACTGGCGCGACTGACCGGCGGCATGCTCACCACGGACCAGCGGACCCTGACGCTCGGTTTCGACGACGATCAGGGATAGTTCGGATTGCACCACGTGCTGCCTGCGCTGCTCGCCGCGCCAGAGCAGGTGCTACTCGACGTGTGGCAGGGCATGACGGCCAGCATGATCGAGAGCGCACTGGACCTCAACAGTGCCGGGCACCTCGTCCAGTCCAGGCACGCCGAGTGGACGCTGACCGAGGCCTACCTCGCGGCCTGCGACACCCTGGCCCTGCACGAGATCTGGGACGACACCGAGATGGGTGACCGGGCCAATACCACGGACGAGTACTTGCGGTCGGTGCTTCTCGAAGAGGCGCCAAAGCTCGCCGCCCGCCAGTTCCTCCCCCGTATTCTCCGGCCCGATGACGTCGAGGGCGCAGTGTCCGAGCAGGTGCCGAATGCCTGACTTGCCCCTCACCCGCATCCTCGCGCCCCTGCTGGGGCAGTCTGAGCGGGTCGGGCTGGCGGTGCTCGGCAGCGTGATCATCGCCCACGTCGCCAGCGCCCGCAGCGCGGACCTGTTCGAGGCGGGCTGGGCGGCCCGTCTGGACGAACAGCGCCGCGACCGTGCCGGCACCCTCCGGCAGTGGCGGCGTGGCTGGGACCACGCAAACACCTACTTGGCAGGCCTGATCGCCGCCCAGCAGCCCACGGAATGGGCGGCGAGCGCATGACCCTACCCCTGAACCGTCCTGAGGACTTCAGCCAGCACCGGCCGACCTGGCGTGGTCGTGACCGTGGAGGGCGAGCGGGGCGCGTCACCACGTCGACGGGAAACTGCTCACCGACCGGCGGGACAACCTGCGCAACGGCTGGCTCCGCGTGGCGCTGCGCCGCACCAGCGGCTGCCTGCAGCCGGGCGATTGGGTCAGGGTCTATGGGCACGGGGAACCTCTCAGTTCGACGGACACGACCACGTTCGACGGGGATATCGGTCTCATCCTCGACGAGTTCAGTGAGCACGTCGGGCCGGACTTCCTGGTCGCAGTGCGCACCCAGGTCGGCCTGTACACCTGTCGGGCCGAGTAGCTTCAACGCATCACCTGCGCTGAGGCGTTCGCATGACGCCGACCGATCCGCCCGCCGTGCTGGAAGTCAAGCGCGCGATGAGCCAGCTGCTCCGCGCGCAGGGGCACTCGGAAGTCGGCCACGTGACCTGCCTGCACGAACTGAGCCTGCAGGCCGGATTCGAGAACTGGCAGGCCTACAGCGCCTCACTGCGCACAGCGGCCGGGCTGCCCCCGAAGCGCCAGCTCACCCGCAGCGCCCAGCAGAGCCGCCTGGAGCGCGCGTGAGCACCTTCCACATCCTGCTGCACTACATTCCCGCCGCACTGCGCGCCGAACGCGGCTCGCTGGCCATCGAGCAGCTGCCCGCCCGCCTGAACGCCGGGCCGATCAAGACCAGTCAGCTGCGGCACGCCCTGAACATCCTGCGGGTGCATGACGTCATCCGGCGCGTGCCGGTCACGCCCCTGGTGCTGGCCGAGCTGACCCGCCAGGGCGTCGAGCGGCTGCCCGTGCACGACTATGAACTCACCGGGAATCCCCGCGCCCACGAGTTCACCGCCTGGCTCGACGACATCGCGACCCCGAGCCGCCGCAGAGGGACACTCCGGAGATCCGCGTGAACCGGGAGACGACGTGCACGTCCTGATCGCCCGCGCCCCCGGCGGCACCACACCCGCGGTGAGCTGCGAGACCTCGGCCGAGTTCGGCGTGCGCTTCACTCGCACGATGGAGGTGCACCGTATAGCGCGCACCCTCCAGGCCATCCTTCAGACAACCTGACGAGTGCCGTCACCCGCCGCCCGCACTCATGGCCACCGTCAGCGAAGGACGATCCGCCTACCCACCTGACGCGGCATTCCCCCTCATCCGAAGCACCTGACGCTGCGCCTGCACGGGAACGCTCCCTGCGGATGACCTGAGGGCGCAGCCGGGTCAGGCGCGAGGGAGGTCCCGGCGCAGCACGAACAACCAATTCCCAGCAATCAGCCACGGCAGGAACGCCACCAGGGTACCGATGATGTTAACGACCAGCAGGAGCAGCAGTCCAGCGCCGCGGCCCACATTGCGGGAGTCATACGCCGCCAACGACGGCACGAGCTCGATCAAAAGGAAGGGTAGGACACCGCCGAACACCACGGCGCCCAGCACGCCCAGTGCGGCGCGCCAGGCCAGGTCGCGCTGACCGGTCCAGTTGGCGTAGGCGAAGATCAGGCCGGCGGCCAGGATGCCGAGGCTGGCCCCGAAACTGTTCAGCAGTGTGGTCATCTCCGCACCCTATGCCGGGGCGGACGGCCGCGTTGCCACAGATGCCGGGGTCAGCAGCCTGGGGCAAGGGACCGGTGCGCCATTTGACCGATTCCCGGCAGGTTCCGGTCCTCTACGCTGAACCTATGCCCGCTGAGCGCCCACACCGCTGGAAAGACGCCTGGAGGCGGTTCGCGCAGGGCATTGGACAGGTGGGTGTGGCCCTCAACGGACTGTTCGGGCAGGGCGTTCCGCCCCCGCCGCCGCCCCTACCCGTGCACACCTGGAGTGCCCCGCCCCCACCGGACGATGCGCTCAGCGCGGCATTCCAGCGTGCGCGTGAGGCCGGGCGAGCAGAACCGCACCCGCGGGCCGAAGGGACGTCCGCCGGGGACGAGTCGACTCGCACGTGACCACCGAGGAGCGCTGATCCAGTCTCCGAGGGGAATGGCCGCGTCACCGGTCCGGATCTGGGCTTCCCGGTCTTCATGAGTGTCAGCCGCTCTGCCCACGTGCGCATGAACGGGATGCCGCTTCAAGTCCTGCATCGCCCCCTTGCATTCCGATGCCCCTCGCTTTACGATGCCCCTATCACCAGCATCGCCAAGCGAGGTCACCGCACGTGACCCCGGAAGGAGCTCCATGGACGCCCAGCAACTCAAAGGTCACCTCGACCTCCTCCTCCTCGCCACCCTGGACACCGGCCCCCGCTACGGCGGCCAGATCATCGCTGACGTCCAGGCCAGCACGGACGGCTACTTCAGCATGCGCGAAGGCACCCTCTACCCCGCCCTGCACCGCCTCGAAAAACAGGGCTTCATCCACGGCGAATTCCAGACCCTCCCCCGCGGCGGCAGCCCCGTCAAGGTCTACACCCTTACCCCCACCGGCAAGACCGAACTGACCGCCCAGCGCGAGAAATACGACCGCTTCACCCGCGCCGTACGCGGCGTCATCGGCGGCCCGGCATGACCCGCGACCGGTTCATCCGCCACGCCACGCGCGGCCTCTGGGGCGTCAGGAAACGCGACGCCGCCCTGGAACTGCGCGGCGCCATTGAGGACAAGATCTACCGCCACCAGCTCTGCGGCCTGAGTGAGCGAGAAGCAGAACAGGCCGCCCTGCGCGACCTGGGCAGCCCCCATGCCATCGCCCGTGACCTGAACCGCGTGCACACCGCCCCCGCCGCCCTCCGGGCCACCCTCCTGCTGGGTGTGGCCGGACTGCTGAGCATGCAGGCCGTCGCGCAGATTCCGGCGGTCGGATCGGCGTTCATGCCCAACGACGTGGACATTCAGCAGTGCGACGTCGTGACCGGGCAGGCCATGGCCGACCGGTCACCCGCCATGCGCGCCCGCATGGACCGGCTGCTGGCACAGGCAGGCGGGATGGCAGGCCTGCGCGAGCAGTGCCGGGCCGGCGCGTTCGCCACCCTGGGCCCCCTGCTGAACGTCGCCGACCTGCTGACGGCCCTGAAAGCCGCGCAGGTTCCCGTGAACGCCGACGCCTCGGCCAGCAGCGCCCTGCTCCTCAAAGGCGGCTCGACCGGCAGCATTCCCCAGGTCTCCTTCCAGACCCAGACCATTGGCGGCCAGCGGTACCTGCCCGGCATGTTCCTCATCACCTTCCTCCAGACCGTCACCACCCAGCCGTTCACCCTGACTGGCCAGACCAACCCGGTGCTGACCATCGGCTCGGCCCGCATCCCCATCGGCTCCGCCCGCGCCCCAGTGCAGACCGTGGACGTCCTGGTCCGCGGCCTGAGCGCCGCCCGCCGCACGGACACCTCACTGCCTCTGCCCGTGAATGTGATGCCCATGACCACCACCCTGCCCATCGACCCGGCCGCGCCGCAACTGGCTGTTCCGGGGACAGATGGCGAGGTCTTCGCGGTGGTGCAGAACATCCTGCGGATCAACGAGGACCGCCGGGACGCGGACGCCCCAGAGACCCTGTGGGTGCGGGCGCGGCAGAACGGCCGGATCGCGTTCACAGACGAACTGACTCCCGATATCCGGCTGGTGAACTCGCAAGAGGAACTCGATCAGGCGACCGCGCGGGGCGTGAAGGCGGCCGTGGTGTACCGCGTGAACACCGCGAACCTCCAGCACCCGGCGATGACGCCCGTCCCGGCAATGCAGGTCAGAGTGGTCACACGCCCATGAACCAGACCGACCAGTTCATCCGTCACGCCACGCGCGGCCTCTGGGGCAGCAAGAAACGCGACGCGGCGCTGGAACTGCGCGGCGCCATCGAGGACAAGATCTATCGCCACCAGCTGTGCGGCCTGAGTGAGCGGGAAGCAGAACAGGCCGCGCTGCGTGACCTGGGCAGCCCCCACGCCATCGCCCGCGACCTCAGCCGCGTCCACACGGCACCCCGTGCGCTCCGGGCCACGCTCCTCCTGGGTGTGGTGGGCCTGCTGGGCCTCCAGGCAGTGGCACAGATCCCCACCGTGCAGGCCGCCCCTGTTCCTGTCGAGGAGGCTTGCACCTTCAACGACGCGAAACTCGCCCTTTTCAGTGTGGAAGACCGCGCCCGCATCGAAGCGCAGATCCGCGCTGCTGGCGGGCAGGCCGCATACGAAGCCACCTGCCGAATCCGCCGATCTGGAGCGGAACTGAATACCCTGCTCAGACTGACCGACGTGATTGCCGCGCTGCGCGCCGCCCGGATCGACGTACAGCACCTGCCCGGCCTCGACGCCCACCTGCAGCTGCGGCTGCCCGGTGAGGACTGGCAGGGCGTGAACCTCACGGGCTCGACCATCCATGTTCGTTCCGGAAAGGGAAAAGTCGAACCGTACGTGTACGCTTCGGGACTCGTCAACCTGCTACGCGGCACGTTCAAGGGCACCCTTTCATTGACCGGGATGACGAATCCCATCCTTCACATCGGCCCGTCGCAGATGCAGTTGGGCACACCGCTTCAGCCTGTACAGGCCGCTGACGTCCTCCTGCTCAGCGTCCTTGACGAAGTCATGAACCGCATGCTCATCAAGGCAGGACCTGAAGCGAAATGGCCTATGACGGTCAGCAGCAATGAGCTTCAGGCTGGATCCAACGGCACGTTCCTCGCCCTCAAGGACGCGGCACCGCGTTTCTACGCAGTCGTCGGGACCAACGAGGGGAACACTGAACTGTCCGTTCAATCTTCGCAGGCCGGGCGACTGACCCTTTGCCACTGCACGCTCAACCAAATCAACTTGACCGGTGATCTGTCCACCCTAATGGACTGGACGAAGATCGGCACGTCCGGCGTGATGGTGTACGCCCTGGACGTCACCGACCTGCACCGCTTGGACTTGAAGCCCGTGCCCACCGCACAGTTGCACCTGGAGACCCAATGAACCCTACCCATCAGTTCATCCGCCACGCCACGCGCGGCCTCTGGGGCGTCAGGAAACGCGACGCCGCCCTGGAACTGCGCGGCGCCATCGAGGACAAGATCTACCGCCACCAGCTCTGCGGCCTGAGTGAGCTGGAAGCAGAACGGGCCGCGCTGCGCGACCTGGGGAGCCCCCACGCCATCGCCCGCGACCTGAATCGTGTCCACACCGCGCCGACTGCCATCCGGGCCACGCTCCTCCTGGGTGTGGTGGGGATGCTGGGCGTACAGGCCGTGGCGCAGATCCCGGCGGTCGGATCGGCGTTCCGGACGCAGGATCTTCAGGAGTGCCGTGTGCTCAGCCCGGAGGAGGTCGCCAGTCTGCCCCCCGGGGCACTGGCGCGCCTCCAGCGCCTCTACGCGCAGTACGGGGGGGCGGAAGGCCTGAACGCTCAGTGCAAGAAGGGAGCCTTTCTCTTCCCGCTCCTGAGCATCACGGATCTGCTGGCCGCCATGTCAGCTGCGAAGGTGCCCGTCTACGCCGATCCCTCGACCACGAGTGCGCTCGTCCTCAAGGAAAGCCCGGCGGGCAATCCACACATCTCCTATATGACAGAGCTGATCCATGGTCAGCGGTACGTGTCCAGCCGCGTGCTCATGGGCTTCGTCCGCTCCGTGACGACCCAACCGTTCACCCTCACCGGCCTGACCAATCCGGTGCTGACCATCGGCGCGGCCCGCATCCCGGTCGGCACCACGCAGGCGCCGGTGCGCACCGTGGACATCCTGGGTGCAGGGCTGGCGGACGCGCGCCGGACGGACACCTCGCTGCCCCTGCCGGTGAACGTGATGCCCATCGACTCGACGTTCGCGTTCGATCCCGCGGCCCCTCAACTGGCTGTTCCGGGTACAGATGGCGACGTCTTCGCAGTGGTACAGAACATCCGGCGGCTGAATCAGAAGGCCTTCAACGGTGGGGACCAATCGGAGACGTTGTGGGTGCGCGCCCGGCAGAACGGGCGGATCGCATTCACGGACGAACTGACGCCGAACGTGCGGCTGGTGAACTCGCAGGCGGAACTCGATCAGGCGACCGCGCGCGGCGTGAATGCGGCTGTGGTGTACCGCGTGAATGCCACGAACCTCCAGCATCCGGTGCTGACGCCCGTCCCGGCGACGCAGGTGCGCGTGGTCAAGCCCTGATCAACCAGAAACACGAAGAGCCTTCAGCAGCAGCGTGGAGAGGGCAAGACTGCACCTCTCCACACTGCTGCCCCATAAACCGCGAACCCCTTGACCACTGGTGTGCCCCCCAACAATCGGACGGTATGAAGTAGAGAGTCGGATTCGCCCACCCACGTTGACGGGAAACGCGAGTTCGGGGAGCACTGGCGGTGCGTGCGGTGCGGCGTGACGCTGCTGATGGTGCAGGCGCGGCGTGGTCGGCGGCAGGTGTGGAGTGACGACCGCTGGCAGGTGCGGCCGCACGTGTTCCAGGCGTGGGCGAAGCGGGGGCCGCCGCCGGGGGCGCTGCAGGCCAGGGCGCACCGTGGTGCGGGGAGCGCGTGATGCACTCCCATTTTTTCCGTGCTGCACACATTTCGCACACCATAATTGTCGCATCTAATGACATCATTACAAGCATGGAAGCCAACCTCCCTGTCCACTCCGACCGCCACGCCCACCTCGCCGCCGCCCTGCACGACCCGCTCACCCGCGCCCCGGCCGGACTGTCCCGCCAGCCCGGCAGTCAGGCCCGCGCCAAGCGCCTGCGGCGCGAGATCCGCGCCGCCTACACCCTGACCCACGTCCACCTGTCCGGCATCGCCACGGCCGCGCCAGTCGGGCAGTCCCTGCCCCGGGACCTGATCGGCGGCGCGCGGCGCGCCATCCTCGAACAGAACCTCCAGGCGGCGCTGGAGCTGGCCGCCCAGGCGCGCACCCTGCCCGTGACCCTCGCCGGCGTGCGCGCCCGGGTCGTCGCGCTCGATAACGTCGCCGTGGCGCGGGAGGCCTGCGAAGTGGCCGAAGGTCACCCGATCGCCGCCACGTTGTCGGGGCTGGTGCAGGAGATCCGGCTGCTCTGCCCGGGGGCGACCCAGGTGGCGCTCAACTGGACGGGCCTGGCCGACGACACCGCCGTGTTCGCCCGGCCCCAGCGCGAGCTGCGGCTGATCCGGCTGGTGGCGGGCACGCAGCAGGTCGGCACGGTCTGGCACTGACCCGGAGGGGCCGGGACGCGGAGGCCCCGGCCCCTGCCACACAGATTCGACACACCACCCTTCCCGCATTTAATAGCATCATAAACATAAATCCATGATTCCAGCCCTCGAATCCAACCTGACCCGCTTGCTCGCCGCCGCCCGCACCCTCGACTTCACTGCGTGGTTCGACACCCTGCCCCAGCGCGACCGTCACCTGATCGTGGTGCACACCCGCTGGCCTCACCGGCGTACGGACGCGCTCCATCGGCTTGCCGAAATTCTCTTGGCTATGCTCCAAGCGGAGTCCACACTCCACCGCAAGGTCGCGATTCATCCTCCCAGATCAGCCAAAAAGCAGATGGTGTTTTGCGTGTTGCACGACGTTCAGTGCACGCCGCAAGGCGCCACGGACGTTCTGCTCCCCTTCATGCCCCGCAGCGGATCACGGAACAAACTCTGTATGCGAGGTCTGACCGGAAACATTCATCGGTGGCCGCCCTTCATGAATGTGAACATTCTTTTAAACATGTACGGTAGAGCTGTGCCGCAACTCCCAACTGCCCACCCGGTCGACCACCACGCTCGATCGACCTACGTCGCTCCTCAACTGACACCGCTGGGCCGCTGGACGGCTGTCACGCTCCTGCAGAGCGTCCCCATTAATCCCGGCCAGCTCTTCACTCCCACCCCCCGGAACCACCAGTGACACTGCGCTCCCTCGGCCTGGCTGCCATCAGTCTCACTCTCACCCTCTCAGCCTGTTCGCCGGCCGGCTCCGCCCTGCCCACCCCCACCACCCCCGTCGTCACCGCCCCCACCACGCCTGTTTCCCTGGGCCGTATGGAAGTCAGCTTCACCGGCGTCGGCACTCAGATGTACGCCACCAGCGTCCGTCCCCTCGATTCAGGTGTTCGCGGTCAGGCCCTCACTACCGTCGCCCAGGGCCTTCAGTTGCGTTTCAACAGCAAGAGCAGCTTCGATATTGGCACCGCCGCCACAGGCGGGCTGCGCTACCTCTCTGCCACGTACGACGTCCGCAACGCCAGTGCTGACGGCGCCACCGCCAGCCCCACAGCACGTAGCAATCTGACGTTCGTAGCTGTCGACGCCAGCGCACCCGCCACGATTAGCGGCACCGCTGTGAGTAACTTCAAGCGTTTTGACGGATCCGCGGCGGACGCGAGCCTCGCGCCGAAGATCGTGCCGACCGTCGGGATGACTCTCACGAACGGCGTGCCCACCGTCAATGCTTCGCAGGCGGACTTGCAGGCGCTCAGCAGCAGTGAGGTGACGGCCCTAGGCGTGCCCAACGGCGCTCGGGACGTGTTCCAGTACGGGTTCGTGGTGCGGAACAAGAGCGGGACAGGTCGGACGCTGCCCGCCAATCCCGGCGCGAGTCAATTCGACGGTCTGATCACGTTCGCAGTAAAATTGCCGCTGCAGGCGAACGCAGCGAATGATCCATACAGTTTCTCACTGGTGTTCGAGGTGTACGCGGATAGCGCCAACCGAGTGACGCGGGTGCCAGAGGAGACTGCGGCGGCCGCACAAAGCCGCGCCTCTGCCCTAAGCGCCACGCTGGTCGACGCTGATACCATCTGCACCGTCCGCACCGCCTCGACGAACACGCTGTACGGCCTGGGGATCAGCTCGACAGGAGCCGGCGGCCGTGACGTCTGCTTCGGGAGTGGGAGCGGCCAAGTCATTACGTCTGTCACCCCGTTTCAGGACGTCATCCGGGCAATGGCGCTGCAGCCGGACGGGAAGATTGTCGTCACAGGCACCAGTAATCAGGGAACTGGGCCCATTGCTCCCAACAACAACACGGATGTCGCCGTGGCGCGTTACCTGCCAGACGGCACCCTGGACACGACCTTCGGAATTGGTGGCGTTTTTACGAGTCCAGTGGGAGCAGGTACGAGTGCCGATACACCACAGGCCATCATTCGCCAACCAGACGGGAAGTTCGTCATTGCGGGCTCGACCACCAACGCGGGCGGCACCACTGGCACGGACATGTTCCTCATGCGGCTCCTACCGAATGGCAGTCTGGACTCTTCCTTCGGCACGTCCGGGAGAGTCATGATCAATGCCGGAACAGCTGCAATCAACAACTTCGCGTTTGGGCTGGATCAGCAGTCGGACGGCAAGCTGATCATCCTGGGATACACGATGGAAGGTACTGTTGCGACCGGCTATGACATTGTCCTGGGACGCTATTCGAAAGATGGCGTGCCGGACACCACCTTTGGAAGCAATGGGCTTGTCCTAACGTCTATTACAACGAACGGGTCCAGTGGCGACCGGGCGCAGGATCTTCAGGTGCTCCCGGACGACACGATCATCGTGGTCGGCACGACCACCCCGGCGGGTGCCGCCGGAGACACCAACGGCAACGACACTGTGCTACTGAAATACCGAGCCAACGGGACGCTCGACACGAGCTTCGGGGGGAACGGGACGGGGTACTCGGTTACAGCGATCGGACCGAACCGGGACGCCAGTGGTGGACCGGCTGCGAGCAATGACATTGCCAATGCACTGGTGGTCCAACCTGACGGGTCCACGATCGTGGTCGGCGGCTCTAACAATCTGGGCACCGCGACGGGACAGGACATCAGCGTGGTGAAATTCACGGCCGCTGGGGTATTGGATCTCAGCTTCGGGACTGGGGGCAAAGTCTTCGTGCCCATGGTGGATGGCAGCGTGCTGGATGTCGCCAATGCTGTCCAGCGGCAACCGGACGGGAAGCTGGTGGTAAGCGGCACCACGCAGAACAGTGGCGGGCCCACGGGGCAGGACTTTGCACTGCTGCGACTCAACGCGAATGGCACGCTGGACACCGCGTTTGCCGGAAGTGGCAAAGAACTGCTGGCAGTTGGATCAGGAGGCGCGACAGATATCTCGAGTGCCTTACTTCTTCAACCCAATGGCCGGATTGTCCTCGGCGGTCAGAGCTTGGAAGTCACCAACAACACGAACTTCGCCTTGGTCCGGGTTCAGCCTTAAAAACGCTGAACGCAACCTCAGGGTGTGAACGCAAGATGCAGCATGATCAACGCTCTGGTCAGCGTCGACTCGGCTTGGAGCACGGCCAGAAGGCCTTCGGCAGGTCAACAGAGTGCGGCCGTACGCCGGCAAGGCCAGCAGGTATGTAGGTAAACGGCCAACGTGTCAGCATGGAAACGGGCAGTATCTGGGTCTGTGACGATCCCAGATACTGCCCGTTTCCATGCCGCACCACGCTCAGAACGCCATTTCTCGAGAAGTGTCAGGTGCTGAGGTTCTGCCCTTTCGATGACTGGTTCTATGCCCTGCTCGAAATCTTCCGCGATGGGCGAGTACCTGCTGCACTGGCAGTAAACGATTCGCCGCAGTCCGTACCGGCCCTTCCGTCCAGGGGGCCGGTTCCCGCTGTGCCCGCCGCGCGCGCTGCCGGGCCGCTGCGCCTCCTGCGGCGCTGCTGGGGCGACTGCGGGGCACGGAATGGCCTGCTGGCCCCTTCCCGGCCCTGCGGCGCGGTTTCGTGCCGGGCAGCCCGGATCGGGTGGGTGGGTGCGTCCCGGCCCGGCGGATCTGTCCGCGCCCGGGCTTGCGCGGGTGCCGTGCCCTGCACATCTTGCACGACCCCGAACGGGAACAACGCGCACGGCAGCGGCTTTTTCCCACACACATTCGACACACCATGTATTCCGCATAAAATGACATCATAGTTCCATGAACGAAGTCATCAAGACCGCCCTCGCCGAAGCCCTCACCGCCGCCGAAGAAGCCCAGACCGCCGCCCAGGCCGGCCACTTCGACGAAGCCCGCGCTGCTCGACGTGGTCGAGGCTGGCCTGAACGCTGGCGAGACCCGCAACCCCGCCCTGATGAACCGCCGCCTGAAGATCATCCGCATCCAGGCCAGCGTCGAGGCCCTGCTGCCCGCCGCTGAAGAGCCCAGCATTGAAGAGCCTGCCGAGCCGGTCGCCGAAGTGCCCGCCCAGGCCGACGCCGAGCCCGCGCTGGAGCCCGGAGTGGACGCCGCCCCGGTGGCCGCGCCTGCCCAGGAGCCCGAGGCCGCGCCGGTCGACGAGCCCGTCGATGCCCCCGCCCCCGCCCCGGTCGCGCTGCCCGAGCCCGCCGAGACCGAGCTGCCCCCGGTCGCCCAGGCCGACGCCCCCGCCAGGGTGGGCGGCGTGGCGGCCCCCCACGCCCTGCCCGACGAGGGCTGGGACCGCGTCGCGGCGGCGCTGCGCGCCCAGGGCACCGAGGTCGAGGCCCGCGAGGCCGACGCGGCCCGCCACGGGCGCCTCCAGGGCGACGCCGAGGACGCCCGGGAGACGTGGCGCGCCCGGGTCGAGGAGCGCTTCGCCCTGCAGGCCCAGCTGGAGGTGTGCGCGCTGCGCGGCGACTACGCCGGGGCGAACGCCGCGTGGGACCGCCTGTTCGATGTCGTGACCGCGATCCGCAGCCGTGAAGGGGCCGCGCGCCGCCGTGGGCTGCCCGAGGCCGCCGCGATGCGCCCGGTGTTCGAAGCTGCCAACGAGGACAGCAAGCAGGTGCGTCAGTGGGCGCGCGGCAAGGGGGCCGACGCCGCCGCCTGATCTGCCCCCCGCGCCCCCGCGTCCGCCCGGGCGCGGGGTTTTTCTTCGACCCACACACAAATGCACACCCCTGCACCCCGGTCCCCACTCCGTCTTACCGGTGAGCCTGAAGTGACCCGAGAACAAGGACAGCGAGGGACTGAAGACACATTCGGGTGTTGCCCTTGACTCTCAAGCGGCCTGAGACTTCACACTGGCGGCCAGGAGGTGAGCA
Organism: Deinococcus hopiensis KR-140; assembly: GCA_943327755.2. Taxonomy (GTDB): domain Bacteria; phylum Deinococcota; class Deinococci; order Deinococcales; family Deinococcaceae; genus Deinococcus; species Deinococcus hopiensis_A. The sequence continues at coordinate 34,053 of CALPYF020000035.1, forward strand.
TGAAACTGCTCTCCATCGGACAGTTTGCGTCCCTGGTCGGCCTCAGTGTCTCCGCACTCCGGTTCTATGCCGACAGTGGAATCCTCTCGCCTGCCCAGATTGATCAGGACAACGGGTACCGGTACTACACCCCGGAACAGATTCCGCTCGGCCAGAGGGTCGCCCATCTGCGCGCTCTGGATCTTCCCCTGAATGAATTAAACGACCTTCTCAGCGGTTCCCCGGAGCAGGCCACGGCGATTCTCGAACGGCACGAGCGACGCCTCATCAAACAGTTTCAGAGAAAACGTGAACTGCTGCTGGAGGTAGGGGAACTGCTGAATGGACGGCGGGTGCTACCCAGCGTGAGCGTCCGGTACCGCTGCTGGAAGGCGCAGCATGTCCTGAGTCTCACCATGAATGCCGAAGCGGAGAGCTTCGACACCCACTACCGCCAGAGCGTCTGGACGTTACGTGAGCACGCGCAGACCACTGGGGTTCAGGTGCAGGGCATGGACTTCGGCCTTTACCACGGGCAGGACTACTTCAGCGGCCCCCTCCAGACCGAGGTGTGCCTCCCTGTGGCTGAGCCACTGGTCGGACAGGGCCGCGTCCGCTTCATGACCATCCCGGAAACTCCCGTGGTCTGCGCGCTCCACCGGGACGACTGGCGCACGTTCAGCGCCACGTATGGCGCCATCTACCTCGCGGCCAGTCAGGACGGCCACCACCCAGGTTCTGCCTACACCCTGGACACCCCTGAGGGCACCGAACTCGGCTTCCTGCTGAACTGAACTCACCTTCCACCATCCGGCCGTGCCGTGCCGGAGAGGTTCCCTATGCCGCTGAACGTCACGCCCGACGCGCTCTTGTCCGCCCCATTTAACCTTCAAGCCAGTGATCTACCTCCGTTCACCGGAGTCACTGTCACAGCCGAAACGACCGATCTCCACGGTGAGGTGTGGCGTTCCTCGGCGACCTTCAGAACGAGGGGGGACGGGCAGCTCAATCTGGCGCGCAGTCCTGCCATGGCCGGCAGCTACCGGGGGATTGACCCTTCCGGTCTGATCTGGAGCTTGCGACCGCGCCCTGATCTCTTTCCGGCGTTCTTTGAAATGCCGCCAGGTGGGTACGACCTGACGCTTTCTCTCACGATGGGTGGTCAGGAACAGGCCCGAGCGACCACGCGGCGGCTCTCCCACTTGCAAGACCTTCGGGTGGAGGATGTGCGTGACAACGGGCTGTACGGGCAACTCTTGGCACCGGCCTCCGGGCGAGACCTGCGTGGAGCGTGTCTCTTTCTGGGGGGTTCAGAAGGGGGCCTGTATGGCACGGTGGCCGCCCTCCTGGCATCTGAGGGCTTTGTCGTCCTCAATCTGGCCTATTTCGGCCTCCCACATTCCGGTCTGCCTGCCGATCTGATCAATATTCCTCTCGAGTATTTCCATGAGGCCGTCCGCTGGCTGCGTGCCCGGCCCGAAGTGGCCGGTCGCCGTGTGGGAGTGACCGGCGCGTCCAAGGGAGCGGAGGCCGCGCTGCTCATCGGATCCATGTTCCCTTCAGACGTGGGTGCCGTGGCGGCCATCGCTTCTGGCGGGCTGATCTTCGAAGGCATCGACCGGACTAGGCAGTTCCCGGCGGGTCAGCCGATGTCCTCGTGGGCGTGGGGCGGCAATCCCCTCCCCTATATTCCCTACCAGACGGACTGGTCGGCGTTCTTCGGTGGATCAGGCCCCTACAACATGACGCCCATTCACCGGGAAGCAATGGCGCGGGCATCTAGGGAGGACATCGCAGTAGCGACTATCCAGGTCGAGAGGATTGCCGGTCCGGTCCTGCTGGTCAGTGGCGGAGAGGATCAGGTCTGGCCTGCCACGGAATTGAGCCAGGTTGCTCAACTCAGGCGTGAACAGGCCGGGTTGCACGTACAGCACCTCACGGACCCTGCCGCGGGACATTCGCTCAGCCTGCCAGGGCTCCCCACCTACATCTCGGTGCCCTGGACGGCGATGGGTGGTGAGGATCAGGCCAATGCCCACCTGCAAAAGCTCGCCTGGCAGGCGAGGGTCGACACGCTTGGCTCGGTCTGGGAGTAGACCGTCACCCGCCCAGGAAAAAGACTGGCTCCACACGTCGTCCACAGCCAATGCTGAGGCTCAGTTCCTGTTCCTCATCTCAAGTCATCCCTACCTGCAGGCCCTCGACGGCGGCGTGTTCGGGGTGAAGGTCGAGGACGTCGCGGTCCTCAGCGCCTCGCCCCTGCAGTTCTGATCTGCCCCACCCCGCGCCCCTTGCACCGGGGGGCGCGGTTTTCTCGCACCCACACACGATTGACACACCATCCGTCTCGCATATTTTGGCATCATAGACCCATGACGAACCCCTGTGGCTATGCCCTCCACGACCTGACCGCCCCCAACGCCTTCGCCGACATCAGCGCCGAGATCCACGTCGAACTCTTCCCCGAGCCCGGCGCTGTCCGTGCCGTCGCGTACTGCGGCCGCGAGCAGATCTGCGCCGTGACCCGCCTGAATGCCGACGCCGCGACCGAGGACGTGCTGGCGGACGCCGAGTTCGACCTGCGCGCCGCCATCAACGAAGCCTGCGCCTGACCCCCACGCCCCCCACCGCCCCTCTCCCCTGCCCCCGGAGGCCCACCATGTCCATCCTGTTCCCTGTCCTGACCCCTGTTGCCGGTTCGTTCTGCGCCGCCCCCGGCGAGCCCCTGCGCGGCACCGCCGTCACCCACGAGGGGTCCCGGCAGGTCGCCGACCTGATCGGCGCGACCAGCCACCGCGCCTCGAAGCTGGCCGTGCTCGTCCCGCTGGATCTGTCCCGCGCCCAGATTGAGGCAGCGCAGCGCGCCTGCCTGAACGGGATCATGCCCGGCCAGGGTGACTGCCCCGAGGCGCTGGACCGCCTGTGGGCCCTGCTGGGCACCTGCGCCGGGGACGTGCTCGATGTCCAGCTGGGCGCCACGCGGATGAGCCTGGGACTCACCCAGGCCACGCGCGAGTCGCTCGGGCTGGAGCCCCCTCTACTGGACAGCGCGCGGTCGCAGCTGCTCACCCTCAGCGGAACCACGATTTCACGCTGACGGAAAGAACTGCGACCGCGCTCAGTCAGGTCAGGGAAGGACGCGCACCAGGGCGAAGTCCAGGCCTGTCGTGCCGCTGCGCGCAGAGCCAGCAGCCACGAGCTTACCGTCCGCCTGCAGCGTCAGGGCATAAGCAATGTCGGTACTGGTGCCAGCACCCACCGGGATGAGGACTTTGCCGGTTCCGCCGCCGAATGTGGCGTCCAGCGTCCCATCCATGTTGTAGCGCGCCAGGGCGAAGTCCAGGCCTGTCGTGCCGCTGCGCGCAGAGCCAGCGGCCACGATTTTGCCGTCCCCCTGCACACTCAGAGCCTGTAATAGTTCGACACTGTAGCCAGCACCCAGGTGGGTGCTGACTGTGCCGGTCCCGCCTCCGAACGTGGTGTCCAGAGTCCCGTCCGTGTCGTAGCGCACCAGGGTGAAGTCCTGGCCTGCCACGCCGACAAACGCACTGCCAGCGGCCACGATCTTGCCGTCCGTCTGCACGCTCAGGGCCTGTACTCGGTCGTCACCGCTGCCAGTGCTCACCGGGGTGATGACCTTGCCGGTCCCGCCGCCGAACGTGGTATCCAGGGTGCCGTCCATGGTGTACCGCACCAGGGCGAAGTCATCAGAACCGTCTGAGGACGTAGAGCCCGCAAGCACGATCTTGCCGTCCGCCTGCAGACCCAGGGCATAAGCAAAATCGCGACTGGAATCAGCGCCCACCGGGGTCATAACTGTGCCGGTCCCGCCGCCGAACGTGGCGTCCAGGGTGCCGTCCGTGGTGTACCGCACCAGGGCGAAGTCATGGGCTGTCTCGCTGGCATCGTACGCAGAGCCAGCGACCACGATCTTGCCGTCCGCCTGCAGACTCAGGGCATTCGCCTGGTCGCTGCTGTTGCCAGCACCCACCGGGGTGATGACTGTGCCGGTCCCGCCGCCGAACGTGGTATCCAGGGTCCCGTCCGTGTTGTAACGCGCCAGGGCGAAGTCCGTGCTGGTCGCGCCACCGGACGCAGAGCCAGCGACCACGATCTTGCCGTCCGCCTGCAGGCTCAGGGCATTAGCAAAGGCCAACGGGGTGCTGACTGTGCCGGTCCCGCCACCGAACGTGGGGTCCAGGGTCCCGTCCGTGGTGTAACGCGCCAAGCTCGTGCCGCCCACGTTGCTCGTTTCGCCAGCAACCACGATCTTGCCGTCCGCCTGCACGCGGACCGCTCGCGCCTGGTCCTCACTGGTACCGGCGCCGACAGGCGTCATGACCTTCCCGCCTGTCCCGAAGCAGCCGTCCAACGTCCCGGATGGGCCCGATCCCAGGCCCGTCAGGACACTCGTCGGTGCCGCGGCACTCCCGGCCACCCGCACGCGGCACACCGTGTCCGCGCTCACCTGGGTCGCCCCCAGCGCCGTCGCCCGGCTCTGCGCCGCCGAGACGGACTCCTCCGCCGTCTTCGTCACCCGCGTCTGGTTGTCCTCCACGACCTCGAACACCAGTGAGAACGTGAACGGATCATTCGCCGGGTTCGCCTGCAGCGGCAGTTTCACCGCGAACGTCACCTGCCCGTCGAACTGCCCCGCCGCCGGGTCGGCCGGCAGCGTCCGGTCCGCCGCGCTGAGTTTGCTGCGCACCACGTACCCGTACGGTAGGACGCTCGTCACGTCCGCCACCGCCCCCAGACTGCTCGCCTCCGCTTCCGTGAACGCCATGAAGTCCGCCAGGCTGGCGTTCACGGTCGGCACACCCCCCTGGGACATCATCCCGTGCAGCGGGATGATGGACGTCGCCAGCGACGGGTCGGCGTCCGACCCGTCGAAGCGTTTGAGGTTCCGCACGGCACTCCCCGCGATCGTGGCGGGCGCGGTGGCGTCCACGGCGATGAAGGTCAGGTTGCTGCGGGGGGTGCTCGACGGCGTGGCGCCGTCGAAGCTGGCGTTGCGCACGTCATACGTGGCGTGCAGGTAGCGCGTGCCCGTGCCGGGCACGCCCACGTCGAAGCTGCCTTTGGAATTGAAGCGCAGCTGCAGGCCACTGGCGGCGCGGGTGAGGGCCTGACCGGTCAGGCCCGGGGTGAGGTCCCGGACGCTGGTGGCGTAGAAGGTGCTGCCGACACCGCTGAAGGTGACTTCGACACGCCCGATGCTGCGGGACAGCCCGGGCGTGGCCGGGGTGGTGGGGGCTGTCGTGACCGGCGTGGGGGGCGCGGTAAGGGTGGTGGGCTGAGCGCAGGCGCTCAGCAGGGCGGCGAGCAGCAGCGCGCGGGGCAGGCGGATGGGCATGAGGGACTCCTATGGCGGCCGGGGAGAACGCAGGGGAGAACGGGGGCCGGGATGAGCAGCGAGTGGCGTGTCTGACCAGCCTGGATGGCCTTCGGGATCAGGCATGGAGCGCAGAGGGCCGGCCTCAGGCCGCCCGGGAGCGAAGAGAGAGGATTGACTCTGGTCCGGGCACTCTAGCGGGCGAGCACGCCCCTGATTGGGGGACATGACGGCACCCCCCCAGTGGGTGAAGGAGAGCGGACTGGACAGGGAGAGACAGTGCGCGACTGAATGTTCAACGACCCAGGTGAGGATTGCGCCGGATCCCGAGTGATTCGGGCACCTGCACCTGCGAGAGATCCCAGCGAGTCTTCCTCTCTCTTCACAGCAGTGCACCGAAGTAACGGAACGGTCGTCGGGGAGCAGCTCAGACGCAAGAGGGCGCAGCCCCTGGTCTCGGCTGCGCCCTCTTGTGCTCTTTCCCAGTGAGTCTCCTGCACTTCGGTCAGGGAAGGACGCGCACCAAGGCGAAGTTATTGCCGGTCGTGTTGATGGGCACGCTCTGGATGAGGGTGATGGCCGCCCAGGGGCCGAGGGACTGGACGCGGGGTGCCTCGTAAGCGGCGCGGGAGGGCAGGGGTGGGCGGGCGTGGGATTTGTTGGCCGTTATTCCCCCTGTGGGGGTGCGTCCGGCACACACAGTCGACACACCAACCTATCCCGCATTGCATGGCATCATAAGGACATGAATGACACCCTGACCGTCCGCGACCTGATCACAGCCGGGCAGCCCGAGCAAGGGGCCGTCGAGCTCGGCGGCTGGGCGGCCGCCGTCGTGATCACCCTCGCCTGACCCGCCCCGCCCCGGCGCCGGCCGGGGCACCCCCACCCCTGGAGGCCCTGATGACCACGCCCCCCACCGCCCAGTCTGCCCAGTCCGCCCCGCCCACGCTCGCGCAGCAGCTGCCCTTCACCGGCCCGCTGGAGGGCGCCCTCGCGCACGTCCAGCGCTTCGCCGACCCGAAGGCCGGGCGGCCCACCCTGCTCCTCACCACCGCCGCCGACCTGGGACAGCCCGTCACCATCCACGTGACCCGCTCCGCCACCGACGACCTGGAGGTCACCGGCAGCCACCACGGCCAGCCCGCGCACCTCGGGTTCTTCACCGTGCCCGGCCTGCGCGCCCGCTGGCAGGCCGAACTGGACGCCGCCGCCCAGGCCAGGCGCCAGCAGGACCTGCTGCGCCAGCCGTGGACGTTCGTGCACCCCCTGATCGAGTAATAACCGCATTGGCACGAAAACACCCGTTGAGCTGCTGGGGAATCCAGGGGGACAGACACCGCGATGTCTGTCCGCATTCAGATCGCGTCATTGAGCTGTTGCCAGATTGCCCGTTCAGCCACACGCCGCTCTGGATCGCACAAAATCCTTTCTCCGAGTTAACCCATAGATTCTCCGATCAAACTCGGATAGAGTGGCACCTCAGGAGGTCCCATGGCTCGCCCCCCACACCCTGGCCCCACCGACCGCGAACTCACTCTCCTCAAACTCCTCTGGCAGCACGGTCCCAGTACAGTCCGGCAACTCCACCAGGTCTTTCCCCACCGACCCAAACCGGCGTACACCTCGTTGCAGACCAACCTTCAGGGCATGCTCGACAAGGGCTACCTCACCTCCCAGACCGACCAGCACGCCCACATCTACGCCGCGGCCCTCACCCAGGCCGACGTCGAACGTCGCGCCGTCCATGACCTCATCCGACGGGTCTTCGACGGCTCTGCGCTGCGCCTCTTCACCACAGCTCTCAACAGCGAGCAGGCCTCACCCGAAGAACTTCGCCGCCTCCAGATGCTCCTGGACGAGCAGGTCAGCGATGACTGAATGGCTCCTGACCTACCTGCTGCACAGCACCCTGGTGTTGAGCGTCGTGCTGCTCCTGGTCAGTGTCTTCACCCCACCAGCGGCCCTGCGCGACCACCTTCTGCGCCTGGCGCTGTGCTTGCCGCTGGGGACATCCTTCCTCAGTCTCAGTGTGCTCAGCCCACCCCGCGTCGTTGCCCACATGACGGCCACTGCGCTGAGCAGCGTTTCTGAATCTGCCGTCTCCACCCCCATCTCTCAACGGCCACCCGTGGCCGTTGCACGGCCCGGCGTTTCAAATCGATCGGTCATCCCCCTTCCCCTACCCACGCCGGAAGTACCCTGGGCCCTTCTGCTGCTGCTGGGGAGTGCTGGTTGGACGGTGGTGCGCTACGGCCTCGCCTGGCGACACCTGCCGCTCAGGAGTGCTCGGCCGAGCGAAGAACCAGCACTCCAGCGCATCCTGAGCGACGTAACGCGTCACGCGCCTCTGCGGCATGTTCGGCTGCTGCAGGGGCCTGTATCAGGCCCCTGTGCCCTGGGTCGCCACACGATCCTGATTCCCCCTGACCTGACGAATCACCTGACCCACCAGCAACTCAATGCCGTGGTGGCCCATGAATACGCCCACCTGCTCCGCCGTGATCCGGCGTGGACCGTCGCCCTGGGGGCCCTGACCCACCTCCTTTGGTTCCAACCCCTGAACTGGCTGGTGCTGGCCGCGTGGCGCCGGGCCAGTGAAGAGCAATGCGACGCCTGGGCAGCCCGCATCGTTTCCCCGACACATCTGGCCCACGCCCTGCTCCGCCTGGCGCAGCCCGCATCGCGGCCTGCCCATGCGCTGCTGAGCCCATCTGCATCCACCAGCCACCTCACTGTTCGCATCACGGCCCTCATCCGGCCCAAGGAGTTCGCCATGCCCCGCATCCCCTTCCTCTTGCTTGCTGGTGTCCCTTTCGCGCTCGTGGCCGCGCTGCCTCCTGTGGCGCTGGCTGGCTCCGGTGGCCCGCGTGGCATCGTGGTCCTGGATCCAGGACACGGGGGCGAGGATGCCGGTGTGGTCGGGTACGCCGTGGAAAAAGACGTCACCCTCTCGCTGGCCCAGCAGATTCGCCGTGACCTCACGCGGGCCGGTGTGCAGGTGATCATGACCCGGGAAGGCGATCAGGGCCTGAGCGTGCTTGAGCGTGTTCGGTTGGCCGTCACTCCAGCGAACCTGTTTCTGTCCTTGCACGCGGACGCCGCTGAGGATGAGACTCAACGGGGCATCAGCGCGTACGTGGCAGCGCACGACGCCTCGCCTCAGCAGAAGGTGTCTCGGGCTTTCGCCACACGCCTGTTAGCGGACATCACGCGGAATACAGGAGCACCCAGCAGAGGGATGAAGGAGATTGAGTACACGGTGCTGACCAAAGCCAAGGTGCCGGCGGTGCTGCTCAACGTCGGCTTCGCGACCAATGCAGGAGATGGGGGTAAGCTCACGAACCCGGCTGATCAGCAGCGGCTGAGTGCCAGCGTGGTGCGCGCCATCCAGGCGACCCTGCAGTCCCCCTGACAGTCAGGTTGGGACCAGCGCACCCTTCGTGAGGGTGAACCCAACGCGATGAGCTGCAGCGGAGGAGAGCTGTCGGCGGAACCTTCGCACAGTAGCTATACCACGAACCTTCAGCCCCGGCGGGAGTGAAGCCAACGGCAGAACGGTCACACAAGCTGCGTGGAGTTCACGGTCAACACGCCAATATGAACGACTTTGCCTCGCGATCTAGATGTTTTCCATGCGCTTGAGGTCGATCAGCACGGCATTTAGACCGGTAATTTCGGGCGAATGTGGTTACTATCCGTACGCCCAGAGTCGCGCCCCCGCTCGCCCTGATCAGGCTGGCGGGGGCGCGGTCGTCTCAGGATCAGTCGCGGCGGCCCAGGCGGGTGGGCAGCTCGGCGACGATCCGCTCGATGCCCTCCGGGTCGAGCAGCGGTTCGAGCAGCAGCTCCACGACGTGATGGTGCTCGATCGGCCAGCCCTGCCCCTTCAGGCCGTACACCAGCTGGTCGAGGGCCGCCTTCAGTTCCGGGCGCACCCGCGTCCCCAGGTTCGGGTTCTTCCCGCCGCCGCGGCTGCCGCTCCCGCCGTCCCAGGCGGGCAGGTTCAGGCTGCCGGCCTGACGGGCCGGGGGTGCGGCTGGTGTCTGGGCGGGCGCTGACTTCGGAGCCGACTTCCGCGTGGGGCGGGGCTTCGCCGGGGCAGGCTGCGACTGCGGCTGTTCCTTCTGCTGGGCCTGGGCCTGAGCGGGCTGCTCACTGCCGTCCTCGTCCTCACGGGGCAGGTTCTGCCGCAGGGCGTCCAGGCCGCCCAGCAGTCCGCCGCGCTTGCCGGTCATGCCCGCGCCCCGATCCGCGCTTCGAGTTCGCGGGTGACCTCGATGTAATCCTGCCAGCAGCTCCGGGCCAGTTTGTTCCCGCGCACGTCGCGCACCAGCACGCCCTCGTTCGCCGCGTCGACGAACGCGTCGCTCTGCCGGATCTTCCCGGCCAGCAGCGGCATGTTCAGGCTGGTGATCGCCTCGCGGCCCTCACCGACCCGCTGCTTCTTGACGCGGGTGAGCATCACCACGAACTGCTCGTCCTGCACGCCGTGCTCGCGCAGGACGTTCACGGTCTGCTGCGCCCCGTCGATGCTGGGGATGTCCGCCTGCACCGGCAGGACCAGCTGGTGGCAGGCCTGCGCCAGTTCGACCAGTTCCACGGTCTCGGGTCCGCCGCGGCTGTCGATGATCACGACGTCGTAGTCGGCGGCGCGGGCGAGGCTGCGTTCACTGCCGACCGTGAAGGGCAGGTGCCCGCGCGCCGCCCAGGTGGTGGCGGTGCGGATGCGGTCGCCGTCCGCCAGGAGGACCTTCTTGCCCTGCTCGGCGAACCGCCCGGCGATGTGGACGGCGCTGGTGGTCTTGCCGACCCCGCCCTTGAGGCTGGCCAGGCCGATGAGGATGGGACCGCGACTCACACGCGCTCCGGGGTGCGTTCTGCCTCGGGAAACTCGGGTATCACGCGGCAACGGTAGCACGCCCCCGCGCCGCCGCGCACTCGTGTGAGCACGCTCACGCGCTCCCGCCCTTGCGCTTGCGGGGGGTGCGCCAGACCGGCTGGAGTTCCCGCAGGCCCAGGGCGCGCAGCACGTCCAGGCCGTTCGTGGTGAGCAGGCTGGTCTTGCCCGTCAGGTAGCGGGTGGCGGTGGCGCGCATGGTGTGCTCGGTGGGGGGCGGCACGCGGTCCAGATCCACCAGCCCGGCGCGGCGGGCGAGTTCCTCGCGGGTCATGCCGATGTCCACGGCGCGGCGGGCGGCGGCGTAGGTCAGGCGCCCGCGGATGGTGGTGTCGGTGCCCAGGCGCAGGTCGGTGGCGGCGCTGAGGTTCGCCGCTCTCTGGCTGGGCGGCACGACGACCATGCCCCAGACGGGGCGGAGTTCCTGCAGGCCGAGCACGTCGAGGAGTTTTAGGCCGGTGGCGGCGAGCAGGCCCAGGCGGCGGCCGTCGAGCATGCGGCTGAGGTCGTTCAGTTGATGGCTGGTGGGTTCGGTGGTGTCGTGCACGCGCCGGGCGAGGTCGTGGCGGCTCAGGCCGAGGGTCTCGGCGCGCTCGCGGGCGGCGGTGGTCAGCGCGGTGAGGAGCTGCTCGCGGTCAGGGGGGAGTGCGGAGGAGGGGGGCACAGGGTTCATAGAGCGCATCATGCGCACACCGCCGCATAAAAAGCAATCTTACACAGGCGAGGTGCACCTGTTTTTTTCGTCCCAGAGAAAGAATCAGGCATGAGAAATGCGGATATTTCCCGAGAGAGACGGGACGAGCTCACGGCGCTGGAGTGGACGGCGGTGTTGCCGGGCGGGGAGGAACGCCGGGCGCGGGTGATCGGGGCGGAGCGCGACTGGCCGTCGATCTGGGTGGAGGGGTTCGCCCCGGACAAGTACGCGTGGGTGACGGTCGAGCGCTTCGCGGGGATGGGCTGCCGCTTCCCGTACGAACCCGTGCGCCCCACACAGGCTTTTCACATCACTCGTATCGCCTAATATGGCATCATAACTAACAAGAAAAGGGCGCGGGTCCTCCGCCAAGATTCACCGCGCCCAACCCCACCCCCGTCAAAGGAGCAAGGCCATGCACAACGATACCAAACCCCGCAACATCACCCGCACCTGGACTGTCACCCTCTACGGCCGCTACGAGTCCGGCACGGCCCCCGTGATCATCGCCACCCGCCGCGTCACCCTGTCCGCGGACGGTGCCGGCCGCAAGGTCGCCAGCGTCGACGGCACCCCCCAGCCCGCCGAGGTGGCGATCGCGCTGCTCAACCGCGCCAAGGCCGACGGCCTGGTCGAGCTGATCAGCGAAGTCCGCATCGGGCTGCCCAAGCCCGCCGCCAGCCGCCTGCACCGTGACCTCGCCCTGATCGGCGTGCTCGCCGGGAACCATTACGCCGTGGCGACCGCCGCGCTGGGCCGCGTGATCAGCAGCCTCACCGAGGTCCAGCCCCACGAGGCCGAGCAGGTGCGCCTGCACGCCAGCCGCCTCGCGCAGGGCCTCGCGTGAGCGGGTGCTGGGCGGACCTGCACCCCGTGCAGCGGAACGACGCGCTGGCGCTGGAGGAGGTGAAGCGGGTGGCGGTCGATGTGGCCTTCGTGCAGGACCTGATCACCCTGCGCTTCGATCACGGGGCCTGCACCGAGCAGGAGTGGGCCGAGCTGATGGATCAGGCGGACGAGGAACTGGGCCTGAACGCGGCCCGCGCCGCCCGGGACGAGGCGCTTGATGCCCTGCTCGTGTGGGGCCGGGCGCACACCGCGCAGCTGCGTCAGGTGTTCGCGCACCGCTTCACGCCCGACGAGCTGGCGGCGATGGACCGGATCTTCGACGTGTTGACGCGGCGGGGTGAGGTGGCGCGCATGCTCCTGCGGCTGAAGGTCGCATGACCATGTATCTGGTGGCGACCGGCAACCGCCTGAGACCGAGCCACTCTCAGGCGGCTGAGCTTTCTGACTTGACCCTCAGCACCTGACACTTCGGGAAATTAATGTGCTAGCGGTTGGAAATGGTATCCCGAGGAGCCTCAGGCAGTCCCAGAAGTCATCGCCGCCCAACCGAGCCGCCTGACTCAGAATCTGCCACCCGATCCGGGATTGACTTACAACCGCTCGCCCGAGCTTGTCCCGCCGAGGCGTGTGAGTCTCTGTCCGATGCGACCCAACCCGGGTCATCCAGGCGAGCACGATACAGAGCAGTCCAAAGAGCCGAGAGATTCGCTCTGAGGCCGTCATGTGCGTCGCCTCCA
>CALPYF020000036.1 GCA_943327755.2 Deinococcus hopiensis KR-140
ATCATGGCCAGCTTGTCCTCGGGCGTCGCCTCGGCCAGGAAGCCGTCCACCCCGGCCTCGCGGGCGATCGCCTCGGCGGTCAGGGGGTTGTCCCCGGTGATCATCACGGTGCGCAGCCCCATGCGGCGCAGCTGCTCGAAGCGTTCGCGCATGCCGGGCTTCACCACGTCCGACAGGGCCACCACGCCCAACACCCGTTCGTCCCGGAGGACCACGAGGGGCGTGCCGCCCGCGCGCGCCACCTCGTCCACCAGCGGGGACAGTTCGGTGGGGACGCTGCCGCCCCGCTCGCGGGCCAGGCGGGTGATGCGGTCGGCGGCGCCCTTGCGGATGCTCAGGCCGCCCGCGTCCACGCCGCTCATGCGGGTCTGCGCGGTGAACTCCACGAATTCCGCACCCTCGGGAGTGGCGGGCGTCACGCCCTGCGTGCGGGCCAGCGTCACGATGCTCTTGCCTTCCGGCGTGGGGTCCGACGCCGAGGCCAGTGCCGCCGCGCCCGCCAGTTCCTCACCGCTCACGCCGGGCAGCGGCAGGAAGCGCGTCGCCTGCCGGTCCCCGACGGTGATCGTGCCGGTCTTGTCCAGCAGCAGGATGTCCACGTCCCCGGCGACCTCGACCGCCTTGCCGCTCTTGGCGATCACGTTCGCCTGCAAGGCCCGGTCCATGCCCGCGATGCCGATGGCGGGCAGCAGACCGCCGATCGTCGTGGGAATCAGGCACACGAGCAGCGCCACGAGCGTCACCACGTCCACCGTCGCTCCCGCGAACCGCGACAGGGGCAGCAGGGTCGCCACGACGATCAGGAACACCAGCGTCAGCGCCGCCAGCAGGATCGACAGGGCCAGTTCGTTCGGGGTCTTCTGGCGGCTGGCGCCCTCGACGAGCGCGATCATGCGGTCGAGGAAGCTCTCGCCAGGCTGCGACGTCACCCGCACCACGATCCGGTCGGACAGCACGCGCGTCCCGCCCGTCACGCCGCTGTGGTCGGTCCCCGCCTCGCGGATCACCGGGGCGCTCTCGCCCGTGATGGCGCTCTCGTCCACCGCCGCCAGCCCTTCGATGACCTCGCCGTCACCGGGAATCATCTCGCCCGCCTGCACCACGATCACGTCCCCGCGCCGCAGCTGGGTGCTGGGAATGACCTCCTCGCGGCCGTCCAGCACCCGGCGGGCCGGGGTGTCCTCACGCGCCGAACGCAGCGTGGCCGCCTGCGCCTTCCCGCGCGCCTCGGCCAGCCCCTCGGCGAAGTTCGCGAACACCACCGTGAACAGCAGCAGCAGCGTCACGCCCGCCGGGTAGCCCCACGCCTGCCCGCTCGCGGCGGCCTGAACGGTCAGCAGCAGCGTCAGCACCCCGCCCAGCAGCACCACGAACATCACCGGGCTGCGCACCATGAAGCGCGGATCGAGTTTCACGAAGGCGGCCTTCAGCGCGGCGCGCATCAGCGCCGGGGCGAACACGCCTCCCTTCGGGGTTTTCTGCGGCACAGCGGTCATTTCGTCACGTCCTTCACGGTATTCAGGGTCATCTGTTCCGCCACCGGGCCCAGCACCAGCGCCGGGGCGAAGTTCAGGAGTTGCAGCAGCAGCATCACGCTCAGGAGCATCCCGGCGAACACCGGCGTGTCCACCCGCAGGGTTCCGCTGCCTTCGGGCGCGGCGCGCTTGGCGGCCAGCAGACCCGCGATCGCCAGCGGCCCCACGATCGGCAGGAAACGGGCCAGCAGCAGCACCAGCGCGCAGCTGAGGTTCCACCAGGGCGTGTTGTCGCCCAGGCCCTCGAAGCCGCTGCCGTTGTTCGCGAACGCCGAGTTGTACTCGTACAGCACCTGCGACAGCCCGTGGAAGCCAGGGTTCGAGTTCGCCGTGACCGCCGGGTTCGCCAGGGCCAGCGCCGTGAAGCCCAGCACCAGCAGCGGCTGCAGCAGCAGGATCAGCGACGCCAGTTTGATCTCGGGGGCCTCAATCTTCCGGCCGAACAGTTCCGGCGTGCGGCCCACCATCAGGCCCGCCACGAACACCGTCAGGATCACGAACACCAGCATGTTGATCAGCCCCACGCCGATCCCGCCATACACGTCGTTCAGGAACATACCCAACTGCGGCACCAGCCCGCCCAGCGGCGTGAACGAATCCAGCATGCCGTTCACGCTGCCGTTGCTCGTCTGCGTCGTCAGTGCGGCCCACAGCGCCGTCGCGTCCGCGCCCAGGCGGACCTCCTTGCCTTCCATGTTCGGGCCCAGTGCGGACAGACCGGCCAGGGCCGCGTTCGGCATCCGCTCGGCGAGCACCGCGCCCAGCGTCAGTGCGGCGGACAGCACGCTCATGACGCCCATCAGTACCAGTCCGAAGCGCGGGCGGCGCAGGAACCGGCCGGTCGCCACGACCAGCGCCAGCGGGAACAGGATGATGCTGACCGTCTCCAGCAGGTTCGACAGTGGCGTGGGGTTCTCCAGCGGCACCGTCGAGTTCGGCCCGTACCAGCCGCCGCCGTTCGTGCCCAGCTGCTTGATCGCCACCATCGGCGCGACCGGCCCCACCGGGATGGTCTGGGTGGTCACCGCCTGCCCCTCCACGGTCTGAGGCTGCACCAGCGTCGCCGTCTGCGCGCCCGCGAAGGTGCTCGGCACGCCCTGCCACGTCAGCAGCAGCGCCAGCACCACCGACGAGGCGGTCAGCAGCGCCGCGCCGCGCGTCACGTCCAGGAAGTAGTTGCCCAGGTGCGCGTCCCCGCGCAGGCCGCGCAGCACCGCGAACAGCGCCGCGAACCCCACCGCCGGGGTGAAGATCTGAAGCGCCGTGATGCCCAGCATCTGCGACAGGTACGACAGGCCACTCTGGCCGCTGTAATGCTGCTGGTTCGTGTTCGTGATGAACGACGCCATCGTGTGAATCGCCGTATCCCAGCGCAGATTGGCGATGCCGTCCGGGTTCAGCGGCAGCCCCCCTTGCAGCAGGTAGGTGGCCAGCGCCACCAGCCCCACGATCACGTTCGTGCCCAGCAGCGCCCCAACGTACGCGCGCCACGACATGCCGCGCGCGGCGTCCACGCCACACGCGCGCAGCAGCCCCACCGTCATCCGCGACGCCGGGGCCTCCATCAGCCGGGCCATGAACAGCCCCAGGGGAAGGGCCAGCGCCAGCGCCAGCCCGTAGGTGAGCAGGATATCCATCAGAACCGTTCCGCCTTCACCAGGGCGTAAAGCAGATACGCGCCCAGCGCCAGCACCAGAATGAGAAGCAGTGCGTCCATGCCGCCCAGCCTGCGCCGCCCCCTCACCCGGGCGGTATGCTCCGACCGGCCCACCCCCCTGGCCAGATGGCCAGTCCCCACGCCGCCCGCCGCGCCCCTACGCTGAACGCCAGACGCCACATGACCACCCCACCCACACCTAACCCGGCCCCCCCCACCACCCCGGAACGCAGCGAACGCCGCCTGCTGGCCGCCAGCGCGGGCCTGATCACCGCCATCGTACTGACGGACATCCTCACCCCGGCGTCCCTGGTCATCGGCACCCTGGTCAGCGCCCCGCTGGCCCTGGCCGCGCTGGGCGCCACGCGGCGCGCCACCGTGAACCTCACCGCGCTCGCCGTCACCGGGAACGTCCTGGCGGGCCTCGTGAACGCCACGCGGGACGGCGCGACCCCCACCGACCTCGGCAACCGCGCCGTGAGCATCCTCGCCGCGCTGCTCGTGGGCGTCCTGAGTCTGCGCGCGCGCGAGGCCGCTACCCGCGCCGCCCGCCTGCACGAGGAGGAACGCCGCCTCCAGCGCGAACGCGCCCTGCGCGCCCTGATCGAGGCTGTCAGCGGGCCCCTCACCCAGGCGCAGTTCGTGACGCGCGCCGCCCACGCCCTCCAGGCCCTGACCGGCGCAGCCGCCGTCGAGATCGGCAGCGTCGACCGCGCCGTGCTGCGCGAACCCCACGCCCACACCGGCCCCGGCGAGGGCAGCCTGGGCCGCCGCCTGCCCCTGGACCTGCTGGCCCGCCCCGCCACCCGCGACCCAGGACAGGGGAGACCCGATCAGGTGTGGGCGGTCGGCGGCGGCGACACTTACGTCGCCCGCCTCACCCGCCCCAGCGACCCGGAACTCCTGATCCTCCTCACCCGCCCCGCCGCTCCCCCCGACCAGCTCTCGGAAGCCGTGCAGACCCTCCAGCCACTGCTGGACCGCACCGCGCTGCTCGACGACCTGCACGCCCGGCAGGCCCAGCTCCAGGAACGCGGGGAGCTCCTCCAGGACCTCATCTACTCCTTCAGTCACGACCTGCGCACCCCACTCATGGCAAACGCCGTGAACATGCGCTCGGCCCTCAAGGGCGCCTACGGCCCCCTCCCGGACGACTACGCCGCCACGCTCCGCAACGGCCTGGACGCCAACGCCGCACTGCTCACCCTGGCCGATCAACTGCTGCTGGTCGCCAAGTACGAGAGCGGCGAGGAGGACAGCGAACTCCAGAGCGTCCCACTGCGGGACCTCGTCCTGAACGTCACCGAGCAGCTGCGGCCCGCCGCCGCCGCGCGCGGCGTGACCATCGAACCCACCCTGGACGGCGCGCGCGTCCCCGGACGCAAACACGACCTGCGCCGCGCCGTGCAGAACCTCCTCGACAACGCCGTCCGCTACGCCCCACCCGGCAGCGCCGTGCACGTCACCCTGGCCCGGGCAGACGGCGAGGCGATCCTCAGCGTCCTCGACAGCGGCCCCGGCGTCAGCGCCCCACGCGTCCCCACCCTCTTCCAGCGTTTCCGTTCCGGCGGCGCCGGCGGCGGCACCGGCCTGGGCCTGTACCTCACCCGCCGCATCGCCGAACGCCACGGCGGCACCGTCACGTACGCCCGCACCGCCCGCGCCCAGAGCGTCTTCACCCTCACCCTGCCCCTGGAGGACGCATGACCGCATCCCCCCACTGGAACCCCGCGTGACCACCCACGTCCTGCTCGTCGAGGATCACGCCTTCACCCGCGACGGCCTGCGCGCCGCCATCAACCTCGAACTCGACCTGCGCGTCACCGCCGAGGCCCGCAGCGGCGAGGAGGCCCTGGACGTCCTGGCCCGCACCCAGACCGGGCCGCAACCCGTGCACGTCGCCGTGCTCGACATCGGCCTGCCCGGCATGGACGGCATCCAGACCGCCGCCGAGATCGGCCGCCGCTACCCGCAGGTCCGCATGGTCATGCTCACCGCCCACGACCTGCGCGACGAGGTCCTGGCCGCGCTGGCGTCCGGCGCGCACGCCTACTGCCTCAAGAGCGCCGACCCGGACCTGCTGCTGCTCGGCATCCGCGCCGCCGCGTCCGGCAGTGCGTACCTCGACCCGCAGATCGCGCACCACGTCCTGGGCAGCATCCGCACGCCCCACGCCACCTCACCCCTCACCCCGCGCGAAACCGACGTGCTGCGCCTCATCGCCGACGGACAGGGCAACCGCGACATCGCCGCGAACTTAGGCATCAGCGTCAGCACCGTGAAACTCCACGTGCAGGAGATCCTCGTGAAACTCCACGCCGCCGACCGCACCCAGGCCGCCGTCCAGGCACTGAGGCAGGGCCTGCTGTAACGGCAGAGCGATGGGCTCTGGGCCGGGGGAGAGTCCCCTAGAGCTCACAGCCCACCGCTCGGAGCCCCTTACGCCGGGACGGTCTCTCCGGCGAGGTGCAGCCACGTGCCCAGCACGCTGTCGGGGTTGAGGCTGACCGAGTCGATGCCCTGTTCCATGAGCCACTGGGCCAGCGCGGGGTGGTCGCTGGGGCCCTGGCCGCAGATGCCGACGTACTTCCCGGCGCGTTTGGCGGCCTGAATCGCCTGACTCATCAGGGCCAGCACCGCCTCGTTCTGCTCGTCGAACAGGTCGGCAACGAGGCCGCTGTCGCGGTCCAGGGCGAGGGTCAGCTGGGTGAGGTCGTTGCTGCCGATGCTGAAGCCGTCGAAGTGTTCGAGGAACTGGTCGGCGAGGATGGCGTTGCTGGGGATCTCGCACATCATGATGATCTTGAGGCCGTTCTCTCCGCGTTTCAGGCCGTTCCTGGCGAGGATCTCGATGACCTGCTCGGCCTCGCCGACGGTGCGGACGAAGGGGATCATGACCTGCACGTTCGTGAGGCCCATGTCGTCCCGCACGGACCTGATCGCCTCGCACTCCAGCGCGAACGCGGCGGCGAAGTCGCGGGAGCGGTAGCGGCTGGCGCCCCGGAAGCCGATCATGGGGTTCTCCTCGGTGGGTTCGTAGGCGGGGCCGCCGATGAGGTGGGCGTACTCGTTGCTCTTGAAGTCGCTCAGGCGCACGATCACGGGTTTCGGTGCGAACGCGGCGGCGATGCTGGCGACGCCCTCGGCGAGCTTCTCGCGGAAGAAGTCGCGGGGGCTGGCGTACCCGGCGGTGCGCTCCTCGATCTGCGCCCGCACGTCGTCGGGCACGTTCGGGTAGTCCAGCAGTGCGCGGGGGTGGATGCCGATCACGTTCGAGCAGATGAACTCCACGCGGGCCAGTCCCACGCCCTCGTGCGGCAGCGCGGCGAAGGAGAACGCGCGGTCGGGCGAGGCGACGTTCATCATGATCTTCATGCCGATCTCGGGCATGTTGCCCAGCTCGACGCGGTTCACTCGGTAGGGGAGGTGGCCCTCGTACACGAAGCCGGTGTCGCCCTCGGCGCAGGACACCGTGACCTCCTGCCCGCTGCGCAGTTCACGGGTGGCGTTCCCGCTGCCGACGACCGCCGGGATGCCGAGTTCGCGGGCGATGATCGCCGCGTGGCAGGTGCGCCCGCCGCGGTTCGTGACGATCGCCGAGGCGCGCTTCATGACGGGTTCCCAGTCCGGGTCGGTCATGTCCGCGACGAGCACGTCGCCGTCCTGCACGCTGTCCATCTGGGACACGTCCCGCACGACGCGCACGACGCCCGCCCCGATGCGGTTCCCGACCGCGCGGCCCTCGACGAGCACGCTCCCCTTCCCGGTCAGTTCGAAGCGTTCCAGGGTCTTCCCGGTGCGGCTCTGCACGGTCTCCGGGCGCGCCTGCAGGATGTAGATCAGGCCGTCGCGCCCGTCCTTGCCCCACTCGATGTCCATGGGGCGACCGTAGTGGTTCTCGATGGTCACGCACTGCCGCGCCAGTTCGGTCAGGTCCTCGTCGGACAGGCTGAAGGCCCGCTGCTGATCGTGGGGGACGTCCACGGTCTGCACGCCACCTTCCGGGGCGTACTCCATGCGCTTCTGCTTGCTGCCCAGCGTGCGGCGCAGGATCGCCCTGCGCCCGGCGTTCAGGGCGGGTTTGTACACGAAGAACTCGTCGGGGTTCACGGCGCCCTGCACGACCATCTCGCCCAGCCCGTACGAGCTGGTCACGAGGACCGCGTCGCGGTAGCCGCTCTCGGTGTCCAGCGTGAACGCCACGCCCGACGCCCCCAGGTCGCTGCGGACCATGCGCTGCACGCCCGCCGACAGCGCCACCTCGCTGTGCGCGAAGCCGTGATGCACGCGGTAGCTGATGGCGCGGTCGTTGTACAGGCTGGCGAACACCAGCCGCACGTGCCGCAGCACGTCGTCGATGCCGCGCACGTTCAGGAACGTCTCCTGCTGCCCGGCGAAACTCGCCTCGGGCAGGTCCTCGGCGGTGGCGCTGGACCGTACGGCGACGTCCGGTTCGGTGCCGCCCGACTCGGCGGTCATCGCGGCGTACGCTTCGCGGATCGCCCCTTCCAGCGCGGTGGGGAGGGTGGCGGCCTCGACCTGTGCGCGGATCTCCCGGCCCGCCTGCGCCAGGGCCACCACGTCGTTCACGTCCAGCGCCCGCAGGCGGGCATTGATGCTCTCCTCGATGCCGTTCTCCTGCAGGAACAGCCGGAACGCGTCGGCGGTCGTGGCAAACCCCCCAGGGACCCGCACCCCGGCCCCCGCCAGTCCCTGGATGAGTTCACCCAGCGACGCGTTCTTCCCGCCGACGAGCTCCACGTCGGTCATCCTTAGTGTACCCAGCACGCGAATCATATCCATTGGTTTTCACCGTTCCTGCGAGGTTCCAGCAAGCTGGAAAGGGGCGAATTAGTGTGTCTTCCTGCGCACACCTTACCGGACGGCACCCCGCATCACAGCCACCCACCGGGTAACACCCGGCCACCCGTCCAGACAGCCCGAACCCCCACCGGCCCCCCCGCCCGCGCATGTCACGCTGACCCCATGCCCCACCCCCGCACCGTGCTGATCGTCAGCGACCACACCGGCCTCACCGCCGAGAACATGGCCCGCGCCCTCCTCGCCCACTTCCCGGGAGAGTCCCTGCGCTACCTGCGCCGCCCCTTCACCGCCGACCCCCAGGCCGCCCGCGCCGTCTGCCGCGAAGTCACCGCCCTGCACGAGCGCGGCGAAGCACCCATCATCTTCACCACCGTCACCCACCCCGACGTCCTGCGCGAACTCCAGACCGCCCCCGCCGAAGTCTTCGACCTCCTCGGCCCCGGCCTCAGCACCCTGGAAACGCAGTTCGGCATCCCCGCCGTCCGCCAGATCGGCCGCCACCACGACATGCACGACAGCGAAGCGTACCTCTCCCGCATGGACGCCCTCGACTTCGCCCTCGCCACCGACGACGGCATCGGCGACAAACAGTACGCCCACAGCGACGTCATATTGGTGGGCGTCTCCCGCGCCGGCAAGACCCCCACCAGCCTCTTCCTCGCCCTCCAGCACGGCGTCCGCGCCAGCAACTACCCCCTCGCCGAGGACGACTTCGACCGCACCGGCCTCCCCATCCCCCTCGAAGCCCACCGCCACAAACTCCACGCCCTCACCATCGACCCCCGCCGCCTCCACGCCATCCGCACCCAACGCAAACCTGGCAGCCGCTACGCCAGCCTCGAACAGTGCGAACACGAAGTCCGCCGCGCCGAACGCCTCTTCCAGCGCGCCGGCCTCCCCGTGCGCGACACCACCAGCGCCAGCGTCGAGGAGATCGCCGCCGCCATCCTCAGCGCCCTGCGCGCCAGCCAGTAAACAGAAAGGGCCGGTTCACACCCACGCAGGCGCGACCCGGCCCCAACAAGCGGCCGGGGGTTCCGGCTGCGCGCACGGAACCCCCAGAGTCAATACAAGACGCAGGAAGATGAAAAAGAAGACGCTGGAGAAGAAGAACAGGAAGACGAGCTGGACAACGAATCGGGAAGACGCTGGAGAAAACGGACGACTCTGAAACCGCTGACGAAGAAGGTGAAGTTATTTGGTGGTGCTGGCTGGCCCCTGGCCGGTGATGCAGCAGTCAAGCTCAGGGTGAAGATCGGGCGCAGCCTTGACCTGTGAGAGAAGAAACAAGACAAGAATGACGCTACGTCCTAAAACACTCTTCATATCCATTAACCTCCGGAACCTGCTTGACTGCGCTCAGTCTGCCGCCTGGGTGGTTAACCGCCAGCCAATAGGTCGAATTCACAGCGTGCCGTGAGAGGCGGCGCAGAGCGCAGAAGAAAATTTAGCCGTTTAGGGCGCGTTTTGCAGCTGCTCTGGTGTGCTGGCTGAGATGGGAGAGACCGGCCTTCGCGTAGGCGGCGATGGCGGCACTCCATGCGGATTCAAACAGGGGGTTCAGGTGGGTGGCCTTGAGATACAGGTGAGCGGCTGCGACCGGATCAGTGACCTCAATTTCACCGCCGACCGCCATCAGCAGGGCCAGCCACTGGTTGTCCAGAAATTCCCGCATCTCCACGGCCCACTCAGTTTCGGCTTCAGGCAGGAACGCCCCTGGATATGTGTCGGCGAGACGATGCCGGTCGACGGAACTGTCCGGCTTCTGCCAGCTCTGCAGGGCGACCGCGTCACACCGGATGTCCAGTTTTTCGGCCAGGCGGTAGACGCCATTGGTAAGAGGCAGGGGATCCTGCGTGCCCAGAAAAGGCCGCAGTGCCTGCCGGAGGGCATGGAGCGCCTGTTTGAAGTACGAGCCCAGTTCCATGCGTGCTTCACCGTCCCAGAGCGCGGTCATCAGCTGATCACGAGTCGCCGCTCCCTGAAGGCAGAGGAAGGCCAGCAGCTCGCGTGATTTCTTGAGCCGAATCTGCACGTCGGTCCCGTTGACCGTCACCGTGAAATTGCCCATCAGGGCGATCCGCACCGTCGGTCTGGCCCGGACAGCCAGCCGCCGAGCGGCCCCGCCGCCCAGGTGGTGATCGGCGAACGCGGCGTAGAGGGGAGCCAGCCGGTCTGTATCAACCGCCAGCGCCAGTTCCCCCCCTATCCGAGAGAGGACCTCCATCAGCTCAACACTGGCCTGCTGCAGGGAAACCCCTGTTGACCAGCGGCAGAAGGTTCTGAAGGCGTGCGACCGGAGTCTGAATCCATCCATCAGGGCCACGCCTTCAATGACTGCCTCGAAGTAGGGCATCGCGTGGGCGACGTGTCCGTGCTCCACCTGGATCATTCCGGTGTAGAAGGCGTGGGCGACAAAGTCGAACTCCTGTTTCGGGTTCAGCGAATCGATCTGACGCTCGAAGGTATCGAAGTCGATCCTGCCTGTCCGCCAGAGGCACTCCGCTCTGAACGCCCGCGCGAGTACATTGAGCCGGTCGCTGCCCTGAACGCTCTGAGTTTCTATGGAAAGGTCGAGATGATGCAGCGCGGTATCGAATTTTTCCTGTAGCAGGTACAGTTCGCCGAGAATCAGGTGAGTCGTGTCACGGCGGTGGTCATTCAGCTGCTCGGCACGCTTGAGGACCTCATGAATCATGCCCAGCGACTCTTCTGGACGGCCCTCGAAGAACAGGCGATACCCGAGATCCATACGCAGGGACAGACTCTCACTGTGGCCGCCCAGCAGGTCGAAGAGCCGCAGAGCCTCGCGGGCGTACCGGTCCTGCGACTCAAAGTCATCCATCGAGGCGCTGACGTTCTGAGCGAAGTACAGGGCGCGGGCCCTGGAGCGAAGTTCGGATACCGGAATCTCGTCCAGGACGTCTGCCATCAACTGCCGCGCTTCAGGCGCACTGCCCAGTTCGACCAGCGCCCGGGCCTGAGAGCAGATCAGCCACCAGCGGGTGACCTCGTCCGGCTGCGCGTCCAGGCCGCGGTGCGCGTGGGTGAGGCGGGCTTCCGGGCCGCTGCGCATGGCGGCCAGCAGACTCAGACCCAGGTGAATCCGGGCATCGGAGGCCGGATCCCCAGCGGCGCGCAGCAGGCAGATTTCGGCGGCGTCCGTCTCCCCAGTCTCCAGCAGAGCCAGTGCGAACTGCCCGGTCCGCTTCGAGTCCAGGGTCCGGCGGCGCAGCAGCCGCACGATGTCGTCGTACTTCCCTTCGCGTTCCAGTTGGTCGATCCGGGCGGCGAGCGGGTCGCGTCTGGGGGTGGTGGGGGTGGTGGCGGGGGTGTCGAGCTGCACGTTGACGTACCAGTCGCCGTTTCTGGCCTGGGTGACGCGGCCGCCCTGGACGCGGCTGGTGGTGAGGAGGTGGCGCTGGTAGTTGCCGAGTCGGGTGGGGATGGTGCAGCGGCCCTGGATGGTCCAGAGGGTGACGTGGCCGGTGCTGGGGTTGAGGCGCAGGCTGCGGGCGTCGAGCCAGTAGCTTTCGCCTTTCAGGCCGCCTCTGGTGTTGTGCCGGGCGTCCTGCGCGGCCTGGGCGGCAGCGCGGCGGGTGGCGTGGGGGAGGGCCGTGGCATCGGGGTGGGCGCTGAGGAGGTCTTCGGTGGGGGTGTCGGGCTGGCGGCGGGCCTGCACGAGGAGGCTGTTCATCAGGCGGCTGACGTGGGCGCGCGTGTCGCTCAGGGCGCTGGCCTGTTCGGGCGTGGGTTGCAGCGTGAGTCGCACGGGCATCTCCTGGATGGTTTCAAACGAGGGGTTGAGGGGGAATCTGCGTGCAGGTATAGCAGCTGGAGTCGGCCGGGAACTGTGGGCTTTTCGGGATATGCCCCTGCCTCCAGCGGCGCGGCTGCTCCAGCGCCGATCGCTGCGCCGGCTGGGTGGCCGGGGGTGTACAGACGACGGGACGCCGGAGGCCCTGGTGGGAGCCTCCGGCGTCGGGGTGGGTGCGGGTCAGCGGTGGGCGCGGTAGCGGCGGATCAGGGCGTTGGTGCTGCTGTCGTGGTGCAGCTCCGGCTCGGCGGGGGCGTGCAGTTCGGGGACGATCTTCCCGGCGAGGACCTTGCCGAGTTCGACGCCCCACTGGTCGAAGGAGTTGATGTTCCACACGGCGCCCTGCACGAAGACCTTGTGTTCGTACAGGGCGATCAGCGCGCCGAGGGTGTGGGGGGTGAGGCGGTCGGCGAGGATGGTGTTGGTGGGGCGGTTCCCGTCGAACACGCGGTGTGGGGCGAGGTCCGCTGGGACGCCCTCCTGAAGGACCTGCTCGAGGGTCTTGCCGAAGGCGAGCGCCTCGGTCTGCGCGAACACGTTGGCCATCAGGAGGTCGTGGTGGGGCGCGCCGCCCTCCAGGGGCAGGGGGTTGAGGGTCTGGCAGAAGCCGATGAAGTCGCAGGGGATGAGTTTGGTGCCCTGGTGGATCAGCTGGTAGAAGGCGTGCTGGCCGTTCGTGCCGGGCTGCCCCCAGATGACCGGGCCGGTCTGGTAATCCACCGCCCTGCCGTCCAGGGTGATGTGCTTGCCGTTGCTCTCCATGTCGAGCTGTTGCAGGTACGCGGGGAAGTACGCGAGGTACTGGTCGTACGGCAGCACCGCGTGGCTCTGCGCGCCGAAGAAATTGTTGTACCAGATGCCCAGCAGCCCCAGCAGGACGGGCAGGTTCCCCTCCAGCGGGGCGGTGCGGAAATGCTCGTCCATGGCGTGGAACCCGGCGAGCAGCTCGCGGAACCCGTCCGGACCGACGACGAGCATCAGGCTCAGGCCGATGGCGCTGTCCATGGAGTAGCGGCCGCCCACCCAGTCCCAGAAGCCGAACATGTTAGCAGTGTCGATCCCGAACTTCTGCACGGCCTCGGCGTTGGTGGACACCGCCACGAAGTGCCGCGCGACGGCCGACTCGTCACCCAGCGCCGCCAGGAGCCACGTGCGGGCGCTGCGGGCATTCGCCATGGTCTCCTGCGTGGTGAAGGTCTTGGAACTCACGATGACCAGCGTCTCGGCCGGGTCGAGGTCGCGGGTCTTCTCGGTCAGGTCGGTGCCGTCCACGTTCGACACGAAGCGCAGCGTCAGGTCCCGCTGCGCGTAGTGTTTCAGCGCCTCGTAGGCCATGACGGGGCCGAGGTCGCTGCCGCCGATGCCGATGTTCACGATGTTCTTCAGGGGTCTGCCGGTGTGGCCCAGCCACGTCCTGGCACGCACCTGATCCGCGAAGGCCGCCATGCGGCCCAGCACCTCGTGCACGTCGGGGACGACGTTACGTCCGTCCACCAGGACGGTCGCGCCTGCCGGGGCGCGCAGCGCGGTGTGCAGCACGGCGCGGCCCTCGGTCACGTTGATCTTCTCGCCCGCGAACATCGCGTCGCGCTTGGCGGTCACGCCGGTCTCCCGCGCGAGGTTCAGCAGCAGCGTCAGGGTCTCGTCGGTCACGCGGTTCTTGCTGTAGTCGAGGTACAGGCCCGCGCCCTCGGCGGTCAGGCGTTCGCCGCGCGCGGCGTCCTGCGCGAACAGGTCCCGCAGGTGGGTGCCCTCCAGGGCGCGGTGGTGGTCGAGCAGGGCGCTCCAGGCGGCCGTTTGCGTGATGGTCATGCGCGTCTCCCTTCGGCCGGCGCCCGTGCGTGGGTCGCCAGCCTGTCCGCCCGCGAGGATACTCCGGCCCCGGCCTCCTGGGCGGCGGGGTGTGTAGGGAGGCGACCTTCAGGTGCCGCTCATGTGGCGGGCGCACCGCCGCCTCTCCAGTCCGGTGCGTTCCGGACGGTCTGCACGTCGGGACGACCGAGGTGGCCCGTCAGCTTCCGTCAGAGAATTGTGTGAGTTGCATGACTAGTCTGGGCGCATGACCAGGAAGGTGAGGGACATGGACGCGACATGGGGCCGCTGGGGCACCCCCTACCTGGAGGAACAGAAGGAACCGGAGGCGCCCGCCGTGGTGAGCAGCGCCGCCGACCTGAAACCCCTGTCGCCCGAGGCGATCCGCCGCGCCATCCACGCGGAGGAGCAGCGGCAGGTGTTCGCGCTGCTGGGCCGCCTGCGCCGCAGCCGCCTGGGCTGACGCGCCCGCCGGGCCCCCCTCTTTACAATCGCGTTCCGCACGCCGCCCCGCGCACCTCTGGTGTCAGGGGCGGCGTTCCGTTTGACAGGCCGGCGGCCCTTCCCATCCGGGGGCGTGGCGCGCTTGAATGCAGGCGTCAACTGCGTTCATTCCGGGCCTCCCTCTGAACCACGGAGGCCCTCCCGCCTGCTTTCCCGGAGGTTCCCCACCGTGTCCCAGCTTCCTAATGTCAGAACTCTGCAAGACCGTGACGTGGTGATCGTCGCGGCCGTCCGTACACCCATCGGCGCCATCCGTGGCAGCCTCTCCACCGTCCGGCCCGACGACCTCGCCGCGCACGCCATCCGTGAGGCCGTCGCGCGCAGTGGCGTGCCCGCCGATCAGATCGAGGAAGTCATCCTCGGCTGCGCGAACCAGGCGGGCGAGGACAACCGCAACGTGGCCCGCATGGCGGCCCTGCTCGCGGGCCTGCCAGACACGGTGGCGGGCCTGACCGTGAACCGCCTGTGCGCCAGTGGCCTGTCGGCGATCAACACGGCGGCCCGCGCGATCCGCAACGGCGACGGGGATGTGTACGTGGCGGGCGGCGTGGAGAGCATGACCCGCGCGCCCCTCGTGATGCCCAAGGGCGCGCAGGCCTTCGCGAACGGCAACGTCACCGCGTACGACACGACACTGGGCTGGCGCTTCCCGAACCCCGCCCTGGAGGCGCTGTTCCCGCTGGAGGCGATGGGGGAGACCGCCGAGAACATCGTGGGGCGTTCCCGCGAGGGCGCCTACGCTGGCGGCGAGATCACCCGCGAGGACCAGGATGCCTTCGCGCTCGACAGTCAGCGCAAGACGATGGACGCCCTGAACGCCGGACGGTTCAAGGATGAGATCGTGCCGGTGCAGGTCAGGGGCCGCAAGGGCGTCACCGTGTTCGACACCGACGAGCATCCCCGCGTGAAGCGCGAGGGCGAAGGCTTCACCCTCGCCACCGACGAGGCGACCCTGGCGGGCCTGAAACCCGCCTTCCGCAAGGGGGGCAGCGTGACCGCCGGGAACGCCAGCGGCCTGAACGACGGCGCGGCCGCGCTGGTCCTGATGAGCGCCGCGAAGGCCCGCGAACTGGGCGTCACACCGCTGGCCCGCTGGGTGGGCGCGGCGGCGGCGGGCGTGGAGGCGCGCGTGATGGGTCTGGGGCCTATTCCCGCCACCCGCAAGCTGCTGGACCGCACCGGCCTGAGCGTGCAGGACCTGGACCTGATCGAACTGAACGAGGCCTTCGCCGCGCAGGCGCTGGCCTGCATCCGCGAACTGGAGTTGCCGCAGGACCGCGTGAACGTGAACGGCGGCGCGATCGCCCTGGGCCACCCGCTGGGCATGAGCGGCGCGCGGCTGATCGTGGCGCTGACGCACGAACTGGCCCGCCGCGAGGGCCGCTACGGACTGGCGACGCTGTGCGTGGGCGTCGGGCAGGGCGAGGCCGCGATCATCGAGAGGATTGAAGCATGAGGCCGGTGCGCAGCACCCGAGCGGAGCGAGAAGGCCAGGAGCGAGCCTCCAGAACGGAGCTGAGGTCGCAGGGGTACCCTGCGGGCTCGGCGGAGTGGAGGAGGGGAGCATGACCGCGACGACAACCCCAGCGGGCCTGAAGCACGTGCCGGTCATCACCGCCGCCGAGGCCGCCGCGCTGGTGAAGTCCGGGCAGACGCTGCTGGTGGGTGGCTTCGGCATGACCGGCAACCCGGTGCACCTCGTGCACGCACTGGCCGAGACGGACGTGCGGGACCTGACGTACGTGGCGAACAACGTGGGCGAGGCGGGACTGAGCGGCGGGCGCCTGCTGCGGAACGGTCAGCTGCGGAAGGCCATCGGGTCGTTCTTCACGAGCAACCGCGAGGCGGTGGCGGCCGCGCAGGAGGGGCGTCTGGAGGTGCAGCTCATCCCGCAGGGGTCGCTGGCCGAGGCGCTGCGCGCAGGCGGCGCGGGCATCGGCGGGTTCTACACGCCCACCGCCGCCGGAACCGTGATTGCCGGGGACGCGGACGTGCGGGTCCTGAACGGCCGGGAGATGGTCTTCGTGCCTGCCCTGCGCGGCGACGTGGCGTTCGTGCGCGCGTGGCGGGCCGACGAGGCCGGGAACCTCCAGTACCGCCTGACCGAGCAGAACTTCAACCGCGCCATGGCGACCGCCGCCGACCTCGTCGTGGCGGAGGTCGAGGAGATCGTCCCGGTGGGCACCATCCCGCCCGAGGGAGTGCACACGCCGGGCCTGTACGTGGATTACCTCGTGCAGGCGACCCTGACCGCCGAGGCACTCGGCAGCAGCGCCGACGTGAAGGGCGGCAGCAAGAAGGTGGACGAGGCGCGGATGCACATGGCCCGCCGCGCCCTGGCGGAGCTGCGGCGCGGGGACGTGGTGAACCTCGGCATCGGCATTCCCACGTTGGTCGCGGACCTGATCACCCCCGAGCACGGCGTGAACCTGCACACCGAGAACGGCATGCTGGGCGTCGGTCCCGCCCCCGAGCAGGGCGGCGCGCTGGACTACCCGGTGAACGCCGGGAAGATCCCGGTCACGGCGCTGCCCGGCGCGAGCTACTTCGACAGCGCGGACAGCTTCGGCATGATCCGCGGTGGGCACGTGGACGTGGCGGTCATGGGGGGCCTGCAGGTGGACGCGCAGGCGAACCTCGCGAACTGGGCGGTGCCCGGTAAACCGCTGCTGGGCGTGGGCGGCGCCATGGACCTCGCCAGCGGCGCGCGCCGGTTGATCGTCCTGATGACCCACACCGACCCGGACGGCACGCCCAAGGTCGTCCCCAAGTGCACGCTGCCGCTCACGTCACGCGGCGCGGTGAGCATGATCATCACCGACCGGGCCGTCTTCGAGTTCCGGGACGGGACGCTTACCCTGACCGAACTGATGCCCGGCGCCACCCTGGACGAGGTGCGTGCCAGCACGGGTGCGGCGTTCACGGAAGCGCTGTAACCCGAACGGCAGCGGGCCGCCCACAGCATCAGGGCGGCCCGCTGTCTGTTCGGGTCAGTCTTTCAGTTCGCCCCGGGCGGTGCTCTCGGGGGCCAGCGCGCCGTACATCAGCAGGCTGAAACGGTCCTGCCAGTCGCGCAGCACCTCACGCTGGTCGCGGTGCCCGCCGTGCAGCAGCGCCAGGATGAACGCGTCCACGAGCAGCACGCTGAGCATCTGCACGTTCGCCTCGGGGCGCAGGCGGCCTTGGGCCTGCATGGCCAGCAGCACGGGCTGCACCAGTGCCGCCAGGGTCAGCGCGGTGCGCAGGCCGTCGCCCGGGGCGCGCTCGGGGGCGCCGGGCCGCCCGGCCTCGGGCGGGGCGCCCAGCACCGCCTGGCCCACCGCGCCCACCAGATGCCGGTACCGCACGCCCAGGTCGGCCATGCGGCCCGTGACCTTGTCCCACACCTGCTGCGGGTTCGCGCCGGCGTGCAGGCGTTCCAGGGCGTCGTCGCGGCTGGCCTGCACGGCCTTCTCGAAGTGCGCCAGCAGCATGTGCACCTTGCTGGGGAAGTAACGGTACAGGTTCGTGCGGCTGACGAACGCGGCCTGCGCGATGTCCTGCGCGCTGATCGCGTCCAGGCCGCTGCGGGCGAACAGCTCGAAGGCCGCGCGGGCGATCCGTTCGCGTCGCGCGTCATCCTGTTCCTGCCGGTCTACCTTCACGCTCCCATGCTAGCGCGCGCGGCTCACGCCGGGCAGCCCCCGCCATCTTCATGCAGTTGGGGGGAGCGCTCTACCCCGGAGCATACCGCGAAACAAGGGGGGGCCGCTGTGAACTGCTCGCATGACAGGCTCATGACCTTGCGACTAGAGTGAATCACCGGAGCCCGACCCACTCCTCCGGGAAAAGGAAGAGGTGAAAGCCGTGCACATCTACAAGCTGTCTGGCCGTAACGTTGAAGTCACCGATGCCATGCGCGATTACGTCGAGGAGAAACTCACGCGCCTGGATCGTTTCAATGACCAGATCACCGATGCACGCGTGACCCTGACCGTCCGCGACGTCCGCGACGCCGACCGACGCAACCGCGTCGAGGTGCAGCTCAACGTCCCCAGCGGCATCATCCGCGCCGAGGAGCACCACTCGGACATGTACGCCGCGATCGACCGGGCCAGCGACGTCCTGGAACGCCAGCTG
This sequence comes from Deinococcus hopiensis KR-140, assembly GCA_943327755.2. GTDB lineage: Bacteria > Deinococcota > Deinococci > Deinococcales > Deinococcaceae > Deinococcus > Deinococcus hopiensis_A. The sequence continues at coordinate 18,269 of CALPYF020000036.1, forward strand.
CGCAAGTTCAAGACCCGGTACCTCAAGCACCGCCACGACGCCACGCCCCAGCCCGAGCCCGGCCCCGCCGAGGCCGACGTGAACGCCGGGGTGGACGACGTGACCGAGTTCGCGCCGGAGATCGTGCGGCAGAAACGCTTCGACCTGCGCCCCATGAGCCCCGAAGACGCCGTGGCGCAGATGGAGGCGCTGGGGCACGACTTCTACGTGTTCATGAACATGCGCACGAACGCCTGCGGGGTCGTGTACCGCCGCAAGGACGGCCACTACGGCCTGATCGAACCCAGCTGATACGGACTCCGGTTGAATGGTGTGCAAAAACCGTTCAACCCGAGCGGATGCGACTCGTAGAGCTGCGGAGCAGAGAAGGAGCAAAGCGCCCCTCCGGGCGTGGAGTTGGCAGATCGGTGGTGTTCCGATCTGTCGACGCAACAGACGGAATCCGTATGAGCGCAGGACTGAAGGGCGGGAGCTTCCGGGAACGGGGTGCTCCCGCCCGCCTCTGCGGTCCGTCCGGGCAGGCTGTCCCGGTGTGGTCACCGCCTGATCTGGTACGCTGCGGCGTTGTGATCGCCCACGTGATCAATCCCGGAACCAGCGGCGTGAAACTCGCCTGCGCCCAGATCGAGCCCAGCGAGAACCCCGCCCTGCCGGGACAGCTGCGCCTGACGCTGACGCGCGCCGAACTGTCGCTGGACGCCCCCCCCACCGCCGGGGACCTGCCCGACCTCACCCGGCAGGTGCTGGCTATGACCGCCGACTGGCCCGCGCCGGACGCCGTGGTAGGTCGCGGCGGGTTCATCGGGCGGGTCACGACCGGCACGTACCGCGTGACCGAGGAACTCGCGGCGTTCGCGCTGGCCTGCGACGCCGGACAGGACCCCCCGAACCTGGGCGGCCCGCTGGCGCTGGCCGTGGCGAAGGCGCGCGGCGTGCCCGCCTTCATCGTGGACCCGCAGAGCGCGGACGAACTGCTGCCCGAGGCGCGCCCCACGGGTCTGCGGGGCGTGAACCGCCGCGCGGAATTCCACGCGCTGAACGCCCGCGCCGTCGCCCGCCGCGCCGCGTACGAGGTCGGCAAGCGCTTCCAGGACGCCCGTGTGGTCGTCGCGCACCTGGGCGCCACGACCAGCGTGACCGCCTTCGAGGCCGGACGCGCCATCGACACCACGGGCAGTGGCGCCAACGGCGGCCCGATGGGCGCGCGCCAGAGCGGCCCGGTCCCCGCGCGGGACCTGCTGCGCCTGCACGGGCAGCTGGGCGAGCAGACCCTGCATCACCTCGCCGCCGAGAGCGGCTTCCTGGCCCTGACCGGCAGCGCGAACCTGCGCGAACTGGAGGGCCGCAGCCTGGGCGACCCGGACGTCAGCATCGTCGCCGCCGCGTTCGTGCATCAGGCCGCCAAGGCCATCGGCGAGCAGACCGGCGCGCTCAGCGCCCGCCCGGACGCCATCGTCCTGACCGGCGGCATCGCCCGCTGGGACGAACTCGTGGACCGGATCGAGCGGCGCGTCGCGTGGATCGCCCCGGTGTTCGTGATTCCCGGCGAACTGGAACTCGAAGCCCTGGCCGAGGGCGCCGGGCGCGTCCTGCTGGGGCAGGAGGCGCTGCGCGAGTGGACGCCGCCCGCCGGGCCGGGGTGCTGACGTGGCCCGCCGCCGCACCCCCCAGCGCGCCCCGGAGCCCATCCGCGCGACCAGCATGTGGCGCGTGGATCAGGTGTTCCTGGCCCGGCGCGGCCCGCGCATCGAGGTGACCTGCTCGCTGGTGAACGACCAGGGCGGCCTGCGCAACCTGTCCGTCACCGCGCCCACCGAGGACCCCGTGCAGGCTGTGCGGCACGCCGCGCGCTTCATCGCCGGGAAGGGCAACGTGAGCGGCGCGCGGCAGGCGCGGCTGCGATGGACCCGCGAGCAGGCCACCACCGAGCAGGACGCCCTGATCCGCGACCGCCTGCTTGAAGACGAGTTCCTCGACGAGTTCGAGGAGACCCTCGCGGCCGTGCGCGACCAGCAGCGGTAAGGGGAGAGGGCACAGGTGCTGGACGCCGGTGTCCATCCACCACCCATCCTCCATTCGTCCCGCCTGGCCCCTGCTACACTCCCCGGCGATGACTGACCGCCCCCTTCCGCTGCGCATTCTGGGAATCGACACGTCCTGCGACGACACGGGTGTCGGGATCGTGGAGCTCACGCCGGACGGCCGCGTGACGGTCCTGGCGAACCGGGTGTGGTCGCAGGCGGTGCACGCGCAGTACGGGGGCGTCATGCCGGAACTCGCCAGCCGCGAGCACGTCGAGCGTATCGACCAGATCATGGAAGGCGCCCTGCACGAGGCGGGTCTGAGCGTCACCGACATCGGCGCGGTCGCCGCGACCTCCGGGCCTGGACTGGTGGGCGCGCTGCTGGTCGGCCTGATGTACGGCAAGGGCCTCGCGCAGGCGCTGGACGTGCCCTTCCACGCCGCGCACCACCTGGAGGGTCATATCTTCGCGGCGGCCAGCGAGGCCGAGCTGCGCGCCCCGTTCCTGGCGCTGGTCGTCAGTGGGGGGCACACCCACCTGTTCGACGTGCCCCGTGACGGCGAGTACGTGCTGGTCGGCGCGACCCGTGACGACGCGGCGGGTGAGGCCTTCGACAAGGTCGCCCGCCTCGCCGGGCTGGGCTACCCCGGCGGCCCGGCCATCAGCGAGGCCGCCACGCGCGGCGACCCGAACGCCGTGCCGTTCAAGGAGCCCCTGAAGGGTCAAAGCGGCTTCGACTTCAGCTTCAGCGGCCTGAAGACGGCGGCGCTGCTCGCCCACCGCGCGGGGGCCACCCCTGAGAATCTCGCGGCGAGCTTCCAGCGGGCCGCCGTGCAGACCCTCGTGAACACCACCGTCCGCGCCGCGCAGGCCACCGGGCGCCGCACGGTCGTCGTGTCCGGCGGCGTGGCCGCCAACCGCGCCCTGCGCGACGCGTTCGCCACCACCGGCTTGCACGTCGTGTTCCCCGGCAGGGGTCTGAACACCGACAACGGCGCCATGATCGCCCTGGCGGGCGCCGCCGCCATCCAGGCCGGACGCCCCGCCAGTGCCCTGGACGGCGGCGCGACGGCGTACGCACCCCTGGCGAATGCCTGAAGAGGGGAGTGGGCAGTGGGTTGTGGGAAGTAGGAACAGAACAAAGCAGAGGCGGCCCACTCAGGCCGCCCCTTTCTTTTCCCACTTCCCACTCCCTACTTCCCACTGCCCCCGTCAGGCGCTCTTGGCTTTCTGCGCGTCGCGGGCTTCCTGGGCCAGCTGACGGCGCAGGATCTTCATGGCGGCCGTCTTGGGCAGTTCCACGCGGAATTCCACGCTGCGGGGCACCTTGTACGGGCTCAGGAGTTCCCGGCAGTGCGCGATGATCTCTGCGTCCGTGGCGGTCGCGCCGGGCTTCAGCGCGACGACGGCGTGCACGCTCTCGCCGCGGTAGGTGTCGGGCACGCCGACGGCGGCGGCTTCCAGCACGGCCGGGTGGCTCATCAGGGCCTCCTCGACTTCGCGCGGGTAGATGTTGTACCCGCCGGCGATGATCAGGTCCTTCTTGCGGTCCACGATCCGGAAGTAGCCGCGCTCGTCCATGGTCGCCATGTCGCCGGTCATGAGCCACGTGCGGCCGTGGGCCTGCACGAGGGTCTTGGCGGTCTCGTCGGGGCGCTGCCAGTAGCCCTTCATGATCTGCGGCCCGGCCACCCACAGCTCGCCGACCTCGCCCTGCGCGACGCTCTGGCCGTCGTCCCCGGCGACGATGGCGTCCACGCCGGGCACGGGCAGGCCGATGCTGCCCTCCTGCTGCTCGCCGTAGATGGGGTTGACGTGCGTGATGGGGCTGGCCTCGGTCAGGCCGTACCCCTCGACGAGGTTCGCGCCGTTCGTGATCTCCCGGAACTTCCGGGCGGTCTCGAGCAGCAGGGGCGCGCTGCCGCTGATGCAGGCGCGGATGCTGGTCAGGTCGAATTTGGGCGTGTCGGGGTGGTTGTTGATCGCGTTGTACAGCGTGGGCACGGCCGGGAAAAGGGTCGCGCGGGTCTGCTGCACGGCCTTGAGGGTCATGTTCAGGTCGCGGGGGTTGGGGATCAGGACGATGGTCGCGCCGATCAGCACGCTGAGGTTCATGGCGACCGTCATGCCGTACACGTGGAAGAACGGAATGGCGGCCAGCGTGACCTCCTGGCCCTCGCGCAGGTCGGTCATCCAGGAGCGCGCCTGCTCGCAGTTGGCGACCAGGTTGCCGTGTGTGAGCATGGCGCCCTTGGGCACGCCGGTGGTGCCGCCGGTGTACTGCAGCAGCGCCACGTCGTCCGGGCTGACCGTCACGGGCTGCGGCGTGGGCGTCTGGGAGTCGATGACCTTGCGCATGGACAGGACCCGCTCGCCGTACGGTACCGGCACCCAGGTGCCTTCCCGTTTGGCCTTCACGGGGTACAGCAGGTTCTTCGGGAAGCTCAGGGCGTCCTGCACGCCGGTCACGAGCACGCGCCTGACGTTCACGCGGCCCTGGATCTCGGCGTAGCGGGGGTAGAAGCTGTCGAAGATGACCAGCGTCTCGCTGCCGCTGTCCTGCAGCTGGTGCTCGAGTTCGCTGGGCGTGTACATCGGGCTGGTGTTCACGGCGACCGCGCCCGCGAGCAGCGTGCCGTAGAAGGCCACCACGAACTGCGGGGTGTTCGGCAGCATGATGGACACGCGGTCGCCGGGCTGCACGCCCATCTTCTGCAGGCCGGACGCGAAGCGCTGCACCTGCTGCCACAGGTCGCGGTAGCTGGTGTGGGCCCCGACGAAGCTCAGGGCGGTGCGGTCCGGGTATTTGCGGGTGGTGCGCTCCAGCAGGGCGGGCAGGGTCAGGCCGCTGGGGCGGAAGGAGCGGGGCACGCCGGTTTCGTAGTGGGCGAGCCAGGGCTGGGGGAGGGGAGGTTGCGTCATGTCACTCCTCGGGGTGGGGATGGGGGTGCCCTGGGGGCGGCTCCCGGCGTCCGCGCCGCAGGTGGGCGGGGCAGGTGATCTCGGCCGATTGGTGGCCTGTTGGGCCAGGTCTGAAATTAAACTCAGTATAAACATTGTGGCGCGCGCTTCAAGGGCGTGTGCTGGAACCCCCTGGTGGCCCGACCAGCGGCGACCGGGAGCAGAAGGCCGTCCAGCACGCCCCGGGACAGGCGGACAGGTGAGACTGTGCCCGCCCGGGGAACAACACCGCGCGGCGGGGCATGAAGGCCCCCTCACTCACCCCGCACCCAGACCCGGCGCCCGGCGCCCACGCTGAACACCATGAGCGACGACCGGCCCACCCCACGCCTCCCGGACCTTGACCACGCGCGCTACCTGCGCGCAGCCCTCGACCTCGCCCGGGAGGGACAGGCCGCCGGCAGTTCGCCCGTCGGGGCCGTCCTCGTGGACCACGCGGGCCAGATCATCGCGCGGGGCCGCAACCGCGTCGGGGAACCCCAGACGCCGGAACACGTCGGGGACGCCAGCGTCGCCCACGCCGAGATGGACCTGTTCTTCCAGGTGGGCAAGCTGGACGACCCGCATACCCTGACCCTGTACACCAGCCTGGAACCCTGCCTGATGTGCGGCGGCGCCAGCGCCCTGCTGGGCGTCGGGCGGATCGTGTGGGCCACCGACGACGCCTGGGGCGGCTCCGGCCGCCTGATCCGCTGGACGGACCACCCCGCCATGCAGGACACCCAGGTCGTGCCCACCCCCGACGCGGAACTGGAACACCAGGGCGCCGCGCTGTTCGCCCCGGAAGCGAAACGCGCCTTCCCCGACGAGGGCTGGGCCCTGTGGCAGCAGCGCTACCCGCAGGAGACGGCGGCCGTGGAGGACGCCCAGGCCTCACAATAGACGGATGACCGTCCTCGTCGTCGGCAGCGTCAACGCGGACCTCACCGTCCGCACCCCCCGCATTCCCGCCCCCGGCGAAACCGTCCTAGGTGGGGACGCCGTCACCTCGCCCGGCGGCAAGGGTGCCAACCAGGCCGTCGCCGCGGCGCGAGCAGGCGCCGCGGTGGCACTGACCGGCGCGGTCGGCCAGGACGCGTTCCGGGACGTGGCCCTGCGCGGCCTGCACGCGGCGGGCGTGAACCTGAACGGCCTGCACACCCTGGACGCCCCGACCGGACTGGCGCTCATCACCGTGTCGGCGCAGGGCGAGAACGCCATCACGGTCGCCAGTGGCGCGAACGCGCACGTCACCGCCGCGCACCTGCCCGGCGACCTGAGCGGCGTGACCCACCTGCTGCTGCAACAGGAACTGCCCCCCGAGGTGACCCTGGACGCCGCCCGGCAGGCCCGCGCCGCTGGCGCCGAGGTGCTGCTCAACGCCGCGCCCACCCGCCCGCTGCCCGCCGAACTCCTGAGCTGCGTGACCCACCTGATCGTGAACGAGCACGAACTCGCCGCGCTGCGCCCGGAGGGCGGCACCCTGGAACGGCAGGCCGCGTCCGTGCAGGCGCGCGGCCCGCAGGCGGTGACCGTCACGCTGGGCGCGCAGGGCAGCCTGACCGTGACCGCCCAGGGCACCCACCGCCTTACGGCCCACCCGGTGCAGGCCACCGACACCACCGGGGCCGGGGACACCTTCTGTGGCGTGCTCGCAGCGCGGCTGGCCGCCGGGGACCCGCTGACCGCCGCGCTGCGAGCCGCCGGGATCGCCGCCGCCCTGAGCTGCACCCGCCCCGGCGCGCAGGACGCCATGCCGGACTGGGCAGAGGTGCAGGCCATCCTCACGTCCACCTGACCGCAGCGCCACAGGGCGAGGGCCCGGGCCCAGCCGTCGCCTCAAGGCCTCCGCCCACGGGTGCACTCCCGGCCCGATTGACCCTGGCCCTGGCTGCCGGGGTGGGCTACGCTCGGCGCATGCGCTACCGCACCTTCACCGAACACGATTACGACGCCCTCCAGGCCCTCGATCTGGACGTGCAGCGTGCCCACACCCCCGCCTTCGACACGCTGGCCGAGCGGGAACGCGCCGGGCGGCTCCACACCAGCCTCCCGGCCCTGAAGTTCTACGAACGCAGCGAACACTCCTTCGTGGCCGAGGAGGACGGCGCCCTGCACGGCTTCGTCTTCGCGCAGTCGGTCTGGCAGGGCGACCGGCCCATCGTGCTCGTCCGTACCCTCAGCGTCCACCCGGACGCGCCCGCTGCCGTTACCGAGGCGCTGCTGCACGCCACCGTGAAGAGCGCCTACGACACCGCCGTCTACGAGGTGCACTACCCGGTCACGCCCGCCCTGCGCGCCGCCGCCGCCGCCGAGAGTGCCGTCCTGACCGGCGCGTACGCCGTCACGCACCTGGGCACCCGTGCGCAGACCGCCCCCGGCGAGCGGCTGGACGGGCAGCCGGCCGGCGATCAGCTGGGCACCCCGCCCGCCCAGGGGGCATAATGACGGGCATGACCAACACCGCCACCCGCGTGCTGCTGGGCGTGCGCGGCATGAGCCGCGACGCCGGAACCACCGTTGCCCAGGCCCTGAGCGCCATGCCCGGCATCGTGAAAGCCACCCCCGACGAGGGCCAGCTGGAAGTCCACTACGATCCCTCGCAGCTGACCGTCATGGACATCGTGCGCGCCATCCGCCGACAGGGTTTCCTGGCCGGCATGATCTGACCGTGGCCCTGGGGTACGTGGGCGTCCTGACCATCCGTATCGAGATGCCCTGGGTCGCCAGCCTGAAAGAAAAACGCGCCCTGGTGCGTCCCGTCGTCGAGCGGCTCAAGGTCCGCTTTCCCCTGACGGTCGCGCGCCTGGACGGCCTGGACGCGCACGACTGGGAGGTCATCGGCGTGGCGACCCTCAGCAACGACTACGGCTGGGTCGAGGAGACCCTGCGCATGGCCGCCGACTACATCGCCAAGGAAGGCCCCTACCGGGTGACCAGCGAGGAGATCGAGATCACGCCCCTGGGCTCCGACGAGGACGAGTAGTTAGCGGCCCGGGGGAACAGGCCCGGGTGATCATGCAGCGCGCCGGATCAGGACTCCCTGATCCGGCGCGCTGCGGTGTACCGGGTTTACTTGAGCTGCCCGAAGCCCGCCGGGCGGCTCAGCACGCGCCAGTTCAGCTCGTTGGGGCCACTGAATTCAGGCTGCCCGTACCCGTTGCAGTCGTACTTGGCGTTCGCCTTGCGCATGATCGGCCAGATGACGGCAGCCGCGCGCCCGGCCACGTCCCGGCGCGCAATGGCGCCCATGATGCGCGAGTCCTCACTGCCGGTCGCCGTGCGGTTGTCCCCCATCACGAAGTACTGCCCGGCAGGCACCGTGAACTCCTGCCGGTCCGGCACGACATTCACGCTCTGCCCGGCGATGCTCGCGGACGTGACGTTGTTCGCGACCTCGCTCTGGGTGTCCCAGCAGCCCTGCGCCTGCCAGAACGCGGTCGTCCAGCTGGAATCCAGCTGCTGACCGTTCACGGTCACTTCGCCCGCCTGGATGCTGATCCGGTCACCGGGCATGCCGATCAGGCGCTTGATCAGGAAGGGCCGGTACGAGTACAGCCCGAACGCGCTCTTGTTCAGGTTCTCGATCTTCGCGCTGGCCTCGCGGGGCGGCTTGAAGATCAGGATGTCGCCGCGCTTGAAGTCCCCCACGCCCGCCTTGTGCAGCCACGTCTCGTACTTCGGCACGAACACGCGCTCACCGTTGCGCAGGTTCGGCATCATGCTCACGCCGTCCACGCCCACGAGCGTCGCCACGAACTGCGTGATCACCACCGCGAACACGATGGGCTCCAGGATTTCCTTCCACAGTTTCTGCAGCGCGGTCTGCTTGGGCTTGGTCGGGGCGGGGGTGGGCTCGGGGACTGTCATGCACCGCGCAGAATACCGGAACGGACCCCCGGGGCGCGCCGGGGGGGGTGGGGGGCCAGTGACCCTACCCGCAGCGGCGACTCGTGGGGTAGGTTGTGAGGGATGCCTCTGGCGGGACAGGTAGTGGGAGACGGCGTGCGCCTGGTGCGCCCGGTCGGTCGTGGCTCGCACAGCCTGGTGTACTTCGCGGTGGCGCGCGACGGGCAGCCCTGCGCCGTGAAGATCTTCCCCACGCACCTGCGTGGCTACGCCGACCGGGAGTACGACCACGCGCACGACCTGCACCACCCGCGACTGGTACGCGTGATCGACCGCGCGGTCGTGGACGATCAGCCCGCGCTGGTCAGCACCCTGGCGCGCGGCGAGGTGCTGTTCCGCCGCTACGCGCAGCGGCCCGCCGTGCAGTCCGAACGCCGCGCGTTCCTGCTGACCCTGGTGCACCTGCTGGACGCGCTGGGCTACCTGCACGAGCGCGGACTCGTGCACCGCGACATCAAACCCGAGAACATCATCGTGGAGGAGGACGGCAGCGCGAAACTGGTGGATTTCGACCTGTCCGGCCCCGCCTTCGAGACCTTCGACGCGCCGCTGCGCATGGGCACCGCCGCCTTCCAGAGCCCCGAAGCCGCGCGCGGCGAACCACTGGGCCCCGAGAGCGACCTGTACGGCGTGGGCGTCCTGCTCGGCTGGGGCATCCACGGGGCGCTGCCGGACCCGGAAGAACCCCCCGAACCGACCCTGGATCCGCTGGAGCCGCTGCACCTGCACCTGATCCGCAGTGACCGCCGCGAGCGGCCCAACGACGCCACGCGCGTCCGCGCCGAACTGCTGCGGCTGGCGGGCCTGCCGTACTGACCACGCCGGACTCGCCGGGATCGCGCCCCCAGGCACGGTTCCCACCCGCCCCGACCGCTAGCCTGCCGGGATGCCCCGCCCCGCTCCCACGTTCACGGTGCCCGCCACCCTGCCGGAGGTGACGCGCCGCCTGACCGGGCAGTACCTCCCGGACGGGGAGCTGCCCTTCCCCCGTACCCGCCCGGCGGACCTGCTGAGCAGCCTGATCCGCACCATCCTGGGCCAGCAGAACACCCGCGCCGCCGCCGACCGGCAGTACCGCGCGCTGCGCGAAGCCTACCCGCGGTGGGAAGCCGCGCTGCTGGACGGCCCGGATGGTATCGAGGACACCCTGCGCGGGGCGGGTGGCGGCCTGCACCGCAGCAAGGCCGCCAGCGTGCACGGCATCCTGACCGCCCTGGCCGGACCGGACGAGGACGGCCCCCTCACCCTGGAGCACCTGACCGACCTGACCGATGAGGCGGCCCGCGCGACCCTGGAGGCCCTGCCCGGCGTGGGCCGCCACACCGCCTCACTGATGCTCCTGTTCGACCTGCACCGGCCCGCCATGCCCGTCGAAGGGAACCTGGACCGGCTGGCCCGGCGGCTGGAGTGGGTCCCGGACGCCTGGACGGGCACGCGGGTCGAACGCTGGTTCGACGCCGCCGTGCCCCGCACCACCCCGGACCGCCTGCGCCTGCACGTCGCGGGCGTCCGGCACGGGCGCGAGGTGTGCCTCAGCCGCCACCCGCGCTGCGACGCCTGCGTGCTGGCCGACCTGTGCCCCTCGGCCGCGCTGCTCGGACCGGGTTGACGTGGGGAGGCGCGGGCTATGCTCGGGGGCATGACCGCTCCCACCTTCTCGCATGAACTCTCGGTCGCGTCGGCGCTGGCGCGTGAGGCCGGGGCGCTGCTCCTCGCGCACCTGCGCGCCGGGTTCACCGTGGAACACAAGACGAGTGCCGACGACCCCGTGACCGTCGCCGACCGCGAGGCGTCCACCCTGATCATGACGGCGCTGGCCGCCGCGTTCCCGGCGGACGGCCTGCTGTCCGAGGAGGAGACCGACGACCGCGCCCGCCTGGGCCACGACCGCGTGTGGATCGTGGACCCTATCGACGGCACGAAGGAATTCTCGACGGGCCTGCCGGACTACTGCGTGAGCATCGGCTTGGCGGTGGGCGGCGAGCCGGTGCTGGGCGTCGTGTACGCCCCGGAGACGGACGAGCTGTTCAGCGGCGTGGTGGGGCAGGGCGTCACCCTGAACGGCCAGCCGGTGCCTGCCCCCGCCAGTGGGCCAGACTGGCGCGTGGCCGTGTCCGACACCGAACACGGGCGGGAACTGCACCGCACCGCACTGCCGGGCATGAAACCCAGCGGGAGCATCGCCCTGAAACTCGCGCGGATCGCGGCTGCGCAGGTCGACGCGACCTTCACCATGTCGCCCCGCAGCGAGTGGGACATCGCCGCCGGGCACGCCCTGCTGCGCGCCGCCGGGGGTGACCTGCGCCGCCGCGACGGCCGCCCCGTCTGCTACAACCAGCCGCGCCCGCACATCGAACAGGGATTGATCGGCGGCGCGCCCGCCGCGCTCGACTGGCTGGAAGGGCAGCTGCGCGGGCACCGCCTGCCCGTCGCGCACCTGGGCCTGACCCCGGCCGACCCCGCCTGGACGCTGCTGCCCGAATCCGACCGCGCTGCGCTGGACGGCCACCCCGGCGTGAACGTCCGTCACGCGAGCGGCGAGGTGCTGGCCCTGCTCGTCGTGAACCCCGGCACCCGGCAGGTCGAGCGGGCCGAGGGCGACGCCTTCCACCTCGACCGCCTCACGCGGGACGTGACCCGCGCGCTGGGCCCCCTCCAGAGCTGAGCGCCATGCCAGACGCTCTCACGCCCCGGGTGACCCTCAAGCCCATGCTGGACTTCACGCCGCACGAGTGGCGCGTCCTGCACGGCTTCTTCCGCGACCGGGAACTGGCCGACTGGAACGACGCCAAACCCATCCGCCTGCCCGGATTCCTGTTCCGCCGCATCATGCAGGACGAGGAACGCACCGGCGAACGCCACGGGTTTGGCGTCATAGACGAGCACGGCACCCTGATCGGCAGCGCCGAACTGTACGACCTGCGGCCCTCACCGCCCCTCACGCCGACCACCGCCACGCTGGGCGTCATGATCGGCGTGCCCAGCCTGTGGGGCCAGGGCTACGGCCGCGAGGCCGTGCAGGCCCTCCTCCGGTGGGCGTTCACGCGCCGCGACCCCACCCTGAACCGCATCCGCCTGACCACCTTCGGCCACAACCGCCGCGCCCAGCGCGCCTTCCTCGCCTGCGGCTTCCGCGAGGTGCACCGCACCGAACGCGAGGGCCGCACCGACGTGCACATGGAACTCACCCGCCCCGAATGGCTGGCCGCGCACCCGCCCGGCGGGTCAGAATAGACCCATGCGCGTCCTGCTGCCCGACCTGCCCGAGTTCCGCGCCCTCAGCCAGCACGACGAACACGGCGTGCCCGGCGTGACCTTCGACCACTACCGCCGCGGCCACCTCCCCGATGGCGAGGCCGACGGCGTCGTCCTGTGGCTGACCGACGCCGCCACCCGCACCGCGCTCCTCGCCACGCCCGGCGTGAAGTGGGTGCTCACCCTGACCGCCGGGATCGAACACGTCCAGGCGCACCTGCCGCCCGGCGCCGCGCTGTTCAACGCCAGCCGCCTGCACGATCGCGCCGTCGCCGTGCACGCCCTGAGCGGCATGCTCGCCGCGTCACGCGGCCTGCACCGCTTCCGAGACGCGCAGCGCCGCCATCACTGGGACGCCCCCGCCCTGCCCGGCGACTCCGCCCTGACCACCCTGGACGGCGCACACGTCGTCCTGTGGGGCCACGGGCACATCGGCCGGAACCTCGAAGAACTCCTCGCCCCACACGGCGCGCACGTGCACGGCATCCGCAGCACCACCCCCGAAGGCGAACGCGACGAGCTGCTCGCCCAGGCAGACTGGGTCGTCCTGCTGCTGCCCAGCACCCCGGACACCCGCGGCATCGTGAACGCCGACACCCTGCGCGGCCTGAAACGCGGCGCGTGGCTCGTGAACGTCGGCCGCGGCAACCTCGTCGTCACCGACGACCTCCTGACCGCCCTGAACAGCGGGCAACTGGGCGGCGCGGTCCTCGACGTCACCGACCCCGAACCCCTCCCCGAGGGGCACCCGCTGTGGGAGCAGCCGAACGTGATCCTCACGCCGCACATCGCCAGCACCACCACCGACCTCGTCACGCGCGGCGCGCACCTCACCCGCGACTTCCTGATTGACCTGCAACAGGGCCACGAACCCGACGGACGCGTCACCGCCGGACGCACGTACTGAAGATTGACTCCGGTGAACAGGGGCGCAGAACCTGTTCACCCGAGCGGATGCGAGAAGGAGCGAAGCGGGTTCCGGGCGTGGAGCTGGCAACCCGGTGATGTTCCGGGTTGTCGGCGAAACAGACGGAATCCGCAGGAGGTGTGAGCTGTGAGCACTGCGGCAGGAGTCATGAACCGCGACCGTGCGTTGGTCGCCACTCAATTTGTACTGCTGACTGTCATTCTCGTGGGTGGGCAGCGGGGGAGAGGTCGGCCCCGCTCCGTCCAGGCGGCGGGCGCGGCGCTGGGGGTAGGTGGGGTGGCCCTGCTGGTCTGGAGCGGGCGTACGCTGGGACGCAACCTCACGCCGCTGCCCACACCAGTCGCGGACGGCACGCTGGTGCAGCGCGGGCCGTACCGGTTCGTGCGGCACCCGATCTACACCGCGCTGCTCCTGCTGGCGGGCGGCTGGACGGTCGCGCGGGGCGGACGGGTGAGTGTGGCGGGGACCCTCCTGCTCGGGGCACTGTTGCGGCACAAGGCCGGAATCGAGGACGCTGCGCTGGCTGAACGTCACCCCGATCAGTCGGCGTACCGGGCGCGCACCGGGGCGTTCCTGCCGCGCATCGGCAGGCGCTGAACGAACCCTCAAGGTGCCCTCCCGACTCGGGCGGCTATCTTCACCCATGCACCTGCCCCCGCACGCGATCCGTCCCGAGTACGCGGGCGGCAGCGTCCTGAACCTCGCCGCGACGCTCGGCGCGCACCACGGCGTGCCCACCCACCACGCCCCGTACCGTCACCCGCTGCCGCTGGACGGCGCGCGGCACGTCGTCCTGATCGTCGTGGACGCCCTGGGCGCCGGGCAACTGCGGGCGGCCATCATGCGCGGGGACGCGCCCACCCTGGCATCCCTGACGCCCGCACCGGGCCCAGTCACCAGTGTGTTTCCCAGCACCACCATGGCCGCCCTGACCACCCTGCATACCGCCCGCGCGCCCGCCGAGCACGGCTACCTGGGCCTGACCGTGTGGCTGGACGAGGCGCAGGCGGTCGTGAACCTGATTCACCTGTACGACGTGTACACCCACGCCCCCCTGGCGGACGCGGGCTTCCTGGCCGCCGTGCCGTCCCTGTACCGCCAGTTGCATGACCGGGGTGTCGCCGCGCACGTCGTCATGCCCGCCGCGTACCAGCACAGCATTCTGACCCGCTGGGCCTGCGACGGCGCCGAATACCACCCCTACGCGCAGCCCGAGGAAACGCCAGAGCTGACCGCCGCGACCATCCAGCCGGGGCAGCCGTCATACACGCTCGTGTACTTCCCCGACTACGACCTGATCTGCCACGGCTCCGGCCCCGACAGTCCGGAGGCGCACGCCGAACTGCGCCGCACCGACCGCATCGTCGCGGACCTGCTGGCCGCGCTGCCCAGGACCGGGGACACGCTCGTCGTCCTGACCGCCGACCACGGCCAGAGCCCCCAGCCCCCGGACGGCTACGTGGACGCCATCACCAAGAAAGTCATGAAAACCGCCCTGCGCGGCCCCATCGCCGGAGAGGAACGCGCCGCGTACCTGCGCCCCCAGCCCGGGCACCACGCCGAGATCGCGGCGCTGCTGGCCCCGCACGCCACCCTCCTGACCGCCGATGACGCCTGGACCGGCGGCCTGTTCGGCCCACCCGCCCACGCCGAGGCCCGCTTCCGCCCGCGCATCGGCGACCTGCTCGCCGTCCCGCACCCCGGGCACGCCATCCGCCGACCCACCAGCCCCGCCCCCATGCTCGGCTTGCACGGCGGCTGGACCGCCCAGGAGATGCTCGTGCCTGTCCTCAGCGTGCGGGTCTAGCTCAGCCAGCGCAGGTACGGGGTGACGTCCTGCACGTGATCGCCCCAGTGGGCGTCGTGGGAGAATCGCAGCCACGCCAGCGTATCGGCCTCGTCCGTGTCGGCCAGCGCGAGGGCGGTGCGCAGGTCGCAGGCGAGGTCCATCAGGTCGGCCAGCGCGCCGGGCGAGAGGCCCTTCCGGTCCAGCAGGGCCGCGTGAACCCGGTGTACCAGGGGCAGCATCAGGACAGCAGGACCGCCGGGCGTTTCTTCGGCGGGGCTTTCGGTTCGGGCAGGGTGGGGACGTGGTCCTCGATCAGGCCGCCGCCCAGCAGGCGCGGTCCGGCGTACAGCACGGCGCTCTGGCCGGGTGCGACCGCGAACTGCGGGTCCTGGAAGGCCAGTTCGAAGCCGCTCTCGTCGGCGCGGATCACGCGGGCCTTGACGGGCGCGGTGCGGTAGCGGACCTGCACCTCCAGTTCCCCCGGCAGGTCGGTCAGGTCGATCAGGTAGTTGGCGCTCTGCGCCTTCAGGCCGGTCCACAGGCAGTCGTCGTAGTCGCCCACCCAGACGGTGTTCGTGTCGGGGGCCAGGTGCACGACGTGCCGCACGCGGTGCGACTGGTACAGGCCCAGGCCCTTCTTCTGGCCCAGCGTGTAGAACTGCGTGCCCAGGTGCTCCCCGACGACCTCGCCGCTGCTGATCTCGCGGATGAAGCCCTGCGCCTGGGGGATGTGCTCGGCGACGAAGTCCTGCACCTTGCCGGGCACGAAGCAGATGTTCTGACTCTCGGGTTTCTGCGCGGTCAGCAGGCCGCGTTCCGCCGCGATCTCGCGCACGCGGGGTTTCTCCAGTTCGCCCACCGGGAAGAGGATGTACGGCAGCGCGTCGCGCGGCGTGCCCCACAGGAAGTACGTCTGATCCTTGCGGGGATCGTCGCCCCGATGGAATTCCACCTCGCCCCGCGCGTTCTCCACGCGTTTCACGTAGTGGCCGGTCGCGACGTAACGGCACCCGAGCATCTTGGCTTTCTTGACCAGTTCGTCGAACTTCACCTTGGTGTTGCAGTTCACGCAGGGGTTGGGCGTGCGGCCCTTGCTGTACTCGTCGATGAACGGCCCGACGATGTGCCGCTGGAACTGCTCGCGGTAGTCCAGCAGGTAGAAGGGCACGCCCACCTGCTCGGCCACGCGGCGCGCCTCGTACGCCGCGTCGGGCGAGCAGCACGAGTCGAAGGTGTCCACGCGCTTGTCGTCCGGCCAGAAGCGCATCATCGCGCCGACCACCTGGTACCCCTGGTCCTTCAGCAGCGCCGCCGTCACGCTGCTGTCCACGCCGCCGGACATGGCGCACAGCACCCGTTCCCCCGCAGCGGCGGCAGGGGCGGGGACGGTCGCGGAGGCAGGGGAGGGGGCACTCATACAGCCGCGCAGCTTACCACCCGGCCCCTGAACCGGCGGTGACGCGCGCGGCAATTGAGGTGGGGCAGCATCGGGGCGGGGCCGCCGGGAGGGGTTACCGTTCGGGGTGCCAGCCGGGTGGGCGGGTCAGGTAGTGCAGGCGGTCGCGCCAGCTGCGGGCAGTCCGGACGTCGCGCCACAGGGCCGCGAATTCGTGGAAGGCGACCTGCACGGGCCGGTGCGTGTGGATGTTGTGCACGAGGCCGTAGCGGACGGGTTCCGTCTCGGGCTGGAAGGTGCGGTGCAGGCGGTCCCAGACGATCAGGATGCCGCCGTAGTTGCGGTCGAGGTACACGTCGTTGCTGCCGTGGTGCGCGCGGTGGTGGCTGGGCGTGTTCAGCACGTACTCGATGGGGGCGGGCAGGCGGCCCACCCGTTCGGTGTGGACGAAGAACTGGTACAGGAGGTTCCACGCCTGCGCGAGCAGCACCATCCACGGCGCGAAGCCCAGCAGGGGCAGGATCAGCCAGAACGGCAGGGCGGTCATGGGCACCCAGGTCTGCCGCAGCGCGGTGGACAGGTTGTAGTGCTGGCTGGAGTGATGCACGACGTGACTGGCCCAGAACAGCCGGACCTCGTGGCTGACGCGGTGGTACCAGTAGTAGGCGTAGTCGTCTGCGAGGAACAGCAGGACCCACACCCACCACGCGTCCTGGGGCAGGCGCAGCGGCGTGAGGCTGTACAGCGCCGCGTAGATCGTCACGACGACGCCCTTCCACAGCAGGTTGATCAGGACGTTCCCGACGCCCATGCTCAGGCTGGTGACCGTGTCGCGCGTCCCGTACCCGTAGTGGTCGTGCGGCCCGTCGTAATCGTGGCTGAGGTAACGGTACGCGGCCCACTCGATCAGCAGGGACAGGATGAAGACGGGGATCGCGGCGCGGATCAGGTCAAACACGGCGCGCCTCCCACAACTGCAGGCTGTCGAGGCTGGTGCTGCGCGCCACCTGCCCGGCGGCGATCCCGCCCAGGGGGAGCGCGGCGTGCAGCGCGCGGTAGTGCTCGCGCGAGCGCTCGCGGCGGTGCGGGTCGCTGAAGTAGATCGCCCCGGCGCGGGCGTACACCTCGGCGAACGCGCCCAGCAGCAGCGGGGCCAGCGCGTTCCCACTGCCGTGCGCGGCGAGCGTCTGGAACGCCCAGTCGAACGCCGCGAAGGTCTGCGGCAGGCCCGGGTCGTCCGACTCGGCGGGCGGCGAGGTGAGGTGCTCGCGCAGCGCACGCGGGTCGCGGTCGGCGGTCTGCGCGACCCAGTGGGGCAGCAGCGCGGCGCGCAGGTCCAGCAGGTCCGGCACCATGCGCCCCAGGTCACCATGCCGGGACAGGTGCGCCAGGACGCGCAGGCCACCCTCGTGCGGGTGCAGGACGCGGGTGGGTTTGCCCTGCCGGATCTCCAGCAGCCCGTCGCGGCCCAGGCGTTGCAGCGCCTCGCGCAGTGTGGGGCGCGTGACGCCTAGGCTGGCGGCCAGTTCGCGTTCGGCGGGCAGGGTGCTCCCGGGTGGGTACGTGCCGTCCAGCAGGCGGGCGAGCAGGGTGTCCTCGGCGTGCAGCGCGGGTCGCAGCGGGACAGGGGTGGGGGCGGTCATGGCAACCTCCTCGGTACGGCTCAGTGGTCAGTGGTCTGACCAGTCTGAATCGAGGATGGCGCCTCTGTCAAGTTCGCCGCCGGGACCCGGTGCCGCCGTGCACCTCCACACCGCAGGCGCAGCAACGGGGAAGCGCCACTACCCCTGGAGCCGATCAGGCATCCGGGAGCAGCGGCGCTGCGCAGGCGGGCAGCAGAGTCAGCGCCGCGCGCGGGTCATTCCCACTCGATGGTGGCCGGCGGCTTGCCCGTGATGTCGTACACCACGCGGTTGATCTCGTGCACCTGGTTCACGATGCGGTTACTCATGGTCGCCAGGAACTCGTACGGCAGGCGCGCCCACTCGGCGGTCATGAAGTCGTCCGTGGTCACGGCCCGCAGCGCCGCCGTGTACGAGTACGTGCGCTCGTCGCCCATCACGCCGACCGACTGGATGGGCGTGAGGATCGCCAGCGCCTGCGAGCAGCCGTCGTACAGCCCGAACTCGCGCAGGCCGCTGATGAAGATGTCGTCCACGCGGCGCAGGATGTCCAGTTTCTCCTCGCTGATCGCGCCCAGGCAGCGGATCGCCAGGCCCGGGCCGGGGAAGGGGTGACGCATGCGGATGTGGTCCGGCAGGCCCAGCAGGCGCGCGATTTCACGGACCTCGTCCTTGAACAGCGTCCGGAACGGCTCGACCAGCTTGAAGGCGAGGTCGTCCGGCAGGCCGCCCACGTTGTGGTGGCTCTTGATGTTCGCGGCGCCCTCGCCCCCGGCGGACTCGATGACGTCCGGGTACAGGGTGCCCTGCGCCAGGAAGTCGAAGGGACCGTACGCGCGGGCCTCGCGTTCGAAGGCGCGGATGAACTCCCGGCCGATGATCTTGCGCTTCTGCTCGGGGTCGGACACGCCGTCCAGCGCCGCCATGAATTCCGCACGGGCGTCCACGGTCACGAGGTTCACGCCCAGCGGTTTCAGGGCCGCCTCGACCTGCTCGCGCTCACCGAGGCGCAGCAGGCCGTGGTCGATGAACACCGCCGTGAGCTTCTCCCCGACTGCCCGGGCCAGCAGCAGGCCCAGCGTGCTGGAATCCACGCCGCCGCTGATCGCCAGCAGCACCCGGCCGTCCCCGACCTGCGCCTGCACGTCCGCGATCAGCTCGTCGATGATGTGCTCGGCGGTCCAGTCGCGCGTCACGCCGCAGATGCCCAGGAAGTTCGCCAGCAGCTGCCCGCCCTTGGGCGTGTGCACGACCTCCGGGTGGAACTGCACGCCGTAGCGGCGCGTCTCGCGGTTCTCGATCGCGGTGACCGGGGTGTCCTCGGTCTGCGCGACGACCTCGTACCCGGCGGGCAGCTGCGTCACCGAGTCGCTGTGGCTCATCCAGGCGACGAACTCACCCTGGATACCCTCGAACAGCTGACCGCCGTACTGCGTGAGGTCGGCCTTGCCGTACTCGCGCTTCCCGGCGCGCTTCACGTCCCCACCCGCCTGCTGCGCGAGGTACTGCATGCCGTAACACACGCCCAGCACCGGAATGTCCAGATCCAGCACGCCCGGCGCGGGCTTCGGGGCCGCCTCGTCATAGACGCTGCTCGGGCCGCCCGACAGCACGATCCCCTGCGGATTCTCCCGCAGGATGCGCTCCAGGGGCGCGCTGCCGGGCAGAATCACGCTGTACGCCCCGAGTTCACGGAAGCGGCGCGCGATCAGACGCGTGAATTGACTGCCAAAATCCAGAATAACGACGCTCATCACCCCCGATTCTGTCACGCGGCCGGGCGGCGGGCGTCCCGGCGGGACAGACGAGCCGCCGAACCCCCGACCCGGAGACCGGACAGCGGGAGCCGTCAGTTGTCGAGATCGATGGTGACAGGCTGCGTGCGCGGCACCGTCACGGTCATGCTGCCCGGCGCGAACCCGTCCACGGCGACCCGCACGCGGTACGTCCCGGCCACCGGGAAGCGCACCCGGCCCGGCGCGGTGCCCAGGGACGCGCCTGGCGCGAGATTCGCGCCGTTCGGGGCCTGCTCCACCGATAGCCGCGCGGTCGCCCCGGCCACGCCCCGGACCGTGAACTGCACCGGCTGGAGTGGGGTGGCGTTTCCGGTCGCCGGTTCCGTCGGGGCTGAGCCTGCCGTCGCTGCGGTCCCTGCCTGCGCTGTGGTCCCTTCCTGTCCGGGCACGCGGGTCGTGGCGGCCTGCGGGGCGCCCGCCGCCTGCGCCGCAGGCCGCCGCAGCAGGCTGGTGAGCAGCAGCGCCATCACGACGAACCCCACGGCCAGTCCCGTCCAGAACAGCAGCCGCAGCGGCAGCGGGCGGCGGGGCCGCAGCGGGGCACTGGGCGCTTCCCGCACGATCCGCCAGGAGTCGTCCTCGTCCCAGCCGATCCGGATAGGTTCACCCACCCGCCGCCGCGCCGGTAGCGCGCCCGGCCGGTCGTCCGGGGCGGTCTCGGCGGTGGTCTCGGGGCCGGTCCCGGGCTCGACCGACATCGCCGGGCGCCGCAGAGATTCGGGCAGGCGCGGCACCTCGCGCACCTGAATCCGGGGGGGCGCGGCAGGCGGGTCGGCCTCCCAGGCGGGCAGGTCATCATCGAACCCGATCTGGATGAGCGTGGGCGCGGGCCGTGGGGCCGCCGCAGGGGCCGTGGCATCCGGGTCCAGCCGGCGGAGCCGACGTTCGGCCGCCGCCTGGGCGTCCCGCCCGGCCTGTTCACGGCGCGCCTCGTGCTCCAGGCGGCGGCGTTCCTGTGGGGAGAGCTTGCCGCCGAACTGCGGACTGGGGGGCGTGTCTGGCGCTGGTTCGGGCGCGGTGGTCAGTGCAGTCTGGGGTGCGGTGTCGTCCTGCTGAGGCTCGGCGCTGGCCGGGGCAGGGCTGTGGCGCGCCGGGTCGGCCGACGCCGTGCCGACTGCTGCGGGACTGGGCTGCTCCGGACTGGTGTCGTCCGGTTCGCCCAGCACGATGAGGGTCCCGTCATGTGCCGGGCGCGGCTCGACGGGTGCGGGGGCGCTGTCCGCCTCGGCTGCCGCAGGCGCCGCCGCAGCGGGTGCCGGGACGGGAACCGGAAAGACCATGACCGGATCGGCAGTCTCGGGACCGGTCTGGACGGTGACCACCGGGGTGGAGCTGGCCTCCGGCGCGGGGGCTGAGCCCGGCAGGCGGAATCGGCGGCCCCGGCGCCCTGGCCGGTCTGCGGGGGCACCGGCCCCCTCAGGACGACCTGCCGGTCCGGCCGGAGCCGCTTCAGGGCTGGCCGGCGGTTCGGGGTGAGTCGGCACAGAGCTGGCCAGTGCAGGGCTGGCCGGTGCAAGGCTGGCCGGTGCAGGGGATGAGGCGACGGGCCGCTGCGCCGCGACAGGGGTCACCGGGGCATCGGCGCTGAGGGCTGCCTCGGCGTGCGGGAGGGCCGGCAGCAGCCGCAGCGCCGCGCGCGCGTCGAGCCGACCGGGCGTCTCCAGCAGGGGCCGCAGCACGTCCGGAATGCCGCCCATCTCGTGCAGGATGACCGCCAGGGCGTACAGGTCGTCCTGTGGGCGCGGGTCACCGCCCCAGGGCAGCCCCGCGCCGGCGAGGCGCACCTCGCCGTCCACGCTCCACAGCTGCGAGGCGCTCAGGCCGCCGTGCGTCATCCCCCGCTCGTGCAGGGCCGCGAGCGCCGCGAGGGCCCCACGCGCCGTGAGTTCCGGATCCTGCGCGGGACGCGCCTGCAGGGGCAGCTCGGTCACCATGAACGCCTCGGCGCCCATCACCACGCAGTCCGAGGGCCGCAGCACGTTCGGCTGCTCCGGCAGTGCAGGCAGGGCCTGGGGGGCGGGCAGCGCGTGCAGCAGCACTGGCATGCCGGTCAGGCGGTCCGTGGCACGCAGCGTCCGCACCGGACTGTTCATCCGGCCCGGCAGGTCACGCGCGGCCACATAGGGGCCAAGGGGCTTCACGGCCCGCAGTATAGGACGCGGGCCACGCGGGCACCCGCGCAGCTGCGGCCGGGCGCAGTGTGAGCGCGTGGCTTGCCCGGCCCCGCGCTTTGCGCTACTAATTGCGGGATATGCGTGACGCCCTGATGGCCGCCCTGAGCACTGTGAATGACCCGGAACTCCACCGGGATCTCGTCTCGCTGGGCATGATCGAGCACGCCAGCGTGGACGCGGGTGTGGCGCACGTGAAGGTGAACCTCACGACTCCCGCCTGCCCCCTGAAAGGCCAGATCGAACACGACGTGCGCGCCGCCGCGCTGACCGTGCCCGGCGTGCAGGGCGCCGTGATCACCTTCGGCGCGATGGTCCGCGCCGCCGCGCAGCCCGCCCTGCCCGGCGTGAAGCACGTCCTGCTGGTCGGGAGCGGCAAGGGCGGCGTCGGCAAGAGCAGCGTCGCCGTGAACCTCGCCGCGAGTCTCGCCCTGGACGGCGCGCGGGTCGGGCTGCTCGACGCGGACGTGTACGGTCCCAGCGTGGCGCACATGCTGGGCCAGAGCGGCGCGAAGGTCACCGCGAACGAGGACCGCAAGATGCGGCCCCTGGACGCGCACGGCGTGCGTTTCATCTCCATGGCGAACCTGTCCCCGGCCGGGCAGGCGCTCGTGTGGCGCGGCCCGATGCTGCACTCCGCCATCCAGCAGTTCCTGAAAGACGCCGCGTGGGGCGAACTGGACTACCTGATCGTGGACCTGCCCCCGGGCACCGGCGACGTGCAGCTGTCCCTGACGCAGACTGTGCAGGTCACGGGCGCCGTGATCGTCACCACCCCGCAGGACGTCGCGCTGATCGACGCGACCCGCGCCGTGGACATGTTCCGCAAGGCCAGCGTGCCCGTGCTGGGCGTCATCGAGAACATGAGTTACTTCGTGGCGCCCGACACCGGCGTCACGTACGACCTGTTCGGGCGGGGCGGCAGCCGCAAACTGGGCGACCACACGCCCCTGGGCGAGATTCCGCTGGAAGTCAGTGTCCGCCAGGACGCCGACGCGGGCACCCCGGCCGTCATCGCCCACCCGGACAGCCCGGCGGCGCTGGCGCTGCGGCAGGCGGCCCGCGCGCTGGCCGGGCAGGTCAGCGTCCGGACCCTCGCGCACCTCCCGGACCAGCTGACCGTCGTATGACCGCCGCGCGTTTCCACGGTGCGGGGGGCAGGCCGTGAGCGCCGCGACCCTCGCCCCGGCCGGTGCCGAACGCACGAAGACCCGCCTGCTGGAACTCGTCAAGCGGCACGGCGCGCAGACCGCGCAGGACCTCGCGCAGCGGCTGGACGTCAGCGTGCCCGCCGCGCGGCGCCACCTGGGTGACCTGCAGGAGCAGGGCCTGCTGGAGGTCCGCACCGAACGGCCCGGCGGGCGTGGGCGGCCCCAACACGTGTTCGTCCTGACCGACCGGGGCGAGGCGGCCTTCCCGAAGACCTACTCCAGCCTGTGCGTGGACGTCCTGCGCCACATTGAGGGTCTGTTCGGCGAGGACGCGCTGCTGAAGGTCCTCGACGCGCGCAACGCCGAGATCGCCGGGCGGCTGCGCGCCGACCTGCCCGCCGACCGGCCGCTGGGCGAGCGGGTGCAGGCGCTGGTGGGCCGCCTGAACGAGCACGGCTTCGACGCCACCGCCGAGCAGGACGAGCAGGGTGGGTGGGTGTTCACGCAGCGCAACTGCCCGAACCTGACGGTCGCGCGGCAGTACGCGCAGCTGTGCAGTGCCGAGATCACCCTGTACACCGACCTGCTGGGCGTGCCCGTCGCCCGCGACACCCGCATCGCCTGCGGGCAGGCCTGCTGCCGCTACCGGGTCGGGTAAGGACCGTGACCCTGTTCCTGCCCGCGCTGGACGACGCGCCCAGCCCGCTGTACTCCATCGTGGCGTGGCCGCCCGAGGCGCTCGACAGCTGGCTGCGCCGCCTGCAGGACCGGCTGAACGTGCGCGGTTTCGGCCTGCCGCACCTGAACGTCCGCGCGCCCTTCCAGACCAGCCTGCGCAGCGCGGAACTGGTCGGCGTCTGCCGCGACGCCCTGCGCGGCCAGCCCGCCTTCGACGTGCAGGTGCGCGGCTGGAAACAGCTGCCCGGCGTGATCTTCCTGGAATGCGAACTGAGCCCCGAGCTGCGCGCCCTGCACGACCGCACCCTGAGCATCGAACCCAGCACCCGCGCGCGCTACGACGGCCCGGAGTACCGCCCGCACCTGACGCTCGCCTTGGGCGTGCTGAAGTGGGCCGAGCCGATCCTCTGGGAGGAGCTGCGCGACCTGACGCCGCCCGTCACGCAGTTCCGGGTCGAGGCCCTGAGTCTCACGAAGGAGCACCGGGGCGAGGTGCAGGAACTGCACACCTTCCCGCTGCTGGACCCCCGTCCCCTCCCGGACACCGAACCGGTCGGTTCCGCTCCGCCCAGTGCGGAGCCCGCCCCCAGCTGACCGCCGCATTGGGGCTTCCCCGGTTCCTGAAAGGCCCATGCGCCCGGGGTTTGAGGCCACCTGCTGAGGCGTCCTGCCCGCCTCCCGGAGAATCAGCGGCGGTGGCCGCCCCCACGACTGGG
>CALPYF020000037.1 GCA_943327755.2 Deinococcus hopiensis KR-140
GCAGCCCGACGCGGTGATCTTCAACCTGCAGATGGCCAGTTTCGGCGACCGGCGCGTGCCGGCCGCGCTGGGGCTGCTCACCCCGGCGCTGGCGCGCGCGTTCGGGACGCCCAGCGTGACCCTGCTGCACAACCTGTTCGAGACGGTCGACCTCGACCGGGCTGGGTTCGGCGGGAACGGCGTGAAGGTGGCGGTCACGCGCAGCTTCGGGCGGCTGTTCACGCGCGCCCTGCTGGGCTCGAACCTCGTGGCGACCACCCTGCCGCGCTACGTGAACCTGCTGCGGGACGGGTACGGCGCGCGCAACGTGTTCCTCGCGCCCCACGGCACCTTCCAGCTGCCCCTGCCGCCGCAGCCGTTCCCGGACGAGCCGACCGTGATGACCTTCGGCAAGTTTGGCACCTACAAGCGCGTGGAGGTGCTCATCGAGGCGCACCGCCGCCTGCTGGCGCGCGACCCGCGCACGCGGCTCGTGATCGCCGGCAGCGACACGCCCAACGCGCCCGGGTACCTCGCGGGCGTGCAGGCGCAGTACGCTGACGTGCCGAACATCACCTTCACCGGCTACGTCGCCGAGGAGGACGTGCCGCGGGTGTTCAGTGACAGCAGCGTGGTCGCCTTCCCGTACAGCGCCACCACCGGCAGCAGCGGCGTGCTGCACCAGGCCGGCGAATTCGGGCGCGGCGCGGTCATGCCGAACATCGGTGACCTCGCCGACCTGATTCAGGACGAGGGGTACCGCGCCGAGTTCTTCACGCCCGAGGACCCGGACAGTCTGGCCGACGCGCTGTGGCGCGTCCTGAGTGACCCCCGCCAGGCCGCCGCGCTCGGCGAGGCCAACTGGCGCGTGGCGTCCAGCCTGCCGCTGGCCGACATCGCCGACTGGTACCTGCTGCACATCGAAGAGCTCGTCGGCACCGCCGCCGCGTCCCCCACCCGCCTTCAGGAGGCCCAGGCATGACCCGTCCCCCCATCACCCTCGACATCAGCGTCCAGCGGGACGCCGAGCAGTGCTGCGTGCGCCTCAGCGGCCGCCTGGACGCCCATCAGGTGCCGGCGTTCCTCGCGGCGGCCGAGCCGCCCGCGCCCCAGACCGTGCTGGACCTCTCGGGCGTGACGTTCATTGACTCGAGCGGGCTGGCGGCGCTCGTGCGCTTGGTGCGCGCCGCGCAGGCCGCCGGGCAGCACCTCGAGATCACCCACGTGCAAGACAGCGTGCGGCTGGCCATGGAGATCACCGGACTGTACGGCGCCCTGCCGGTCCGCCGCGCGCCGTGACCCTCACCGAC
Organism: Deinococcus hopiensis KR-140; assembly: GCA_943327755.2. Classification (GTDB taxonomy): domain Bacteria; phylum Deinococcota; class Deinococci; order Deinococcales; family Deinococcaceae; genus Deinococcus; species Deinococcus hopiensis_A. The sequence continues at coordinate 1,290 of CALPYF020000037.1, forward strand.
GACGCGGCCGTCACCGAGCTGCTCGAGCAGGTGGCGGACCTCAGCGATCACCTGGTGTTTCTGCAGCGGCTGATCCCGCAGGCCCTGGCCCTGACCGACGAGGCGCAGGCCACGGCCCTGGTGCGGGAGGCCGCGGCCCTGATCAGCACGCCCGGCGCGGCGCTGCAGGTGGGCGGCGTGTGGCACGGGGACACGCCCGGCTGGCTGCGCGCGCTCGAGCGCCCGGCCGCGCCGGTGGTGCTGCCGCGCGGCTCGGTGCACACGGGCGCGCCCTACACGGCCGCGTGGCGCCTCACGGCCGTGCTGGCCGTGCCGCTCGAGGACGGCTGGCTGGCCCTGTGGGGCAAGCGGGAATTCATGGCGGTCGAGCGCAACCTGATCGGGACGCTCGCGCAGCTGCTCGACGCGGCGCTGCGGGCCCTGCGCCAGCGGCGGGAAGCAGTGCAGTACGAGATGCAGGCGCGCGACCGGCAGCGGGCGCACGCGGTGTGGCGCGCCGTGACCCCGGCGCAGCTGCGCCCCCCCGAGGGCTACCACCTCACGCTGCGCTCACAGCCCGCGAGTGACTTCGGCGGCGACTTCCAGTTTCAGGAGGGCGAGTGGCTGGTGGTGGGCGACGTGAGCGGCAAGGGGCTGCCGGCGGCGATCATCACGGCCATGTTCGCCTCGGCGTTCACGGTCGCGGCCCGCTCGTCCGACCTGCTCTCCAAGCTGTCCGAGGCCCTGTACGGGCACCTGGAGCAGTCGGGTAAGTTCTGCACGCTCGTGGCGCTGCAGCTGCGGCCCAACGGGCAGGTGCGGGTCATGAACGTGGGGCACCCGCCGGTGCTGCTGCGCCGCGCGGACGGCACCCTCAAGGAGATCCGGGCCTCCGCGCCGCCCCTGGGCACCTTCCCGCTGGAGCACGTCACGGAAGAACTGGTGGTCCTGCACCCCGGTGACGCCCTGCTGCTCTACAGTGACGGGCTGTTCGAGGCGGAAGACGCGCGGGGCGTCCCGTTCGGCCTGGACCGCACCCGCCGCCTGGCGGCCGAGTCCGGACCGGAGACGTTCATTGAGCGGGCCGTGTCGGCCCTGACGCCCTACACCGTCACCGACGACCTGACGCTGCTGGTGTTGCAGCGCGACCCGGCGGTGCCGAGCGTGCAGCTGCACCTGACGGGCGATCTCGCGCGCCTCCCGGAGATCGGCGCGGCGCTGCGGACCGTGCTGGCCGAGGAGCACCCGGCGCTCATGGCGGCCGAACTGGCCCTGACGGAACTTGTCGTCAATGCCGTGCGGCACGGGCAGGCGCGGCACCTGACCCTGCGCGTGCACCAGGCGGGTGCCGAGGTGCTCGCCACCCTGACCGACGACGGGCAGGCCTTCGATCCGCGGCAGGTGGCGGCCGGGACGGCCGGGGAACTGCGCGAGCACGGGTACGGCCTGCTGATCGTGCAGCGCTGCGCGCGCGAATGGCAGTATGCTCGCGTCAATCACCTCAACCGGCAGACGCTGAGCCTGGGCGCGCCGGCGCCCCTGTCGTCTTCCCCTTGCCCGTGACAAAGGATTCTGGATGCCCCTGACCTACACCCGTACCGGCCCTGGCCTGACCCTGAGTGGCCGCCTGGACGCCCAGAACGCCCGCGACCTGCGCGAGGTGCTCACCGAGCACGCCGCGCAGCCGGGCGACCTGACCGTGAACCTCGCGGACGTGCCCTTTATCGACAGCAGCGCCCTGGCCGCCCTGGTCAGCGCGCTCAAGGACCTGCGCCGCTCGGGCCGCACCCTGCGCATCACCCAGGCCAGCGCCCCGGTGCGTGAACTGCTGTCACTGACCATGCTGGGCCGCGTCTTCGGCCTGGAGGACCTGCGGTGACGCGGCACTCGCCGGCCAACGTCACGCTGTTCGGGTACGTGCCGCCCAAGGTGGTGCTCGTCGTCGACGACGCGCCCAGCATGCGCCTGCTGATGCGGCACGTCCTGCAGCAGGGGGGCCACCGCGCCGTGGAGGTCGAGTCCATTGACCGGGCCTTCGCGGCGCTCGCCAGCGGACCCGTGGACGTGATTGTGACCGACCTGCTGCTGCCCGGCCGCACCGGACTGGACCTGCTGCGTGAGCTGCAGGGCGTGCCGGGCGCGCCTCCGGTCATCGCCCTGACGGGCAGCGGCGAGGAGGTGCTGCGGGAGCAGGCGCTGCGGCTGGGGGCGCGCACGGTGCTGTTCAAACCGTTCAGCCGCCATGAGCTGCTGGACGCCGTCTTCGCGGCGGGTCTGAGCGGCTGACCGGCGGGACGGCGCTCCCGTGACGCGCGGCTGGTTCGCGGCCCTGCACCTGGGCCGCAGCGCGCCTGAGCGGCCCAGGCCCAGCCTGGAACTGCCCGGCGCGCAGCTGAGCCCGGCCGACGACGCGCGCGCCGGCGGGCGCCTGCTGGCCTTCGCGCTGCTGCTGATGCTCGCCCTGCACGGCACGCAGCTCGTCAGCGGGTCGTTCACGCGTACGTACGACGCGCTGATTCACGTGTACTTCGGCGCGCACTACGCCCGGTCGTTCTTCGATCCGTGGGAGAGCGGCTGGTACACCGGATTCTCCCTGACGTCGTACCCGCCGCTGAGCCATTACCTGATCGCGCTGCTCAGCTTCCCGCTGGGCCTGCTGGGGGCGTTCGCCCTCACGCAGATTCTGGCTCTGACCGGCCTGACGGTCGGGATCTACCGCTTCGGCAAGGTGTTCGTCACGGCGCGCGCCGCCGGGTACGGCGCGGTCCTGCTCGTGCTCTCGAGCGCCCTGGCGGAGACCGTGGAGGTGTTCGGGCAGCTGCCCACCACCCTCAGCCTGGGGCTGCTGCTCAACGCCATTCCCTTCGCGGTGCGCTGGGTCCGGACCGGGCAGAAGGCCGACCTCGTGCGCGCGGCGATGTGGACGGCCGCCACGACCGCCGCCCACCACGTCACCACGCTGTTCGGCAGCGTGTTCTTCATCGCGCCGGTGCTGCTGGCCGTGGTGCTCGAAGGCGCCTCGCGCCCCCGCCCGGGCGAGGGCACGAACGGCTGGTGGCGGGTGTGGCGGCGCGTGTACCGCGTCTTGCCCCGCGTGTACCGCGGCGGGCTGTACGGCGCCACGGCGATCCTGGCGCTCGTGCTCGTCGTCCTGCCCTACTGGCTGTGGAGCCGCGCCGACCCGATCACGCAGGTCCCGATCCCGCACGGCAGCCGCGCCAATTTTCTGGTGCGGCGCGACTTCGGCTTCATGTTCTGGCTCGTGCCGTGGGCGACGCTGCTGCCGCTGTACGCCGACGCGGTGCGGCGCGGCCTGCACGCCTACCGGGGCCTGCCGCGCTGGCCGGTGATGGCCAGCGTCCTGCTGCTGAGCCTGCTCGGCACCGGCGGCACCACGCCCATCCCGAAACTGCTGCTGCGCGGCGCGTTCGACATCCTCACCCTGGACCGCTTCACGTTCTGGGCGTGCATGCTGATCCTGCCGCTCGCCGGGCTGACCATCGAGTCGTGGCGGCACGGCGCGTGGCGGGTGTTCGTGCAGGCCCGCTTCGGCGCGCGCGTCCATCACCTGCTCGGGCTCCTGCTCGTCACGCTGGCGCTGGGAATCTCGGTGGGGATCAGCGCCCTGACCTACTACCGCAAGTTCCAGCCGGACCGGATCGACGTGCGGCCCATCGTGCAGTTCCTGGAATCCGGCGGCCGCGACCGCTACCGCTACATGGTGCTGGGCTTCGGGGACCAGATGGCGTGGCTGAGCGCCAACACGCACGCCACCACCCCCGACGGCAACTACCACAGCGCCCGCCGCCTGCCGGAACTGACCGCCACGCCGGTCGAGCGCCTCGAGGGCGCCAAGTACACCGGCGTGCCGGGCCTGGGCAGCCTGCGGCAGTTCATGACCACCCCCGCGAAGTACAACCTGAAATTCATGCTCAGCAACGACGCGTTCTACGACCCGGCGCTGCACATGCTGGGCTGGGAACGCCTGGGGCCGCTGCCCGGCGGGGTCACGGTCTGGCAGCGGGCCGACATTCCCGAAGTGCAGCCCCGCCTGCCCCGGCGCGAACTGCCGGTCTGGCAGCGGGTCATGTGGGCGCTGCTGCCCTCCGGCGCGCCGGTGCTCGCCCTGCTGTCCCTGCTGCTGCCCCGGGGCGCGGCGCCCGCGCGCCGGTCCCGCTGGCCGTGGGTGCGCTGGCTGGCCGAGGACAGCCTCGACCCGCCGCCCACCCAGGGCAGCTGGTGGCATTCCTGGGTGCGGCGCCTGCCCTTCCGGGCGTGGCGCACGGCGTGGCTGCAGTCCCGCCGCCGCCCGCTGGCGCGGCGCCTGCTCAACAGCGCCCTGCTGCTGAGCCTGCTGCTGGGCGGCGCCGGGCTGACCTACCGGGCGCTGACGCCGCACGACACGCCCGAACGCGCGGTGCTGGGCTACTGGGACGACCTGGACTTCAAGCGCTTCAGCTCGGCGTACCGCTGGATTGACCCGCAGGGCGGCCTGACCGAGGAACGCTGGCGGCTGGACCTCTCGGTGGTGGGGGGCCTGCGCAGCGGGTACGCGAAACTCGACTCGCTGGAGGTGCTCGGCGTCACCTACAGCGGCCCGCCGGGCGCGGGCGGCACGGTCGCGACCGTCCGCTCGCGCCTGACCTGGTTCACGTCCCTCGGGGACGTGCGCGAGGAGGTCAGTCAGAACCTGCGCCGCACGGCGCGCGGCTGGCGGCTGCTGGTCGCGCCCACCCTGGGCGTCCGGCCGCCCCGACGCTTTCAGGCGGTGCCCGGCGTCACGCGCGCGGCCCCGGACGCTGGCGGCGCCCGGGTGCCGCTGCGCGTCCTCAGCCAGCGGCTGGTCGCCTACCGCGCGCAGCCGGGCGCGCCCGAGCAGGTGGGCGTGGTCGGGGAGGTGCAGAACGCCGGCGCGCAGGGCGCCGCCCTGACCCTCACCGCGACGGTGCTCGACGCCCAGGGGCAGGAACTGGCCCGCAACGACGCCGCCGAGACCTTCGTGCCCTGGCTGAACCCGGGCGAGCGCACGCCCTTCCTGATCACCTTCGACGGGCCGGGCATGACCGTGGACGTGCGGGAGGTCGCCCGGTTCGCGCTGCGCGCGCAGGGCGCGGCCAGCCGTCAGAACCTGAGCCGGGACGTGAACCTGTGGCGGCGCGGCGACGCCGTCCGCGTCGAGAACACCGGCGCGGCCGAGGCCACCCTCACGAACGTCATCGGGACGCTCGACGATCCCGCCGGCGTCGCGTGGGTGCAGCACGCGTACCTGATGGAAGCCGTGCCGCCCATGGAGGCCCGGGAGGCGAGTCTGCCGCTCGCGCTGCCCAGCGGGTACCGGGTGCTGCGGGGCGCGGCCGCCCCGGCCCCCACCGGCAGCCGCCTGTTCGCGAACGTCTTTCACCGGGAGGCGCCGTGAGGGGCGGGCGCGCCGCGTGGTGGCTGGCGCCGCTGCTCGCCGCGCCGCTGGGCGCGTGCCGCCCCGCCCCGGTGACGCGCCCCAGCGGCGCGGCGCCGGCTCCCACGGCGCCCGTCACGCTGCGGGTGGCGGCGGGCACGCTGACCGTGACCGGTCAGGGCCCCGTGACCGTCACCTGCGACACGCCCGCCGGCCCCCTGGTCCGCACGCTGAGCGCCCCGGGCCGGCTGCCCCTGCCGCCCGGCGCCCGCACCTGCGAGACCGGCATTCAGACGGTCGCCGCAGCGCCGGCCCCCGCCCTGGGGACCGGCCCGGACGCGGCGCGTGACCCCGCCGCCAGCCGCGCGCCAGGCCTCACGGGCGCCCTGACCATGACGCCCGGGGCCATTCACCTCAGCGAGCGCGAGGTCTGGACGGTCACGGCGGACCTGCGCCGCACCGGGGGGCGCCTGCCCCCGGACGGCACCCTGGTGACCCTGACCGGGCGCGGCGCCAGTGGCGAGCAGGTCCAGGCGACCCGCCTGACGGCGGGCGGCGTCGCCCGATGGCAGCTGACACCCGGCACGGCCGGCGCGTTCACCTTCACGGCCACCAGCGGCGCCTGGACGGCCCGGGCCTCGGGGACGGCGCTGAGCGGCCTGCTGGGTGGACGCCCGCAGGCGATCTTCACCGGGCAGCAGGTGCTTCTCGGGCCGCTGCGCTGGACGGACGGCGCGCTGCCGGACGACGGCACGCCGGTGGACCTGCGCGCCCTGGACCGGGCGGGCCGCACCGTCTGGCAGGCGACCGTGCCGGTCACGGGCGGCCAGGTGCAGGCGGACGTGCCCCGCGTGCCGGGGGCCGTGACCCTGCGCGCCGAAGTGGCCGGCCGCGCGGTGAGGTTCCCGTGGCGCTGACGCCCCGCCTGGCCCTGGGAACGCGCCTCAAGCGCCTGGCGTTCGTGCTCGTGGTCCTGGCCGCCCTGGGGGGCGCGCTGGGGGCCCTCTTGCTGTCCGCGCAGGCCTTCGGGCGGGTCACGCGCGCCACGCTGCAGGTCGACGCGCTGTTCCTGGCGCGCCGCCCCCTGTCGGGCGCCACCCTCCGCTGGCGCCCCGCGCCCCCCGGCGCCCGCTTGCCCGACGGGGTCACCCTCGAGGACATCCGGCAGGCGTACCTCCTGGCCTACAGTGAACTCACGTACGCGCACCGCAGCGGGGACACGACCGGCCTGCCCGGCCGCCTGAGCGGCGAGGCGCTGCGCGGCGCGGCGCAGGTCACCACGCCGGCCACGGGCGCGCTGCTGCTCGACTGGGCGCATCAGGCCACGCCACTGGGCGGCCCGGACGGCACCTTCCGCCTGCGCGACACCCTCTGGACCCTGCGCGCCCTGCCGGGCCCGGACGGCTGGCAGCCGCCCGTCATCCGCCGCGAGACGCGCGACGTGACCCTGAGCGAACACGGGGGCGTGTGGCGGGTCTCGCGCTGGCAGGTCACCGCGGCCCGAGCCGTGCCCCCCCCGCCCCCCCCGCCCCTGGCAGTCCAGACGTGGCAGGCGGTGGCGGTGACCGACTGGAGCGACTGGACCCGCGAGGAGTGGACTGCCACCCTGGACCGCCTGACCCCGCGCGGCCTGGGGCCGCTGGTGCTCACCATGCCCGCTGTTCCCACCCTGAACACCGGGCGCGCCCTGGGCCTGGCCACGCGCCTGGCCCGCCAGCGCGGGGTAGGGACCGTGGTCGCGTTCGAGTCGCCATTCACGCCCGAGGGGCTACCGGGCCGGGTCACGGCGGCCCTGCAGGCGGGTCAGGCCCTGGCGCTGCTGCCCGGCCCGCTCGCGGCGGACGACCCGCTCACCCGCGCGGCCCTGGCGGCCCTGCGCGCCGCGCAGCCGCTGCCCCTCGTCACCGAGGGCGCCGCCGGGCCGGGCGAGTCTGCCCGCGTCGCGGCGGCGCCGGAACCCGGCGCGCTGCGGCGCCTGCCCGGCGCGCCCCGGCTCCCCTGGAAACGCCGGGCGTACCAGGAGCGCCTGCAGGACCTGCCCCGGCGCGGCTGGCTGGCCCCCAGCCTGGACGCCCTGATGGACGGGCGCGGCGCGCTCACGCCGCTGGGGGAGGCGGTCCTGGGCGCGCCGGACGCCCCGTGAGCACCGCCTTCCCCCTCCTCTGGTCAGGGCTTCATGACCTGGAGTTGCAGGCTGCCGGACGCGCTGGCCTCCACGGCCTTGACCGCGCCCAGTCCGCTCAGGTCCAGCAGGAAGTCCTGCCGGTGGGTCATGCGGTCGGAGTTCGTCACCTTGAAGTCCCGGGTGCCGCCGTCGGCGGTGACCCTGAACGTCACGCTGCGCACCGCCGGGTCGCTCACGCGCACGCGCGCCGAGCCGCCGCTCAGGCCGGGCAGGTCCACCCGCGCGGCGCCCGTGCCGCTGCCCCGGGCGACCTCGCTGCCGCCCCGCGCGGCGGCCAGCAGGAAGCGCAGGTCGCTCTCGGCGGTGTCGTCGCCGCCCAGCAGCGGTATCTGCCAGATCAGGACCTTCGGTGCGCTGCTCCTGAACGCGTCGTCGAGCAGGTAGTCCTTGAGGCTGGAATACACCCCCGCCCCGCCGAAGGACACGTTGTCGACGCGCGTGGCGAGTTCCTGCTGCAAGAACCCTGCGAAGTTCAGGTTCGGCAGGCTGCTGCTCGCGCCCACGAGGACGGTGTCGGCCGCGCCACCCAGCAGGCCCGCGCCGGCGGCGCCGTCGGTGATCAGGTCGGCGCTGCCGCCGGGCCCGGTCAGGGTCAGGGCCTTGAAGATCACGGCCATGGGGCGGCCGTCACCGGGCGCGAAAGAGGTCCGGCCGCCGTTGTAGTCCGCGAAGCGGAAGTCCAGGGCGTTGCCGCCCGCCTGCGCGTCCAGCGTCCAGGTGCGGGTCACGTTCTGCCCGGGTTGCAGGCCGCTGATCGTGTCGATGACCTTTCCGCCGGCGAGCACCTCCACCGTCTGGTCCTTGACGGGATTCTCGAAGGTGGCGTTCACCGTGACCGGGGCGGCCTGCGCGGCGTAGAAGGCGACGCTGGCGACCGGGCCGAACGCCCAGCGGACCTTGCCCTCGCTGCCGCCGAAGTTGCCGGGCGCGGCGACCAGGCCCTGCGCGGGCCGGGTCTGGTAGTCCCCGAACTGTTCGGGCGCGACCGTGAGGTCACACAGGGCCTTGATCTGCCCCAGGACCGGCTGGGCCTGCACCTCGCGGGTGACGGTCCCGGCGCGCAGGCTGACGTACGGGGTGCTGCCGGGCTTCAGGCCGGCGCCCTGCAGGGCGCCCGCGACGGCCTTCGCGGCGGCCTGCGCGCCTTCGGGCGTCCAGTGGATGTCCTGGCGGAACAGGCCGGCGTCGCCCAGGGCCCGGGCGGGTGTGAGCAGGTCGGCGGTGGGAATCCCGGCGGCGCGCAGGTCCCCCACGAGCCCCTGGTAGAAGGCGGCCGCGGCGGCCGGATCGAAGGCCTTCTGCTGCCCGGTTGCGCCCAGGTGCTGCGGGGCCACGAACGACCGGGGCGGAACGAGGGCCAGGACCAGCTGCACGCCCCGGGCCCTGAGCGCCTGGGCGAGCTGCTGCGCGCCGGGGACGAACGCGGCGCGGGCTTCACTCCAGGGCCGCGCCGTCCAGCGGCCGGAGAGTTCGTCGCCGTAGAAGAACCAGCCGCGCTGGCCCTGGAACATCCAGGCTTTCTGGTCGAGAGCCTGTCCGCACGAGGCGGGCACCTGATCGGCGGCGGTCGTGGCGGCGCGGGCGGCGGGGGCGAGGAGCAGAGCGGTGAGCAGCAGGGCGCGTCTATTCATAGGAAACCTCGGCGTGGAAGGGGGGCTCGTTACTTGACGGTGGGCTGGACCCACACGGCGGTGCGGGCGGCGCCGCGGCCGAACACGAACGCGCTGTAGCTCGCCCCGGCGCGCAGCGCCTCGGCGGGGAAGGTCTGGATGACCCGGGCGCCGTCGAAGACACCCAGCGCGGCGCTGACGGCGTTCACGCTGAGGCTCTTGGTGCTGCCGGCGGGCACGCTGGTGAGCAGCGGCGTGCGGCCGTCGGCGGTGGCGAGCGTGGCGGGCGCGTCGCTGAGGTTGTACAGGCTCAGCCGGGCCTTGGTGAGACCGGCGGGCTGCTCGGCTTCCAGGGCGCTCAGTTGCCCGCCGCGCAGGATCAGGGTGTGGTACGCGCCGCCCTGCACGTTCAGTTTCAGGGTGCTGGTCCCGGCGCGCAGGGCGTGCGGCCCCTGCGGGACGATCTGGTACGCGCTGACCGTCCGGGCCTGGGCGGCGCCCAGGAAGGCGCGGCCGTCGAGGGTCACGGCGCGGCCGCCGTCGACGGTCACGACCCGCACGAAGGCCGACCCGGCGGGCGGCGCGGGGGCGTACAGAGTCTCCTGGGCGCGGGCGGTGGTCAGGAGCAGCAGGGCGGTGATGGGGACAGTCATCTTCATGGGAAACCTCGGCGGGCGTGAGGGACGTGGGGGGGTCAGGGGGCGAGCGGGTGCCGGTCTTCCTCGGCCAGCGGGAGCGGCAGGAAGCGCTCGGGAATCTCCCAGACGAGCACGCGGGGCGGGGCGGCCTGGAAGGCCGGGTCGCGCAGGGCGCTGCGCAGGCTGCCGCTGAAGTCCGCGCCCTCGCGGCTGACGTTCAGCACCGCGCTGCCCAGCGCCTGCTGGAGCGCGCCGTGAAAGTTGCCGCGCAGGCCATAACTGCTGCCCGCGAGCATCACCTGCGGCGCGGCCCCGAGCAGGCCGCCGCCCAGGTCACCTGCGGCGACGGTCGTTTCGGTCGCCTCGGTGTCGGCCGCGGGGCGCAGCGCGTCGGGCGTGAACTGCAGGCCCATGAGGTTGAGCAGGTCCCCCGGGCGGGCCTGGACGGGCTGCGCGGCCGTCGTGAAGGTCGCGGGCGGCAGGTCGGGCGCCAGGGCCCGGATGGCGCGCGCGGTGGCCTGCGCGGCCGTACGGGCGCCGTCCTGGTTCCAGTGGGTGTCGGTGCGGTAGTACTGCGCGCCGCGCGTGGCGGCCCGCGCCATGGGGGTCAGGAGGTCGGCGCTGCGCACGCCCCGCTCACGCAGCAGCGCCTGGAAGTCGGCGTAGGTGTTCGTCGTCCACGCCGGCAGGGCGCCGCCGGGCAGCTGCGCGGCCTGCACGCGGCTCTTGTTGGGACTGACGGCCACGAGCAGGGTCACGCCGCGCCGGGTGAGGCGGGCGTTCAGCTCGGCGATCAGGTCCGCCCGCTCGCGCAGGTGCGCGGCCTGCTGCGGGTGCGCGGCCAGTTCACTGCGCAGGAACAGCCACCCGCCGCGGCCCAGCGTGACCTCGTCACTGCCGCCGCGGGTGGTGAGGTAGCGCGCCGTGTTCACCACGCCGATCAGGGCGCTGCGCCCGGGCAGGTTGGCGTCGAGGTGCCGTTCGAGCGCCTTGAAGGTCTCGCCGCTGGCGAGCTCACGTGCGCTCACGGGCACCGGGTGGTGGGGATCCGGGGCGCGCAGGCTGAGCCCGGCGGCGATCAGGCCGCCCAGGGGCAGCAGCAGCAGGGTCAGCGCGGCCAGCCGGGCCGGGCCGGGCAGCGCCCGGGCCGCGGCGCGCAGGCCGGTCGCGGCGGGCGGGGTCGTCGGGTGCGGTGCGGACGTCGTCATGGCCACCTCAGAACTGGAAGTACAGGAAGGGCGCGTACTGCTGCGCGGCGAGGGTCGCGACGGCGAACAGGAACAGCGGGACCAGGGCGTACGCGCCGGCCGTGGCCAGAGTGGGCCGCAGCAGGTGCGGGCGGGCCCGCAGGGCCGGCACCCCGTAGATCACGGCCACCCCGGCGAGCATCACGGCCAGCCGCTCGGGCGTGACGAGCAGGGCGACGTCCGGACTCAGGGTCGCGCCGTTCAGGCCGGTCAGGCCGCGGTACACCTCGCCCGCGTGCGAGACGCTCTCGCTGCGGAACAGCACGCGGCCCAGGATCACGATCAGCATGACTTTCGGCACGGCGTACCACGCCGGGGGGGGCGGGCGACCGAACTTCTTCTTCAGGACACGTTCGAGGACCAGGAAGCTGCCGTTCCACATGCCCCACAGCACGAACGTCCAGTTCGCGCCGTGCCACAGGCCGCCGACAGTCATGACCAGGAAGAGGTTCAGGTTGGTGCGGGTCAGGCCGTGGCGGTTGCCGCCCAGCGGGATGTACACGTACTCGCGCAGGAAGGTGCCCAGGCTGACGTGCCAGCGCTGCCAGAAGGCCGTGATGGAGGTCGCCGTGTACGGATCGAGGAAGTTCTCCGGAAAGCGGAAGCCCAGCAGCAGCGCCAGGCCGATGGCCATGTGGCTGTACCCGGCGAAATCGAAGAAGAGCTGCAGGGTGTACGCGACCGACCCGAGCCACGCGTCGGCGGCGCTGGGGTGCGCGGCCGTGTACGCGGCGTTCACCAGCGGCGCGAGCGGATCGGCGAGCAGCACCTTCATGCTCAGGCCGATCATGATGCGCTGCGCGCCCTCGGCGAATTTCGCGGGCGTGTGGGTGCGTTCGCGGAACTGGTCGGCGAGCAGGTAGAAGCGCAGGATCGGTCCGGCCACGAGGTGCGGGAAGAGACTGACGAACGCGCCGAACTCGACGATGTTGCGCGGCGGCTTTGCCGAGCCGCGGTGCAGGTCCACGAGGTAACTGATCGCGTGGAAGATGTAGAACGACAGGCCCACGGGCAGCAGCACGTGCTGCCACAGGAAGGGGTCCAGGCCCAGTGCGTCCCGGACCGCGTTGGCGCTGCCCACGGCCATGTTCGCGTACTTGAAGTACCCCAGCAGCGCGAGGTTGCCCGTGACGCCCAGGGTCAGCCAGGTCCAGCGGGCGCGGCCCGCCGTGGCCAGCACGCGGCCGCCGATCAGGTATGTGAACACGATCACCGTGATCAGGAGGCCGAGGGCGGCGGGCGCAGCCCAGGCGTAGAACAGCAGGCTGCCCAGCAGGATCGTGACCGAGCGGGCCCGGGCGGACGTCAGGGCGTAGGCGAGGAGGAACAGGGGCAGGAACAGCAACAGGAAGACGTACGAGCTGAACACCATGCGTCAATCACCACCTTGCACCGCGCCTGCGGTGACCGGGTGGAGCTTAGGCAATGGGCCGTAACGGCCGCCTGACCGGCCGGCCATCAGCCCTTCATGAAGACCGGCCCGGCCACATGTGAGAGACGTGAAAGAGCGCGGGGCCCACGCCCCCGGTCCTGCACGCGGCGCCCGCATGCCTGCCTCCCGCATGCTTGAATACGGTGGCATGACCCGCCTGAGCGTGCTGCTGACCGCGCTGCTGCTGAGCAGCTGCGCCCCAGACCCTGCCGCCGGGCAGACGCAGGCGGGCGCGCTCGGCACCGGCGCCGGGCTCCTGACCTGGGCGCCGGACCAGGGTGGGCCGCGCCCGATGACCCCCTCGGCCCGCGAGGCGATCACCGACAGTCTGCTGCGCGGCGAGCGCGAGGTGGAATTCGCCGCGCGCACCGGCGAGCAGGCCGGACTGCGCGACCTGTTCGCCGAGGCCGCGCTGGACGACACCCAGGCGGTCGCGGCGAGCGGCGCGCCGCTCCTGACCTGGGCCCACCGGGTCACCCTGCACTTCTACGCGCCGGACGGCGCGACCGTCAGCCTCACCGACGCGTACACCTACCTCCTCCCGGACGGTGCCGGCGCCCTGCGCCTCGCCCGGCGCCAAGAGGACCGCGTCCTGCAACTCGACGACGGCGCCTGGCGCACCCACCACTGGCGCGTCCTGCGGGACGAGCCCGTGCCCCCCCCCACGCCGCCCGGCCCGGCGCCCCGCGTCCGCGCCGCGGCCCTCGGCCACCCCGACCTGGACTGGCGGGCGCGCAGCGACGACCAGTGGACGCGGGACCTGCGCGCCGTGCGCGACCTGCACCTGACGGCCCTGACACTTTCCCTCGACCTCCGGCCCGGCGCACCCGAGACCGCCCAGACCGCCGCGGCCCTGGCGCGCGCAGGGCGCGCCGCCCGCGCCCAGGGGCTCACCCTGCTGCTCGACGTGCACCTCGACGCGCTCACCCCACGCGCCCTGCGCGCCCTGCAGGGCGCCCTCGGCGCCGGGGACCGGCCGCCCGCCTTCACCGGCGTGCTGCTGCGCCCCGACCGGCCGCCGCCGCGCGAGACCGTCACGCTCTGGCGTCAGGCCCTGCAGGCCCGCTTCGGGCCCGTCCCGCTGGGCGTCGCCCCGGGCAGCTCCGCGGCCGACTTCAGCGCCGATCAGGTCCCCACGTTCCGGGCGCGCGCCTGGCCGCTCGGGCTGCTGCACGGCCCCCGCCTCACCTGGCAGGTGAGGGCCTTCCTGCGCGCCCACCCGCAGGGCAGCCTGACCGTCGGCACGCTGTACGGCCCGCGCGGCTGGCTGACGCCCGACGGTTCGTTCAGCCCGGCCGCGCGGGCCCTGACGCGCCCCGAGGAGCGCCCGGGCCCCCTGGCCTTCCTGTGGGGCTGGACGCTGGACCTGTGGCCGCTGCTCGCCGCCGTGCTGGCGGCCGTGGGCTTCAGGTCGGTGTTCAGGTCGAGATCGAAGCCCAGACCTGTGCCCCCCACCTCCTGACGACAGCGCGGAAGCCACGCTGACCCCACCGGTGAGATCTCGCCGCAGGACCCGTGCCCTACCTGTCCGGCCGGCGGCCCCCGGTCGTCAGGACCGATGAGGCCTGAGCAAGCTGACAGGCTGGACCCGCGACGTGGCTGAGCGAACGACACGGCGTCCTGTCGGGCGGGATCACCCAGCAATAGGGGCCTCCCCTCGTCACTTTTTCTCAGCTTCTCGGTCCGGATATGCGGCTCGTTCTTCTCTCATCTGACGGTCATTCCACGCCCCTGATGGCCGTGGGCGCTGCGGGTCAGCTCAGGCTGTCGACACATGGCCGCCGGTTCGGCAGTGCGGGAGGGCAGTGCACGCGGGCAGCCCCGCCGCATCACCGCGCTCCGGGCCGCATGATCGCGCGACGTGAAGCCCCCGACTTCGGGGTGAATGACCGTTCAGCCTCGGGAGCCACGCCCTGTGCCTCCGGCAGTTCGGGTGCCCGGAACTGCACCCTCGGACGCGCCGTTCCGACCTGCAGACCGGACGGGCAGATGCCGTCACCCGCACCGCAGGTCGGCGGGACCCGGAAGCTCGGCCAGCGTCCCAGAAACCGCCCCCGGCTCATCGCGGCCGACACGCCCTGGGACGCGGGTGGGTTATCCTCGCCTCGTGATCACAGCAACGGTGTTCAACCACGCCGGGGGGGCAGGCAAGACCAGCATCACCCGTGACGTCGGCTTCGAGCTGGCCCGCACGGGCCTGCGCGTTCTCCTCATCGATCTTGATCCACAGGCCAACCTGACGTCCTGGCTGGGCGTTCAGGAAGCCCGCATGGACCAGACCATTCAGCGGATGTTCGACGATCAGGGCCTGCCCGAACCTCTGGAGGTCTTCGGCCTGCACCTGATTCCCAGCGCCGTGGACCTGGCCCTCGTCGAGGCGACCATGCTCAGTATTCCGGGCGCGCAGATGTACCTGCGCCAGGAACTGCAGCGCCTGACCGACCGGTACGACGTGGTGCTGATCGACAGCCCGCCCAGCGTGGGGCAGCTGGCGATCCTCGGCGCGGCCGCTGCCGACCGGTTGATCGTACCGATCCCCACCCGGCAGAAGGGCCTGAATGCCCTGCCGGGCCTGAACAAGGCGACCAGTCTGTACCGCCGGATGCGTCCGGACCTGCGCGTGGCCCTGTACATTCCGACGCTCTACGACGCGCGTCGCAGTCATGACCGGGAGGTGCTGAGCATCCTCCGCCAGGGCCTGAGTCCGCTGTGCGAACCGGTCCCGGAGCGCGCCGCCGTGTGGCTCGACAGCAACATGGCCGGCGAGCCGCTCGGCGTGTACCAGCCCGGCAGCCCCGTGCACCGGGACATGGTGCGGGTCACGCAGGACGTCGCCCAGGCGCTGGGCCTGAACCTGAAGGTGCAGGCATGAGCCGCAGGCGCCCAGTGCCCGCCCAGAATCTCACCGCACTGCTGGGCGAGTCCTCATCCCTGGCCGAGGTCGCGCAGCAGACCATCACGGTGCGGGTCACGGAGCTGCAGCCGGCCGCCTTCCAGCCCCGGCGACACTTCGACGAGCACGCCCTGACTGAACTCTCGGACAGCATCCGCAAGCAGGGGATCCTTCAGCCGCTGCTCGTGCGGCCCACCCCGGGCGGATACGAGATCATCGCCGGGGAACGCCGCTGGCGCGCCGGGAAACAGGCGGGCCTGACGGAGGTTCCGGTGTATGTCCGCGACCTGACCGACGAGCAGGCCACGCGCGCCGCCCTTCTGGAAAACCTGCACCGCGAGGATCTGAATCAGTACGAGGAGGCGGCGGCGACGCTGCGGCTGGTCGCCCTGACCCTCGGCGTCGATGAGGACACCGCCCGGTCCCGCATGTACGCCGCCGCGCGCGGCACCAATACCGACGACCGCGAGGTACTCGAGCAGCTCTTCACTGCGGCGAGCCTGGGCAGCTGGCAGTCCTTCACGACGAACAAACTGCGCGTGCTGCGCTACCCCGAGGCGATCATTGCGGCCATGCAGGGCGGGCTGCACTACAGCGTCGCGGCAGTGATCGCCGCCGCACCCGACGCGCACCAGGCCGAGCTGCTGGCCATGGCACTGGACGGCGCAGGGTACCGGGAGGTCAAGGCCCGGCGCGCCGCGCTGGAGGCCCGCCCGACCGCTCTGAAGATCAACCCGGCCCGCGTGACCGAGGTCGGGCGGCGCATCGGCAGCGTGAAGTGGCTCGGCACGCTGGACGACAAGGCCCAGAAGGATCTGCAGAGCTGGCTGAACCGCATGCCAGACAGCGTCCGCAAGGCCATGAACCTGGCGGACTGACGTCAGTGCGCACAGGGAAGACGCAGTGAAGAACGGCTGGTCCCGTTTCCACTGCGTCTTCCCTGTCCGGCGCTCTCCATGCACACATTGGGAAGGGGACGTTCTGCCACCGAGCCTGAGACCCGAAGAGCAGGAGAAGAACAGGCGTTCCGGATTTAGGCAGTCCCCAGAGTCTGCCGGCGCCGGTTCCACCACTGCGGGGCAGCGCACCGGTGGATGGCCAGTCAGGTCGCCGACGGCTGCCGGATTCAGGCGTGCAGACCGGAAGAAGAGGTGAACGCCGGCGGATCGTCCGCGCGCGCCGGCGCGGTACCCTGGGCGGCAGCGATATGACGTCCTCCCCCACGCCGCCTGACCCGCTCTTCCGTGACGGCGGTGAGTTGGGTGTCCTCATGAGCCGTTTCGACTGGGCGGCCACGCCCCTCGGGGCGGTCGGCACCTGGCCGGCGGCGCTGCGCACGGCCGTGCAGCTCATGCTGAGGTCGAAGCAGCCGATGTACCTCGCGTGGACCGCGGATCTGATCGCGCTGTACAACGACGCGTACCGGCCCATCCTCGGGGCTGACCGGCATCCTGCGGCGCTGGGGGCGCGCACGGCCGACATTTTCGGACAGGACGGCTACCCGGGCCTGAGGCCTGTGTTCGACGCGGCGCTGCGGGGGGACAGCGCCGCGTTCGAGAACCTGCTGGTGCCGCTGCAGCGGGACGGCTTCCTGGAGGAATGCTATTTCGACGTCGGGTACACCCCGGTGTACGTCGGCTCGTCCGTGGCGGGCGTGTTCTCGTCGGTTACGGAGACCACCGCGCGGGTGCTGTCCGCGCGCCGCACCCGGACCCTAGCGGCCCTGACCGCGGACCTGCTGGGCGCCAGCGATGCCCAGCAGGTCGTGCAGGTCGCCCTGGCCGCCGCTGAACACAACCCCCACGACCTGCCGTGCCTGCTGCTGTCCGCCCCGGACAGCAGCGGAGATCTGGTCGGCGGCGCCGCGGGCCTGGGCGGCGATCAGGCCGCGGGCTGGCAGGAGCGGGTCCCGACGTGGACGCAGCGCGGGGCGCCCCAGGTGCAGCCCGTGGCGCCGGTGGCGGCGGGGCCGTGGCCTGAACCGGTGACGCAGGTCATGACGCTCCCGCTGACGCCGCCCGGTGAGCCGCAGCGTCCCGGGGTGCTCGTGGTCGGCCTCAATCCGCGCCAGCCGCTGGACGGCGCGTACCGGGATTTCCTGTACCTGTTCTGCGGGCAGCTCACGTCCGCGCTGCAGACCGTCCGGCTCACCGCGGACCTGCAGGGCCGGAACGCGGAACTCGACGCCCGCAACCGGGCCCTGGAGGCGTTCGAGGAGTGGACGCGTGACCTCACCGTCGACCTGACGCCCGGCGACCTGATCGGGCGCGCGCAGGAGCGCGTCGGCAGCCTGATCGCCCTGGACGCCGCCGTGTACTACGAGAGATCGGGTGAGCGCTGGTTCGTCCGGCAGATGTGGGGCGAGTACGGCAACGCCGAACTGGAACGCGAACACGAGCGGGGCCTGCCGCACGCGACCACCGGGAACCTGCGCGTGCCGGCCGAGACCGGCGAACCGTTCTACCAGGACGTGTACGACCGGCGCACCGACCACCTGGCGCCGCACATGGGGCACGTGACGGCCACGGCCATGCTGCCCCTGCGGACCGGCCGGGGCGTGCGGGGGATCTTCGGGCTGGCGGTCTTCGGACGCGTCGGCTGGTCGGCGGTGGACCGCGCGGTGATCGAGACGGTGGGCCGCAGCCTGAGCCTGGCACTCGACCGGGCTGAGCAGATCGAGGACCTGGCGCGGGAACGCGAACGGCTCGCGCGGCAGGCCGAGGCGCTGGCCGCCGCCAACGAGGAACTCGAAGCGTTCACGTACAGTGTCTCGCACGACCTGCGCACCCCCGTGCGGCACATCCGGGGCTTCAACGACCTGCTGCGTCAGTCGTTCGGCGCCGGCCTGGACGCCAGGGCCAGCCGGTACCTGAACGTGGTCGACGAGGCGGCGGCGAGAATGAACACCCTGATCGACGCGATGCTGGACCTGTCGCGCACGGCCCGCCAGCCCCTGCGGGCCGGCGTGGTGGATCTCGGCGCTCTCGTGGCGTCGGTGCGGGGCGAGGTGGAACTGGACGCGCTGGACCGGCAGGTCACGTGGCGCGTCTCGCCCCTGCCGCTGGTCACGGGTGACCCGGACCTGCTGCGTCAGGTGCTGCTGAATCTGCTCTCCAACGCGCTGAAGTACACGCGTGACCGGGCCGAGACCGTGATCGAGGTGGGGGCCGAGGAGCGCCCGGACGAGTGGTCCATATTCGTCCGGGACAACGGGGTGGGCTTCGATCCGCGGTACCAGGACAAGCTGTTCGGCGTTTTCCAGCGGTTGCACCGCGCCGACGAGTTCGAGGGGACGGGCGTGGGCCTGGCGACCGTGCGCCGGATCATCAGCCGCCACGGGGGTCAGGTATCGGCGCAGGGTGAGCCCGGCGTGGGCGCGACGTTCAGGTTCACGCTGCCCCGCGCGCACTGAAGGCCGTCAGACCCGGCGGTCGCCCAGAGCCTGCGCCTGTCCTGCAGGCCGAGATCGGGCGCTGCGGAGAGGTCAAACTCGCGGAACCCGGCGCGCTGTCACGACCGGCGGGCCGACCTGGCGTGAGGGAAGACTGCCCCGCCGGGGAGGCAACCGGACGCTAGACCTGGCCTGACCCGTGACACCACCGCTGCACCACGTCTCTGAGTTGGGCCTCGAGCATGTCGATGCCCAGGGGTTTACCCAGGAAGTCGTCGGCACCGGCCTCCAGCGCTGCGCGCCGGTCTTCCGGGTCCTCGCTGCCACTGCGGATCACCACGGCGAGGCCCTGGAACCGCGGCGCGGTTTTCACGCCGCGCAGGACGTCCAGACCGCTCATGCCGGTCAGGTGCCAGTCGAGCAGCATCATGTGGGGCAACGTGGAGGTGGCGTCCAGATATGCCAGTGCCTCCTCGCCGGACATGGCGGTGGTGACCTTCATGTCCGCGCCGAAATCACCCAGCAGGTCCCCAAGCAGGATGAGGTCACTGGGTTGATCGTCGACCAGCAGCACGCGGAGAGAAAAAGGCATCCTGCAGACTATGCCGCTGCGGCGTACCCCGGGCCCGACATGGGGATTCGCTCAAGGTGAAGGTCGGGGCACCGGGCGGCGCAGACTGTCATGTCAGGGGCAGCACCCGGGCGTCGCATGTGCGAAGCTGGGAAGTAATGAGTGCTGCTCTCCCCTCCCGTCACCTGTGCGTGTTGCTGGTCGACGACAACCCCGCGGACTGCCTGCTGGCTCAGGAAGCGTTCGACCTCCATGCGGATCAGGTCAGCGTGAAGGTCATTCAGGACGGATCGAGCGCCCTGGACTGGCTGCGGGCCCAGGCGGCGCGCCATTCCCTGCCCGACGTGGTGCTGCTGGACGTGAATATGCCCGGCATGAACGGCTTTCAGGTGTTGAGTGCCATCCGGGAGGAACCGGCCTTCCGGCACCTGCCGGTCGTGATGCTGACCACCTCGGAAAATCCGGAGGACATCGAGCGGGCGTACGACCTGATCGCCAGTTCGTATCTGGTCAAACGGCCGGATTTTTCTGGTTTTCTCGAACAGGTGGAGCATTTCGTGCGGTTCTGGGTTCAGGTGCGCTTCCGGCACCGCAGCGGCACGCCCTCGTAACGGGCGGACTGGGCCGGGGCTCTGCAGCCGGACGCTGGGCGAATCAAGGTCCTCCAGAGCCCCAGTGGCTGACCGTGGCCGCCAGGAGAGGCGCCCCATCCACCTGCCATACCCGGCAGTGCGCTCCCCGGTGACGCGCTGGCCCTCGCGGGCGTTCATGGGCGCGGCGTCACTGCGGCAGCGGTGGGCTTCTGATCTGACCAGCCGGCGGTGCGGGCCGTCTTGAGTGCCGCACCCTGGGCACAGCCTTCCCCGACATGTGCTGGCGCTGTCAGCTTTCAGGTGAGCGAGGTCTGGCGACCTCGCTCACCTGTTGTGAACCTGCGCCCCAAGTGTTATGGTTTTACATAACAAGAACAAAGGGTGTTATGCCCAGCTGGGAAGGAGTGCTATGAAGCGACTGACCCGTGTGACCTTGACTCTTGCGGCCGCCCTGTCGTGCGGCCAGGCGCTGGCGGTGACCCGCGGCGGACAGCTGGTGTACGGCCGCTACGCCGACTCGCTGTTCCTCGATCCGGTCCTGAACGACGCCAACCTGGACATCTGGATCCTGACGAACCTGTACGACACCCTGCTGCAGCCCACCACCGACGGCAAGGGCGTCCAGCCAGGCCTCGCCAGCCGCTACAGCGTGTCCAAGGACGGCAAGGTCATGACCCTGACCCTGCGCTCGGGGCTGAAATTCGCCGACGGCAGCGCGCTGACCGCGCAGGACGTCAAATGGTCACTCGACCGCGCCCGCCGGCCCGACGCCGGCGCCTGGAGCAGTTCCCTGGCCAGCATCAGCAGCGTCACCGCCAGCGGCTCGACCGTCACGCTGAACCTGAAAACGCCCGACCCCACCCTGCCGGCCGCCCTGGCCACCTTCAACGCGGCGATCATGCCGCAGAAACTCTTCACGGCCGCGCCCGGCAAGAACGACGCCGAGAAAGCCAAGGCGTTCGCGGAGAAGCCGGTCGGATCGGGTCCCTTCGTCCTGAGCGAGTGGAAGCGCGGCTCGTACATGGTGCTCAAACGCAATCCCTACTACTGGAAGAAAGGCGAGGACGGCAAGGCCCTGCCCTACCTCGACAGCGTGCGCTTCGAGATCATCCCGGACGACAACACCCGCATCCTGAAACTCCAGGCGGGCGAGTTGCAGGGCGCGGAGTTCATTCCGCTCAGCCGCGTGGCGGAACTCCGCAGCAGCCCCCGCGTGAACATGACGCTGTTTCCCTCCACCAAGGTCAACAGCATCCTGATGAACAACCGCCCCACCCTCAACGACGGCACCGTCAACCCGCTCAGTGACGTGAAAGTCCGTCAGGCGCTGAACTACGCCACGAACAAACAGGCGCTCATCCAGGTGGTCACGTACGGCACGGGCAAGGAGATGAAATCGTACATGTCCTCCACCACGCCGCTGTTCGACGCCTCACAGAAGGGTTACCCGTACGACCTGGCCAGGGCCAAGTCCCTGCTGGCCGCCTCGAAGTTCAAGAACGGCTTCGACGTGACCGTCCTGGCCACGAGCGGCAGCGCCGACGACCTGGCCCTGCTCACGGCGCTGCAGCAGATGTGGGGTGCGCTCGGCGTGCGCCTGAAGATCGAGCAGCTCGACGCGGCCACGAAAACGGCCCGCTACCGCGCCAACGACTTCCAGATGCGCACGGCCGCCTGGACGAACGACATCAACGATCCCTCGCAGATCACGAGCTACTACGCGCTGTTCAGCAACATCGAGTCGGTCCACACCGGCTTCAAGAGCGCCGAGATCGACAAGCTCTTCGCGCAGAGCCAGCAGGAGACCAGCCGCGTCAAGCGCGCCTCGCAGTACCGCGCCATCCAGAGTCTCTACCTGAACGCCGCGCCGATCATCTACCTGTACGAGACGCCCTACCCGGTCGCGCTGGCCAAGAACGTGCGGGGCTTCGTGCAGATCCCGCTGGGCAACAACATCTTCGCCGGCGCGTCCCTCGAGAAGTAGGGCCGGGCCGCCGGGCGCCGCCTCCGGACGACTCTGGAGGCGGCGCGTGAATGAGGAGGGGTATGCACAGCCATTACGTCCTGAAGCGGCTGCTTCAGATCATTCCGACCTTCCTGGCAGTGATGCTGGTGGTGTTCCTGCTCGTGCGGCTGCTGCCGGGCGACCCGGCCAGCGCGATCCTCGGGGACCGCGCCACGGCCGACATCGTCGAGCGCACCAACCGGCAGCTGGGCCTCGATCAGCCGCTGCCCACGCAGTTCGCGCTGTTCGTCTGGAACCTGCTGCAGGGCAACCTGGGGGACAGCATCTCGCTGAAGGTGCCCGTCCTGCGCCTGATCGGCGAGCGCCTGCCGGTCACGCTGTTCCTCACCGTCTACGCCGCCGCGCTGGGCCTGCTGCTGGCCGTGCCGCTGGCCGTGCTGGCCGCCGTGCGCCGCAACACATGGGTGGACGCCCTGATCCGCGGCGTGTTCCAGGTGGGCCTCTCACTGCCGGTGTTCTACGTAGCGCTGCAACTGCTCACGCTGCTGGGCGCGCGCCTGGGCTGGTTCCCGATCGGCGGGTACGGCAGCGGCACCCTCGGGCACCTGTACCACCTGTTCCTGCCAGCCCTGACGCTCGGGCTGAACCTCGCGGCGGTCCTCGTCCGGACCCTGCGCAGCAGCGTCATCGAGGTCATCACGGCCGAGTACGTGGAGTTCGCGCGCGCCAAGGGCCTGCGGCCGCGCCTGATCATGACCCGCCACGTGCTGCGCAACGCCCTGATTCCCACCGTCACGCTGCTCGGGCTGAACATCGGCGCGCTGATCGGCGGGGCTGTCATCACCGAGACGGTGTTCGCCATTCCCGGCGTGGGCCGCCTGATGGTCGACGCGATCTTCGGCCGCGACTACCCCGTCATCCAGGGTCTGACCCTGACGTTCGCGGTGATCGTGTCCCTGGTATTCCTGCTGACCGACCTGATCCACGCCCGCCTCGACCCGCGCACGGAGCTCTCGTGACGGCCACCCTGACGCCCGCCGCCCCGGCCGCCCCGCGCGCCCGGCGGCGCTGGCCCAAACCCACCCTCCTGATCGGCCTGGGGCTGCTGGCCCTGCTGCTCGTCGCGGCGCTCTTTCCGGCGCAGCTCGCCCCGTTCAGTCCCACCGAGTTCGACTACAACGCCATCTTGCAGGGCCCCACCGCCAGGCACCCGTTCGGGACCGACAACTTCGGCCGGGACGTGCTGAGCCGCGTGATCTACGGCACGCGCATCGACCTGCAGATCGCGCTGTTCACCACGCTGTTCCCCTTTATCTTCGGCACGCTGCTCGGCGCGGTCACCGGGTACGCCGGGCGCTGGAGCGACGCGCTGGTCGGGCGCGTGGCCGACCTCGTGGTGGTGTTCCCGTTCCTGGTGCTCGTCATCGCGATCGTGGCGGTGCTCGGGCCGGGCCTGACCAACCTGTACGTCGCGGTCAGCGCGGTGGGCTGGGTCAGCTACTGGCGCCTCACGCGCGGGGAGGTCCTCACGCAGAAGAAGGCCGAGTACGCGCAGGCCGGCCGGGTGCTGGGCTACAGCCCCGCACGGATCCTGCTGCGGCACCTGCTGCCCAACGCCGTCACGCCCGCCATCGTGTACCTGATGACCGACATGAGCCTGGGCATCCTGCTGGGCGCCTCGCTGGGGTACCTGGGCCTGGGCGCGCAGCCGCCCACGCCAGAGTGGGGCGTGATGGTCGCCGACGGGAAGAACTTCATGGCGACCGCCTGGTGGATCAGCACCTTCCCCGGCCTGGCGCTGACCCTCGCGGGCGTGACCTTCAGCCTGATCGGCGACGGCCTCGCGGACGTCCTGAGGCCCCGCACGTGAGCGCGCCCCCGGCGCTGCTGCAGGTCCGGGACCTGAACGTGCGGATGCCCACGCCTGCCGGGACGCTGCACGTGGTGCGCGGCGTGACCTTCGGCGTCCAGCCGGGCGAGATGCTGGGCCTGGTCGGCGAGTCCGGCAGCGGCAAGAGCGTCACGCTGCGCGCCCTGATGGGCCTCTACCGGCGGCCCGTGACCGTCTCCGGCACGGTCGAGTTCGCGGGGCAGGACCTGCTGCGGGCCAGTGAGGCGCAGTGGCAGGCCACGCGCGGCGCGCAGATCGGCATGATCTTTCAGGAACCCATGTCGGCCCTGAATCCGGTCCTGACGGTCGGCACGCAGATCATGGAGAACCTCCGCACTCACCGGGGCCTGCGCGGCCGCGCCGCCGCCGAGCGCGCGGCGGAACTGCTCGACCTCACGGGCATCCCCAGTCCCCGGGCGCGCCTGAACGACTACCCGCACCAGTTCTCGGGCGGGATGCGGCAGCGGGCCATGATCGCCATCGCGCTGGCGTCCGAACCCAGACTCCTGCTGGCCGACGAACCCACCACCGCACTCGACGTGACCATCCAGGACCAGATTCTGCGGCTGCTGCTGCGGCTGCGCGAGGAGTTGAACATGAGCGTCATCCTGGTCACCCACGACCTGGGCGTGATCGCGCAGACCTGCGACCGCGTGGCGGTGATGTACGGCGGCCGCCTGATGGAGACGGCGCCGGTCGGCGCGCTCTTCCGCGAGCCCCGGCACGCCTACTCGCTGGGCCTGCTGCGGAGCCTGCCCGGCAGCGGCGCGCGCCGGGCGCCCCTGCAGCCCATTCCGGGCGGCCCGCCCAACCTGCTGGCCCTGCCGCCCGGCTGCGCGTTCAGTCCCCGCTGCGCGTACGCCAGCGGCGCCTGCCTGGGCGCCGAGCCGCCCCTGGTGCCGGTCGCGCCGGACCGGGCCAGCGCGTGCGTGCACGCCGCGGCGCTGCCCTCCCTGACCGGGGAGGTGAGCGCGTGACCGCCCGGCCCCTGATGGACGTGCGCGGCCTGAGCAAGGCCTTCCCGGCGCCGCAGGGCCTGCTCGCCCGGCTGCGCGGCGAGCCGAGGCGGGCGGTGCAGGCGCTGAGCGACGTGCACCTGAGCGTACAGCGCGGCGAGACGCTCGGCATCGTCGGCGAGAGCGGCTGCGGGAAATCCACCCTGGCGCGCTGCCTCGTGCGGCTGCAGGACGCCGATCAGGGCGAGGTGCGGTACGAGGACCTCGACGTGCTGCGGCTGCGCGGGCTCGACCTGCGCCGCTACAACCGCCGCGTGCAGATGATCTTCCAGGATCCCTACTCGAGCCTCAATCCCCGCATGACGGTCGGGCAGATGCTGCGCGAGGCGCTCAGCGTCCACCGGCTGCGCCCACGCGCCGAGCAGGACGCCCGGATTCAGGAACTGCTCACCCTGGTGGGCCTGCCGCCGGCGGCGGCGGGGCGCGCCCCACACGAGTTCAGCGGCGGGCAGCGGCAGCGGGTCGGGATCGCGCGGGCCCTGGCGCTGGAGCCCGACTGCCTGATCGCCGACGAACTCGTCTCCGCGCTCGACGTGAGCGTGCAGGCGCAGGTCGTGAACCTGCTGCTGGAACTCCAGGAGCGGCTGGGCCTGACCGTGCTGTTCGTCGCGCACGACCTGCGGCTGGTGCGGCACCTGTCGCACCGCGTGGCGGTGATGTACCTGGGCCGCGTGGTGGAGGTCGCGCCCACCGAGGACCTGTTCCGCGCGCCGAAACATCCCTACACGCAGGCGCTGCTCGCCGCGGCCCCCACCCTCGACCCGGCGCGCCGCGCAGACGCCCCGGCGATCACGGGGGAACTGCCCAGCCCGCTGAACGTTCCGAGCGGCTGCGCCTTCCGCACGCGCTGCCCGCACGCCTTCGCGCGCTGCGCCGCCGAGCGGCCCCTGCCCACCGACGTGGCGGGCGCGCAGGTGGCGTGTCACCTGTACAGCGCGCCGGACGGCGCGGTGCCAGGATGAGCGTCATGACCGACCTGCCCTCTTCCGCCGCGGCCCTCACGGACTGGCCGTTCAGCCTCGACCGCACCCTGGGTGTGCCGCTCGGCGCGCAGCTGCGCGGGCAGATCGAGTACGGCATCGCCTGCGGCGAACTGCCGCGCGGCGCGCGCCTGCCCAGCGTGCGGGAGCTGTCCCAGGGCCTGGGCGTGGCGCACGTGACGGTCGCGCAGGTGTACAAGGACCTGCTCGCGCAGGGATTGATCGTCACCGCGCGCGGCCGGGGCACCTTCGTGGCCGAACTGCCCGTCACGCCGGCCGGACCGGACCTGGGGCGGCTGCACCAGCTGCTCGGCGAGGCCCTGACGCAGGCCGACCGCGAGGGGTACAGCGCCGCGCAGGTCCGCGGTGTACTCAACCTGCTGCTCGCGCAGGCCGACCGCCCCGCTGAGGGCAGCGGCGTGACCGTGCTGCTCGTGGGCCTGTTCGCCGACGCCACGAGCAGCTACGCCGCCGGGCTGCTCGCCGCGCTGCGCCCCGGCGACCGGGTACAGACCGTCACCCTGAGTGAACTCCGCCAGGGGCAGGGCCTGACGCTGGCCCGGCAGGCGGACGTGGTGCTGGCCCTCGCGCACCGCCTCGCCGAGACCCAGGCGCTGCTGCCCGGCCTAGACGTCCTGCCCGTGGGGTTCATTCCGTCGCAGCCGACCCGCGCGGCCCTGGCGGCCCTGAGTCCCCTGACGACCCTGGCGGTCGTGGCGACCTTCGAGGAGTTCCTCCCGACCTTCCTCAGCGGCGTCAAGCGCTTCGCGCCGCACGTGCAGGCGCTGCGGGCCACGCACATCCAGGCCGAGAACCTGCAGGCCACCCTCGACCACTGCGACGTCGTCGTGTACGCCACCGGTTCGGAGGTCGTGCGCAGCCTCGCGGCGCACAAACCCATGCTCGAGTACCGCCACATCATCGACCCTCACGACATCGAGCGCCTGGTGGTGCCTGCCGCGCAGGCCCGGCGCAAGGACGGACCGTTATGACCCCGATCGAGCAGCTCAACTGGATGCAGGTCGAGACGCACCTCCAGACCGACGACCGCTGCGTGCTGCCGCTGGGCAGCACCGAGCAGCACGCGTACCTCAGCCTGTGCGTGGACAACATCCTCCCCGAACGCCTCGCCCGGGAGGCCGCCGCGCCGCTGGGCGTGCCGGTCTTCCCGGTGCTGCCCTACGGCATCACCCCGTACTTCCGCGCGTACCCCGGCACCGTCAGCCTGCGCGTGAGCACGTACCTGTCCGTCGTACGCGACGTGCTCGACGGGCTGTACGAGCAGGGGTTCCGGCGGATCCTGATCGTCAACGGGCACGGCGGGAACAGCCCCGCGCAGGGCTTCGTGGGCGAGTGGATGGCCGACCACCCGGGCGCGCGCGTGAAATTCCACAACTGGTGGAACGCCCCGCAGACCTGGGCGCAGGTGCAGGCCACCGACCCCAACGCCAGCCACGCCTCCTGGATGGAGAACTTCCCCTGGACGCGCCTGGAAGGCGTCACCGTGCCCGACGAGGAGAAGGCGGCCGCGGACCTGAACGTCCTGCGCCTGCTGGGCCCGCAGGAACTGCGGGATTACCTGGGGGAGGGCAACTACGGTGGGCGCTTCCAGCGGCCCGACGCGGACATGCAGGCCATCTGGAACGTGGCCGTGCAGGAAACCCGCGCCCTGCTGACCGGCGGGTGGAGCCTGTGACGGGCGCGCAGCGCGTGCTGGTCTGGGGCGCCGGCGCGATCGGCGGCACGATCGGCGCGTACCTGCGCCGCGCCGGGCACGACGTGACCTTCGTGGACCGCGCCCCGGATCACGTGCAGGCCATCACGGACCGCGGCCTGACCGTCACCGGGCCCTTCGGGGACTTCACCGTGGAGGCCCCGGCCTTCACGCCGGACACCCTGAACGGCACCTGGGACACGGCGCTGCTGTGCACCAAGGCGCAGGACACGGCCGCCGCGGGAGCGCAGCTCGCCCCGCACCTGAGTCCAGGCGGCGCGGTCGTCTCCGTGCAGAACGGCCTCAACCCCCTGATCCTGAACGGCGTGCTGGGCGAGGAGCGGGTGCTGGGCAGCTTCGTGAATTTCGGCGCCGACTACCTCGAGCCGGGCGTGGTGCACTACGGCGGGCGCGGCGCGGTCGTGATCGGCGAGCAGAGCGGCGCCCTGACGGACCGTGTGCAGCGCCTGCACGCCCTGCTGCGCACCTTCGACGAGGACGCGATCCTCAGCCGCAACGTGATGGGCTACCTGTGGGGCAAGCTCGCGTACGGCGCGCTGCTGTTCGCCACCGCCGTCACGAACGACAGCATCGCTGACGCCCTGGCCCGCCCGGAGGACCGCGCCCTGTACACCGAACTGGGCCGCGAGGTGCTGCGCGTGACCGCCGCGCACGGCGTGACGCCCGAGGCGTTCAACGGCTTCGATCCGCAGGCCTTCCGGCCCGGCGCGAGCGACGCCGAGGCGCACGCCAGCCTGGACGACCTCGTGGCCTTCAACCGCCGCAGCGCCAAGACCCACAGCGGCATCTGGCGCGACCTCGCGGTCCGCAAGCGCCGCACCGAGGTGGACGCGCAGCTGGGCTGGGTGGTGCAGTTCGGCGCCGAGCACGGCGTGCCCACCCCGATCTGCACGCGACTGGTGGACCTCATCCACGAGATCGAGGACGGCCGCCGGCCGCTGAGCCGGGAGAACCTGGACGACCTGCGCGCCCAGCTGCCTGGGGTGACGGCGTGAACCTCCGCTTCGACGGGCAGACCGTGATCGTCACGGGCGCCGCGCACGGCTTCGGCCGCGCCATCGCGCACGCCTTCGCGCGGGACGGCGCGCAGGTGTACGCCTGCGACGTGCAGGAAGACGGCCTGGAGGTCACCGCGCGCCTCGCGGCCGACGCCGGGACGCCCGTGCAGGTCCGCCGCGTGGACGTCACCGACCCGGCCGCCACGCAGGCGCTGATGGACGGGGCCGCGCACGACACCGGCCGGGTGGACGTGCTCGTGAACAACGCCGGGGGCGTGCTCGGGCAGGTGGGCCGCCCGCTGGAGGAGGTCAGCCCCGCCGACTGGCGCGCGATCTTCGCCGTGAACGTGGACGGCGCGTTCCTGTGCGCGCAGGCGGCGGCGCCGCACATGAAACGCCGGGGCCAGGGCCGGATCGTGAACATCTCCTCCGGCGCGGGGCTGGGCGTCAGCCTGACCGGCATCCAGGCGTACGCGAGCGCCAAGGCCGCGCAGATCGGCCTGACCCGGCAGCTCGCGCATGAACTGGGTGCCTTCGGCATCACCGTGAACAACGTCGCGCCGGGCTTCGTGCGCAGCAACCCCACCACCGAGCGCCAGTGGGAGAGCTACGGCGAGGAGGGACAGGCGAAGCTCGTGCAGGGCCTGGCGCTGCGGCGCCTGGGGAGTCCGGACGACATCGCCGCGGCCGTGCAGTTCTTCGCGTCCGAGCAGGCCGGCTGGATCACCGGTCAGGTGCTCAGCGTGGACGGCGGCCGGTGACCGCCCCACATCCGGGCCGCGCCGCGCCGGCGGCCGTGCTCGACCTGCTCGCGCAGCGCGCCGGGGCGTCCCTGGCCGACCTGCTGGCCTTCGCGGCCATCCCGAGTGTCAGCGCCCAGGCGCAGCACGCGCCCGACATGCAGCGGGCCGCCGACTGGCTCAGCGGGCGCCTGCGGCAGGCCGGTCTGGAGGTGGTCGAGCAGTGGCCCACCGCCGGACATCCCGCCGTGTACGCCGAGTGGCTCCAGGCGCCGGGCGCGCCGACCATCCTGATCTACGGGCACTACGACGTGCAGCCGCCCGACCCGCTCGGCCGCTGGCACAGCCCGCCCTTCACGCCCACTATCCGTGACGGTCGGGTCTACGGCCGGGGCGTCAGCGACCACAAGGGGCCCCTCCTGATCGCCGTGCAGGTCGCCGACGCGTACCTCAGCGCCGCCGGGCGACTCCCGGTCAACGTCAGGTTCCTCTTCGAGGGAGAAGAAGAGGTCGGCAGCGCCCACCTGCCCGCCCTGATCCGCGAGCGGCGCGCGCGCCTCACGGCGGACTTCGTCCTGAGCGCCGACGGCGGCATGTGGAGCGCCGAGACGCCCTCGCTGACCGTCCGCGCGCGCGGGCTGGCCGCCCTGGAATTCACGGTGCGCGGGCCCGCCAGTGACCTGCATTCCGGCCGGCACGGCGGGAGCCTGCACAACCCCCTGCACGCGGCCGCCGCGCTCGTGGCCAGCCTGCACGGCCCGGACGGCCGGGTGGCGGTCGAGGGCTTCTACGACGGCGTGCAGGACCGCCCCGAGGCCGACCGGGCCGCCGTGCAGGCCCTGCCGTTCACGGACGAGGCGTATCTGGAGCAGACCGGCGCGCCCGCCCCGCACGGCGAGGCCGGGTACAGCACCCTGGAACGCCAGTGGGACCGCCCCAGCCTGGACCTGAACGGCCTGTGGGGCGGCTACACCGGTGAGGGCAGCAAGACTGTCCTGCCATCCGAGGCGCATGCCAAACTCACCGTCCGGCTCGTGCCCGGCCAGGAGCCCGGGCCGACCGGCGACCGGATCGAGGCGCACCTGCGCCGCCACACCCCGCCCGGCGTGACCCTCGAGGTGCGCCGCAGTGACCACGGCGCCCGCGCGTACGCCCTCCCCGCCGATCACCCCGGGTCCCGCGTGGCCCGCGCCGTCCTGGAGGCCGAATACGGCCGCGCGCCCGTCGACGTCGGCATGGGCGGCAGCGTCCCGGTCCTGGAGACCTTCAAGGAGGACCTCGGGCTCGACACCGTGTTCTTCAGTTTCGCCGTCGGGGACGAGGACATCCACGCACCCAACGAGTTCTTCCGCGTGCCCCGCCTGTACGAGGGGCAGCGCGCCTGGGCGCACTACTTCGCGGCGCTCGCGGCCCTGGACCGCCCGTGACCTACCTGCGGGCCCTGCTGGCCGTGGACGACTTCACCTGCGCCCTCAGTGACACGCTAGGCCGCCAGGGCGCGCTGAGTGCGGCCTTCCGGCCGGTGTGGCCCGGCGCGCGCCTGCTGGGCCCGGCCGTCACGGCCCGCACCTTCGGCACCGACCTCAGTGCCGTCTTCGACGGCATCGGCGCCGCAGCCGCCGGGAGCGTTCTCGTCATCGACTCGCACGGCGTGACGAACTCCGCCTTCTGGGGCGAGCGGACCACCCGCGCGGCCCTGGAGCGGGGCGTGGCGGGCGCCGTGATCGACGGCGCCTGCCGGGACGTGCACGCCGTGCGCCGCCTGGGCTTTCCCGTGTTCAGCACGGCCGTCACCCCCAACGCGGGCCTGCCGGGCGGCCGGGGCGACGTGAACGTGCCCGTGGCGCCCGGTGGGCAGCCCGTCCAT
The DNA here is from genome assembly GCA_943327755.2 of Deinococcus hopiensis KR-140. Taxonomy (GTDB): domain Bacteria; phylum Deinococcota; class Deinococci; order Deinococcales; family Deinococcaceae; genus Deinococcus; species Deinococcus hopiensis_A. Next base: position 32,417 of record CALPYF020000037.1, read on the forward strand.
CCAGGCGACCTGATCGCCGCCGACGACAACGGCGTCGTGGTCGTCCCGCAGGCCCTGATCGCCCAGACGCTGGCGCTGATGGCCGCTGAGGCGGCGGAGCGCACCCCGCGCGGCGCGGCCCCTGACCTGAACACCCCACCCCACTGATCCGCCCACCACCCCCGGAGACCCGCATGACCGACTTCGAGCACCTCAGCGCTGAACTCAACGACCTGCTGTGCGTCCTGAACCTCCTGAACTGGGACGCCCGCACCCAGATGCCCGCGGGCGGCAGCGTCACCCGCGCGCAGCAGGCCGCCACCCTCAGCCGCGTGGCGCAGGAGAAACTCCTCGCGCCCGCCCTCGACCGCGCCGCGCGGGACACCCTGCAGGCGCGGCCCGGTGACCGCGCCGCCAAGCAGACCCTGGCCGCTGCCGCCGCGCTGCGGCGCGTGCCCGCCTCCCTGACGGGCGCGCTGGCGGCCCTGAAGGGCGAGGCGCAGGACGCGTGGGCCAGCGCCAGGGCCCGCAGCGATTTCGGCGCCTTCGCCCCCTACCTGGAGCGCATGGTGCAGCTCAGCCGCGACCTCGCCGACGCCCTGGGTTACGAGGACCACCCCTACGACGCGCTGCTGAACCTCTACGAGCCCGGCCTGACCACCGCGCGGCTCACGCCGCTGTTCGCCCGCCTGCGCGCCCATCACGTGCCGCTGCTGCGCGCCATCGGGCAGCGTCCCGAGCCGCGTAGCGACTTCCTGACCCGCACGTACCCGGTCGCGGAGCAGCGCGCCTTCTCCCTGGCGCTCGCGCAGGCCTTCGGGTACGACCTCGGCCGCGGCCGCCTCGATGAATCCGCCCACCCGTTCGAGATCAGTTTCACCCGGCAGGACGTGCGCATCACCACCCGCTACCAGGCATCCTTCCTGCCCGGCGCGCTGTTCGGCACCCTGCACGAGACCGGCCACGCCCTGTACGAGCAGGGCGTCGCGCCCGAACTGACCCGCACCGCGCTCGCCAGTGACCTGCTCGGCCTCTACGCGGTCGGCGGGGCCAGCTTCGGCACCCACGAAAGTCAGTCGCGGCTGTGGGAAAACCGGGTGGGCCGCGCCCAGGCGTTCTGGACGCGGCACTACCCGGCCCTCCAGGTGCACTTCCCGGCGCAGCTCGCCGACGTCACCGCCGACGAGTTCTACCGCGCCGTGAACCGCGTGCGGCCCACGCTCATCCGCGTGGAAGCCGACGAACTCACCTACGACCTGCACATCATGCTGCGCGTTCACCTCGAAATGCAGCTCATCGGCGGCGACCTCAGTGTCCACGACCTCCCGGACGCCTGGAACGCCCGCATGAAGACCGACCTGGGCCTCGACGTGCCCGACGACGCGCGCGGCGTGCTGCAGGACATCCACTGGTCCACCGGGTACTTCGGCTCGTTCCCCACCTACACGGTCGGCAACGTCATGGCCGCGCAGTTCTACCAGGCGGCGCAGGACGCCCTGCCGGACCTCGACGCCGACCTGGCCGCAGGCGAGTACGCCTCGCTGCACGCGTGGCTGACCGAGCAGATCTACCGCCACGGCCGCACCTTCACGCCCCACGAACTGCTCGTGCGGGTCACCGGGCAGGGCCTGGACGAAACGCCGTACCTGACTTACCTCACCGGCAAGTTCAGCACGCTGTATGGCCTCACCAGCGCACCAGACCGCGTCGGCCAGAACCGGGACGCCGTGGGCCACTGAGTTGGTAGCCGGAGGGCCGCCCCAGCCATCTCACGCGCCTGTTGCCAGTCCGCCCCTGCCCTCCGTCACCCGGCCCTGACGACGCCAGCTCCAGACCGGGCCAACGTCGTCAGGGCCGTTCAGGAGTGCCCGCCTGCGGGGCACTCGGCGGCCCCCGGCCGCGCCCCAGCCCCCTGACCTGCGGCTGGCCCTCCTCGCGTGACTCACTCCAGGCCCCGGGGCCGCGTAGGATCCGGAGGCAGGGGGAGGCACCCACCGCCCCCCCTCACCCACGGCAGACCGGCAAGCAGCTTCACATCACTGGAGGACCTCATGAGTTGGTGGAAACAGAGCGTCGTGTACCAGATCTACCCGCGCAGCTTCAAGGACACCGACGGCGACGGGATCGGTGACCTGCGCGGCGTCACCGAGCAGCTCGACTACCTTGCCCGGCTCGGTCCGGACGTCCTGTGGCTGTGCCCGGTCTACGCCTCCCCGAACGTCGACAACGGGTACGACATCAGCGACTACCGCGCGATCATGCCGGAGTTCGGCACCATGGACGACTTCCGCGCCCTGCTGGCAGGCGTCCATGAGCGGGGCATGCGGCTGATCATGGATCTGGTGGTGAACCACACCAGCGACCAGCACGAGTGGTTCCGGCAGGCCCGCAGCGCCAGGGACAACCCGCACCGAGAGTTCTACATCTGGCGGCCGCCAGCGGCGGACGGTGGGCCCCCCAACAACTGGGGTTCCCATTTCGGCGGGTCGGCCTGGACGCTCGACGAGGGCACTGGCGAGTACTATCTGCACCTCTTCGCGCCCGAGCAGCCTGACCTGAACTGGGCGCATCCGCCGGTGCGGCAGGCCGTGTACGACATGATGCGGTTCTGGGTCGACCTGGGAATCGACGGGTTCCGCATGGACACCATCAACATGCTCTCCAAGCACCCGGACCTGCCGGACGTCGCGCTGACGAGCACGCCGTATCCCATCGCCGAGGAGCACTTTCTCAACGGCCCTCACCTGCACGAGTACCTGCGGGAGATGAAACGCGAGGTCCTCTCGCACTACGACCTGCTGACCGTCGGGGAGACGCCGGGCGTGGATCCCGTTCAGGCAACCGAGTTCACGCATCCGGACCGCGGGACGCTGAGCATGATCTTCCAGTTCGATCACATGCGCCTGGACACCGACCGGACCCACTGGGCGCCCCGCTGGACCTCCACGCCCTGGACGCTGGCGGACCTGCGGGCCCTGCTGGGCCGCTGGCAGCGCGAACTGCACGGGCGGGGCTGGAACAGCCTGTACCTCTCCAACCATGACGTGCCGCGGATGGTGTCCCGGTTCGGCAATGACGGGCCGTACCGCGCCGAGTCGGCCAAGCTGCTCGCCACGCTGCTGTTCACCCTGCAGGGCACGCCGTACATCTATCAGGGGGACGAGCTGGGCATGACCAACGTCCACTTCGCGTCCATCGGGGACTACCGCGACGTCGATGCACTCAACTTCTACCGCGAAGCCCGCTTCGACCGGCAGCTGGACGAGGCGGAGGTCATGGCCATGATCTGGCGCAAGAGCCGCGACAATGCGCGCACGCCCTTTCCGTGGAATGCCTCGGCGAACGGCGGCTTCACCACCGGCGTGCCGTGGATGCCACTCAATCCGAACTACCCGCAGATCAATGCCGAGGAGGCGCAGCGCGACCCGGCGTCGGTGTACGCGTACTACCAGCAGCTGATCCGGATGCGCCGCGCGCACGCCGCGCTCGTGGACGGCCGCTATGACGCCCTTCTTGATGACCATCCATCGCTGTACGTGTACACCCGCACGCTCGGTAAGACCCAGGTGCTGACAGTCCTGAACTTCAGCACTCAGACCTGCGCGTGGCCCAGTGACCTCGCACTCCGGCCGGGCGCGCAGCAGCTGATCGGCAACTACGGCCCGGAACCAGCCCTGGACCTGCGGCCCTACGAGGCGAGGGTGTACCTCCAGCCCTCCGCCGCCTCCTGAGCTCGGCACGTCGGTGAGAGACAGTCCCTGGTCCCCGGCGCTCATGGTCAGGGCCCATGCCCCGGCGCAGATCCGCTCTCGCCCCGCCGGTCAGACCGGAGCCGCACTGACGTCAGTGCGCCCCAGCACCCGAATGTCCTGACCGCCACCGCGCCGGTTCACGGGGACGACCAGGGTGCTCCCGTGCGCCCACGCCACTGTGACGCGGGCAGGGGAGGGGACGCGCCGCTCCCGCGCCGACACGCCGCCCTCAGGATGCGGGAATCAGGAGGCTGGGCAGGTCGCGGGGGTACAGACTGAGCCGCTCGGCGCCGTCTTCGGTGACGAGCACCGTATCGGAGTGCCGGAAGCCCGCCAAGCCCGGGACGTACAGCCCCGGTTCGATCGAGAAGATCATGCCGGGCTCGATGACGGTGTGGTCGTCGAGGTCCAGAAAGGGATGCTCGTGGCCTTCCAGCCCGAAGGCGTGCCCGGTGTGGTGGCGGATCAGGTGGGTCAGGTCCAGGTCTGCGAGGACCGCCTGGACGTCGGCCTCCACCGCCGAGCAGGGCCGTCCGGCCCGCAGCGCGGCCAGACCGGCGTCCTGCGCCGCGAGCATGGCGGCGAAGTACCGCTCGAACTCGGGCGTGGGCTCGCCGACGTGCATGGTGCGCTCCAGTTCACTCTAGTAGCCGCCCATCACGCCGTACGCGCCGGTCACCAGCACGTCGCCGGGCTGCACCCCGGCGTTGCGGTGCAGGCCGTGCGGGTGAGCGGTGTTGGCGCCGCTGATAAACATGGTGTTGGCCGGCAGGCCCTCGCGTGCCTTGGGCACGTAGCGGTCACCGAGGGCCGTCAGCAGGTCGCGGGTGGCCTGCAGGCTGGCGGCGTGGGAGACAGTGAGTTCGTTCGTGCCGGGGGTGATGGCGCCCTGCATGACCCGGTGAGCGTGGTCGCCCCAGCGGCAGGCCTCGCGGATCAGGGCGATCTCGGCAGGGCTCTTGATCATGCGCAGGTCGTCAATCAGGGCCAGGCCGTCCACGACCGGCTGGCCGAGCAGGGCCGACAGGGCCGGGCCGCGGTAACCCCAGCGGTTCTCGTACCCGTCGTGGTCGGCGGCCACGCGCCCGGGCCGCGCGGCGCGCAGGTGATCGGCCAGGAGGGTCAGGGGGTGGCGGCCGCTGCCGCCGCCGGGGTATTCGGGGTAGGTCAGCGGCCCAGGCAAGTCCGGGCACTGGTGGGCGTAGTGCTCTGCTTCGAGTTCGGGCAGGAGCATGGTGACGTCGCCCGCGTCCGTCAGGACCAGCGCGACAGGCCGTTCGGTCGCGGCGAAGTGGAAGCCGGTGAGGTACGCGACGCGCACCGGGCCGAACACGCAGATGTGGCTCAGGCCGCTGTCCTGAAGCCGCTGTGCGAGCCGCTCGCGGCGCCCGGCGTGTTCAGCGCGGCTGATTTCGAGGCGGGCAGGTCCAGTCGCGGGTTCGGTCATGGCATGTGCGCCTCGTCGCGGGGTTGCAGGATGAGTTCGGTGGCGGCGCGGTGGGCGACCTGCAGGACGACGGCGGCCAGGTCGGGTACGCGCTCCTTGAGCAGCCGGCCGCTGGACCCGGCGATGCCGATGGCGGCGATGACCTTACCGGCGCCGTTCAGGATCGGGGCGGAGACACAGCGCACGCCGATCTCGCGTTCCTCGTCGTCCTCGGCGTAGCCCTGTTCACGCACGACCTGCAGGGCCGCGTCGAGGTGTTCGGGGCTGGTGATGGTGTGGGGCGTGCGGGGCCGCAGGCCGGTCTTCTGGATGATGTCCGCCACCCGGGCGGGGGGCAGGTCGGCCAGGAACAGTTTGCCCACGTCGCTGCAGTACAGCGGCGCGATGGAGCCGGGCGTGGTGAACATGCGGACCATGCTGAGCGGCTCGAGCTGACTGAGGTACATGGCGCTCGTGCCGTACAGTTCGGCCAGGTGCGCGGTTTCCCCGGTGAGGTCCACGAGGTCTTGCAGGTAGGGCCGCACGCGGCGCACGAGGTCGTATCTGAGGTACAGCGAGCGGCTGATCTCGACGATCTCTGGGCCGATGTCGTAGCGTTTGCTGCTGAGGTCCTGGTGAATGTAGCCGTTGGCGGCCAGGGTCTGGATGATGCGGTGGATGGTGCTGGGCGCGAGACCGGCGGCCTGGGAGAGTTCCGCGATGCTCAGTGGACGCTGGGCGTCCACGATGGTGTTGATCAGGGTCAGGGCCCGCTCGATACTCTGGACGTTTTCACTCATGTGGTTGCTACCTCAAGCTTGGAACATCATGAGGCTCCGGGGCGAGTGCATCTGCCCATATAGCGTGTCGATGAACGCGGCCCGCTGATCGGGGCGGATGCGCTCGCGGACCGTGCGCACGGCCTCGTCACCGTGCCAGTAGGAGGCGATGAAGGGTCCGCGGAAGCTGTAGCTGGCAAAGCGGACGCGGCCGTCGATCCACACGGGCTGCCCGTAGCTGGTGTCGCGCAGGAAGGCGCGGACGCGGTCCTCGCTCCAGCCGGCGCCCATCTGGTACCACGCGGCGCTCGTGGCGCTCGCCGAGCGCAGGCGGCGCAGGGTCATGTGGATGGCGTCGTGGGTGTCCTCAATCCAGTCGATGAGGTGCACGCCCTGGTCGCCGATGCCTTCCTGCACGCAGCCGGTGACGGCGTTGGCGGTGCACAGCAGGACGTCGGGGGTGCTCTCGCCGCGCTCGGCGGCGGCGCGGGTGTAGAGCAGCTGCGTGGAGTGCCCGGGGAAGACCTCGTGGCAGACGAGGTGCTTGAGTGCCGAGCGGGTGAAGTTCAGGTCGACGTTGAGGTCCATCTGGCCGGCGTTGAAGTTGCAGCGGGCGGTGAAGGGCACGCCGCGCACCTCGTTCAGGGCCATGGTGTAGTCGCCGGTGGGGTAGATCAGGGCGTCGGTGCGGCGCTGCGCCTCGTCCATCAGGGCGCGGAAGGTGGGGCCGAGGTCGGCTGAGGCGATGGCCCCGTCGGCTTCCCAGCGGTGGACGCGCTCGGCGAGGGTGCCGCTGCGGTACCCGGCCTCCCGGAGCAGGGTGTCGATGCGGGCCTGGAGGTCGTGGATGACGGCCTCGCTGACGGGTTCGGCCGGTACGCCGACGAGCTGCTCGAGTTTCTCCCTGAAGCTGAGTTCCTCGCCCTCGAAGAGGCGGGCGGCGGTGCGCAGGGAGCGCAGCATGTCCTCCAGGAAGGCGCGGCGCGGGCCGGGCGCGACGTGTGCGGTGGCCTGGTCGAGGGCGGCGAGTTCGCTGTGCACCTCTTCCCAGTCGTGGTAGGTGGGGGCGGGGACGAGGTCCTGACCGAGGTAGATGGGCACCAGGCCCTCGCTGTCGAGCACGCCGTGGCCGCGCGAGAGGCGGCGCTCGAGCTGATCCATGCCGATGGTGAGGGCGGTGAGGCGCTGGCCGAGTTCCTGGTCCTGCAGGGTCATGTCTTGTGTGGGCATTGGGACCTCCACCCGCAGCGTACTCCAGATTCCGTATCGTGGAATGACTTTGGACTGAGTTCATTCCGCTGGGCGAAATGGCCTAGTCGGTAGAGGTTGACTTTGCCTTTCGCGGGTTCTTACAATCGGAATTGTTCAGACAGTTCAGTTCGGCCCAGAGAGGATGAATCACCACCCCTTCCCCGGAGGTTGCATCATGGCCTGGAATTCCCGTCTCGCCCATTCCGTATCCCGAAACGCTCTTCGTGCCGCAGGCGCTGCGTTCATTCTGCTAGGCGGAATGGCGACCGCGCAGCAGCGTGGAGGCACCCTCACCGTCGGCCTCGGCTACGACATCGATACCCTGAACGTCTACTCCACGGGCTTCCTGGGCGACGTGCAGGCCGCCGTCGTTGAGGGCCTCGTCGCCCCGGACGCCAAGGCCAACTACGTCCCGGTGCTCGCCACGCAGGTCCCGAGCGTGCGCAACGGCGGCATCAAGGTCGCCGCGGACGGCAAGACCATGACCGTCACCTACCGCCTGCGCCCCGGCGTGAAATGGTCCGACGGGCAGCCCCTGACCTCCGCCGACGTGAAATTCACCTGGGAGGCCGTCAAGAACCCCAAATTCATCGCCGAAAGCAAGGACGGCACCGAGGACATCGCCTCCATCGAGACGCCCAACGCCACCACCGTGGTCGTGAACTACAAGCGCGTCGCGCCGGATTTTATGAGCACGCTGTTCACCTTCGGCATCCTGCCCAAGCACACGCTGGAGGGCAAGGACCTGAATACCGACAGCTACAACGAAAAACCCCTGGGCACCGGCCCGTTCCGCGTCAAGGAGTTCCGCCGCGGGCAGTACGTGATCCTCGAACGCAACCCCTTCTACTGGCGCAAGGACAGCAAGGGCGTGCAGCTGCCCTACCTCGACGGCATGATCTTCAAGATCATCCCCGACAGCAACACCCTCGTCACGCAGCTGCGCACCGGCGAGGTGCAGCTCGCCTACAGCATCCCGTACTCGCAGGTCAAACAGATCGACGGCGTGCCCGGCCTGCGTATCGTGAAGAACAACGTCCTGAGCTGGCAGCACCTGGACTTCAACCTCAAGACCGTCGACGCCTTCAAGGACCCGAACGTCCGCAAGGCCTTCGCCTACGCCATCAACAAGACCGCCGTCAGCAAGGCGCTGGGCGGCTACCCCACCCCGATCAACAGCGTGGTCGTGCCGGTGTTCTCGTACGCCAACGCCGCCGTGCCCAGATACGACTACAACCTCGCGCGGGCCAGGCAGCTGCTCGATGCGGCCGGCTGGAAACCCGGCCCGGACGGCATCCGCGTCAAGGACGGCAAACGCATGAGCTTCAAGATCATGGCGCAGGCCGGCCGCTCCACGGACGAGGACGCCCAGCAGGTCATCATCGCGTCCCTCAAACAGGCGGGCATCGAACTGCAACCCGACAACAAGTCCGGCGTGGCCTTCCGCGACGCGCGCTACAAGGGCAACTACGACCTGTTCTACGGCGGCTGGATCACCTCCGCCGACCCGACCTACAGCGTGTTCTTCGGCAGCAAGGGCGTCAACAACGGCCAGGGGTACTCGAACCCCCGCATCGACACGCTGCTGACCCGTGCCGAGAGCACTCTGGACCCCGCCCAGCGCACGGCCGCCCTGCGGGAATTCCAGAGCGCGCTCATGGCGGACCTGCCCAGCATTCCGATCACCACCAACCCGTCCATGATCGCCGTCACGGAAAAACTCGGGGGCTTCGTACCCAACCCGACGAACATGACCAATTTCGTGAACACCAGCGGCTGGTACCTGAAGTAACGGGCGCCGCCCCACACGCTGCGAGGTCTGAATGAACGCCGCCCACCTCCTGAAACGACTGCTCGGAACGCTGCCCCTGCTGCTGGGCGTGTCGCTGCTGCTGTTCGGCGTGCTGCACCTCGCGCCCGGCGGACCGCTCGACGTGTACGCCGACAACCCCTCGGTCAGTCCCGAGGCGCTCGCGCAGATGCGCGTCGCCTTCGGACTCGACCAGCCCCTGCCGGTGCAGTACGTGTCGTGGGTCACGGCGTTCTTCACCGGCGAGTGGGGCTACTCCATCCGCACCGCCCGGCCCGTCTCACAGGAGATCCTCGAGCGGCTCGGCCCGACCCTGATCCTGGGCGGCACCAGCTTCGTGCTGTCCCTGCTGATCGCCCTGCCGCTGGGCATCGTGAGCGCCGTGCGCCGCTACAGCGGCGTGGACTACCTCATCACCTTCCTGTCCTTCCTGGGGGTCAGCATGCCGGTCTTCTGGCTGGCACTGATGCTGCAGCTGCTCTTCGCGGTGCAGTGGCGCGTGCTGCCCTCGGCCGGGATCCAGACCATCGGCAGCGACTCCGTGCTGGACCTGATGCATCACCTGATCCTGCCCGCGTTCATCCTGGCCTTCGCGTCCGTGGCCGGCTGGAGCCGTTACATGCGCTCGAGCATGGTCGAGGTCCTTGGGCAGGACTACGTCCGCACCGCCCGCGCCAAGGGCCTGACTGCCGGCAAGGTCGTGTACCGGCACGCACTGCGCAACGC
>CALPYF020000038.1 GCA_943327755.2 Deinococcus hopiensis KR-140
ATGTACGGGCGGCCATGCCGGACTTTCACCGGTGGTACAACCACGAGCGCCGTCATTCGGCGCTCGGCTACGCCACGCCCTGGTCTACACTCACCTCATCGGCGAACGCTCGTAACGCCGCTTGAAGTCAAACTTGGAGCACTACCACTGGACTGCGGAGGCGCGCCAGCAGCGTGTTAGCGCTGGCCCTGCTGCCGAGTTCCTTGAGGATACGGGCGGCGCTTCGCGCCCCAGCTTCCAGCGCCGTCAGGTGCTGCTGGTGTTCGAGGCGCCGAGAAGAATTTCCGAACGGTCAGGTGCCACCGGACACGACGGTCCAGGAGGGGGACATCTTTGAGAACGCGGACGTAGTGACTGTGTCGGCGGCTGGACGGCCGCCCACACTGCGGACAGAGAGCCGAGCGCGCTCGGCTCTCGACGTTGAGCCAGAGGACGTGGGGACTGGTCTGGGTACTCAGGAGGGTGAGGTCGCCAGCACTCGGAAGGCAAACAGACACGTCCATTCCTGAGTATGGCCACCTGAGTTCGCTTCACCAAGAGCTGCGAAGACCCAATTTTTCGGCGCCGTTGACACCAAGAGCGGCACCGGATCTTCGCCGAACTTGACGAGGGCCGCTGAGGTGAATTGATGACCGAGGCGGGTGTGGGCTTGACCGATGTAGTGATAGGTCACGCCTTCCATCTCCACCCCGGCGTGAGGCACCATAACGAAATCAACGGCCAGGAACGCGCCCTTGGGCGCGTTCCTGGCTCGACGTTTGAGATCAGCTTTGGACGCGAAGGTCTCCTGTGCCAATCCCTGGCACAGGGTGCTTTTCCCGACGGTGTCGTAGGGGACAACGGCACTGATGCTGGTGGCTCGGGTGAGCAGTGCCGTGATGACGCTTCGCGATAAGCCGGGGGTGCGAGGCATAGTCACTTCGCATAAAGGCCCATGAGACCGGGGAATTTCAATCCCCTCCCTCTTGGGCCTTCGTTCTAGTCGAGCCTTTTTCCTGCCTGGAAACTCTTGTTGGCTACCCCTCTCACTGCTTGTCAAGCATCTCCTGGTCCAGAAGGACGCGGTGTGCCCGCGCCACGGCAGAGTGCAACTCAGGACTTTGACTGGCGGTCACCCACCAAGGCATCACGTCGTCCGGGGCGTGGCGCAAAGTGCGAAGCAGGTGCGTTCCAAGGTAGTGAATTAGGACGGCCTCTAGGTCCGGTGAGACGGTCCCTGCCTTTGCTCCGGTGACGGCGGAGGGCCCTTCCTGCCGAGTAGCAGGGACAGACACACCTAGACCAACATCCGCCAATGGGGGGTCTGAAGGGTCGTCCGCCCCAAATGAATGCTCGTATTTCGGTGAGTCTGCTTGCTTTGGGGTGTACAGGAGAGGCTCCTGCTCGTCCCGGTGCTGGTACGCCTCGCCGAGGGCCAGGAGGCCCCGCCGGAGGTCAATGGGATTGGCCTGGCATTCGATGATGACCCAGTCATCCTCCACCAGAGGTTCACTTTCGGGGTTGTTCGTGAAACGTAGCCCGACACGCACCTCAGGGTAGGCGAGGTTCAGGTGACCCAGGCGTGGGTGCATCAGACCGTATTCCCCTTCGGGCAGGGCGGCCATTTGCACCCGAGTGGCCAACTGCGCGGTGTTCATTGTGGTGTTCTCAAGTCGACAGCGTCGAGTTCGTTGAGCAATGGCGTGGCGTTGGATTTCTCGGCCAACACGTACAGCAGTTCGGCACTGCGGGTGAGGCCGACGTACAGGAACATCCTGCTCCGCTCAATGAGAATGTCCCGTTCGTCCGTTTCTTTCCAAGTGGAAGTGCTGTGGTTCAGGTCAGCAGTGAGGCCCACGAGAAAGACAACGGGGAACTCAAGACCTTTGGCAGTTTGGATGGTCATGACCTTGACGCTTTCGCGCAGGACGTCGACGTCTGAATCCTGTTCGTCCCAGCGGTCGACCGGAATGCCGCGCTGCGCTGTGGCGTGGGCGTAATCCCGGGCCACTTCGTCGTGCCCTGCCACGATCGCGATGTCGTGGAGGCGCAGGAGGTTCTCCTCCCGGAAGCGGGTGATTTCTTCAATCACAAAAGCGCGTTGAGCGTGCGACGTTTCAAAGAGCATCAAGATGGGCTTGGGGCCGCCGCGCGCGACCGCCGTCATGGGCAGCAATTCTCCGTGCTCTTTGAGGTGAGTGTTTCGACTCACCAGTTCGCTGGCCGTGTGAACGATTTCGCGGGTGTTGCGGTGGTTGATATGCAGGGCGTGGGAGCGGCCGCGCAAGTCTAGCCCCACTTGTCTCCAGGAGAAGCCCCGCGAGTAAAGGGTTTGAGCGGCGTCGCCCAGAACCAGGACGCTCTTATGTTCACTGCCTGGTCCGCGCGTGAGGCGTTGCAGCGTGCGGAGGTCGATGGGCGTGAGATCCTGCGCTTCGTCAATAATTATGTCATCCACGAGGTCGACTGGGTTGTCAAGCAGATGAAAGTATAGGTGCATGACAACGTCACCCCAGTCCATCTGGCCAGCGGTGCGCAGGCGGGCGTTGTAGGCTTCGACCACCTGCCACACGGCGGTTCGGGCCAGGGGGCTGAGCGCTGTTTTCCGGCCGTACCGGGGGGTGGTGAGGTAATCGTCGAGACTGGTCAGGCCAAACCCCTTGACGACCCGTTCGACTTCATCGACAAAGAAGCTCGCGGGGCGCTTGAGGACCGCGGATACGCTTGAGGCACGCACGACTGGCAGCACGTCTTCCATTATCCGGAGCGCGTCGGCGCGAGAAATCGGCGTGGTGCCCTGGCCGGCGGCGGCCTGATCGAGGATCCACGTGCGATAATCCACGACCTGAAGGGTGGAGGGTAAAGTCTCGACCACACCCGCCATCAAACTCTGGGTGACTGCTTTTAAAACGGGATTGAACGTCAAGAACAATACGCGGCGCCCAGCCTGCGACAATTGCAGGGCCCGGTGCAGCCCAACGGTGGTTTTCCCACTGCCGGCCACCCCCTTTAGGAGCATCGTGCCAGTGAAGGACCGCCGCACATGCATGTTCTGATCGTCGGTGAGTTTGAGCAGTAGGTCACGCAGGTGCCCAGACGCAAAATCCTCGAGTTGTTCGAGGGTAGCTTCCTTGAACACCCGGAAAGGATCGGTGAGGGGCTCACTGGGATCGGTGGCCAAGGCTTCCAGCCACGTCCGAGTGGTGTCTGGCAAGCCAGGGACGGCCAGAACGTCGTCGAGCGTGGGCGCGTCACGCAGAGCGCGGGCCAGTTCGGCTGGGACGCCCAGAAGACGAAGTTGATGGGGGGTGAAGCCCGCGAGTGGCGGGGCGCCGCTGCGCATCTCGCCCCAGTGGGCGGGTCGCTCGAAGGTGACCTGAGGTTCGTCCATCCCCGTGCCGTCCGCGCCAATTTCGAGGTCGTACAGGGCGTTCATGGTGAGGTCCCGTTCACTGAGGTGATCGAAAATTTTGTGTGGCACGACGCGCAGTAGGATCGGGCGCCGCCGTTCCCCCCAGCGGAACACCATGCGCCAGTTGTCGTTCACCCGGCAATACCAGGCGTCACTGAACTGTAACCGGCGCACCTGGAGGCCGCTGGCTTCAGGTGTGAAAGCGAGTTTACGGATGGTGCTCAGAATCGCCTTGCGCAGCGGCTCTACGGGAGGACTGCGCAGGTCAGTCAGGAAGCGTGTCGATACGGTGTACTGCATGAAGCTCCTCACTCGGTTGGGAGACCTGCACTCAGCGGGGGGCGTACAATTCCCCGAACACTTCAAGAATCGGGATGATGCCAGCAGCCTCTTGCACCAGCGGTGAATGGGCGAGGCGGCTGAAGGTATCCAAGGGCATGTGGAACCGGTAGTCGGTCAGCAGGTAGTGTTGGCGGGGCACACTGATGGAGAGCAGGGCCTGCGCGGCGGCGCGAAGGGCTTCAAGGCCAGAGGTGTCTAACACCTCAGCCATGAGTTCAGCGTTAGAGTTCAGGCCGCCGTTCGTGAAGTTGGCACTACCAAAGAGGCCGCCGTTTGGTAGCCAGAGCAGCTTGGCATGCAAGTTGGTGCAGTACGCCACCTTCACGCCTGCGGCGGCAAGCCGCTCAGCATTCAAGACGGTATCAGCGTGATAAAGGAACGCGCGGCGTTGCTGGTCGATTAATTGCTGACGCTCTGCAAAGAGTGTCGCCTGCAGACGGGCATCTTCAAAATCGTCCGGGTTCCGCAACTGCTCCCGCATCAGCAGTGACTCATGCAAGCCACTCAAGGCGCCGAGGTCGACCAACTCGTGGGGTGGTTTGACAATCAAGGTAACGTGGTGGCGCTGGACCAGGCGTTCAAACAGGTTCAGCAATCCGGTGGAGGACGCCGGCGTGCCCAGGACGCTGCGCTGCACGCCCTCCCCTTGCAAGTCAAATTCAACATCTTTCAGCCAGGGGGTGACGAGCCACACCTCCCCTGGCTCAGATTCAAGGGCTTGCAGGAGCAGGTCTAGCACCAGGCGCTTAAGGTGCCCTTTCGGAGTATTCAGGTGCATTTTCATGCGCCGCCCCCCCGGTAGATCATGCTGCGGTACGTCAGGTGCTGCGGATCGTACAGGCGCCCGTATTGCCGAAACCCGTGCTCGCGCAGTTCGCGTTGGAACGCCGCGGGAACCTGCCCGTAATGCTCGAACATCACAAAGCCTCCGGAGGCAGCGGCCACGCTCAGGACCTGTTCGATAGTCTGGTCTTGTGGGGCGAGCGTAAAGGCCTGCGTGAGGGTCTGGTGGGCGCGCTTGAGCCACGCCCGGGAGACGCTGTGCCGCATGACATCAATGGGCCCAAGATCACAACCGCTGGCGAGGCACGCCGGGCAGGCGTCCACACAGGTGCTCACAGATAGGGATTCCACTTGCGCCAAGAAGCGGTCGTCCGGGCTGGCGACCCCGGCGTCACCACCACCGTCAGCGTCATCACTGATGGCGTCCTCCTCACTCACCGCCACCAATGACGTCTGCAAGACCGTGAAATGATCGCGGTACACCTGAAGCAGGGCCTGAAGTGTGGGCAGGGGCGCACCGGCGTCCAGTTGACTCAAGGCGTACCCGGCGAGTTCGGCGGGTAGGGGCGTTCGCCCAAACGAGAGACTTAAGACCCGTTCCAGGTCAAGAAGTTCACACAGCAAGTCCACCCGGCGGAACTGTTGACCCATTACCCGGACATCGGTGAGAAGGAAAGCGGCCAGACTCGACAGTTCGGGACTGTTTACCTCGAGGGTGTGTTCGGTTGCGGCGGTCAATGCGGCGCGCAGCACGGCGTCATCGCGTTCATGAACAGGCCGCTTGAGGGTGGCATGAACTGCCTCCACCACACCGGCGCGGCGTTGGGGATGGGTGCTATCCGCATCGAGCACCGCCTTGATGAGGGCCTCCTCTTCATGGATGGGGCACTCGAGGGTGTACCGCCACCACTCCCGGATCCGGATCCCAATCAGGGCGTCTGGCCCAGTCACGTTCTCTTCTGGCGCCAGGGTACGCGCGGCGGCCCGCGTTCCCCCGGCACCGTCCTGGTTCCGCTCATACACATACAGGGCCGTGTCCTCCGGGGTGCGCCCGTGCGTGATCTGCAGTTTGGTGCTGGAGCCCACCTGATTGGGGTCGGTACTGCCCTGAAGGCTGAACATGTTCCGGGCCGCGTGTTTCAGACTGTGGCGCACAATGTCCTGCAAGAACCCTTTGATGTGTGCGCTCATCCCAACCTTATAAAGGGCTTCGTTGATGGCCTTCAGGGTGGCAGGATCCCTGAGAGTCTGGCGGGCACGGGCGACAAACTCGTCGTTCAGTGTACGGTGGTCACGCCAGTACCGCCGGGCAGTGTTGATGAGGCCGTCGAAGCCGGCCTCATCCTGCAGGGCTGTCAAGAATGACATCCGGTCAGGGTAATGCTCGCGGCACGCAGCGCGCATCGTGCAAAGGACATCCGCCATTTGGCGTTGCTCGAAGACATTCAGGCCGTCTTCTCCCCCACTCCAGGGAACGCTCTTCAGGAGGTACCGCAGGAACTGATCTTGCAGGTGACGGCGGCGCTCGTCGTGGGCCTGCATGTCCTGCACCAAAGTCTCGACGAGACTAGTAAGCACCTCCTGGTCATAGGGTAGGCGCATGCCTTCGGTGGTGAGATCGTACCCGTATAGCAGCGAGGTGTTGTCCTGTCCATTGACGTACCGCACGATGTTGTACCCGCGACCAGCATGTTCGTCGTTTGGACCGCGCCCCACTAGGACGGTCGTGGTCTCTGCGCCGTAGTGAATTTCCCACGCGCACAGGCGGGAACGTTCGCCGGCATGATCGCCGTAGTAGTACTCCAGGGGCCGCAGCAGACTACCGAAAAGCGGGGGCAAGACCGCAGTCGAGCGGGGTGGCACCACCTGGCCGGCGGGGCCCGTGAGGGGCCGGACGACGCTGAACGACAGGGGAATGCTGTTGCTGTCCGGTGAAACGTGACGCCACCCCTCTCCGAACTTGGTCTTGCGCGCGTCCGCTGAGGGCTCATAAACGACATTCACGGTGCCGTCCAGGTTCTTGCGCCCAAGCCAGCACCAGTCGGCACCGACTGCCCGGGGATCACGGCCATTCAGGGTTCCGAAACTGTACAATTGCAGGTATCGGAGTCGGTAGAAGGCCTTAGGTTGGTGACCGTGAACGCGCGTGACGTTCAACGGAAATTGCAGGTCGAATGTGGGACCAAGCACGGCTGGGTCACTCAAATCTTTAACGAGGTCTTTGCGGAAGGGGCCGGCGGGCTTCCCAGGCCGGTCGGTGCGGTACAGTTCCATGGCTACGGCGTGCTTGGACGCCCCTTGAGGCTCCACTTTCCGGAAATTCCGCCAGTGCAGTTGATGATTGCGTCCGTAGCGGCGGGAGACTCGGCCCACCGCGAATTCCGTAAAGGTTAAAGCGACGTCCTCTGACGTGAAGTCCATGTCGTCCGAGCCCGTCTTTCTCGGAGTCGTGACCTGCACGACCGGCAGGTTGACGCTACTGAACAGGTTATCGGGAAACACTGGACACAGGTGCATCAGATCCGTTTTTGGGTCAGGTTGGTACCGGGACGCCACTTCCGGATCTCGCAACTGCTGTTCAAACCAGTCCCAGGTCGCCTGCCACTTTGTGTGTTGGGGTTGGCGGCGCAAACTCCGTGACGTGATGTGTTCGTACGCCCGCGTTAGGGCTCCCTTGCCGTCCATCTCGGCAAGGTGTGAGCGGACCGAGGCTAGGTGCTCATCTAAGTTCTGCCCCGCCCTGCCCCGCCGGTGATCTTTGCGGGTTTTGCGGGTGAGTTCGTCAAAGAACAACGCCACCGCGTGATAGCGCTGCACGAAATCATTGTCGGGGTTTAGGGCGGGTTGGTAGTCGTCGGGTTCCGTCAGCAACTCAGGGTTCTGATAGTAGAACGCGTCCCGGAAACTCCCTTTGGACAGGGTCAGCGCCGTAATCGGGCGGTCCTGGAGAGAGCGCCCGGCCCGCCCTTTTTTCTGCACGAACGACGCGGTGTTGGTAGGGGCGTGGTGCTGCAGCACGAACTGAATGCTGGGATCGTCGTATCCGACTTCCAAGCTGGTCGTAGCGAACACGATGTCCTGGTCCAGAGCCTGGCTGTTGGTCAGGCCACTGTACACCGGCCGGGCGTCGGACGTGAGGGGCCTGGGGGGTGCGCCCGGAATCGGCCGGTCCTGGCCGTACTGCAGTGCGTCCTGGCCTTCGAAGTACCAATACTCGCCGTCCCGGAATGCGGCACTGCCGAAGATGTCGCCCGGGGGGCGGATCAGGCGGAACCGGGCGAGCCCTTGACGCGTCTCGGCGTCCCGAAATTCCACCGTGAGTTTCTTCAGTTTTGAAATGCTGTCCTGGAAGACCAAACTGCGGTGTTTGGCCGGATCACGGCCGACCTCAGCGCGGCGCGGCATGTTGTGCGCGATAGTCATGATCGTCTGAATGGCCGCAGAGGCGTCGCCGATCCGGTACCCCCGCGAATAGGATTCCGGCCGGATAAACAGGAAGTACTCGCGGCCCTGCGCGGGGTCGAGGTCCTCTTCGGTGGGCACAAGCGCGCGAACCTTGTTGCGGTAGATGCCAGTTAGGTCGGAGAGGAACTGTGCGGGTTGGCCGATCGTGGCGCTCATTCCAATAATGAGCGGCTTGGTCCACTTCTGATCGGCCGGCAGGTCGCGGCCGGCGGCGTACATCGTCTGGTCCAGGCGGTGCTGGTAGCGCCGGAGGAGCGACGCGATTTGGGAGCCGTGGATGCCGTTGTAGAGGTGAATCTCGTCGAGGACAATGGCGCGCGGCGGCGTCCGCCTAGCGGTCGGGCCTGAGGAGGGCGCCAGGCCAAACACCCCGTTGGCCTGAGGGTCTTGGAGCCAACGGTTGAGCATTTCCGTCGTGATGATCAGCACGTCGGGCGGAGTGCGCTGAATGGCGTCTCTTGTCGCCCGGAATGTGGTGAGGCTCCAGTGACCGTCGGCCGGGCCGCCGGAGGACGTGAGCGTGCAGGTGCCGCCCACCGGAGCGGAGGCGAGGACGGGCGCACCGTCCGGCGCGGTGAAGTAAGGCACTTGATACCCGTCGCCCAGCCGGGCCCATGGCTTGCGCTTGTCGTCTGTCTGGACGCCTGTGAGTGTCCCGTCGGTTCTGGGGGTGTCGCCAAACACCATTCCGACGCTGATCGGCTCGATAGGGCGGCCCGACCCCTCTAGCGTTTCATTCAGCGCCGCCACGTACCGGCACACGCGTTCCAACTGGTTCTTGGCGAGGTTCTGGCGGGGGTACACTAGGATGACTTTAACGCCTGGCGTCTCGTCCCTTTGCCGCTCTTTGACGACGCCCAACAGAAGGGGCAGAAGGGCCGCTTCGGTCTTGCCACTGCCCGTGTTGCCGGTAATGACGAAGGCGCCGCCTTTCCGGCGCAGGTAGGCCTGCCCCACTTCGCGTACCGCGTCGGCCTGCACGCGGGTGACCTTCTGAAACTTCAGCGCCTCCGTGAACGTGCTCTGCATAAACCGCACTGCCCGGCGCGTTTCCCGATCCTGATTCTCTGTGAGCAGGGCCTCGAACGTCTCGCTTAGGTCGTGTTCCCGCCGGAGTCGGCGGCGATCCTGAAACTGGACCCGTACGCTCTGAACGAGGTAAGGCGCAGTGGCAGCGTCGTCTGCTTTGAACCGGCGTTTGACGTTCTTGAGGAGCCTGACAATTTCGGAAATGCGCGACCGGTACAGGTTTGCGCGGGGCTTCATCACTAGGCGGATGGCCATGAGGCGCTCGAGATCCTGTTTGACCATGGCGTCGCCCCGAACGCCCTTGAGCTCCGCGGCAATTTCCTCAGCGGTGGTAAAGGTCTCGTACAGGCCAAAGTTGATGCGGCGCTGCTCGATGTTCTCCAAGGCATTCAGCACCTGAAGCATTGCATCGCTGGCCACTGCGGAACCGGGCGGTTGCTCGTCCGGCGGCGGAATGTCCTCCCAGGACGCCGCCCCTGCTCCGCCTGTGGGCGCCGCCCCCGGGGCGGCGCCCGGACCGGCCCGGAGTTCGCCGTCCACTTCGTGCAGGACGCTCTGGGCATGCAACGCCGCGACGGCCGTAGTCAAGGCGTCTTGGCCATACGTGTAGCCCAGGTCCCGCCGGTTGACTGGCAGTGCGTGGGCCACCTGTGAGAGGCGGAACCGGACGCACTCGTATGTGCCTCCGTCTTTTTTGGCCTGCGGGTACGTTTCGAACGTGGGGTCGTCCGTGAGTTCACTCGTCAGCATGGACGTACTGAGGCCCATTGATTGGGCAAGGCGCCACGCGGGCGCGCGGCGGTACCGGTCGTTGCAGATTGCCTCACGGATCTTGAGGCGAAGTGGTTCACTGAGCATGAGCTTTCCCTTTCGGTGGAGGGCGTGGGGACCCGGGGGCGTCCCACGCCCCGCTAGAGGAACGGTTGGAGGAGGGTGATGTCCTGACGAACTCAGGTCGTCAAGGGGAAGGCTTCAACTGCACGGAAAAGGCCGGTAACAACCCATGTGCCCGCAGCCATTCCAGCACGTCGGCCGTCAGGTCGGCGAGGGTGGCCCGCCCGTCGCCGGTTCGCTCGAAGAACTCCAGGACGGGGGCAGGCAGGTCCAGTTCCACTATGGCTTGGCGTAAACCGACGTACTGGGCGCCCAGGGTCTGTGCCTGGGCCACGAGCGCCGCAGTCACCGGCTGAGGGGCCCTTAAGCGCGCGTGGTCCTTGTTCAGTGCCCGCCACTGCTTGATCCGTCCGGTCCATTCCGGGTGACGCTCCAGCACTGTAAGTAGGGCGTCCGGGACGGGGGGCTTGAGGCGGTCGAGGTGCTCTTGCCACAGCCGTTGGCTGTCCAGAGCCAAGTCCTCAGTCAGGTTTTTCAGGTTCTTCAGGGCCACGTGGACGTCGTTGTTTAACAGACTGAGGTGATCCTGACGGGCCAGGAACCGGACTTTGTCCAGTTGCTTGAGCGTCCCGGTGAGCGACTTGGGTTGCTCAGACCGAACAATACCGGCTTGCGTGAGCAAGTGCCAGGTTTTCAATACGGTGTTCAGTGCGATGACCGCCTCCCGTAGGCGGGTCCTGCGTTCGTTGAGTTGTTTCACCGTCTCGGTTTCATCTTTTAGGGCGTAGACGAAGTCGGCCCGGTCCTTCAGGCTCAAGGCCAATTCGCGAATCATGAGTTTACCTCTCGAGTGAGGGTTTGCAGCACATGGACTGCGGCGTCCAGTTCACCAATTACCTCGCGCGCCAGGCTGCCGGCGTCGCCTTGCAGCTTGCCAATTTTGGCCGCCTGTTCTGCTTTATTAAGGCTCCGAGTGAGCGTGCCATTGATAGTGGTCAAGACGTCCCGGGCCCGGCGGGCGTCCACCCAGGGAATTTTGGCGGCCGCGTCAAGGCGGTCCTCAGGCGTTTCAGCGGCCAACAGGCGTTCGCACGCCCGCCGCACGGAGGGCAGGGGCAGCTCGCTAAACTCTTTAATCACTCGTTTGATCGTCTCACTCGGCTCAACGCCATAACTGGTTTCCGTGACGAGCACCCCCGCCTTTGCTGCCGCTTGGAAGGCGCCATTCACGTCTTGCAGCGTGGTTATCAGGTCGTCATCGTTCAGGCTGTCGCTGAGCAGCTTTACCACCTGTGACGCTTCCTGGGCCGCGTCCTGCACGGCCGACGGCAAGGAAGCGATTAGTTTGGCGTTCACTTCCCCCAGACCGTTCGGGTCCCACACCACCGTAGGTGCAGCGTCGTCGAGGCGGCGACCGCGCCTTTTCATGCTGCCCAACACGCGAGCCGCATCGATCATCGCGACTTTCCCCGTTCCTTTCCGAACTCCGGAGAATGCCAAAAGTTCGTCACGCGCACGGTCGTGGCCCGCACGCCACTGCTCCAACTGCTTGCGCCATCCAGGGGGCGCATCCGGTGCCGGTGGCCCGGGGGGTTGCAGCATCATGACCAGCCAGTCTTTTTGGGTGGCTCCCCCTTTGACATTGCCAGTGGCGACGCCCTGCCAGTACAGCAGGTCGGCGGCCAGGGGCAGCGGGGTTTGCCCAGGCTGGCGGGGATCAATGGCGGCCAGTACTTCTTTGGCCCAGGCGTCGAAGGTCTCCGCCACCTGCCACGGCGCGTCCGGAAGATCCCGGGGCCACTCGCCATGCTTTTTGAAGTGCCGGTAGGCGCCCAACGCCAGGGCCACCTGCGAGCGGTCCTGACCGGGCAGAGGCAACTTCAACTTGAAGCCGGCACCGCGGGTGGGATTGGCCTGCCCTTCGAACTCCACGTTGTTGTGGTTGCCCCACAGGCCGCGCGCCTTTACGGCGCCGAGATCCAGGTTGAGAGCTTCGAAGTCCAGCACTTCGTTCAGGGCGGCAACCACCTCATTTCTCAGTTCCGTGGCGGCATTTTGGGGAAGGACTTCTCCAGCCCCCCAATACTGCAGAGGGGTACGTTTGCCTCCCTGTGGCCCCCGGCCCCTGCCGTCGTCGGCCTGCTCTTCCAGGGGGTTTGGAAGATCAATGACTGGGGGCGCTGGAATATTACTGCCGCGGGCAAACGGATAGCCGAGGGCTTCATGAATGCCTTTAGGCGCATCGTACTGGGGCCGGCCGCCACCCCAAATGCGGGCGACGGCATCGGCCTGCTTGCGGTGCGCGACGTCCGGAATAGTGTTCAGGCGCGCAGTGTCCGCGTCACTCAATGGTTCGACGCCTTGCAGGTAGGCCTGCTGGAACCGCCGGGTCGGGAACGCCAGATCAGGAAGGCCATCTTGGGCCTCGCTGAGCGTTTCGCGTAAGCCGCGCAGCAGTTCGCGGGGATTGACCAACTCCGCCACTGGCTGATGACGGCGGTTGACGACATCGAGGGCTTCGGCGTTCAGGGGGAACAGTCCGACTGGCCCTTTAACGTTGGCGAGGGTAACGCTTCCGAACGATAGGTGGCAGACCGGCTGGAACTGGCAGTTCGTACATGCCGATTCCAGGGTGGTCCCGGCGCGCAGTTGAGTCAGGTCCGACTGCAGTGTGGCGTCCCCGTGGCGGGCAGCGTTAAGGTACAGGCCGGCGAGGGTTTCCCGGACGTCTTTGGTTTTTTTCTGACTGCCGGGCTTCACGTCTAGGTCCACCACGAAGCTCAACCGGGTCCGGACGGTTTCCATGTCTTTGAAGTACCCGGTGGTGACGGCGAAGGCGACACGAATATCGCACAGGTCGCGCTGGTCATCGTCAATGAGGGCCTCCAACAGGGGACGTTGAATTCCTTGCAGCAGGGCGAAATCTTCGATCAGCAGAATCAGGGTCTTCTCCTGCTGTTTGAGGCTTTGCCGCACGTCTCGCATCAGCGACATCAGGTCGTCGCCGCTCAGGTTGTAGAGGCGCTGCAGCGCCGGGGCCAGGAAGTGATTCATGATTGCCACGGCGGCCTCACGCACCCCAGCGTTCGTGGAGAGTTGCTGGTACAGCACCCGAACTTTGGCGCTGGCGGCCGCGACGTCCTTGAGCGTTAAGGGCAGATCCTCCGATTGAATGGCGAATGCGGCGTCTTTGTCTTCGGTGCGGCCGTGCAGGGCCTCTTTAATCAGTCGGGTAAGGACACTTGTGTCTGCGTCCAGGGCGCGGCGCACCACGTCTTCCAGCATGAACGCCGGGAGGTTTTGCTGGTAGAACTGCAGTTCATTCGCGGTGAGTGCCGTACCATTGGCGCGTTTGATGTCCACGCCGGGGGGCATATGCTCAATCAAGTAAGCAAGGTTGCTACGCAGGTCCCAGACGGCCTGTGTGACGGTCAGGCCGTCAGCGGCCCGGGAGAGCCGCTCTCGGAACTGGTTGAAGACCTCACCCTGCAACTCTTTGAGAATGAGGGTAATAACGTCCCGGAGGTTGGTGCTGTGCTTGGGTACGTTCACGACGTGGCGGTCCGGCGTCCGCTCCACTTGGGTGTCCAGCCAGCGGATCAGGTGCGACTTCCCTGAACCGCTCGATCCGATGACGGGTACCAGCAGGTTGTTCCGTTTGGAACTTAGAAACTCATCGCGGAAGGCCTGCTCGCTGTAGTCCACTGCACCCTGATCACCGTCCCCAGAACGCCGGGTCATCTGGGCGGGTCGGTGCGTGGCCAGGAACACGGCTTCACTAGGACGGGCCGCGACGATCGTTAAGACCTCTTCGAGGGAGGAGGAGTGCCAGCAGACGAATTCACGGAATGGTTGAGGAGCGCTCACGCTTTCACCTTCGTCACCTTGATATGGGAAATGTTCATCGTTGCCCCGTGCGGCAGGGTCAGGGTCCACTTTTCGGCGTCAGCGTGGGACAGCAGGACGCACCGTTTAGCACGCATCAGCCCTTTCAGGGCGTAACTGACGCTGCTGGGAATAACGGCGTTCGTCACGGCCGGCAGGGCTGGCAGCGCGTCACGTAACCTGGCGTACACGTCCGCGACAGGGAATTCGCCGACGTCCGTTGCGGCGGTCAATCCGTAACTAAGGGCGCGGGTGGGGTCAGGCATAAATGCGCCGGCCATGTCGCGGGCCAGACCCAAGTACCGCATCCAGCGTTCAAAGTTGGAGAACTGTGTAGCGTTGGGAATGAACGCGGTGATGCCCAGGGCCTGCTTCTGATACTCATCAAACGTTTTGACTGCCGGCGCTCTGTACGCATCCTGGAGGAGAAACCACTGCGCAGCTGCACAGAACTTCTCTTCCTGGGCAAGCACAGCGCGGCACAGACCGTGAAGATACGCGCGGTCATCCGCGAAAGCCTGCGCCGCAGAGATCGTTCCGTCACGGTCTTGAATGAGCCCCAGCGCTTTGGCTTCATTGAGCGCACTTTTCAGGATGTCACGGCCGTCACGGTACCGATCATCGTCGGGAAGATAGCTATGAGGCACCAGAAGGCGTGAGAAGTCCTCAGCGGTCCCAGGGAAAACCTTTGCCAGGTCGTACACCGCGCGGATGGCTTGGGGAAAGGCATCCGGATTCACCAGAATTGACATGTTGACCTCAGTTGACGGCGTGAAGGCGCCAGTGGATGTCGTAAAGATCGAGCGGTTCACCGCCGGCTGTCGTGTGGTGTGGAGCGGCCAGGACGATCCGCTCCTGTGCCGCAGCGTTCAGCCAGGCGACCGGGAGGTCCGGCCAAGTGATCGGTGCAAGACACACGGTGGGCAGGGGCGGGGCAAAGAGAAGGTCAATGTTCCGGTGGATCAGGAGTGGCGCACGGGCGCGCGCATTAAGCTCTTGGAGCGTGTCCCGGCTGAGTGTGCCGTCTGGATCCACCACGACGCAGATGCCTTTTTCGACCAGCGCCCTGAGCAGGTGCATCTGAGACTTATGGTCGTCGCAGGCGACGACGGTGACGCGGCCAGGACGGGCCCAATGGGTCAACTGCGTGGCCGGTGCGTGCCACCTGCTGATGGTCGGAATTGGATCAATCCCATCCCAGGCGAAACTGCCTTGGGCCCGGCACACGGCACACCCGCCACACGCAGGCTGAGGATAAATAGCATCACTCGGGTCGATACCTGGGCCATGCACGCTGTAGGCCGACACCAGCACTGAGGACGCTTCGACCTGACCGGTCAGCAGGGCGCGGAGGGCTTCCAGGCTGCGCTGGGCATCGTCGCGTTGCGCGGCGCGGATGGGCTCCACCGCCGCCTGCCACGCCACGGCGTCCAGATGGAGGTCGCTGCGCAGTTGTACCCACTGCGTTAGGTGGTGCTCTTCGGTGGCCTGTTGAAACGCCTCCTCAGTGTCGTACGTTAAGCGTTGGGGCGGTGGGGCGTCACTCAACCGGATCAGGCCAGCACGGGCCATCAAGTTCAGGGTGTGCATGTTCCAACTGCGGCTGCGCTGCGTGCTGTTCAGCAGGTCGGCGGGATTCAGGGCGCCGTTGACAGCATATAGGTGCGTCGACAGAGGCCGGGCCGCTTGGAACATCCGGCGCCACCGGTCCAGGCCACGGGCGACACTGATGCTTTTGGCACTTTCATTCTTGAGGCCTTCCGCCACGATCCAGTCGCCTGGGGTCACCAGCGACAACGCCAGGGAAGCCCGGCCGTCACGGCCCCCGCGGCCTACCTCCTGGTAGTACCGGTCGATGCTTTCCGGCGCGCAGGCGTGGATTACGGTCCGCACGTGCGCCTGGTCGATGCCCACACCAAAGGCGGAGGTGGCCACCATGATGTCCAGGGTGGCGTCTTGCCAGCCCTGCACGGCCTGTTGACGCTCCTGCGGTCCGCTTTGTCCGGTCACCAGGCCCACCCGGTCCAGGCCAGCATCTTTCAGAGCGGTGTGGAAGTGCTGGGCGTCTACTACCTTGGTGGTATACACCACCAAGGGTTTGGGAGCGTGCAGCACAGCGTCGATTACGGCGGTCCGACGCTCGTCGGCGTCAGGCAGGGTGGCCGACCAGTAATCAATTTCAGGGCGAAGTTTTACGGCCGCAACTACTTCGTTGGTCTGCTCCCGGCCGAACAGTTCTCGAAGAGCCTGCAGATCGTTTCGCGTGAGTGTCGCTGTAAGAAGCAGGGTTTTGAAGGCTCGACCGCTGGGATTGGCGTCGAGAAGGGCGCGGCGGAGCCCCGCCAAAACTTGAAATTCCGGCCGGAAGCCATTGCCCCATTGGGAGGCTAGGTGCACTTCATCAATCACTAGGAGGCCAAGCCCGCCGGTTTCCGCGACCTGGAACAGCGTGCCAGACAAGCCGCTGACCAGGGCTTCCGGTGACGTGATCAGTACCCGCTGATGACCCGCACGAATCCGTTCATGAAACACCCGTTTTTCGTCCTGAGACAGGCCACCGTGGTAAGCGAGGGCGTGAGGCAACTCGACCTCAGACCGGGTTGCGACGTGGTGTATGGCGCGTTCCTGGTCGAGGGCCAAGGCGACGGTGGGAACCACCATAATGGTCAGGTGGCCCTCTTTGGCCATCTGTAGGGCCGGAACTTGAGCGACTGCACTTTTCCCGGTGCCTGTGGGCAGGACCGTGATCAAGGTTGCCCCGGGCGGGGCATACCACAGGGCCCGCATGGCCTGCTGCTGCCCAGCACTACTGTAGTCATCAAACCCACTGAAGGCGGTGAAAAGCGGATCAGCAGGCACACTGTTGGCTTGCCGGCGTGAGCGCTCCGCGGCGGCGGCCGTTGGATCGGCCCCCGCCGCATAACTCGGCGTCCATGGCCGGGCTTGCAGGCGGAAATGTTGAGCGCCGTGAACTTCAGCCGAGACGCTGCAGGTCGCCCACTGGGCTGCCGTTGGCCACGGCGTGCCCGGGGCGGGGGCCGGCACCACCAGGCTGACGTCCTCACTCCAGTTATGGGCTTCATAGCGCAGCACCTGGCGCGTCATCGAGACTAGATCCAGGCTATTAGGGTGGCCGCGGCGGGCCCGCATCGCCGCGGTCGCAGCCACCCTGACCCAGCGGCGGTAGGTGGGCTCCTGAAACTGCTCTTGCTCCCAGTCGCCTTGAAGCAGGGCGTCTTGAAGACGCATGAAGGCGGCACTTCTGTCGTTCAAAATGGGTCCCTCGCGGACAGGACAACGGCGCCCACGGCGTCGAGGGTGACGGCAGGTGTGGCAATTCCGCCCAGAAGGGCCTCCGCCAAGCACTCCTCCACCGCCAGTTCATGGGCACCACTATCGCGTTGGCCTGCGGCTTGGCGGCTACGCAGAATGCCCAGTCGCTCGTTCACCACCGTCTGAGCGTGCCGGTGGGCACGTTCGATCACCGCAGTGAAGGCCGGATCAGCCCGCAACTGGGCGTCCGCCGTCGCGAGAACATGGTCACACATGGCTTTCCAGACTCCTGGCGGTGCGAGCTCTTCAAGCGCCCAAACCCTCTCTGTGGACAGGTTGCGGTCGCCGTTGTGATAAGGCCGTTCCAGAGCGCCCTTCGCTTCAGCCGAGACGGGGCGGCCATCTTGATCCAAGTGGATTGTCCACGTGGTGGGTCCCAGCAGGCCGTCCATCCGCCGGCCCAGGCTCGCTTCATCTAGGTGTTCGCGCTGCGCCAGGCGCGCCACGTCCCCAAGGTCACCAGAAACGGTGAAGTGCAGCGCGAAGGTAATGAGGTCATCGCCCGTCCAGCTAGGGTCGTGCCGCCAATAGGCGTAACTGCGCCCGCGGTCATCCCAGTTGAGGTACGCCGTAATGGCGTCAACGAAGGGCTCCCCGGACCGGAGGAGCGCTAATCCATAGCGCTGGGCATCGCGTCGGGAGAAGGTACTTGCCCGCTGGAGGAGGGGGTGCAACACCTTGATGCGCTCCCAATTCACCAGGGTTTTATTCTTGTCAAAGCTGAACATGACGCTGCGTTCGTCATACGTGGTTTTGAACATGAGGGCGCTTTTGACCCAGCGCGTGAAGGACCGGTCGAACTCTTGCGCTTCCATGTCGTGCAAGGCCTCCATCTGCGCTTCGAGAACCTGCGAAGCGTCCAACTGCAAGGAATCGAGCATCTCAACCTGCCGAACCCGGTCGAGTTCGGCCTGCACCCTGTTTGGCAACTCGGCCATCACGCGGTGTTGGGCGGCTGGACCATCAAGGGCTGCGTGACCGAATTCCTTCAACAGGCCGTCGAGCAGCACCTGCAAACTGGCCACTGACGTGTTGTGGATGTCCAATGGCCCGCTAAGCAGGTCGGCGTGGTGGCGGATCACGTCGGGCCACGCCTCACTGATCACCACGCGGGAGACAATCTTGTCGCCCCGCCCGTAACGGTCCAGGCGGCCGAGGCGTTGCTCGAGCCGCCGCGCGTCCAGTGGCAAGTCCACATGCACGACTAGGTCCGCACACTGCAAGTTCAATCCTTCTTCCCCGGCTTCGTCAACTACCAGCACCAGCGCGTCTTGATGCTCTCGGAACCACGTCACGGCCGTTGCGCCTTGAGAGGCGAGTGCGGCGCGGCGCGGTCCCAGGAGTCGGTCGAGCTCGCTCAGGAGGCGCGTGGCGGCGGAGGGACTGCTGAGAAACACCACGGTCTTTCCGTTGGCTTGGCGCGCAGCCTGGGCGACCGCCCGGGCCACTTCTTGTTCAGTGGCAGTGGTGTCTGTCTGCTTCAAGCGTTCGGCCATCACGGCCAATGCGTCGCGCTCGCCAATGGACAATTGCTTGAGCGCCTGACGGTGCTTCACTGCCTCCGTCCATTCCGGCAAGCCGGTCACGGCGGCGGACCACATGTGCATCAGTGTCTGTACGGCCCCGGGCCGAGCCTGCTGCTCGGTTTCCACGTCCAGTACTTCGCGCCACGTGTCAAACGCTTCCCAAGCGCCTACGGTCCCTTGAAGCGCTACGGAGAGGGGGGGCCCCAGTTGTCGGCCGCGGACCAGGTGCTCGGCGTGGGTTTCCCGGCGGTGACGCAACATCCGCCGGTGTAAGCGGTAAGTCTCGCTGATGTATAAGCGGAGTGCGCCAACCGTCGCCGGTGTATCTGCACTGTCACTGCGCAGGGTACGGATCATCTCGGCGACGCGCCGGTCTGCCGGGAATAACTGGAGAAGTTCATCGAACACGGTTTCCAGCAGCATGACGGGCACGTCGGGTTGAAGGGCAAACACAGCGTTGCCGAGGGCCTCTTGCGCCTGCACGCGAGCGTCAAATGCAGCCTCGTCCTTCAGGGAATACACGTTCGGATCGAGTAGGTGGAGCATCCCCAGGTATGCCCGGTGGTTACTGGACGCCGGGGTGGCGGACAATAGGAGTATCCGGGGGGTGCTCTTTGCTGCGGTGGCTAGGTGACGGTACCGCTGCTGTTCGGAAGCCGTGCCAAATGCTTCGCCCGAGATGCGGTGGGCTTCATCCACCACGAGGAGATCCGACAATGGAATAGAAGATTCGCCGTGCATCAGAATCTGCACGGTTGCCTGAGGAAAATCGCGCAACCGGAACCGGCGGTCCATTTCGTCGTTCCATTGGCCGACCAGGTGGGGTGGAACGAGGATGGTCACCTTCGCTTGCGGTCGGTCGATGAGAAGTTGGCGAATGATGATGCCTGCTTCGATGGTTTTGCCTAACCCCACCTCATCAGCCAGAAGGTATCGGGGCACCGGATCGTGAAGCACCTGACGGACCACTTCAACTTGGTGATCGCGCAGGTCAATGGCGCTTGACAGCAGGGCTGGAATGCCAGCACTGGCCGTTCGTTGTTCCAACAAGTGCTTAACCAATGGCCAGCGACGCTCGAAAAAATAGGGCGTTTCGTGGCCATGAAGTTTCAGCACTTCCATCGGTTCGACCGCCCCATCGGAACGCACGTACACGTCGGGCTCCGGCACGACTTTTTCGACGCCGTTTGGAAAGCGGACAATGAACGCCTCTGAGTTTTCACGCAGTTCTGTCAAGCGGCCCATTTTCCACGTGCCGCCTTGATTCACGTAGACGCGATTTTGCGGCCACGGGTCTTGTGATCGCAATTCGTTGGTCGGCACTTCGAACGCCCGCTGCTTGGCCATCGAAATGAAGTAACTGATTCGACTTAAGTCCCCGTTCACCTGGTGAACCTTGGCCAGTCCATACTGTGGGTTCGTTGTCCAGATCGCCAGTTGACCTTCACGAATCGGCATGGTGTACATCCTTTGTATGTAGGGACTCGGCAGTTGGGCAACCGTTGAGAACGGGTCTTTGTTGGCCGCTTTGCTTGAGACCCGGACTGGAATTTCTCACGAGCTCCATGCTGACGTGTGCCCGCGACATCTGTTGTCGCGCACTTATGTCCCCGATCGCATCACTATTCACCATCTAGGCTGGGGCCGAACACAGTCAGTGTCTTGCATAAGTAACGTTTCACATACGCCAGTGGGCATGGCAGGCATTGAATTAAAAAGCCATTTTTGCCGACTCAGGCGACATCGGCGTCGGTTCTTCATGGCTTGAAACTAACATGCACCTCGGGAGAAGGCGCACAACTTTGCGCCCGTCCTGGCCATAGCCAACAGGTGTCGACCTGAAGGCTTAAGTTTTTATGAATATAATTTTCATCAGGTAGGACCATAGGTCAGCGTGGAGTGGTGTGGCAGGGCACCTGACCGCCTGACAGAAATTATGAGAAAGCGTCCCTGGTAGGGGACAGTTTCTGTTTGTGAATACCGAAAATGCCACCGGGGACGCCTCACGACTCTACTATTGATAGTCCGTTGACTCGGGCAAAGTTTGCTGTCCCACACGGTATTCAGGCTACGTACATCGGGAGTGGTTGACCCTGGCCGACCTGATCCAGCAAGAGGAAGAGTGGCCGAGGTGGTCGCTCCGTGGAAAAGGCCCGCCAGGCTTGCCACACCCAGACGAAAGGCTCCAGCCACAATCGCACCTGATGCAGTAGCGTGCTCCACCTGGGCGGATGCCGTGCATCCGCCCGCTGAGATGTCTCACCTTCGCCCCGTGGTGTGTGCGCGTTCCACCAGTGCAAAAAGCAAAACGCTGCGCACACCAGACTCCAATGTCGGCGAAGGGCAATGTCTGACCGGGCCTGACAGTGCGTCCAACCCAGATGCTGTTTCACCTCCCGGTACGCCTGCTCAATCCGGGGGCGCCGGGCATACAGCAGTGCCACCTCCAGTGAGCCCGCCGGAGTCACCGGGACGCGTCCCGGTGACCTGTCCTTCTCGCTCTCCCGAAAATTGGTGATGAGGTATTCCGTCGTCTCATGCGGCAGTTTGACTGGGTCAGGCGTCACCACAATCAAGCGAAGAGCGCGTCCAGGCCCGTACGGCCCACCGCCCACTTCTGCCCGCCAGAACACGCGTTCTGCACCGTCAGCGAACGTCCTCTTGAACGGCTGCCAGTCGGCTGGCGCTGCCCGCAGCGCCAAGTCTTCCACCCCCCCAGGTTGACCCTGCTAATGCCACCACGCATACGAACTCGGCAAAGACAACACAAATGGGATCGCAGAGGTGGTAGTGCTCCAGAGATGATTTCCAGAATCTGACCCTTTCGAAGAGAGGGACGAGCACACTGGAGCTCACCGTGGGGAAACAGCTGACGTGACCCCAATTGGTCGGCCCACTCCGAATGAGACAAGATCGTCTGACCTGCTCCCCGCAATCGGTTCCAAAATGAATCGGAAAATCTGGCACACTCAAGGAACACACGTTCCCAGGAGGGTCAGCATGGGAGGAGCACGGCATACCGAAGAGCAGATCGCCTTCGCCCTGCGGCAAGTCGAGTCCGGCACGTCCGTCGGCGAGGTCTGCCGGAAGATGGGCGTCGTCGAGTCCACGTACTACATCTGGCGCAAAAAGTACGGCGGGCTGGGGGTTGCGGAACTCCGTCGGCTTCGCCAGCTGGAAGAGAAAAACCGCAAACTGAAGCAGCTGGTGGCGGATCTGAGCCTGGACAAGGCGATGCTGCAGGAGGTCATCTCAAAAAAGCTGTGAACCCCCGCCAACGGCGGGGGTGGGTGGAGCACGTCCAGCACGTGTTCCGCGTCAGTCAACGTCGGGCTTGTCGGGGTCTGCATGTCGCGCGCTCGACATGTCGCTACGTCTTCAAGAAGCGGGCAGACGAGCCCGCCATCGTCCAGCGCATGACCGAGATCGCGGGGGTACGGGTGCGCTATGGATACCGGCGCATTCACGTGCTGATGGCCCGAGAGGGCTGGCGCATCAACCACAAGCGGCTGTATCGGTTGTACACCCAGACCGGGCTCAATCTGCGGATGAAGCGACCGCGGCGACACATCAGCGCGGCACACCGTGCCGCGCAGCCGAGTGCAGCACAGCATGGTGAGGTGTGGGCGATGGATTTCATCGCCACGCAGTTGTATGACGGTCGGCGACTGCGCGCTCTGACGGTGGTCGACGTCTTCACCCGGGAGTGCTTGGCGATTCTGGTCGACTAGGCGCTTAAGGGAGTAGACGTCGTCGCGACCATGCGCCAGGTCAGCGAGATCAGAGGCAGTCCGAGCAGAATTCAAGTGGACAACGGCAGCGAGTTCATCAGTAAGGTGCTCGACCTCTGGGCCTACCAGTGCCATGTGACGCTGAATTTTTCCCGTCCAGGAAAGCCCACAGACAACCCCTTCATCGAGTCATTCCACGGGAGTTTCCGGGACGAGTGCCTGAATACCCATTGGTTCTTGAGCCTGGATGATGCCCGCCGAAAAGTCGAGCACTGGAGACGGGAGTACAATTCGTTCAGGCCGCATTCCGCGCTGAAAAACCTCGCGCCCAGCGCGTTCGCAGCGCAGTTTGCCTCGGTTCACGTCCAACCGGAGATTCCGATTTGACCTGGATCCGTTTTTGGGGGCGGCTCATGAAGTACGCTGGGCTCATTTGGGCTGGACCGATCAAAGGGTGAACGTCACTACGCCACGCACTGGTCTACACTCACCTCATCGGCGAACGCTCGTAACGCCGCTTGAAGTCAAAACTGGAGCACTACCGGCCGCATGCAGACTCATAGCGCATTGTTACCCCCACCTGGGAATTCGCCAACAGAGTCTAGTTCCAGCCAACTACCCTATTCAGGCAGTGAAGCCCCTTTCTCATCGCCCTGAGCCAAAAAATGGTCGAGGTCGAGTTTAAAGGCCCGTGCGATCCGCATCAGGGTAGTGATCTGAGGATCGTACTTTGCGTTTTCAATTTTGCTGATGTGGCTGCGGGAAAGTTGCGCTTGGTGCGCCAATTCTTCCTGGCTGAAACCGGCAGCCAGACGGGCATCTTGGACGCGGACCGCAATACGTTCAAGCAGTTGTTTTTCGTCACGCTGGTAGTTGCGGGGAGTCCGGGCCATCTCGCCTCAGCGTGCCGCGAAAACCACTCACGAGTAAAATATTATAATATGCGTATTATAATACTCAAGATGTACGTCCCTCTCTCTTGAGCCGACGTCATACGCTGATCCGCAGGAGGTCCTCTTGAAGTATTTCAGTACCTTCACACCCTGGGATTTTCCTGTGGCGCACCTCGACCCGACGGCCCGCCTTCTGCTCTCCCCCACCACCTATTCGCCCAACTTTCAATATCCATTTCGTTCTCCTGCGGAGGTGATGATTGACAGTGGCGCTTACCATCATGGGAAACGAAACGCCAAACGCAGCCGGATGCGCACACTCCTCGACCAATTGATCATCGCTGAGCAGTTCCCACACAGTCGGGTGACCCTCAGTCACTGCGACGTCCTCCCACGTCTGGATACAGACGCCCGCGTGAGTGTCCACGCCACCCTCCTCAACGCGGAGTGGTTCATGCAACAACCCATGCCTGCACCGTACGCTCGCATGACCGTCGCTCAGGCCCGAACACCGGACGAGATGTACCTCGTCGTCACCCAATTGAGCCAGTTTTCCCCTGATCTCATCGGACTCGGCGGTCTGGCCGCCCTCCACCGGCGCAACCGCAAATTACTGCCATTCATGATCGAAGCGGCCACTGAAGGGGCGGGCGACGTCTCTGTACACGCGCTCGGTGTCACAGCGCCCTACGTCCTCGCCTGCCTACGCCGCAACGGTGTGTTCAGTTGTGACTCAGCCACGGCCATCTGGTGCGCGATTTACGGCAGCGTCATCTACGCCCGTCCATACCGCCGCTACCGGTTCATCAGTGATAAGTCCACCCGCCCGGAATCTCCACAGGTGACAGGGTATTACAGCAGCCTCGCCCGACCCCTCCCATGCGTCTGCCCGGTCTGTCGAGATGACCCCACGCAACTCATGGGCAGTGACACTCGCGCGAAGTACGCCCGGTGCATCCACAACCACTACCACGCCAAACTCGATCTAGAAGGAGAAGGTGAATGGCAGGCAGCCTACTTATCGGCCGAATACCAGTCCGTTATGACGACCTTGCTCTCCTCCACCACGTCATCGCTGAGCGGGGCACCGTTACCTTCCCCCAATTAACCACGGCACTCACCCCACGGTGGACCTACTACCTCTCCAGTGCCGCCACCCTCCTCAAAGAAACCCTCAGTTTCGGCGTCACCCTCGGCCTGTTTGAGAGCAGTGCCGAGCGGGCTTGGGATGACCGCACCTTCCGCACGCCCTTCCCCGCCACCCGCCTGCGCGCGACTGTCCTTCACCTCCTCACGACTCAAGATGACCTGGCTCAACTCGCCTTCCGCGGCGTACACGACGTCCTGGTCGAGCAGGGCAAGGTCCACACAGACGTGCCGACCGTGGTGGAACTGATGGAAAGTGGCCCGTACGGCGCCGCGTTCAGGTGGAACGACACCAAAGTCAACTTCTGGCTGCAATTCATGCATGACTTGGGGCTGGTCGTCCGCATGCCGCCCCAACGACTGGTCCTGAGTCCCACAACCCCCTTACTCCTGGAGTTGCTTCCCCGTGAGGGCGGCCCAGTGAGGCCCATGCTGGAAGAGTGGCACGACGAGTTCTGCGCTGTCTTCACGCGACTGGGAGACGTCCACGAAGGTTTTGCCCGCGCCCTCCTGCGACTCGAAACCCAAGGGCACGTCACCCTCACCTACGCCAGTGACACGGTGGGCAGCGTCCTCTGCTGTGGCCGGCGCGTCAGCCACTGGGCACCATCAGGAGGACACGATGTGGACCCCGTTTAACCCTGAAGACGTCGCGCGCGTGTTCACAACCGAATCCCGCCAGAAGGACCAGCGGATCTTCACGCTGACCCACACGCGTATGAACCGCATCCTGGTGTCGCACAACCGTGTCGGCCTGCCCAACGGGGAGTTCGTCGGTGAACACCAAGTGCTTGAACTCATCGAGCAGTCGCGCCCCCTCGACAGCAACCGCGTCTGGTTCATCGTCGGCGAAACCGGCAGTGGCAAATCAGAACTGTGCCAGTGGCTGGAATACCATCTGGGGGAACGACACCTCCCCATCCACATTTCTCGGCGACAGGCGAACCTCACTGGCATCCTCGACGTGTTGGCAGCGCACCTCCCACCGGGAACAGTCGGACACACCACCACGGTGCCCCAGACGGTCCTGGTCGACCACCTGCGACTCCACCTGAAACTCCGCGCCCACCGCGAAGGACACGGTCTGGGTTACGTTGAGCAACTCGACCCGTTCCTCCCAGCGATCGCGGCAAGTCTCTATCAGCCGGCCCGTCAACCCATGGGCCTCCCCGATGACCTCCCCCAACCCCCTCCGGATCTGCCGTTGACTGCCTGGTTGTCCGGCGCGGCCCGGGAAGTGCTCGGCATTCAGTCGCTGGAGCCCACCTTGCGCGCCCTGGTCAACCACGCCGCTCAATCCGACCGCCGCCCTGTGTTCCTCCTTGAGGACATCACCACCCTCGGCTTTCTCCGGGACGACCTCCTCGATTACATTTTTGACCTCTCCACCCCCGGATTCGACGCCGTCATCGGCTTAACGAGCGGCTTCGAGCAGTCCCACCTGCAGGGAGGCGGAGACCTCGCGGAAATGGCCTACGTCCGCGACCGGCTCAGCGCCCGCTTCCAGCTCTCCCACGCGAGCGGTGAGACCTTCTTCCTCAATCAACCTCAGGACCTCCACGACCTCGTGCGCCGGTATCTCGGATGTCTCCCCCCAGCCCCTGACGGACAGTCGTCCGCATTCGCCAATCTCTACCCGTTCACGCCCCGCATGCTCGAGCGGCTATACCTGCACCTGGTGGAGAGCGGCAACCCCCGTCAGACCCCCCGCAACCTGCTGGACGCCGTGATCAGACCGGCCCTGACGCTTCCCGAGCCGCCTCACCTCACGTTCTTCCAGTCTCACCCGTACCTGCGCGCCCCGAGCGTCACGTTCTACCATCAAGACCTGCCCACAGAGGTGCAGGCACTCCTGTACTGGCACGGTGAACAGGAGGGGGATCACATTCGCGTTCCGGACGACGTGGCCCGCGCATTCGGATACGACGCACTGGCGCCGGTTCCCTCATTCCAAATCCCGACCGGATCGAGTTGGCTGTTCGCGCAGCAACAGACGACGACCGACCCAACGGACACCTGGCGTGAAGCGCTGCGCGAATTGCAGAGCTGGCACGGGCACGGAACGCCCTTTTCAAAACGGCAGCACTTGAAGCGCGGCATAGAACGCGTCGTCCGGGCCCTTACCGATCCACGTGCCATTCAACACCCGCACCAGAACGCCCTCACCGCCGACCCCCTCGAGTACACCCGCGGCCATGAGCATCTCCCCATCTTCCTGCCCGACAGTGGCGACCTCTTACCAGATCACTGGCCAAGTCTGCAGTTCCCTCGGACGTTACCGGCCCAGTTCTTTGAAGAGTGCCTTACCTACTCATTTTCTGCCAGTCATCACGTGGAGTGCTTCGCAGACCTTGGCTACACCCGGCAACTGCTCGAAGGGGCAGCCGCCACCTTTCGGCAGGACCTCCGGGCACACCTGGAGCGGCTTCTGGGCATGCCTTACGAGCGCGTCGTCTTCGGACTGTGGTGGCTGTGTCAGCACGTGAGTCAGGGCGATCCCCTGCCCACACAGACGCCTGCCGGTCGACGCGCCCTCCTGCAGTACGACCTGCCGCCCCGCGACGTCCGGGTGGCCTGGCAAGCCGAGCGACCCCACCGCGTGCTTCACCGGACCCACCGCGAGTTGCGCGAGCGGCGCGACCACTACCGAGCCCTCTTCCTGAGTGTCTTCCACCACCGCGATGATGTTCTCGATCCGGCGCTCCTGGACCGCGAAGCGCAGCAGTTCGACCCCACGCTCTTCCTGCACGCCCTGGTCAACCTGCCAATGTCCACCCTCCTCTCCGCCCCATTCCGCCAACGCGGAAGTAAACGTTCCCTCGCACACCTGCTACAGCCTGCCGTGGAGTACGCGGCCGCCCTCCAAACCTACACTGGTACAGACGAAGACCGGACCCACTGGACTCTGCTGGAGCACACCCTCCAACACGCCCTTGAGCACACTGATGACCTGGATCTCGTCTGCCGTCATCTGGAACGCCTAACCCACCAAGCCGGGTGGACCGTGCCGTCGCCGCCGAGCAGCCACACCTGGAGGGCACCAGAGTGGCGCACCCTCCTGGCGAGTTCAGAGGCGGCCCGCACCTCGCTGGAACACGCACCGCCCCTCACGCAGAGCACAGTGGCCCGCACCTGGCGCGAACGTCTTGAGGCGGTTGAGCCGATCACGTGGATGCAGGCAGTGCTCGCGTTTCACGACACTCTCCTCAAAATCCACATTCAACGGCACCCCAGTCCACGTCCGCGCCCCCGAGTCATTCGGGGTGAAGGGCTCATCGAGGTCACGGCGTTACAAGCCCTCGCGGAACGCCTCACTGCAGCAGAGCAGGTCCTGCAACGCCTACCCCCACCACTGGCCCAACAGATCACCACGGCGGTATTGCAGTGGCGTCAGCAGCATCCAGACCTCATCCAAGACGTTCTGCGTCAGCACGGCCTGAATGAACCCGACGAGATTGCCGGGCGATCCCGTGATGACAGCCTGCCCCTGCTCGGCGACCTGCTTGCCACCACGGCCAGAGTGTCCTCTGCGCCGGACCCGGCACCCTGATTCGTGCCGGGCGGCCCTGGTGCCCCGCCGCCCGGCATGAATCAGGGTCAGTGAAGCAGGCGTTCCACTTCCTGCTCGCTGTGCGCCCGCCGGTCACGGGCCGCTTCATACCGGTCCCGTTTAACCAGCAGACTCTCATCCCCAGCCACGATGCGGGCCTGCACGTCCTGCAAGGCCCGCAGGTACATGTTGATGTTGTGAACGGCGCGGCCCATGTTCGCTTCGTTGCCCCCGTTGTACGGACGGCCCGTGGGATCATGGGGTTTGCCTCCCTGCGCGCGGGTATCCCACCCTTCTTCGCGCATGGCCGCGCACGCCGGGCAGGTGCAAGGGGGTAACTCGTCACTGCCCGGTGCATTCTCGACAATCCGGTATTTCTTCAGGAGATCCGGACTGTCCGGCACGTACCGCATGAACGTCCCACCCGTGAATGCCGACATGTACATGCTTGAGCCGTCAAAGGAATCCACGCCCAAGTGCGTGAGCGTCGCCGCCCACTTGATGCTGGACACGCCCAGCACGTGAATGTAGAGACTCGGATCCTGCGCCCGGTACTGCAACGCATCTTCCACACACCGATACACGAAGTACGGGTCGCGGCTGGACTTCAGGGCGAGGCTCCCCAACGCAATGTGCCGGAATCCCAGGTCCAGGTACCGCTCCATCATCTCGTGCCGCTGCTCGAAGGTGCCGTGTGTCACGCCCATCAGGCGGTGCTGTCCGGCCAGTGGACGCATCCCCTTGGCAAAGCGCATGGACACCTCAATCTTCTCCCGGGCCCGTTGCGGACTGTCCGTCCCGTCCAGAATCATCATGTCCGGTGAGACAATAATGTCAGTCCCTTCCCGGGCCCCCGCCTGTTCAAACAGGTGCATGGTGCTGTCCGGCGTCAGCGGTCCGTTTTTCTTCTTCAAGATCGGGTACGGCTGCGTCTTGTAACTCCAGGCGCCGCAGTCATAGATGTTTCCCTCCGCGGTCTGAGGCAACGGATCACTGTCCGGGTTATGGTACGCCAGAGACGTCAAGTACCCCCGCGGCGCACGTTCAATGAAATTCCAGATGCGCTCCATTCTGGGCACGTCCAGCGGTTGACCACCGAGCCCCCGGGCAATCTTGAGTTTGTCGCGGTTGTTGATCACCACCGTAAACCGGGCGCGCGGCGGGACAGGCAACGCGTGCTGGGCCGGTGGATAAAAGTCCGCGCTGCTCAGACCCTCTGGATTGAACCCGAGCCCAGAGCGGTGCACAGACAGAAGAGCTGGTTCGGTCGTTACCTCCGGTTCCTGCTCGGACAGGTCCTCGCTGGCCAGCAGGATGGGGGCGGACCGGTGTTCCTGCCACGCCTCAAGGTACTCAATTGCTGCCTGAGGATCCGCGTGCCAGTCACGCAGAATCTCAGGCTGGTCCACAACGGCCCGCGCCAACTGGTGGAACAAGAAGCCTTTCAGGCCCACCATGCCGTAGCCGAACCGGCGCGCGTCCTTATTGACCAGGGGCATGACCGCCTGCTTCGCCGCGTGCTTGGGTAACGTGGCCGCACTACCCCCACTGGCCAGGAAGATGAAACTCTGATCCGGGCGACTCTCGAGTGGCAGCAACGCGGATTTCAGGTAATTCTCCCCTAGGAGGAATACCACGATGTCGTACGCTTTCACCCGTGCATTGAGATCTTCATGAATGCGCAGTTGTCGGCTCCATTCCAGGACTTCCTGCCGGTTCAGATCATTGAACGTGGTCTCGTACGGCACGATGAAATCGTACTGATGAATCAACCCGTACCCGGCGGAAATAATCTCTAGACGACTGACAATGTCTTTGCGCGTGCTCAGCAGATCAAAAGCTTGAGAGACCTGCTGGTGTTGCATGCCGGTGTACATCAACTTGGCGCTCATGCGGTAGGACGCGAGCTCCTGTTCGCGCCGGTGGAGATGATCACCACCCTGACGGAAATCCGCCAACACCAGTTGATTGGTGGGCTTGGCCCGTTTGACGCCGGTGCAGGAACTCACTACGAGGAGGCTGGGGTACTTCGACATCGTCAAGGAGCCCACTGCGCCTGGGCGTACGTGGTGGCGAGGTCGGTGCGGCCCGCCTCAATCAGCGCCTTATCCCGGATGCGGCACGAGTCGCACACCCCGCACGGCTCCTCGCCCCCCTGGTAGCAACTCCAGGTCACATCGATCGGCACGCCCACCGCGAGCGCCTCTCGCACGATGTCCGCCTTCGTCATCTCCGCCAGTGGGGCCGTCAGCACCGCGCCGCGCCCCTCCAGGCCCGCCTTCGTCGCCAGGTCCGCCAGCGTCTGGTACGCCGAGAGGTACTCCGGGCGGCAGTCCGGGTACCCGCTGTAATCCACCGCGTTGATCCCCAGGAACACCCGCTCGGCATCGATCGCTTCCGCAAGGCTGAGACCCACGGCGATAAAGACCGTGTTCCGCCCCGGCACGTACGTCGGCGGAATCACCCCGTCCGCCGTCCCGTCCGTCGGCACCACGATGCTCTCGTCCGTCAGGGCACTCCCCCCGAACGACCCGATGTTGATGTCAATCACCCGGTGAGCGGCCCCGAAGTGCGCCGCCACTTTCGCCGCGCGTTCCAGTTCCACCGTGTGCCGCTGCCCATACCGGAACGACAACGCCGTGCACGCATACCCGTCCCGGGTCGCCATGCCCAGCACCGTGCTCGAATCCAACCCGCCCGACAGCAGCACCACCGCGCGCTTCTTCCCTTGATTCGTCATGACTTTCTCCATCCTTCTTCACGGCCTGGAGGGCTCTTCCCTCCATCAAGACCAGACAGCTTAGT
This sequence comes from Deinococcus hopiensis KR-140, assembly GCA_943327755.2. Classification (GTDB taxonomy): domain Bacteria; phylum Deinococcota; class Deinococci; order Deinococcales; family Deinococcaceae; genus Deinococcus; species Deinococcus hopiensis_A. The sequence goes on from CALPYF020000038.1 coordinate 30,714, forward strand.
GCGTTCACCTCAGACAGCGCCGTTCCTCAATCAGTACCCGAGTGCCGCGTTCCCGCCCAGCGGAATGAGGCGTTTGTCGCTGTGCGCGTCGAGGTCGTCGGCGCGGTACAGCTTGTGCATCTGGTACCCGGCCCGCAGGCGCGGGTTCTCCTTGACTGCCTGCGTGATCGCGTTCAGCACGGTCAGGTCCCGTTCGCGGGCCTTGCTCCACTCGGGGTGCAGCCAGATCACCGCGTCCTCTCTCAGGCCGGTCAGGGTGTCCAGCCCGGCCTGGATGTCGCCCGGTTCGTGGACGATGATCTTCACCTCGTCCGCGAGTGCCACGACCTCCGGCAGCGGGGGCTGCCCGAACGGTTTGGGCGACAGCGTCACCCAGTCCAGCGCCCCGTGCAGGGGCGCGATGCCGCTCGTCTCGATGTGCACCCGGCGGCTCAGGGCATGCAGGGCGTCCGTCAGGGGGTTCAGGTCGAACAGGATCGGTTCGCCCCCCGTGATCACCACCACGGCGCCGTCCGGACTCTCGGCTCTCACCACCTCGGCCAACTCGGCGGCATCCATGAGGGTCACGCCGTCCGGGCGGTAGTCGCGGTGCCACGTTCCGGCGCTGTCGCACCAGGGGCAGGCTTGGGGGCAGCCGTACAGGCGGATGAAGTACGCCGCGCGGCCCAGGTGCACTCCCTCGCCCTGCCAGGTGTAGAACCGCTCGTACACGGGATATCTCACCCGGTTACTCCCAGTACTCGCAGGAGCTGTCCGGCGTTTCCCACAGGGTCACGTGCAGGCGCAGGTCCGCGCCGTCGTCCCCCTCGGGTAGGTCGGCGCGCACCCGGTCCATGGTCTTGCGGTGGATGTACGCGGCGATGACCTCGGCGGTGGTGTCGTCGCCCAGGTCGGGGAGGTCGTTCAGGTACGCGTGGTCCAGGCCGCCGGCGTCGACGTCCTTCTTGGCCCATTTGAGTGTTTTGAAGTCCGCGACCATGATGGCGCGCTTCACGTGCGCACTGGGCCGCAACTTCTCACTGGTGAGTTCCATGCGCACGCGGTACGTGTGCCCGTGCAGCCGCCCACAGGGGCCGTCGTAGCCGGTGATCACGTGCGCCGAATCGAACGTGAACTCCGAACTCAGTTTCCACGGCATCAGCGGACCCCTGCGGATGCGGCAGTGAGGGTGGGCTCCTGCGGTTGACTGACCTGGGTCCGCACCCAGCGGACCAGGGGAATCAGCAGGAGGCTGATCAGCATCTTCAGGATGATCTGCCCAAGCATCAAGTTCAGCAGGGGCGCGCCGGTCCCGGCGAAGGCCAGCGTGATGAACACGACGGTATCTAGTGTGGTGCTCACGGCGTTCGACGCGATGACCTGAACGGTGACCCCACGGTGGCGCAGACGCTCGAAGATCAGGGCGTCGAGGGCCGTGCTGATCAGGTACGCGGCCAGGCTGGCCAGGACCACGCGAACCGTGGACCCGAAGACCACCTGATAGGCGTCGTCCTGGAAGAATCCGGGTTTCGGAAGGGCATTGACGAGCAGCCCGTACGCGGCGAGCAGTGCGTTCGCAGCGAAGCCGCCCCACAGGACCGCCTTGGCGGCCGTCCAGCCACCCGCGGTGTGGATAGCGTCCCTGAGTGTGAAGGTCAGGGAGTACAGGAAGATCGCGCCGGGAAAGACCAGAGAGCCGAGCTGCACGAGGCGACCGGCGGTGACGTTACTGACGAGTTCCGCGCCGATGTAGACGGAGATCAGGATGGTCAGCAGGGTGGTGCATTGAGTCATGTGAAACCTTTCGGGGAAAGCGGCACCGGCGCGCGTGGGACGATCCGTCCCGAATCGTTACGGGCCCATCCGGGAGGAAAGGTCGTGACGAGAGGGGGGCGGATCCCAGGGGCCGGGAAGCCGGAGAGATCAGAGCAGCGTGACGACGCGGCCGTGATGTTGATGTGCACACGTCAGTCGGGTGCCTGCCACCGTTCGACGGGGTGCAGGTCAGTCGGGGCTGACGTCGGGCGGAGCGTTCGTGGTCGCTCTAGCCGGTGGGTCCCTGAGGGGGGCAGCGCCCGGTCACGAAACCGTCTCGTTTCGTGGCGGGGCGAGGTCCTGCGGGACCGTCAGGTGGGGCGCCGTGCGCCTCCCACCTGGAAGGAGGGGACATCCAGGATACGCCGGAGTACTTGTTCATGGGAGCTCCTTGGGACCTGTGCGGCATTACAGGCCCGGGGGGTGGGCGCAGTCTGCGCCTGGCAGAGTCTTGCACATCTGTTCTGCGCCGCGGGTAAGAATGCCCGAATCGTACAGGCCCAAACCGGCACGGCCGGGTGGAGGCGAGGAGCGGCGGCGCGAGCGTCAGGCCGCTCAGCAGGCCGCACAGGACCACGCGAGCCCCGAGGAGGTGGCGTCACCCCGGCGGGTCATTCGCAGGCCACGCCGTCGCCGTCACGGTCCAGTTTCGGCGAGTAGCCGGGCTGCCCACGCCGCAGAGGGGCTTTCCCGGCGGCCCGCACCGCCGCACAGTTGGGGTAACTGACGGGCAGGGGCACCCCGCTGGTGCGTGGAGGGGTGGGGGCCCCGGTGCGGGTGGCCGGTGTACCGGTCCCCCGGGCCGCGCTGATCTGGTAGGTACCGCCCGGCTGCACGGTCACGGTGACTGTGCCGTTCAGATCGGTGCGGTAGATCGCCGCGCCCGCCTTCTTGTAGAGCGTGATGGCCTCAGCGGTCGGGTGCCCGTAGCTGTTCGGCCCGACACCGATGATCACGTTGCTGGGTCTCACGGCGGCCAGCCACGCGGCGGAGTCCCCTTTCCTGGCCCCGTGATGGATGCTCTTGTAGACGTCGACCGGGCCGAAGGTGGTGGCCGGAGACTGCCGCAGCCACGCCCGCGTTTCCGGCGTCTCGCTGTCCCCGGTAATCAGGGCGCGAAAGGCCCCGAACTGCACGAGCAACCCGACGCTGTTGGTGTTCTGGTCGGTCATGCCCGGCGGCGGGGCCAGCACCGTGAGCTTGACGCTGCCGAGATTGATCACCTGGTTTTTTGCCGTGAGGCCCTGCGTGCCGGCCTGCTGCGCGGCCGAGACGAGCTTCTGCCAGATCTGCGTGGTTCCGGCAAGGCCGTTGTTCAGGAAGAAGCGCGGCCGGAACTGCTGCACGGCTGGCACGAGACCGGTGATGTGATCCGCGTCGGCATGACTGGCCACCACGAGGTCCAGGGACGGCACCTGATACTGCGCCAGCAGGGCCTTCAATCTCGCCTCGCTGCGCCCCCCGTCATAGAGGACGCTCTTCCCCTCTGGACTGGTGATGAGCACCGCGTCGCCCTGGCCGACGTCGAGAAAGCGCAGGGTGAGGACCCCGGCGGGTGCCCGCTGCGCGGCGGCCACGCCCACGCTCAGCAGGAGCAGGGCCAGGGTGCGCCTCACAGGTCCACGTCCCCGGAGGGTGCCCTGGCGTTGAGTGCATCCAACGTCGCCCTGCTGACGGCACGCTGCACCCGCGTGCGCGCGTGATCGATCTCCAAGTCGAGATCCCCGCCCGTGACCGTCAGGCGGACCACTTCCCCTTCCTGAATGCCCTTCGGGAGGCTCGCCCGCGGTGCCGTCCGGGAGCTCCACGCGGGCCTGGGTGCCTTCCAGGCCGTCGACGGTCATGAAGGCGGGTGGCAGGTCGTCCAGGGTCATGCCGCACACTACTGCACCGCGACTTTCATCCTGTCGGCTTCTGCCGGGTCACTGGATACTTCATACAGAAGGGGCAGCGTACGGGCCGTCGCGGCCTCTATCAGGTGAATCCCGTCGGACCTGCCAGTGCCGACACGTCACCCTCACCGCGCTCTGGCCGTACCCAGCCACCCTCAACACCTGACGGTCCGCCGCCTGATTCGTGGTCGCGTCGACAGCACGTCCCGGTCCGGGAGGTACTGCCGGACCCGCCGGGGCGGGAGTAAACCGCGCGGGTGGCGGCCGTCACGGTGCGGGCGGGCAAGGAGGTCGTGGAAGGCGCGAACCTCAGCGCGGAGCGCGGTCACCTCATCTGCAAGAGCACACTTCCCGCGCGGAGGTCCTGAAGCGTCACCAGTGCCGGAAGACCGGCATGTGGATTGTCGCGTGGGTATCCAGACGAGCGAGGGCCACTTCGAATGTGACGCCGTCTTCGGTTCTGGAGAGGTTCACGGCCTGGTCGAATAGCTGCACGCTCTCCGGGTAGAACGAGAGACCGGCACCCCGGGTGAGTCATTCCGCGCCATCGTGGGTCCGGTTGTTGATGGTACGGGCACTGACATCGTACCGATCGGCGAGCTCCTGGGTGGCGAGGGGCGTCCGCTCGAAGCGGAAACGTTGCCCTTTTGTCGTGAGGTCTTCTTCGCTTCCAAGTTCTTTCCGAAATCGTTTTTCCCTCGTGCCGGGAGGTGGTTTCTCGTGAGGCAAACTTCGCTTCCAGGTTCCTTCCGAAGAGCGCGTAGATTCCGCAAACTTAATCAGTGCTAGCAATCGCGCTGTCCGGCCGGTTCGTCTGGATTTCTGGCCTGGCGTGCGTCTGCGTGGGCATTCTCGGGTGTCGAGTGGGCTCGCGGGGCAGTGTGGGGGTGGTGGCGAGCCGGGGTGGGTGCTCGTGGCTCGTTGCGAAGTTCGCGTGGTGTGGGGATCGTGGCCTCCTGGGGTGGTGGGAGGGCTTCTGTTGCGAAGTTGGGGTGGGCGCTGGGCCTCCCGTTGGTCGGCCGGGCGCGCCAGGTGGGTGGGGGCGCACCCGGTGGGATGGGGGCCTGGGCGGACGCTTCCCAGGGGGCGGTATCAGGGCCGGGGTTGCCTGCGGGGTGGTGTGGATGGGAGGTGCGCGGGGCCGGGCTGGTCGCCTCGGCCCGCGAGGCGGGGCGCACGTGTGCAGGGTAGGTGTGCCGCCGGGCCCGCTCTCCTCCCGGCTGTCGGGACTGGAACTGGGGTGGAGCGCCCTGCCCGCGGCCGGGTCGCTCAGGAGGTGCGGGGTGCGTTCGGTGGGGTCGGTGTGGGTGGTCTTGGGGTCGGGAGGGGTCCTGGCGGGCCGGAGTTCGTGGCGGTCCGTGTGGTCGCGTGGAGGCACGGAGTGCCGGAACGCCGGGGTCGTGTCGGTCGTGGCCGTGGGCGCGGGCGTGTCGGTCGCGCGGTTCCGGTGGCGGGCGCAGTTGGGTCGGGCCACGCGGTTGGGCGGGGGCGCGGTGGTGGCGGTGGCGCGGTGGTGGCGGTGGGACCGTGCCGCGGTGGTGCGGTGGTGACAGTTGCGCGGTGCCGCGGTGCATCAGTCACGGAGTGGTGGCGGTCGTCGCGGTACGGGAGGTCGCGGCAGTGGTGGCAGTGCCGGTAGTGGTGGCAGTACCGGAAGTGGCGGCAGAGACTGGAGTCTTCCCGACGTGACGGTCGATGGCTTCTCGCGTTCCTGCACTCATCCGATGTCGATCGAGGGCTCTGTTGGATACGGGCGGTTGGGGCGCTGGGGGCAGACACGACGGTCCTTTTCTCCGCTGTGCACTGAGTCCGGGCTATCCAAGCCAGTGAGATGCACACCCATCCGGACAGTCGCGCGATCCGTTGATGCCGACACGTGTGTGGACTGCACCTGGTGTCTGGCTATGACCACATGCCGGCGGCCGTCCCTTATCTCACACCGGGCTGCACACGGGGGGGAGAGCCACACCGTGTCAGTCCGTGAACTTCTTCGAGGTGATCCGGTGCCCGCCGGCGGTAGAACGGACAGCACAGGATGTCGATGACTTGAAATTCCGTGGTCTGCAAGACGATTGCGACGCTCTACGGCTCCAAGACCGTGTCGGAAAAAACTTCAACTCTACCGCGAGAGCCCGCCGGTCCATGGAGAACAGTCGACGCATTCCCGTCTCGTGGCGAAACATCATCATGAGAGACGTGCAATTTTTTCGCCACTTCTCGGAGATGGAGGCTACCCTGAGGTGTGCCTGTACGTTTTATCAGTGGGGTGTTGCTACCCCCGTCCGCCCGACTCTGCTCTGACCGATCCACGTCGACCGAAACTATTCGCCAACAGCGCGACAGGACCGACGTGATGGCTTCGCTCGCTCTTCCGTCCGTCGGGGACCAGCGATGAGGACTGAGCTGAGTTACAGCTTTGACCAGCCTGCGGCGGTAGTGGAGGTGCCTCAGGGTGTGGTGCGTGCATACGTGCTGACTACAGGTCTCCTGGCTGTGTTGCACGGCGGCGTTGAGGTTCCTGAGATCACTGAGCAGGTTGTTCCCGCTTCCGAGGTGTGTTTCGACGAAGAGCTGGGCGCGCAGGTTCTCGCACAGTGTTTGGCACACCTCTATCGGTCACAGCCCTCCGCAATCTCATCCGACTCATCCGGTCGCCTGCGGGGTCGTGTGATGTGGTCGACCTTGAATCGCGACTGGTGTCCGGAACAGGAAATTGGTCTACAGATCGATACCGCTGCGGGTCCTGTCGACCTAATTCTCTGGTCGGACATTGACTGGCCTGGTTTGCTGGTCCAGCGGAGTGGAGTCAGTCTGATGTGTATTGGCGGTACGTTGCGCGCCGATGATGCGGCTGGCTGTGAGGCGTTGACATCGCTACTTTCGGGTGATCAGGCCGGATTCGTTCGTCATGTGAGGTCTGGCCGGGTGCTACCGGCTGCCTTGGATCCACAGGCAATTGTTACGTCGCCGGGGAGGAAGGCCCACAAGCGTCTGTAGCAATCTGAATCAGAGCTTCAACAACGTCTGAGACACGCTGAAGCGTGTCTCCTCGGAGCAAGAGCAGTCGAGCTTTCAACGGCTCGGGCAGAAGGGTAGGCTAATCTGGAGCGGCATTGTCACAGTCCGGTGATGCCGCTCTTTTGCCGCTTCGGTTCTGACCCAGAGCAGGAATCAGTGAACTGCGTCTCAGTCGATCGAAATCAACGATGTCCGGTACTGAGGTCCGAACCCTCACTGGAGTGCTTTGTCGGCGATCAACTGATCGATCTGCTCGGACTGACGACGGGTGAACTCGAAGAGATCTTTTTCGGTCACTCCGAAGGCCATGCCCAGCATGGTCACGGCAAGCGTGCCCTGCCAGGGGCCGGGCAGATGTAGAGGACGCAAATCACAGTCGAGCCGACTTTCTATTGTTTAATATGCTTTTTATTTCACTTGAATCTACTCATGGTGCTTAAATCGAAGATTTACAGCTAAATTGATATACATGCTTTCGAACTCTCTTCATCCACGCTTTCCTATGGACACATCCCATATATATACACCAAATTAAGGGTGATTGATTGGCATTCGGTAACTACTGCCAGGAATAACGGATTCAAGCAATCCCTGTTCGGCGAGAGCTTGCATATGCTCGCGAAGGGCTCGGCGATTTGACCATTGACCATACCTTTCCGGGTGCTCACTTGTTAAACGCGCAATCTGCCACGGGTCCAACAGGTCTGTTCCGCCCTCGTGCCAGTCCCACGAAACGGTGTGGCCATCCAGGACAGCGGTGCAGCCTGCGCCGTGGAAATGAAAGCGCATGCCGTCTAGTTCGCCAGCCGCAGGGAGCTCGCCTCGCCGGACGGCGCTAGGGACGGCCACACCGTAACGAGCTTCGATGCGGTGAATTACGTCCCGAATCAGCGCCTGATACTCATCGATTACTCTGTTGAATGTCATCTCTGCCATATAAATAGGAGACTAGCGTGTCTGCGCTGTCTCGCATGAGAAGGTCTCAATTCCTTCGATCTTCCTCATTAAATAATGTGAATTCCTTTTCTCATAAATTTCATAATTATCCGGATGACTTCGGGGAAATATGAATGAGCAAGGTTCAGAAAGTTATTCTGAAATAACAGAGCTTCTTCCCGCCTGATCCGGCGGAAGTCGGTTGAGCATCTTCGTCGTGAATGTTAGGAATTGACAGGAGGTCAATATGACTGATTCGTCGGTGACAATTGTGGTTTCTCTGGATCGGCACCTCCACGAAGCGCTCCTTCAACTGTCGACGACGATGAGTCGATCAGTTGAAGATCTTGCGCGCGAGGCCATCGCCGCCGCGATCGTAATCCCCATGGAACTCGATCTGGAAACTCTCGGCACAGGTCTACTTGATGTCGTCGAAAATTATCAACCGCCAGACGTTTGCGTATCTGTATCGAATGAAGCCCTTGAAAGATCGAAGGCTCTTTTGTTGCCTACGGACTTGGCAGAACTAGTGCTGGGCGAGGATCTGATTCAAAGTCTGACGGGACGTGCCAAGGATATGGCACCATCCACAGAGTCAACAGAGCGCCTGGAAGCGGTTGCCGGTGTGTGCGCTGTTCTGAAAGGCACCCGATCTGAAACAGGTATACGTCGATGGTGGAATAAACGGCGATTCAAGCTGGAGGGGTCTTCACCTGCTGATTTTCTCGGCGGAGCTTGGAAGCCTGACGAACTTGCGTTCAGACTGGTGGTGGAACTGGCCGAAAGTGACGCGGAATTTTCCGCAACCTGATGTGCGTCCGAAAAACGTGCTGGCACAGGTTTTCTCGGAAGCATCGTGCGCGCACGGTAGAGGTCGGAGGTGGGGCATCCATGACCCGAGCTGCGTATCCAAGCGATCTAACCGACGCCGAGTGGAAGGTACTTTTTCCCCTTCCACCTCAAGCGTCATCTGCTGGTCGTCCACGGATGTGGTCGCTGCGAGAGATCCTGGACGGTACCTGTTACGTCCTGCGTGGAGGAATTGCGTGACCGGCGATGCCGCACGACCTTCCCCCCTGGCAGACCGTCTATCACGATCACCGTCTATGGCGACTGCGGGCGTCTGGGAGGCACTTCACACGGTCCTTCGGGAACTGGTCCACCAGCGTGAGGGTCGCGCAGCGACCCCCAGCGCCGCGATCATCGACAGCCGATCGGTGAAAACGACCGAAGCCGGTGGACCTCGCGCCTATGACGAGGGCAAGAAAGTCATTGGCCGCAAGCGTCACCTGCTCGTCGACACCCTGGGTAGTGCTCCAGAATCTGACCCTCTCGAAGAGAGGGACGAGCACACTGGAGATCATCATTGGGAAACAGCAAAAAACCTGAAGCACTGACCTGAAGGAAGCCATCGTCCTGCGCGTGCTCCGAGGCAAACTTAGGGTCGCCGAAGCAGCCGGGTAGCGTGGCGTGAACGACAGCCTGATCCACACGTGGAACACCCAGTTCGTCGAGGAGGGCCGTGCCCGCGACGATCGGAAGAGTGACACAGTCCTGCTAGCTCGGGAAGGGCGGCTATACGCCAAACGAGAGAGTGAGGTGTAGGGCCTGATGAATTTGGATCTCCATCGGCCTCTGCGACATTGGCGCACCGTCGCAGGACTAACAGGACTGTGTCACTCTTCCGATCGATGCCGCTGCTTCCGGGTCTGCGATACGGTTGAGCAGATATGCCGCACGATACTGCGCGTCCGTTTCGACTGGAATGGCTCAGCGGGGCGCTCATCCTGGCACTGATTCTCATCTCAGTAAGGATGACTCTTGATTGGCAGCACGACCAGGCGGGGTAGTGCTCCAAGTTTGACTTCAAGCGGCGTTACGAGCGTTCGCCGATGAGGTGAGTGTAGACCAGGGCGTGGCGTAGCCGAGCGCCGAATGACGGCGCTCGTGGTTGTACCACCGGTGAAAGTCCGGCATGGCCGCCCGTACATC
>CALPYF020000039.1 GCA_943327755.2 Deinococcus hopiensis KR-140
CCCTGACTTTCCCACTGACCCCCACGCGGCCCCGACCGGGGAAGCGCCTGAATTCGACCTGACCTCCACCGACCTCACCCCCGAATCCGGGGAGACCCTCTCACACGTGCCGGTCCTGGCGGACGAGGTGCTGGAGATGCTCCAGCCCGCGCCGGGCAAGGTGTTCGTGGACGGCACCCTGGGCGGCGCCGGGCACACGGGGCTGCTGCTCGCGGCGGGCGCGACCGTGTACGGCATCGACCAGGACCCCTACGCCCTGAACCGCGCGCGCGCCGCCAACCCGCACGGCCTGACGGTGCTGGAAGGCAACTACCGCGATATGGCCTCGCTCCTGTCCGCGGTGGGCGTGACGCAGGTCGACGGCATCCTGCTCGACATCGGCGTGAGTTCCTTCCAGCTGGACGACACCGCCCGCGGCTTCTCGTACCACACCGAGGCGCCGCTGGACATGCGCATGAGCCAGTCCGGCGAGAGCGCCGCCGACGTGGTCAACGAGTACGACGCCGAGGAACTGGCGTCCATCATCTACGAGTACGGCGAGGACCGCCTGTCGCGCCGCATCGCCCGCGCCATCATCGCCGCGCGCGAGCAGGCGCCCATCGAGACAACCGTGCAGCTCGCCGACATCGTCAAGCGGGCGTACCCCGGCTTCTCGAAGGGCATCCACCCTGCCCGGCGCACCTTCCAGGCGCTGCGGATCCACGTGAACGACGAACTTGGCGCGCTGCGCGACGGGCTGGCCGCCGCCGAGACGCTGCTCACCCCGGGCGGGCGGCTGGCGGTCATCAGTTTCCACTCGCTGGAGGACCGCATCGTCAAGCGGTTCCTGCTGGGGAGCGAGACCCTGGAACCCCTCACGAAACGGCCCGTGATCGCCACCGAGGAGGAGCAGGCCACCAACCCCCGCGCCCGCAGCGCCAAACTGCGCGGCGCCCAGCGGGTGGGCGCATGAAACGCCGCCTGAACCTGCCGCAGTGGAGCGGCGCCTCCACGGGCCTGACCCGGCCGGACCTGGACCTGACGCTGCCCACCTGGCGCGCCCGGGCCGTGCGGTACCTGCTGATCTACGTGGCACTCGTCGTGGCGCTGATCAGCGTCCGGGCCTCGACCAGTGGCGTGCGGCCCGCGCTGCGCGAGGCGCAGCAGCAGGAGCAGACCCTGATCACCCAGCGGGACAATCTGGCGCTGCAACTGCAGGCGCTGGAAACGCCCCAGCGGATCGGGGAATGGGCGCGCGCCAACGGCATGCAGCTGTTCGCCGTGGCGCCGAAATCGACCGCTGACCTGACGGGCCTGCCGGACGTGCCGCTCCCGACTCCAGCACCACGCCGCGTGGAGGTGAAGACCCAGTGGAAGTGAAGATCCGGACCCGCTCGGCCCTGATGCGTCTGATCGCACTGGCCATGTTCCTGACGCTCGTCTGGGCGTACGCGCAGCTGGAGTGGGGCGCGCCGCAGGGCGTGCGGCAACGGGCGGTGCAGGCGCGCGGCTCGATCCTGTCGGCCGACGGCCGGGTGCTGGCCACCAGCGTGAACGGCAAGCGGGTCTACCCGCAGGGCACCCTGGCCGGGCAGATCGTGGGCATGATGGGCGACACCGAGGGACTCGAGGGACTCGAGGCGGCCTACAACGGGCCGCTGACGTCCGGGCAGAACCTGAAGCTGACGCTGGATTCACAGATCCAGGCGGCGGCGGAATCCGCCCTGAACAAGGTTGTGCCGGAACACCAGGGAGAGTACGGTTCGGTGATGGTTCTCGAGACCCGCACTGGGCGCGTGCTGGCGGCCGCGACCTACCCGGCTTTCAACCCGAACGACTGGCGGCAGTTCAGTCAGGAACAGCGGCGCAACCGGCCCTTTATCGACCAGTTCGAGCCCGGATCTACCATCAAGGCGCTGGTGGTGGCCGCGGCCCTGAACGAGGGCCTGACCACGCCGAACACGCTGTACAGCACCCCCATGAGCCGCTTCGTGGGAGGCCGCTGGGGCAGCCGCATCGGGGACGCCGTGGCGCACCCGTCGACCCTGACCACGCAGGGCATCCTGCGGTACAGCAGCAACGTCGGGATGACGCACATCGTGGAGCATTTCGACCCCAAGCGGATGCGCGAGTACCTCGCTCAGTACGGATTCGGGCAGAAGGTGGCGCTTCCCGTGGTGCCGTCCGGTCGTGGCATCCTCAAGCCGCTCGAGCAGTGGGGCGAGCTGGTGCGGGCCACGAATGCCTTCGGACAGGGCATGAGCAGCACCAACCTGCAACTCGTGTCCGCATTCAATGTGCTGGCGAATGACGGGCAGTACGTGGCGCCCCGCCTGATCGAGGGTTCTGGCGGTCTGGAACGGCGCAACGTGCTGCGGCCCGAGGTGGCGCGTTCCACTCGTCAACTGCTGTTGAACGTCGTGAACGAGGGAATTTTCCATGCCGCCGGTATCAAGGGCTATGACCTTGCCGGGAAGACCGGGACGGCGCAGGTGGTCGTGGACGGTCGGTACTCCAGCACGATCTACGACAGTGTGTTTGCGGGGTTCCTGCCGGCAGAGGCGCCACGGGTGACGATCACGGTCATGGTGCACGGGGCAAAGCAGCGGCATCACGGCTCGCAGCTGGCTGCGCCGATCTTCCGTGAGGTGTCGGCGCAGGTGCTCTCGTCCTGGGGGGCGACGCCACATACCGATACTGCTCCATGAGTGTAGGGTGAGACATCGTGTGGAGATCGGGGCTGTCGCAGCGGCGACTTGAGTTGGACTCACCGTTTCTCAGGAACGTTTTGTAATTCAAGACACTAAATCTAAGGCTGGCGTATCCGGAGAGCCCGGGCGCCGGCCAGTTTTCTGTTGTGACCGAACGCATACGGTGAGAAACTAAATGAGAGGATTAGAACTTATCTCATAGAGCAATTATCGTTAAATACAGCAGATAAAAATACTTTTATACCAAGTCAAAAAATAATTGGTATTTATAATGAGTTCATAAAGATGAATATCTCAAAAAACTCCCATCTGAGCCCCTTACGCTCATTCCCAGTTCGAGGTCAATCTTCACGCCCCGACGTCCGTTCCGCACAGAGGGAACACCGCAGTACACCTCACCCCACCACAGCCAGGCATGCCCGCCGCATGCCTGACAGGAGAGTTCATGGTTCAAGTTTTCACCCGCCGACTGCGCGCCCTCGTGGTGACCCTGCTCGGCGTTGCCGGAGCAACCCCCGCCCTGCCCGCCAGCACGCTCGCCACGGACGCCGTCCGCGACGCCCTGACCCAGACCGCCCCCGCGCAGAGCAGCGCCCAGCAGGCCGCGCAGGATCAGGCCGCGCAGAACCGCGCCGCGGGCATCGCCGCCACCCAGCAGGCCAGCGACACCGTCGCCTACACCCCCATCCGGGGCAAGACGGCCATTGCACGCAGCACCGCCTACAACAGCACCCCCGGCCAGACCGACGCCACGCCGTTCATCACCGCGACCGGCACCCGCACCCGCCCCGGCGTGATCGCGCTGTCCCGCGACCTCCTGCGCGTCTTTCCCTACGGCACCCGCGTGATCATCGAGGACCTGAGCGGCAAGTACAGCAGCATGCTCAAGAACCGCGTGTTCATCGTCGAGGACACCATGGCCGCCCGCAAGACCAACTCGGTGGACGTCTGGATGCCCACCCGCAGTGAGGCCCTGAACTGGGGCGCCCGGCAGATCCGCATCACCGCCGTCCGCTGAAGCCAGCACACACAGGCCGCCGCCCCCACCCCGGGAGCGGCGGTTTTTTTGTGGCGTGCCCAGTCGGACGGGGGTGCTATGCTCCGCTGTCATGACTGCCCCCGACCGGACGCTCGCCTGGACGCTGGCCCGAGCGCACCTGCGCCGCCGCCGCACCCAGAACGTCCTGACCATCCTGGGCATCGCGGTGGGCGTCATGGCGCTGATCGCCGCGCTGAGCCTCACCAACGGATTCACCCGCGCCCTGATCAGCGCCACCCTGCGGGCCAGCCCACACCTGAGCGTCACCGCCTACACGCCCAGCGGCCCCAGCCCGGACCTGGAGCAGGCCATCCGCGCCGACGGGCGCGTGCAGGCCTTCACGCCGTTCCTGGCCGACAAGGGCCTCCTGACCCGCCCCGCCAGCGACGGGCGGGCCGCCGGCGTGGACTTCACCACGCTGTTCGGCGTGAGCCGTGACGCCGCGCGGGTACTGGACCTGCCCCCCGAGGAACGCCTGATCCTGGGCACCCTGAAAGACGGCGAGGTCATGCTGGGCGCCGCCCTGGCCCGCAGCGTCGGCGCGTTCAGCGGCGAGGAGGTCCGCCTGCTGAACAGTAGCCAGCGCCGCACCACCCTGAAGGTCCGGGGCGTGTTCCAGACCGGCAACTACCTGATCGACTCCGCGTACGCCTTCACGAACCTGAAGACGCTGCAACAGCTGCAGGGGACCACGACCATCACCGGGTACCAGCTGCGCCTGTTCAACCCGGACCTCGCCCCCCGCGTCGGGGAGGACCTGACCCGCACCCGCGCGTACGCAGCGCTGCCCTGGCAGAGCCTGTACGGCACGCTGCTCGACCAGCTGGCTCTGCAGAAGCGGGTCATCGCGTTCGTGGTCCTGCTGATCGTGGTCGTCGCGGCGTTCGGCATCGCCAACGTCCTGACGCTGGCCGTGTTCGAGAAGACCCAGGAGATCGCCATCCTGCGGGCCATCGGCGCCACCCGCGCCCTGATCACCCGCGTGTTCCTGATCGAGGGCCTGATCCTGGGCTTCGGCGGCCTGCTGCTGGGCAACGTCCTGGGACTGGCCATCAGCGCGTACTTCACTGTCAGGCCCTTCACGCTGCCCGGCGACCTGTACTTCATCACTACCCTGCCGGTCGAGGTGAAACTCACCGATATCCTCGCCGTGAACGCCATCGGCCTGACCACCACCCTGCTCGCCGCGCTGATCCCCGCCCGGCGCGCCGCGAGCGTGGAACCTGGCCGAATCATCCGCTGAACCGCGTCCCCGACCACACCCCCGCCTTTGCCGCGCGGCCTACCATGCCGGGTATGGCGTACGACCCCCGCATCAGCTATGACCCCACCCGCAAACTGACCGACGGCGACGTCCTTCAAGCCAAGCCCGACGGCTGGTGGGGCGACTCCGGGAAGCTCTACCGCGACTATCCCTTCCAGAACTTCATGGAGGGCGTGAATTTCGCCGTGCGCGTCGCGCAGCAGGCCGAGGAACGCGGCCACCACCCGGACATCCACATCCACTACCACTACGTCCGCGTGAACTACTACACCCACGACGCGGGCGGCGTCACCCAGCTCGACCTGGACGCCGCCCGCGCCCTGGACGCCCTGCTCGCCGGGGACACCCAGGCCAGAGACCAGCAGGCCGGAGACGAGCAGGCTTGAAGCTCCGCATTCCCGACGCGGACGTCCTGTGGGCGGACCTGCCCGACACGCGCCGCCACGAGCAGACCGTCACCGTGCAGCCCGGCGACTTGGACGACCTGCACCACGTGAACAACACCGTGTACCTCGCGTGGTGCGAGCAGGTGGCCCGCGAACACGCCCTGCGCCTGGGCATGGGCACCGAGGCCCTGAGCGCGCTGGGCGCCGTGCCCGTCGCGCGGCAGCACATCATCACGTACCACCGCCCCGCCCTGCTGGGCGATCAGGTACGGGTCCGCACCGCGCTGACCCTGCACGCCGGGGTCCGCAGCGTCCGCGCCTACGCTCTGGACCGCGTGAACCCCGGCGACCCCGAGGGCGGCGTGCGCCTCGCCGAATGCCAGACCGAATGGGTCTGGGTGGACCCGCAGTCCGGGCGGCCCAAACGCGCCCCGGCGCCGGTCAGCGCCGCCTTCGGCTTCGACGGCTGACCCGCCGAACCTCCTGCACCTACAGTGTCCCGGCCCGCAGCAGGATCGCGCGGGCCGGGGCGCCGTCCACCTCGGCCAGGGGCAGGGGCAGGCACACCAGATCGTACTCGCCGTCCGGGACGCTCTCCAGATTCAGGCTCTCCAGGATGAACACCCCCGCGTCCCGGCAGGCTGCGTGCCCCGGCAGGTCCTTGCTGGTCAGGGCGTCCACGCTGGGGCAGTCCGTGCCGATCAGGCGCACGCCGCGCCGCGCCGCCTCCCGCACGAAGGCCGGGGACAGGGCCGGGAACTCCTCCGGGAAGGCCGCCCAGTGCGCGGGCTGCCCGGTCCGCAGCAGCAGCCTGGGCGCAAGGGTCTCCGGCAGGCTGTCCAGCACGTCCGCGTGAATCGCCCCGTCGTGGGCGGTCACGCCCAGCACCCGGCAGCGGCCCACGTACACGTCCAGCGGCACGTCCTGCAACCTCACCCCGGCGTCGTCGTAATGCCACGGCGCGTCCACGTGCGTCCCGGTGTGCGTGCTCGTGCACAGCTCGCCGGTGTTCACGCTGTCGCCCGCCGCGATCCGCGCCCCGGGGTTGACCCGGAACGGCGCGTCCCCCGGCCAGTTCGGATGACCGGGCGTGAGGAGGCGGGAGATGTCGTGCGGGAAGGTCAGCATGCCCCAGGGTACCTGCCCGCCGCTTGTTTCATGCGCCCCTCATCCCTGACAATGCACGCATGACCCTGCGGACACTCGGGACCCTGTCCGTGGAAGGCGTGACCTTCCGCCGGGAGAAGGTCCTGCTGCTCCTCGCGTACCTGTGCCTGGAAGGCCCGCAACCCCGCCGCCGCCTGGCCGAACTGTTCTGGCCCGACGCGACCAACCCCATGAATTCCCTCGCGCAGCACCTCGTGCACCTGCGCGGCCTGCCCGGCGCCCTGGCCGAGGACGGCCAGCGGGTCGCGGCCGCCATGCCCTGCGACGCCGCCACGCTGCGTGACCTCGTCCGGCGGGGCCGCCACGAGGACGCCGCCGCGCTGTACGCCGGACCGTTCATGGACGCCCTGACCATCCCCCTGGGCGCCGACCTGGAAGAATGGGTGTTCGACACCCGCGACGCCGTCGCGCAGGACGCCCGCGCCGCCCTGATGACCCTCGGCGCGCAGGCCGCCGCGCACGGCCAGGCCCCCCGCGCTGGGGAACTCGCCGCCCGCGCCCTGACCCTGGACGGCGCCCCGCCCCCCGACGAACTCGACCTGCCCAGGTTGCACCACCTCCTGAGCCTCGCCGGGCACCCGCTGGCCGCGCAGGTCGAACGGGACGCCCGCAGCCTCGGCCTGAACCTGACCGCCGCGCCTGCCCCTATCAGCTCCCCCTTCGCCGGACGGGAAACCGAACTGACCGCCCTGAACACCCTGACGCCCGGCCAGACCGCCTGGATCAGCGGGCACGCCGGGATGGGCAAGACCGCTCTGCTAGAAGCCCTGGCGCGCAGCGGCGGCTGGACGGTCCTCGCGGGCCGCGCCGAACCCCCCTACGCCACCCTGAGTCCCCTGACCGCCGCGCCCCCCACCCAC
The DNA here is from genome assembly GCA_943327755.2 of Deinococcus hopiensis KR-140. Taxonomy (GTDB): domain Bacteria; phylum Deinococcota; class Deinococci; order Deinococcales; family Deinococcaceae; genus Deinococcus; species Deinococcus hopiensis_A. The sequence goes on from CALPYF020000039.1 coordinate 7,407, forward strand.
CCGCAGGCCGCGCACGCCGCGCTGCGCGACCCTCACCTGCGCGTCGCCATCGACAGCTGGGACGCCGCCGACCCCGCCACGCAGGCCGCCCTGACCCACGCCGCCGCCGCGCGCCCCGGCGCCGTCATCGTCATCACGTCCCGCCACCACCCGCCCTTCGACGTGGACCTGCACCTGAACCTCGGCCCCCTGACCCCGGGCGACCTGCGCGCCCACCCGGAAGTGCACGCCCGCACCGACGGGCACCCCGTCCTCGTCGGGCACGCCCTGCGAGGCCAGCCGCTCGACCTGCGCCTCGGCGCCCGCGTCCGCGCCTACCCCGACCCCGTGCGCGACGCGTTCCTGCTCCTCGCCCTGCAGGACCAGCCGAACCTGCGCGCCACCCGCGCCGCGCTGAACCAGGACGCCGCCACCTTCGCCCGCACCCTGGCCTACCTGACCACCGAGGGTCTCACCAGCGAAACCGGCCGCGTGTACGCCGCCGCCACCACCCGCGACCACCTCAGCCAGATCCACGTGCACGCCGCGCTGCTGCACCTGCGCCTTGCCCGCGCCCTGCCCGAGGACACCGCCTGGCCCCACTACGACCGCAGCCGCGACCTCTGGGAAGACGCCGACGAGACCCGCGCCGCCCACGCTGCCCGCCACCACGCCCACACCCACCTTAGGCGCGGCTATCCCGGACAGGCCGCCGCGCTCCTCGACACCCTGAGTCACCTGCCCACCCTGGCCGTCCCCCACGCCTGGGCGCTGATCGGCGTGGGCCGCTCCCAGGACGCCCTGACCCGCCTGAACACCCTGAGTCCCCACGACCAGCAGGTCGGCGACGCCCTGGCCGCCCGCGCCGTCGCCCTGGCCTACCTCGGACGGGCCGATGACGCGGTGGCCCTGGCAGATCAGATCGGCGGCCACGGCCCCGACGCCGCCCACGCCGCCAGCGTCCGCGCCCACGCCGCCCGCATGCGTGAACAGTGGGCCGACGCCCGCCGCCACGCGCAGATCGCCGCCGACCTCTGGAACCTCCACGGCGACGACGAGGCGCACCTGACCGAACTGGGCATGGTCGCCCGCGCCCAGGTCGGCCTCGGCGCAGCGCCGCACGCCGTGTTCACGCCACTGCTGGACCGCGCCCGGGACATTCCCAGCGCCCGCAGCCGCCTGCTGATGAACTACGTGATGCTGCTCGGCGCACTCGGGCAGCGCGGCGAGGCGCAGGCGCTCTACCCCGACCTGATGCAGGCCCTCCACGAGGCCGGGGACACCTTCGGCCTGGCCAACGTCCACATCAACCGCGGCGTGGACGCCCACGAGAGCGGCCAGCACGCCGAGGCGGCCGGGCACTACCGCGCGGCCATCGCCCACCTGCGCGGCACCGGCAACACCCGCCTGCTGGGCATCGCCCTGAGCAACCTCAGTGAGATCGACGGCAACCTGAGTGCGTTCGAGGACGCCCTGACCCTCCTGACCAGCGCCGGGCAGCAGGACCTGGTCGCGCAGATCCGCCGCAACGCCCAGCTCCAGACGCCGTGACGCCTGATCATGGCCCGGTCACGACCCACCTGACATGCTGCCCGCCGGAGGGACACCCATGATTCGATCTGCTGTCCGCACCCATCTTCCCGCCATGCTGCCGCTGCTCCTGCTGGGCGCCGCTCACGCCCAGCCCAGCGCGGCGACGGTCACGGCCGCCCGCACCGCCGGGGTGTACCCGGCCGCCGCCGCACCCGGCGAGACCGCCTGGATCTTCGGACTTGGTGGCGTCCCACCCGAGGGGAAACTGAACGTCGGCGGTCAGACGACCGAGTACCGCCTCGACCGCCCCAGCGGCTGGCTGGCCTTCCAGGTGCCGCAGGCCGCCGCCGGGGGACCGCAGACCCTCACGCTGCGCGGTGCCCCACAGACCCTGCGGCTGAACATCCTGACCCTGCCGCCCGGCACCGACGCCCTGGTGTACGTCCGGCCCGACGCCGCGAAGACCGTGCAGGCCGAGTACACCCGCCGCCTCCAGGCCCTGACCGAGACCTGCGCCAAAACCTGCCCGGCAGAGGTGCAGTCGGTCCTCAAACGCCTGAGTGCCCAGCCGGCCCCCACCCTGACGCCCCTCACGGCGCCCGCAAAGGGTCAGGGCGTCACGCCGGGACTGGCCGCGCGGGTCGCCGGGACCCCCGCAGTCCGTGCGCCCCTGCTCACCCTGAACACGCTGAAAGCCGCGAATCTCACCGGGCTGCTGAACCCGGTCGCCCGCCCGTCCGCTGCCCCCACCGATTCCATCTGCTCGGCGCTGGCGGGCACCGTCCCTACAGCCGGACTGCCGTTGGGGCAGGTCCTCACGCTGCTGGAGCTGATCTTCGCCGGTGACCTGCAGACCGACCCCACCCGCGTCGGCTGGCCTAATCAGGCCGCAGACCCTCCGTACGCGAAGATGCCTCCGGCCCAGGTGCTCGCCCGCCTCCTGAACCTCAGGGGAGGCAGTGGCAAGGGCGTCACCATTCACGTCCTCGACACGGCCAGCGCCACCGAGGACCCCTTCACCTACAGCGGGCAGTACTACACCGTCCCCTTCACGGACCGGCCCCATCATGGGCGCGCCATCGGGGAGATCGCGCAGGCGGCCGCGCCCGGCGCGCAGCTGAACTACCGGCAGGTGTGCGACCGGGACGGCACCTGCTCCACCCTGAAGACCGTGCAGGCCCTGTGCGCCGTCGCCGCCGACGCCCGGCGCGGCGGGCGGCACGTTGTGAACCTCAGCCTGGGCGGCCCGAACCCCACGCGCGGCCTGGAACTCGCGCTGCGCGAGGTGACCACCCTGGGCGTGCCCGTCGCCGCCAGTTACGGCAACCGCGACGATTGCACCGGCCTGGTCGCCGGGGACCGCTGCAACCACTACCCCGCCGACTGGACGCGCGCCTTCGAGTTCGGCCCGGCCGTCAATCTGGCGTCACGCAGCCTGCGGCCCACCATGCTCTTCAGCGTCGCCGGGTGGGACATCGCGGGGGGGCAGCTCGCCACATACAACCGTGGCGTGGGCAATCCCGGCGTGCTGACCGAGGCGCCCAGCGTGCAGGCCCCCGGTGAATTCTGGCTGGGCGGGTACCCGTATTTCGGGACCAGTTTCGCCGCGCCGGTCGTGAGCGGCATCCTCGCCAACTGGATGAGCTGCCAGCCCGGCGTACCTCTGCTGCCGCTGATCACCACGCCCGGGCAGGCGCTCATCGCGCCGAATATCGTGAACGCCTGCCCCTGATTCAGGCACCAGAAAAGCCCCGCTCCTCTCGCTGAGGAACGGGGCTCTGGAACAGCGACGGGTTAGACGCTGATTTCAGCGAAACGCGCGTTTTCCTGAATGAAGGTCTTGCGCGGGGCGACGTCAGATCCCATGAGGTTCTCGAAGACTTCGTTGGCGACGATGAGGTCTTCGATGCCCACGCGCTTGAGGGCGCGGGTTTCGGGGTTCATGGTGGTGTCCCACAGCTGGTCGGCGTTCATCTCGCCGAGGCCTTTGAAGCGCTGGATGTCGTACTTCTTGCCTTCCTTGTTGGCGCGGGCGACGTGTTCTTTGAGGTCCTCGTTGGTGTAGAGGTACGTGCCTTTCTTTTCGCGGCCGATCATGATGCGGTACAGGGGGGGCTGCGCGATGTACAGGTATCCGGCTTCGACGACGGGGCGCATGTAGCGGTAGAAGAAGGTGAGGAGCAGAGTGGCGATGTGCCCGCCGTCCATGTCGGCGTCGGTCATGATGATGATCTTGTGGTAGCGCAGGTTGCTGAGGTCGAAGTGCATGCGGTCGCCGGTGCCTTCGACGCCGGCACCGATGGCGCCGATGAGGGCGCGGATCTCGGCGTTCTTGAGGATCTTGTTCAGTTCGGCCTTCTCGACATTCAGGATCTTGCCGCGCAGGGGGAGGATCGCCTGGAAGCGGCGTTCGCGTCCGCCCTTGGCGCTGCCGCCTGCGGAGATGCCTTCCACGATGAACAGTTCGCTTTCACTGGGGTCCTGCGAGGAGCAGTCGGCGAGTTTGCCGGGCAGGTCGTCGTTTTCCAGCGGGTTGCTGCGGCGGACGATATCGCGGGCCTTGCGGGCGGCCTCCCGGGCGCGGGCGGCCTCGGCAGCCTTCTCGACGATGGTCTTGCCGACCTTGGGGTTCTCCTCGAGGAACTCGGCGAATTTCTCGCCGACGACGGCGTTCACGGCGGTCTGCGCCTCGCTGTTCAGCAGCTTGACCTTGGCCTGCGATTCGAACTGCGGGTCTTCCACCTCGACGCTGACGACGCAGTAGATCCCTTCAAGGAGGTCGTCGCCGCTGGGGGTGGGGTTGCCGTTCTTGATGAGATTCTTGTCCTTGGCGTACTTGTTCAGGATGCGGGTGTACGCCGTCTTGAAGCCGGTCAGGGGCGTGCCGCCGTCGCGGGTGCGGATCATGTTCGCGTACGTCAGGATGTTGTCGCTGGCGTAGGTGTTCGCGTGGATGAACGCGACCTTGACGTTCACGCCGCTGTGCTGGCCGGTCATGACGATGGGCTGGTCGTACAGGAGTTTGGTGTCGTCGGTGACCAGGGCGCGGGCGAAGTTGGCGATGCCGCCCTTCTCGTGGAAGGTTTCTTCCTTGATCTGCCCGGCGTGCAGGTCCACGCGTTCGTCACGGATCACGATCTTCAGGCCGGTCAGGTACGCCAGTTCACGCAGGCGGTTGCGGATGCGGTCGTAGTTGAACTGGTTGTCGAACTCCTTGAAGATGCTGGGGTCCGGGTGGAAGCTGACGCTGGTCGCCCAGGTGACGCTGTCGGGGGTGGGGCCCTCGTCGCGCAGGGGTTTGACGAGGATGCCCTTCTCGAAGCGGACGTTGTGCAGGTGCCCGTGCTTGTTCACCGTGACGTCCAGGTAGAGGCTGAGGGCGTTCACGACGGTGCTGCCGACGCCGTGCAGGCCGCCGCTGACCTTGTACGCGCCCTGGCCGAATTTGCCCCCGGCGTGGAGTTCGCTGAAGATGACTTCGATGGCGGGGCGGCCCTTGCTCTGCATGATGTCGATGGGAATGCCGCGGCCGTTGTCGGTGACGGTGGCGGCGCCGTCGGCGTGCAGGATGACGTGGATCTCGGTGGCAAAGTTGGCGAGGCCCTCGTCGATGCCGTTGTCGATGATCTCGGTCAGGAGCTGGTGGTAGCCGTCGATGCCGGTGCCGCCCTGCACGTACATGCCGGGGCGTTTGCGCACGGCGTCCATGCCCTCCAGGACGCTGATGTCGGCGGCGGTGTATTCGGCGCTGGGGCCGGCGGTGGCGGTGATGTCGTGCACGGTGTCGTCGGTCTGGGTCATGTCACTCCTGGGGCGCGCCCGGCGGGTGGGCCGGGCGGCGCGTGTGGGTGGGGGAGAGGTGGTGAGGCGCGCTGGGCGCACCTTCGGTGTCTATTCAGTATACTACCAGGGTTGAAAACGGTCAAATATTTTACGCAAATACCATAATACTCGACTGTGTATCTCCATGGGCATAAATCGGTAAAAACAGCGTTCGATACGCACAAAACAGCCCACGTCCCGCCGCGCCCCCCGGCGCCCCGCCTCCTGAGCGGGCGTCAGGCGTCACAATAGGAACCCGATGTCCCGCGCCGTCACTCTGTTCCTCCTGCTGCTGGGGTCCGCTGCGGCCGCGCAGGACGCCCCGTGCTCGCTTCCGTCCGGTGAGCTGCCCACCCGCACCCGCGTGGTCTTCGTGCTGGATACCAGCGGCAGCATGCGCGGGATCGGGGACGGCCGGGCCGACATCTTCGCGCGGGTCAAGGGGCAGCTGAACGCCTTCGTGCGCGCTGCGCAGCCCGACCGGGTGGACCTGATCACCTTCGATTCGGGCCTGCGGTCCCGGCGTACCTTCGACGCCCCGGCCGGGAGCGGCGCGTGGAACGCCGCGCTGGGGGCCCTGAAGGCGGACGGCAGCAACACGTTCCTGTACCGCAGCGTCCGCGACGCGCTTCGCCCCCTGACCGGGCAAGGCGGCGAGGTCACGCAGGTGTTCGTCCTGACCGATGGGATCGACAACGACACGCGCGAGCAGGGAAAGACCGTGACCGCCACGGATGCCCTGAACGCCTGGACTGGTCGCGGGCCGCTGGACCGCCTGACGTACGTGGCCCTGGGCGCGGACATTCCCGCCGAGGCGCGCGCCGCGCTGAGTGCCAGCACCTACGCCAGCGGCCTGACAGTGCCGGTGGATGTCGTGCCGGACCTGGGCAGTGCGGGCCTGGAGGGCGGCCTGCGCCGCATGACCGGCGACACGCTGCCCGCCCCGTTCCCAAACGGCACCGCCGTGACGCTGGCGAGCGGCACCCCCGGCCTCTCGCTGGCGGCGCCCACCGTGCAAGGGACCGAGGTGCGCCTGACCGTCCCGGCCGGACTGCGGCCCGGCACGCCCGCGCTGCTGTGCGCGCCACCTGTCGCGGCGGCCGGGTGGATCGCGCCACGGGAGCGGCAGGTGCTGCTGCGCCTGACTGGCCAGCCGCTGACGTGGCTGAATCCCGGCGCGGACCTCGCCCTGCGCGGCGGGGAAGACGTCGTGCTGCGCCTGCGCGCCGCGCCCGGCCTGAACACCGCCCGCATCACGCTGGGCGCGCTGCCTGCCGGGGTGACGGGCCGCGTGGACGCCCCCGCCGGATCGCGGGACTTCACGGTCACGCTGCGCGCTGCCCGCCCGCAACCGGAGTTGACCGTCACGCCGACCCTCCTGCTGCCGGAGGTGGGGGCCGTCCCGCTGCCCACCCTGCGCGGGCAGGCAGGCGGCCGCACGCTGAATACCCCGGCGATCCCCCCCACGCCCGGTACACCGGCCCCGACACCGTCCCCGGCGGGACGCTGGGCGTGGCTGGCGCTGCTGCCCCTGCTGGCCCTCGGGGCCTGGGCCGCCCTGCGGCGGCGCGCCACCCCGGCCCCCGCGCCGCGCGCCGCGCCGGCCCGTCCGTTCCTGCCCGGCGTGGAGGGCATCGAGTACCGCGAGGACCGCACCCTGCACCTCGTCACCGCCGACGGGGAGGTCGCGGGCGTGCCCACGCCGCTGGGCGGGCCCTTCGACCTGGGGCAGCTGAGCCGCGTGCCGCACCTGAGCGGCCTGCGCGCCGAGCAGCACCGCGACGGGCTGAAACTCCTGCGCCTCCCGCCGGACCTGGACGTCAGTCAGGGCGCGCGGCTGCTGAGCGCCGGGGACATCGTGCGGCCCGGCACCCTGATCGGCGTGGCCGTGGCCCGGCAGGTCCGCGCCCCCCGCCTGGAACTGGGGGAACTGGCCGGACTGGGCCTGCCCCTCGCGCTGCACGTCACGGGCCCCAGCGTGCAGGTGCGCGGCCCGTACGGCGCGCACGTCCTGCGCATCACCGCGCCCGTCACGGACCTGGGCGGGGCGCTGCGGGCCCCGGCGCTGGATGGTCTGCGCGTCACCCTGAGCGGCCACACCCTGCTGCTGCTGGGCACGCCCGCCGGGGTGCAGCTGCGCGCCGCCGGGGACAGCCAGCCGCTGCGGGACAGCCAGCCGCTCCCGGCGCACGCGCTGCTGGACTTCCTGCCGCCCGGGTCTGGCGCGTGAGCGTCCCGCAAATGCTCTAGAGTGACGCGCCGCAAGGAGGCCCCCCGCTGTGCCCGTCACCCGCCTGGAAATCTGCACCGAACACCTGAGCATCGACCAACGAGAAGACCTGCTGGACGCCGTCTGGAACGCCCTGCGCATCAGCCCCGGCATGGTCACGGCCGATGGCAAAGTGGAACTGAGCCTCTCGCAGTGTGGGCCCACCGTGGCTCCCGAGGACGCCCCCCTGGTCCGGGTCGGCGAGGTCGAATACCGCAACGTCACCCCCGAGCGCCTCGTGACGCTGATGAAACGCTGGAGTCGCTGACCCGCCGACGCACAGCGGGGGCCGCGCCGGAACTGTCCGGGCACGGCCCCCGCTGTCTGCGCTGTGTGTTACCGCTCGGGTGGATGCAGGCCCTGCGCGCCCCGCAGGTTCAGCAGCGCCGCCTCCAGGGTGCTGTCGCGGCCCGCGGTCGTCAGCAGGTCCAGGTCGGTGGGGGCCGTGACGTCCGGCGTGATCCGTTCGGGCAGGGGCGCGCCGTCCGGCCCGAAGGCCCGCAGGATCGTGACCGACACCACGCCCCCGTCCGGCAGGGGCAGGAAGTTCACGCCGCTGTTCTGCACGCCCTTGGTCGCCTCGCCCACCGCGAGTGCCCCGGCGCGCTGCGCGTAGAACGTGAAGACCTCCGCGCAGGACGCCGTGTTCGGCCCGACCAGCAGCGCCGTCGGCCCGGCCCACAGTGGCGCGGGCGGCGGCCCCGGCGGGCGACGCGGGGCGGTCATGGGCACCAGCTGCCCGTCGGCGCCCCGGTACACGCTGCCGCTCCCCCCGCGTGACTGCGCGCGGTACTCGACGGGCGTGAACACGCTGGCGGCCGCCACGCACTGCGCGAGGCTCCCGCCACCGTTGAATCGCAGGTCCACGATCAGCGCCTGCGCGCCGCCCGCGCGGGCCTCCTGCACCCGCTTCACGAACAGTGCCGCCGCGTCGGCCGGGAGGAACGTCGGGTAGCGGATCAGGGCCGTGCGGAGTTCCGGCCCCACCCAGGAGAGCGTCGGCTCGTCCCGTGCCTGTAACTCGGCGCTGCCCAGCGTCAGGGCCAGTTCAGGACTGCCCGCACGGCGCACCGTCACCTGGATGGGCTGCGCGGCGCGTTCCAGCCGCACGAACTCCTTCGGGCCGACCGGAGCGTCCTCACCACCACGTTTCCCGGCCGCCTCGCCCTGCACGGTGGTGATCAGGTCGAATTCGCGCAGCCCTGCCCCCTCGGCCGGACTGCCGGGCGTCACCCCGGCGACGAGCAGGCCGCCCTCGACCCGCACGACCCGCGCGCCCGTGCGCGGCACCGCGAGGTTCAGCTGCTGCTCGCGCAGACGCTCGGCGCCCTCGGCGTCGCGGACGTTCGTGTGCGCGTCCCCGAACGCCCTGAACAGGTCGCCCAGCACCGCGCGGCCCGTGTCGAACGAGCAGGCGTCCCCATCGGGCGCGCAGCGCTGCGCGAGGGTGTCCGCGTACTGCCGGGTCAGGTCCGTTAGGTCGCCGGTCGCCCAGCCGTAGTAGTTGCGCTGCACCTGCCGGGTCGCCGCGTCGAACAGGTCGGTGGCGGGACTGCCCAGAGCGGCCGGTGAGAGGAGCAGGGCCACGCCCAGGCCCAGCAGGCGAACGCGGAAATTGTGAGGCACGCCTGAAGCTATGGCAAAGGCCGGGCCATGTTCGGTGTGCCGGTCACCATCCCTCTTCATGAAGCGGGGGCCGCGCCACCCCCGCGAGACGTTATACGGATTCCGTCTGTTTCTTTGACAGATCGGAACACCACCGATCTGCCAACTCCACGTCCGGAACCCGCTTTGCTCCTTCTCGCATCCGCTCGGGTTGAACGGTTTTTGCAAACCATTCAACCGGAGTCCGTATTACAGGCGCGCGCTGGCCTTCATCCCGGTCAGGTCCAGGGTATCGCCGAAGACACTCTGCCCGCTGCTGAAACGCATCCCGAAGAACCCGTGCCCGGCCTTCGCGGCCGTGTCCAGCGCCGGGCCGCCCAGCGTGAACGGAACACCCTGCCCGTTCATCACCTCGATCTGCCCGATGGCCTGCGCCGCCTCGCCCGCCGCGTCGCACATCACCATGCCCGGCGCGGTGGGCGTCGCCGCGTACCGCGTGCAGGTCGCGGGCAGCGTCGTCAGGTCAGTCCGGACAAACATGTCCACCCCCCGCAACGACCCCAGACCGGCCGTGCGGTACGTGGCGACCCCGCGCACCGTCACCTGCTGCAGGGCCGCTGGGACGCTGTTCCCGGCCAGACTGTCCCGTTGCAGGTACACGACCTTTCCACTCAGTGCGCCGCTGGACGGCAGGTCCAGGCGGGCATCCTTCACGTCCACGCTGGGCGTGGGAATCAGGCCGCACCCGGCGATCAGGGTGCAGGAGAGCAGGGCGAGGAGGGGACGGGCAGCGCGGGGCATCACGCCGGGCAGTATGGCCCGCACTGCCGTGCTGGGGGGTGAGGGAACGGGCCGGGCGGCGGTCATGCGCTGGCGGGCCTCTGGTACCCTGCCCTGATGAAGAAGTCTCCCACCGTGACCCTGCAACCCCAGGCGGTGCGCCGCATCGCGGGCCGCTACCCGTTCGGCCACAGCGGCGATATCGCCCGCGCCGACGACGGCATCCAGCCCGGCGAGGTCGTGAACGTCAAGGGCCCGGACTCCAGCAAGGTGATCGCGCGCGGGTACTTCAATCCGCAGGGCGCCACCCCCCTGCGCCTGCTGACCTGGAATGACGAGGACATCGACCTGAAGTTCTACCGCGCCCGCGTGAAGGCCGCCCTGGCCCGCCGCGAGGGTCGCATCCTGAACACCGACGCCATGCGCGTCCTGCACGCCGAGGCGGACGGGTTGCCCGGCGTGATCGCCGACCAGTTCGCTGGGACGCTGGGTGTGCAGCTGCGCAACGCGGGTGTCGAGCGGCACCGCGACCTGATCGTCAGGGCCCTGCGCGAGGAGACCGGCGCCACCAGTGCCTACGAGCGCAGTGATACCGGCGAGCGCCGCAAGGAGGGCCTGGAGCTCGTGACCGGCACCCTCTGGGGCGACGTGCCGGACCGCGTGGAGTTCTTCGAGGACGACCTGAAGCTGCACTTCAACCCGATGGACGCGCAGAAGACCGGCTTCTTCCTCGACCAGCGCGACAACCGCCGCCTGATGCGCACGTTCGTGCAGCCCGGCGCGGGCTTCCTCGACGTGTACTCGTACACCGGAGGCTTCAGCCTGCACGCCGCGAAGGCGGGCGCAAAAGCGGTGGCTATCGACAAGGACAGCGTCGCGCTGGGTGCGCTGGAGGGTGCGGCGCGCGGCAACGGCGTGCAGGTCGGCGTGCGCTGGGGCGACGCCATCGAACAGCTCGACGCGCTGGTCAAGGAGAAGCGCACCTTCGGCGCGATCGTCCTCGACCCGCCCACCCTCGCCAAACGGCGCGACGACGTGCCCCGCACCAAACGCATCTTCACCGACGGCGCCGCCCGCGCCCTGCGGATGCTCGACAGTGGCGGGCACCTGCTGATCAGCACCTGCGCGCACTACATCCGCGTGGACGATCTCCTCGACGCCGCCCGCGTCGCCGCCGCCGAGGCGAACACCGACGCCGAGGTGCTGGACGTCACCTACCAGCCCGCCGACCACCCGCACCTCCTGAGCGTCCCCGAGAGCCTGTACCTCAAGAGCATCCTGCTGCGCAAAGCCTGAAGGAACAGGCAGTGCAGAAGGTGGGCGCGCGTACCCTGAGTGGCGCGGTCGGCGGGCAGCATCGGGTATGGCTGCCCGCCGATTCCTGCTCCTAGCTGCCGCGCTGACCGGCGTGGCCCTGGCCCATTACGCCGCGCCGCTGCCCCTGAGTGCCGTCGCGCCCGCAAAGGCGCAGTTCGGTCTGCCGTTCGCCGGGCCGCCCGGGCCGGACACCTGGATGCTCGGGCAGGGGTACGGGAACACTACGGGCGCGTACCGGCAGCGGCGCAGCACGTACGGGAACCTCCAGGGCATCCACGCGGGCCTGGATTTCAGCGCGCCGTGCGGCACGCCCGTGCGGGCCATCGGGGACGGCGTGGTGGCCGAGGTGGACGGCCCGCACGGCAGCCCGCCGCACAACGTGGTCGTGGATCACGCCGGGAACCTCTCCAGTCTGTACGGGCACCTGCGGGTGCGGTCCAGCCTGCGGGTAGGGCAGCGGGTCACGCGCGGGCAGGTGATCGGCGAGAGCGGCGACTCGCAGGGCACCTGCGTCAGCGCCCCGCACCTGCACCTGGAACTGCGCGACCGGTCGCACCAGCGCTTCCTGAACCCGCTGCCGTATATCGCGGCGGACTGGAATTCGCTGGCGCTGGCCGGGAGCTTCGGTCGGGGTTACGAGTATGACCTGACCCAGCCCCGGCGCTGGCAGACGCCGGACTCGCAGCCCGCCGCGCTGCGGGGCGGGGCGCTGCTGAACGAGTACCGGCAACCCTGGCCGCCCGCCGCCGGGGGGGCTAGGTGAGGCGTACGCTCCTGGCTCTGGCGGCAATGCTGCTGGGCGCGGTGGAGGCCGCCACCCTCCCGTCCCGCGCGGTTCTGAGCGGTGAGTGCTGCCCCGGCGTGGTCTGGACACCGGATTCCCGTGCGCTGCTGTTCCTGGACGGCCCCCCGGTGCGCGGCTCGACCAGCATTTATCAGGTGGCGGCGACCGGGGGAGAGGTCACGCGGCGGTTTTCCAGCGTGGCGTTCTTCTCCCCGGCCCTGAAGTGGGCGGTACGGCCCGGCGCGGGCGAGGCGACCACCCTGGAACGCCTCGCGGACGGGCGGCGGTTCACGCTGCCCACCTACGGCGCGGACGTCGTGTGGACGCGCGCCGAGACGCGGCTGGCCTACGCCCGCAGCGACACGAGCGGCAACTACGACCGCCGGGTCACGCGGGTGTTCGTGGCGGACGTGTTCGGCGCGCCCCGGCTGGTGGCGACCTTATCCGGCGGCAGCATCCACGGCTGGCTGGACGACACGACCCTGCTCCTGAGCGGCAAGCCCAGCGCCGGGGCGCGGGACCGCGAGCTGTTCACCCTGAATACCCGGACGGGGGCGCGCCGGGTGCTGCGGCAGGCGCTGGGGTTCCGCTCGGTGACGCTCAGTGCGGACGGGCGGCAGGTCGCGTACACGGTGGCCTTCGACAGCGCCGCCCGCAACGGCCTGTGGGTGCAGGGGACCGCCGGGGGGAGTCCGCGCGAACTGAGCGTATTCGGCTCGTACCGCTGGCGGGACGCCACGCGCCTGCTGCTGATTCCGCTGAACGCGGCGAGCGGACCACACACGCTGCGGCAGTACGACGTGACCGCGAACGCCTGGAAGACCCTGGGCGACCTGGGCGATCAGGTGAGGCTGGCGGACTGGTCGGTCAGTCCCGACGGGCGGCGCCTGAACTTCCTGAGTGCGCGCGACGGCAACGTGCGCGTGCTGACCTTACCGTAATGAAGGATGAGGCTGAGGGTCATAGCAGAATACCGGGGTGACCTGCTACACTGTCTCGTTTCCGAAGCGCAGGGGCGACCTTACGCACGTAACGTAACTTTCCGGCGGCCCGCCGCACGCACGCCCGGCCGCGCACGAGGAGCCACACCTTGCAGAACAACCTGATCGTGAAGGGCGCGAAGGCACACAACCTCAAGGACATCACGGTGGAACTGCCGCGCGACCAGTTCGTGGTGATCACCGGCGTGTCCGGCAGCGGCAAGAGCACCCTGGCCTTCGACACCATCTACGCCGAGGGCCAGCGCCGCTACGTCGAGAGCCTCTCCGCGTACGCCCGCCAGTTCCTGGGCCTGATGGAGAAACCCGACGTCGAGAGCATCACGGGGCTGTCCCCGGCCATCTCCATCGACCAGAAAACAACCAGCCACAACCCCCGCTCCACGGTGGGGACCGTCACCGAGATCCACGACTACCTCCGCCTGCTGTACGCCCGCGTGGGCACCCCGTACTGCCCGGTCTGCGGCCGCAAGATCGAGAAGCAGAGCCCCAGCGAGATCACCGACCGCCTGCTGGCGGGTTTCCCCGACAAGCGCGCCATCCTGCTGGCCCCTGTCGTGCGCGGCCGCAAGGGCGAGTACCGCAAGCTGTTCGCCGACCTGCGCCGCGAGGGCTTCGCGCGCGTCCGGGTGGACGGCACGCTGTACGAGCTGGAGGAAGCCGAGAAGCTGAAGCTGGAGAAGTTCGAGAAGCACGACGTGGACGTCGTCATCGACCGCGTGACCCTGCGCGAGGGCGACCGCAGCCGCATCGCCGAGAGCGTCGAACTGGGCCTGCGCCGCGGCGAGAGCCTGCTGCGCGTCCTCCTGCCCGACGCGGGCGAGGACGGCGGCGCGCACGAGGAACTGTACTCCGAGAAGTTCGCCTGCCCCGAGCACGGCAGCGTGCTGGAAGAACTCGAACCCCGCTCGTTCTCGTTCAACTCACCGTACGGCGCGTGCGGGGACTGCGCGGGCCTGGGCAGCAAGCAGGAGTTCAGCCCGGACCAGATCATCGACGACAAGCTCTCCATCGCCGAGGGCGCGATCCTCCCCTGGAGCAAGAAGGGCACGGGCGGCGGCATCTACTACTGGGACAAGCTCCAGGCGCTGGCCGAGCACCTGGACTTCAGCGTGAAGACCCCCTGGCGCGACCTGCCCAAGAAGGCGCAGGACGCGATCCTGCGCGGCCCCGGCGCGCCCTTCGAGGTCGTGTACCGCCGCGCGGGCAAGGAAACCATGCGCTTCATGACCGAGTTCGAGGGCGTCATCCCGAACCTGGAACGCCGCTACGCCGACACGGAAAGCGACTTCATGCGCGAGAAGCTGGAGGAACTGATGGAGCTCCAGCCGTGCCCCACCTGCGGCGGCACCCGCTACAAACCCGAGATCCTCGCGGTGCGGGTGGGCGGCCTGAACATCAGCCAGGCGAGCGGCATGAGCGTCCTGGCGGCCGATACCTTCTTCCAGGACCTCCAGAGCGGCGCGCTCGACCACGCGGCCATCGAACCGTTCCTGAAGGGCCACACGGGCGGCAGCGCGAAGGCGCACGGACCCCGCCACTACGAGTACGTGCTGAACGACTTCGGGTCAGCGGTCGCCGCGCCCATCCTGAAGGCGATCCGCACCCGCCTGAAATTCCTGGTGGACGTGGGCCTGGACTACCTGAGCCTGGACCGCACCGCGAACACCCTGAGCGGCGGGGAGGCGCAGCGCATCCGGCTGGCCACCCAGGTCGGCAGTGGCCTGACCGGCGTGCTGTACGTGCTCGACGAACCCTCGATCGGGCTGCACCCCAAGGACAACCACCGCCTGATCGGCACCCTGAAGCACCTGCGAGACCTGGGCAACACCCTGATCGTCGTCGAGCACGACGAGGACACCATGATGGACGCCGACTACCTCGTGGACATGGGGCCCGGTGCGGGCGTCCACGGCGGGCAGGTCGTCGCGGTCGGTACGCCGGAACAGGTGAAGAAGGACAAGAACAGCCTGACCGGCAAGTACCTGCGCGGCGAACTGAAGATCGAGGTTCCGAAGAGCCGCCGCCGGGGCAACGGCAGGCAGTTGAAGGTCATCGGGGCGCGCGAACACAACCTCCAGAACGTGTCCATCGAGATCCCGCTGGGCACCATGACGGTCGTGACCGGCCCGTCGGGCAGCGGCAAGAGCACCCTGATCCACGACATCCTGCACGCCACCCTGGCGCGCGAACTGAACGGCGCGAAAACCACCCCCGGCAAATACGACCGGATCGAGGGCATGGAGCACCTGGACAAGGTCATCGAGATCGACCAGAGCCCCATCGGCCGCACGCCGCGCAGCAATCCCGCCACGTATACCGGCGTGTTCACCGAGATCCGCGACCTGTTCACGCGCACGCCCGAGGCGCGGCGGCGCGGCTATCAGGCCGGGCGGTTCTCCTTCAACGTGAAGGGCGGCCGCTGCGAGCACTGCAAGGGCGACGGCGTCATGAAGATCGAGATGAACTTCCTGCCCGACATCTACGTCCCGTGTGAGGTCTGCAAGGGCGCGCGCTACAACCGCGAGACGCTGGAAGTCAAATACAACGGCAAGACCATCGCCGACGTGCTCGACCTGACCGTCGAGGACGCCCAGACGTTCTTCGAGGCGATTCCCGCCATCGAACGCAAGATGACCCTGCTGTGCGACGTGGGCCTGGGCTACATGAAGATCGGTCAGCCCAGCACCACCCTCTCCGGCGGCGAGGCGCAGCGCATCAAGCTCGCCAGCGAACTGAGCAAACGCGCCACCGGCAAGACCATCTACATCCTCGACGAGCCCACCACCGGCCTGCATTTCGAGGACGTCCGCAAACTCATGGAAGTCCTGCAACGCCTCGTGGAGGGCGGCAACACCCTCGTGATCATTGAGCACAGCCTGGACGTCATGAAGACCGCCGACCACATCATCGACCTGGGCCCAGAGGGCGGCGTGCGCGGCGGCACGGTCGTCGGCACCGGCACCCCCGAGGAGATGGCCGCGCACCCCACCAGCCACACTGGCGAGTACCTGCGCCGCGTGCCCGGCATCACGCCCGCCCAGCCCAGAGCCGACGCGACTCCAGCCGAGCCCGACAGCGCCCCGAAGAAGGCCAAGCGCACCCCGAAGAAGGCCGCTGCCGAGGAGCCGGAACTGGTCGGCGCAGCCCCCACCCGCAAGGGGCGTGCTAAGAAAGAAAGCGCATGACTGCGCCCGACTCCGCCCCCGCCCCCCAGTCCACCCCGCCGGTCACTCCGGCGGCCGCGCCGACCCGCACCCGCCGGGCCCGCCGCCCACGCCTGCCGGAGTTCGAGCCGCCCCGCATCACGCCGGGGCGCGCGCTGGCGCACCTGCTGGGCGGCCTGATCACCCTGGCGGTCCTCGCATACTTCCAGTGGACACCCGGCGAGTGGCCGGTGCGCCTGCTGACCTGGGTGGCGCTGACGATCATCGCGGACGAGTTCGACGGCTGGTACGGCTACGTCGCGCTGCTGCTGGGCGGCCTGGGGTACTTCAGTCCCGTCACGCCGCCCGAGCAGTGGGCCGTCATCCTGCCACTGGTGGGCGGCGCCCTGACCGGCGTGCTGCTCATCAAGCACTCCGGCGGGCTGTTCGTGCTGCCCTTCGCCGCCGCGTTGTACGCGGGCGTGATCATCGGCATGGGTCGATTCGCCACCAAACTGGACGGCAGCCTCACGCTGCCCACCAACGAGGCGTTCCAGCGGACCGCCCTGATCGCCATGATCATCGGCCTGACCGTCAGCGCCGTGCGGCGCATCGTGAGCCTGATCCTGCGCGCCCGCGCCCGCCGCGCGCAGCGGGACGCCGCCCTGACCGCCTGACGTCACGCACCCCACGTCCGCCGCCCCGTGCTCCGTGCCGGGGCGTTCTCATGTGCAACAGGGCGCGTGCCCCGCGTGGCCCGCGTCAGCGCAGGTCTCCGAATTACGGCATCGGAAAAACAGACTTCCGATGCCTCCATTCTTCGTCCTGCTCGGCAAAATTCACTCGCTCCGCTCGGCCATAAAGAACAGCTCTTTATGGCAAATGCTCTACACTGCCCCCAACCATGACCGCCAACAGCAACCCCAACCGCATGTTCCTGGTGATCGGCACGCTGATCGCCGCCGTCCTCATCGGCCTGGCCGTGTTCGCCGTGCAGGGCAAACCAGCCGCCGGGACCGCCGCCTTCGACCTGAAGGGCGTCCCCTTCGCCGGGCAGGAGAGCGCCCCGGTGGACGTCGTGGTCGTCGAGGACTTCAAGTGCCCCGTCTGCCAGAACTTCGAGGCGACGGTCGCGCCCGAACTGAAGACCAAGTACGTGGACACCGGCAAGATCAAGCAGTACTCCCTGCTGTGGCCCTTCCTGGCCGAAGCCCGCAGCCTCCCCACCGACGACAGCAAACTCGCCGCGCAGGCCGCCATGTGCGTCTACGATCAGGGCGGGAACGACGCCTTCAACGCCTTCAAACCCATCCTGTTCCGCGCGCAGGGTGACGAGAACACCGTCTGGGCCACCAAGAGCCGCCTGAAGGAACTCGCCGGGAACCTCGAAACCCTCGACCAGGGCAAGTTCGCCGAGTGCCTGGACAGCGACGCCACCGCCGCCCGCGTGGCCGCCATGGAAGCGCAGGTCGTCAAGGCCCGCGTGACCGGCACCCCCACCGTGTTCGTGAACGGCAAGCAGGTCAACGCCACCGCCGCCGACATCGGCGCCGCCATCGACGCCGCGAAGTAAGCCCGTGAGCCGCGACAACCGCCTGTACGCCGCGTGGGTCGTGTCCCTGATCGCCACGCTCGGCAGCCTGTACTTCAGCGAGATCCGCCACTTCAATCCCTGCATCCTGTGCTGGTTCCAGCGCATCTGCATGTACCCGCTGGCCATCATCCTGGGCGTCGCCGCCCTGACCGGTGACCTGCGCGTGCGCCGCTACGCCCTGCCCCTGGCCGGGATCGGCCTGCTGATCGCGCTGTACCAGAACCTCGAAACGTGGGGTGTCGTGCCCGTCCTGCGCGCCTGCACCGCCGACCCCAGCGCGTCGTGCGGCACGCCCTGGCCCGTGTGGGGCATGAACTCCCCGCTGAACACCGTCCTCACCATTCCGGTCCTGAGCATGATCGCCTTCACGCTCATCATCGGGTTGCTCAGCTGGCGGCGGAACCGCACGATCTGAGGGAGCCGGGGAGTAGGGAGTGGGTTGTGGGGAGTGGGAAGGACCGGATTGCTCGTTCTGTCGCCCGCACGGATCGGGGCGGAGGAGAGGACCCATCCACTCCCTACTTTCCACTTCCCACGCCCGTTCTTACACCGGGCGGCCCGCCATCATGAACGACGCGGTCATCCCGCCGTCTACCGGCACGATCGCGCCGGTCATGAACGCGGCGTCCTCGCTGCCCAGGAAGTACACGACCTGCGCCACCTCGCGCGGCGTGCCCAGGCGGCGCAGGGCGTGCAGGTCCTCGTAATCCCGGCGGGTCTGCTCGGGGTCGTCACTCTCCATGATGCTCTGCAGGACCGCCTCGGTACTGATCGCGCCGGGCGCGACGGCGTTCACGCGCAGCCCGTGAGGTGCGAGGTCCAGCGCCATCGCGCGGGTCAGGTTCACGAGGCCGCCCTTGCTGGCGTTGTACGCCGCGTTCCCCTGCTCGGCGAACAGGCCCTGCACGCTCGCCACGTTCACGACCGCCGCGCTGCGCGGCAGCAGGTCCACCAGCGCCCGTGTCAGGAGCAGCGGCGCGGTCAGGTTCACGTTCAGCGTCCGTGCCCAGCCGCGCTCGCTGACGTCCAGCACGCTCCCGTGTGCGCCCTGGAACGCCGCGTTGTTCACGAGAACCTGCACGCCACCCATCTCGCGCGCCGCGCGCACGATCCGCTCGCGCCCGGCGGCGGTACTCACGTCCGCCTTCACGCGCCGCTGCCCGCGCAGGTTCGGCGGGAGGCTCAGGTCCGCACTCAGCACCCGCCAGCCCCGTTCCGCGTACAGTTCCGCGATCGCCCGGCCGATCCCGCGCGCCGCGCCCGTCACCACCACCCCATTCGAAGCGTCCGTCATGCCCCCAGTGTCACGGACGCCCGCCCCAGGGGCGCGGAGGCATAAGGCAAGCTCAATGGGGTTGTGGGAAGTAGGGAGTGGGAAAAGAGCAGGGCCCGCCGACTGCGTTTGCGTCGGCAGGCCCTTCAGGGCGAGGTAGGCATTGGGGCGGAGGTCAGCAATCGACCCGCTCCCCACAACCCACTCCCGGTTTATTTCCGGCTGGCTTCGATCAGC
This sequence comes from Deinococcus hopiensis KR-140, assembly GCA_943327755.2. GTDB lineage: Bacteria > Deinococcota > Deinococci > Deinococcales > Deinococcaceae > Deinococcus > Deinococcus hopiensis_A. The sequence goes on from CALPYF020000039.1 coordinate 26,744, forward strand.
GCGGGGACGATCTCGTTGATGTCGCCCACGATGCCGTAGTCGGCGACCTTGAAGATGGGTGCTTCGGCGTCCTTGTTGATGGCGATGATGTTCTTGCTCTTACCCATGCCGCTCAGGTGCTGCACGGCGCCGCTGACGCCCAGGGCGATGTAGGCCTTGGGCTGCACGGTCTTGCCGGTCTGGCCGACCTGTTCGGCGTAGGGGCGCCACCCGGCGTCCACGACGGCGCGCGTGGCGCCGACGCCCGCGCCGAGGTTGTCCGCGAGGGCCTCGACGTAGCGGCTGAAGTTCTCGGGGCTGCCCACGCCACGGCCGCCGGTGACGATCACGTCGGCTTCGGTCAGGGCGACGCGGCTGCTCTTCTCGACGCTCTTGCCGGTCACCTCGACGCGGGGGGCGGGCAGGGTCAGTTCGACGTCGTACTGCTCACCGGCCGCGCCAGCGGGGGCGGCGGGCGCGAACGAGCCGGGTTTGACGGTCACGACGACCAGCCCGTCGGCCTCGACGGTCTCGGTCACGCGGGCGAGGTACGTGTAGCGCTGCGCCTGGAGGGCCGCGCCGTTGCTGCTGAGCTTGGTGGCGTCCTCGAGGTACGCGGCGTCCAGCTTCACGGCCACGCGGGGGGCGTACTCGCGGCCGGAGCGGCTGCCGCCGATGATCACGGTGTGCGCCTCGCCTTCCTGGGCGATCTGCGTGGTGGCGGCGGCCCAGACCTCGGCGTTGTAGGTGGCCAGGCCGGGCAGGTCGGCGACGAGCACCTGATCGGCGACGGCGGCGGCCTCGGTGGCAACCGCGGCGACGTTCTGGCCCAGCACGAGCAGGGTGATGGGGCCCTCTCGGCCCGACTCGCGGGCGGCGGTGACCATTTCCAGGGTGGCTTTCGCCAGTTTCCCGGCGGTGTGTTCAGCGACGATCAGAATCATGCGATCACCTTGGCTTCGTTGCGAAGCAGGTCGAGAAGCTGCTGGGCGGCGGCCTGGGCGTCCTTGCCGTCGATCATGGTGTTCAGGCGGGCGCGGGTCTGGATCTCGGCGTTCACAGTGCGGACCTTGCCCGTCAGGCCGTAAGTCGCGGGGTCGTCCTTGCGGAGTTCCTTCTTCTTGGCCTTCATGATGTTCGGCAGAGTGGGGTAGCGGGGTTCGTTGAGGCCCTGCTGGGTGGTGACCACGGCCGGGAGGGTCGCGCGGAAGCTCTCGTTGCCGTCGTCCACGTCGTGGCGGCCGGTCAGGGTGTCGCCGTCGAGTTTCAGTTCGTTCGTCCAGGTGAGCTGGGGCCAGCCGAGGCGTTCGGCGCTGGCGGCACCGAGGGCCTGGGAGTCCCAGTCGGCTTCCTGGCCGCCCGCGAGGATCAGCGTGGCGTTCTCGGCCTGGGCGACCTGCGCGACGACGCGGCTGAGGGTCACGGCGTCGAACTTCTCGTCGGTCTCGACGTGGATGGCGCGGTCGACGCCCATGGCCAGGGCGGTGCGCAGGGCGTCCTCGTTGCGTTTGGGGCCGATGGCGAGCGCGATGATCTGCTCAATGGGCGCGCCGCTCTCGCGCAGGCGCAGGGCTTCTTCGACGCCGTACTCGTCCATCCCGTCGATGACGAGGGTGGCGCCGTCGAGGTCGACCTGCTGGGCGTTGATCTTGACGCGCGCTTCGGCGTCGGGCACTTGTCGGACTAGGGTCAGGATGTTCATGGGGCCTCCGGGGAGTGTGCACTCACGGCTGGTGCGATGCGGCGGGTGATGCCGGTCGCCCCAGCATGCCAAATTAGACTGAGTTCAAGTTTAGCAGATCGGGACGCCCCACCCGCAAGCCACCCCACCCGCGCCTTCCCCCTGACCTGTTGGCCCCGCCTTCTCATGTTCAACACGAGACCTTCATGCTCCCACCCGTCTTAATCTTCAGTCACGCAGCTCAGGGAACCCTCTCACGATCAGGCCCGACGCTACCACTCATGAAGAAGCTGCTGCCCATCACCCTGCTGACCGTCGCTGCCACCACCGCCACCGCGGGCGCCCAGAGCCTCAGTGGCCTCGAACTGGGCCTGACCGGGGGCTACGCCGGCGGCCTTAGCGGTGAAATCTTCGTGCACGCCCCCAACGTCGCTGGCCCCGTCGGCGTCAAAGCCGGTCTGGCCTACAGCCGCGGCAACAACGGCGTGAATGACAGCGCGCCCTACGATCCCTCCGGTGTGCTCTTCCCGAACACCTACACCATCGCCAACGCCAAGAACGATGGTTTCGTGACCGGTGAAGGCAGCTCCAGCACCGTCGCCTCCCTAGACGCCACCTACGGCCTGGGCGAAGTGACCCCCGGTGTGGACGCCACCCTGTACGGCGGTGGCCGCTACGGCATGTTCAACGCCAGCGAAAGCTCCGGCAGCAACACCACCACCTACAGCAGCAACGCCTTCGGTATCGGTGCAGGTGTGATGGTCAGCTACGCCCTGACCGGCGGGCTGAGTCTCGTGGGCGACCTGGGCGTCGACCAGTACTTCAAGTCCGGCACCATCAACACCAACGACGGCCGTGGCAACACCGGCACCATCCGCTCCGGTGAAGCCGGTTACAGCGCCATCGATAACCGCGTCGTGCGCCCTGGCACCGTCTTCAAGGCCCGCATCGGCCTGAAGACCAGCTACTGATCCTCCCCCACCAACCGGCCGGCCTCTCCTGTAGGGGCCGGTTTTGTCATCCTCCCTTCAGATGCGTCCGGAGAATCTCGAACGCCGCCACTGTCCGCGGGAAGCCCAGGTAGGGCACGCACATCATCAGGGCGTCGCGCAGCTCGGCCTCGGTCGCCCCGGCGTTCAGCGCGCCGCGCAGGTGCGTGCGGAGTTCCGGTGGGCTGCCCAGCGACACCAGCAGCGCGCACGCGATCAATTCCTTCGTCTTGAGGTCCAGGGCGGGCCGGTCATACACCGTGTCGTACGCGAAATCGCGGATGTATCCGCCCAGATCGGGGTCCAGCTCGTCCAGCCGCTGCTCGATTCGCGTCTGCTGCGTCCCGAAGATCACGGCTCGGGCGCTGGGCGGGGATTTGGTGTCGTCACTCATGGTTGCCAGCCTAACGGGTGGCAGACGACGAAAGAACGCCGTCAGGACGCGCGCGCTACAGTCCTGGGTGTGGGACAGATGTGCGCAGATCGTAAGGTTTCCCCAGCCTTCCGCCGGGGGGCGGCGCTACCCTACACTCAGGCTGTCACCACGCACGTTCCCTCCGCGCCCCTCTCCGCTGCGACAGCTGACCTGTCCCTGTCACCGCTCACTGCGCCCCTGCCGCGCTTTCCCTAGGGGGTTCCCATGAACCGATACGACGACCGCGCCCGCCTCGTGTTCCACTACGCCCGCGAGGAAGGCAACCGCCTGGGTCACGCCATGGTCGGCCCCGAGCACCTGCTGCTGGGCCTGATGCGCGAGGGCGGCACCGCCGCGAGCATCCTCGGGGAGTTCGGCGCGTCCCTGGACGGCCTGCGCCGCCGCGTCGAGGAGATCATCGGCCGCGGCGAGGGCAACCGCCTGAACGACGCGCCCAGCATCACGCCCCGCGCCCGCCGCGTCATGGAACTCGCCAGCAGCGAGGCCCGCGCCTTGGGCGCCCAGGTGACGAGCACCGAGCATATCCTGCTGGGCATCATCCGCGAGGGTGACGGCGTGGCCTTCCGCATCCTGCAGGAACTCACCAAGGACGTGGACACCATCCGCTGGCGCATCCTCGCGCAGGGGGAAGGCGCGGGCAGCAAACCCGCCAAGCCGGTCGCCACGCCGTTCCTCGACGAGTACGGCCGCGACCTGACGAAGTGGGCGCGCGAGGGCAAACTCGATCCTGTGATCGGGCGCAGCGAGGAGATCCGCCGCGTCACGCAGATCCTCACGCGCCGCACGAAGAACAACCCGGTGCTGATCGGGGACCCCGGTGTGGGCAAAACCGCCATCGTCGAGGGCCTGGCGCTCGCCATCCACGAGAAACGCACCCCGCCCAACCTCCACAACGTGCGACTGGTCAGCCTGGACCTCAGCGGCGTCGTGGCGGGCACGAAGTACCGCGGGGAGTTCGAGGAACGCCTGCGGCAGATCATCGAGGAGCTGCGCAACGCAAAGGTCATGGCCTTCATCGACGAGCTGCACACCCTGGTCGGGGCGGGCGGCGCCGAGGGCACGCTGGACGCCGCGAACATCCTCAAGCCCGCGCTGAGCCGCGGGGAGATCCAGGTGATCGGCGCGACCACCACCGGCGAGTACCACCGCTACATCGAGAAGGACGCCGCCCTGGAACGCCGCTTCCAGCCGGTCATCGTACTGGAACCCAGCCCCGCCGAGACGCTGCAGATCCTGCGCGGCCTGAAACCCAAATACGAGGAGCACCACGGCGTGCAGATCCCCGAACAGGCGCTGGAACTCGCCGTGCGCATCGGCGAGCGGAGCCTGCCGGGCCGCAACTTCCCGGACAAGGCCATCGACCTGATCGACGAGGCCGCCAGCCGCGTCCGCCTGAACATGAGTGTCGGCCTGCCCGTCGCGGAGACCGAGGACGGCGAACCGTACGTGACCCGCGAGGACATCGAGAGCGTCATCAACTCCATGGGCGGCATCTACTCCGAGGAAACCGCCGCGCAACTGGTCGACCTGGAACAGCAGCTGCAGGATCAGGTGTACGGCCAGCCGGACGCCATCCGCGCGCTGAGTTCCGCGCTGCGCCGCGCCCGCGTCGGCCTGGGTGGCCGCACCCGCGTCGCCGCGAGCTTCCTGTTCGTCGGCTCCAGCGGCGTCGGCAAGACCCACCTCGCCAAGGCGTTGGCCCGCACACTGTTCGGCAGCGAACGCAGCCTGATCCGCATGGACATGAGCGAATTCCAGGAAAGCCACTCGGTCAGCAAACTGATCGGCTCGCCCCCCGGCTACGTCGGCTTCGAGCAGGGCGGCCGCCTCACGGAAGCCGTGCGCCGCCAGCCGTTCAGCGTCATCCTCCTCGACGAGATCGAGAAGGCCCACCCGGACGTGTACAACACCTTCCTGCAGGTCCTCGACGACGGCCGCCTGACCGACGGTCTGGGCCGCACCGTGGACTTCCGCCGCACGATCATCATCATGACCAGCAACACCGGCTTCAACGTGAACCCCACCGTGGGCTTCAGCCCCGTCACGCCGGACAACAACCAGCCGCTGCGGCACATCTTCACGCCGGAATTCCTCGACCGTCTGGACGAGGTCATCCGCTTCAAGAGCCTCGGCGAGGAGGAACTCGTGCGGGTCGCGCAGCAGCTCATGGGCGAGATGCGCGAGGAACTCGCCAGCCGCGAACTGACCGTCACCTTCGACCCCGCCATCGCCGCGTGGCTCGTCGGCAAACTCAAGTCCCGCAGCCCCAAACACGCCGTCGGCAGCAGCCGGCAGCTGCGCACCCTGGTCCGCGAGGAGATCGAGGACCCCCTGGCGCTGGAACTCGCCAGCAACCACGGCGAGGAAGTCCGCGTCGTCCTCGGCCAGGACGGCATCCAGTTCGAGAAGGGCGAGGAAGCCGCCACCCGTCAGATCCTCGCGTAAGCCCACCTGGAAGAGGCCCCGGCCAGCGCTGGGGCCCCCTCGTCGTTCACTGCCGGATCTACTTCCGGCAGGTGAGGTCCACCCGGAAGGCGGGATCCGGGGTGTTCCACGGCAGGCCCGCCTTCACGTTCCCGGCGCGCAGGTACACGAGTTTCGTGGGGGCGCCGCTGCCGGGCACCTGGGCTTTCATGGTGTACGCCCCGGCCGGCATCACCGCGCGGTTGTGATCCCAGCCCTCGCGGTTCGGGGCGACGCTCTCGACGGTGGTGGTGGTGCCATCCGCAAAGGCCAGATTCACGTTCGTGAGGCCGAAGCCCGTGCCGGTTAGGTCGAGGCTCTGCCCGGTGGCATTGCGGACTTCAGCGGTGATCTCGAATCCGGGACGGCTGTTGTACGTGCTGGGCACGGCCCGGACGTCCGTCACGCGGAAGCGCCACACGCCGTTGAACAGCGTCTCGCCCAGGCAGCCGCTCACGGCCGCCACCTGATTCTGCCCGCCCGCACCCGCCGGGAGGTTCAGGTCCACCCGCCCGCCGGTCACGGTTACGTTCAGCCCGGCGGCCTTCAGCGCGGCTACCGGGACGTACGTGGTGCCGTTCACGCTGATGGCATTCGCGGCGGCCCGCCCGTTGATGAAGAAACGGACGCTGGTGGTCGCAGCCACCGCGACGCTCAGCAGCGTGGTGGCGGACAGGGACAGGACGGTCAGGGAACGGGCGGTGGGGGCACGCTGGGTCATAGGGACTCTCCTTTCCCGCGTCTGGGCGGGCATGTGGGCAGTGTGCGCGGCGGGGCGTGATCGGGCCGTGATCACGCGGCGGGCGCCGCAATCCGGCCTCCGGGAACCATCCGCCCGCCGCGCGTCCGCTACGATGGCGGGATGACGAAGAGCATCCTCGATTTCCAGGACGAACACGGCCGCATCACCGGGTGGCCCAGCGACCGCCGCCGCGCGCACCAGCTCGCCATCCTCGACTACCTGACCGGGCTGTTCGAACCCGGCGTGTCCTACGACCAGGGGCAGGCCGAGCAGATCCTCGCCGACCACAGCACCCTGGAAGACCCCAGTTTCCTGCTGACCGAACTCGTGGACGGCGATTACCTCGCCACGCAGGACGGGACCTACTGGCGGGCGGACGGCCGCCCCGGCGCGCGTGGCTAAAGCCCGCACCACCTACGTCTGCAGCAGTTGCGGGTACACCAGCGCCAAACCGCTGGGCCGCTGCCCGAACTGCCAGGCGTGGAACTCCTTCGAGGAAGAGGTGCCCGCCGTCACCACGGCCGCGCGCGGTGGGGCGTATGGGGGCATCACGGGCGGCCGCCTCACGCCGCTGTCCGGGGTGGGCCGCCGCGAGGAGCCCCGCACCCCGAGCGGCATCCCGGAACTCGACCGGGTGCTGGGCGGCGGGCTGGTTGCCGGGGGCGTCACGCTGATCGGCGGGGAGCCCGGCATCGGCAAGAGCACCCTGCTCCTGCAGGTGGCGGACAAGGTCGCGGCGGGGGGCGGCACGGTGCTGTACGTGGCGGGCGAGGAATCCCTGGAGCAGATCCGCCTGCGCGCTGACCGCCTGGGCGTGAAGGCCGAGATCCAGCTGACCCGCGACACCCGCGCCGAACATGTGGCGGCGCTGATGGCCGAGCACAAGCCCGCGCTGTGCATCGTGGATTCCATCCAGACCGTGACCGTCGAGGGGGATGGCGCGCCGGGTGGCGTGGCGCAGGTCCGCGACGGGACCGCCCTGCTGACCCGCGCCGCGAAGGAAACCGGGACCGCCACCGTCCTGGTGGGGCACGTCACGAAGGACGGCACGGTCGCCGGACCGAAGGTTATGGAGCACATCGTGGACACCACCGTCTTCCTGGAGACGGTCGGGTCGTACCGCCTGCTGCGTTCGGTCAAGAACCGCTTCGGGCAGGCCGGTGAACTCGGCGTGTTCGAGATGCGCGGCGAGGGCCTGATCGCCGTCGAGAACCCGTCGGCGGCGTTCCTGGCCGAGCGGCCCGTCGGGGTGCCCGGCAGCGTCGTCGCCGCCACCATCGACGGGCAGCGCCCCATGCTGCTGGAGGTGCAGGCGCTGGCCAGCAAGACGCCGTACCCGAACGCCCGCCGGGTCGTGGTGGGCCTCGATGCCCGCCGCGTGGACGTCGTCCTGGCCGTGCTGGAACGCCGCCTGGACCTCACGCTGGGCGGCCTGGACGTGTACGTGAACCTCGCGGGCGGCCTGAAGGTCCCCGATCCGGGCCTGGACCTCGCGGTGGCGCTGGCGGTGTACTCGGCCGTGGTGGGCCGCGCCCTGCCGGACAGCGTCGCCGTGTTCGGCGAGGTCGGCCTGGCGGGCGAGGTCCGCTCCACCGTCGCCTCCATCCGCCGCGCCGAGGAGGCCCGCCGCGCCGGGTACACCCGCCTGATCGTCCCCCCCGGCCTGGACGGCCACCCCAACGGGGTGAAGAGCGTCGAGGAGGCCGTCGCGCAGGTGTGGGGCGGCGCCCCGGCGTCCGGCCGGAAACCCCGCTCCGCCGCAGAACGGAGCTGACGGTATGACTGCCCCGCTGTCGGCCGCGCCGCCCACCTCGCCCGTCTGGTTCCGGGCGGTGGTGTGGCTGGCGCCCCTGCTCCTGATCGTGACCGCCTGGATGCCGGACGACAGCGCCGACAAGCCTCTGCCGGTGGCGGGCAGCGTGGCCCTGACCCTGCTGGGCGTGGGACTGGCCGCACTATTCGCGCAGGTGCCCCGGCGCCTCGCGTACACCCTGACCGACACGGGTCTGCGCATGAGCCGCTTCTCCGGCACCTTCGAGTGGCCGTACTGCGAACTGCGGGTGCGCCGCACCGACGCCGGGCTGGGCCTGCGGGTCGGCGGGGTGGGCCTGCCCGGCTACTACACCGGGAACTACACCTTCACGGGGGCCGGGTACCGCAGCGTGCAGGCCATCGCGTCGAACACGCGCGGCGGCCTGATCGTCGAGCGGGGTGGCACGCCGTACTACCTGACGCCCGCCGACCCGGACGCCTTCGCACAGGCGCTCGCCGCGCGGGGCGTGCCCGTCCTGGACTGAGCCGGACTCTGTACTGCGTGCAGGTCTCGTGAACGGGGGTCGCATCTGCCGGGGGGCGGTGGGTGCGACCCTTGGGGCATGACGAGCGGCGCCGCCGACCACGACCACGCCGAGCACGATCACCACCACGGGCATAGGCACAGCGAGCAGGGGCACGTCGGGCAGGGAGATGGCGGGCACGATCACCACCACGGCGCGAACGCGAACGCCCGGCAGCTGACCCTCGCCCTGCTGCTGACGGGCGGGTTCCTGATCGTGGAGGTCGTGTACGCGGTCCTGTCCGGCAGTCTGGCGCTGCTGAGCGACGCAGGGCACATGCTGACCGACGCGGCGGCGCTGGCCCTGTCGCTGCTGGCCCTCCGGGTGGGCGCGCGGCCCGCCGATGCGCGGCGCACCTTCGGGTACCGCCGGGCGGAGGTGCTGGCCGCCGCCCTGAACGCCGGGGCGCTGTTCGCCGTGGGCATCTACGTGCTCGTGGAGGCCGCGCGCCGCTTCGCGCAGCCGGTCGAGGTGCAGGCCACCCCCATGCTGATCGTCGCGGTGCTGGGCCTGATCGTGAACCTGCTCAGCGCCCGCATCCTGGCCGGAGGGCAGGGCGAGAGCTTGAACATGCGCTCGGCGTACCTGGAGGTCATGGGGGACCTGCTGGGCAGCGTCGCCGTGATCGTCGGCGCGCTGCTGATCCGCTTCACGGGCTGGACGTGGGTGGACCCGCTGCTGGGCGCGGGCATCGGCCTGTGGGTGCTGCCGCGCACCTGGGCGCTGCTGCGCGCCAGCGTGAACGTCCTGCTGGAGGGCGTGCCGCGCGGCCTGGACCTGAACGCCCTGCGCGCCGAACTGCGCGCCCTGCCCGGCGTGGACGACGTTCACGACCTGCACGTCTGGAGCGTGACGGGCGGCGTGAACAACCTGACGGCCCATCTGGTCGCCCCGAAGTCAGGCGACACCCTTCTACGCGAGGTGGAGGAGGTCGCCGCCCGATTCGGCATCGCGCACAGCACCGTGCAGATTGAGGGGCCGGACGCCCACGCGGCAGGTGGAGCGGCGCTGCATCCCTGAGGGGCGGGGGAGAGGGGCAGGATGTCGAAGGGTCGAAGGGTCTGAGAACGACGATTCACACTGCTTTTTTCTCAGTCTCTCGGACCTTTCGACCCTTCGACACTGGGTCGCGCGCACAGACGGTGTTGATGGGGTATGGGCACCTATATGCCTTGACAGGAATATTCTGATTGGCGCATAATAAGCGCACAACAGAACGCACCAGAAGGAGGTCACGAGCCACTTGAACCACCACATCTTCACCGCCCTGGCCGACCCGCACCGATTCCAGATCGTCGAGCTGCTGCGCGAACGGCCCCACAGCGTCGGCGAGATCGCCGACCGCCTCGGCCTGCGCCAGCCGCAGACGTCCAAGCACCTGCGCGTCCTCACGGACGCCGGACTGGTCCACATGGAACCCCAGGCCAACCGCCGCATCGCCCACCTGAGCCCCACGCCGTTCCGGGACCTCGACGACTGGCTGACCCGCTACCGCCCCCTCTGGGAGGAGCGCCTCGACCGGCTGGACGACTACCTGCGCACCCTTCCACCAGAAGACCCCACACCTGGCCCCACCGAACCCGGAGGTTCCCCATGATGAAGGCTGCCACTCTCGACCACCGCACCGAAGACGCCCGCACCCTCGTGCTGGAACGCATCTTCGCCGCCACGCCCGACCGGGTCTTCGCGGCGTTCACACAGGCCGAGCATCTGAAGCACTGGTGGGGGCCGCGCGGCTGGACCCTGACGCACTGCACCGTCGACCTGCGCCCCGGCGGCCGCTGGCACTACTGCATGACCTGCACCGACCCCGCACAGGGCGACTTCCACGGCATGAACAGCTGGGGGCTGGGTGTGTACGAGCATATTGAGGCGCCCACCCGCCTGACCTACACCGACCACTTCAGCGACGAACACGGCGCCGTGAACGACCAGATGCCCGCCACGCTGGCCGACCTGACCTTCGAGGCAGTGCCCGGCGGCACCCGCGTCACCAGCCGCTCCACGTACGTCCGCCCGGAAGACCTGCAGGCCGTCATGGACATGGGCATGCTCCAGGGCATCGCCGAGACGTGGGACCGCCTCGCCGAACACCTCGCCTGACCTGAACATCTGGGGTCATCCGGCGCCGGGCGCGGCAAGGGCCAGGAAGTTCCGGACGATCACCGATCGTTCCACCCGCTGCGACGCCAGGGACAGCGTCACGCGCGGCCCCCCGCCCAGCAGGTCGTGGTACACACAGCCGCGCAGGTGCAGATGCCGCATTGCGGCCGGCACCAGCGATACCCCCAGGCCCGCCGCGACCAGACTGACCACCGACATCATCTGCGGGGCGGTCTGCCCGGGCCGCGCCTCGAACCCCGCCGCGCGGCACGCGGCCAGCACCGCGTCATGCAGCGCCGGACCCACCGCGCGCGGCGTGAGGATGAACGGATCGTCCCGCAGCGCCTCCAGCGCAATGCGGTCGGCGTTCGCCGCCGGGTGATCCTCGGGGAGCACCGCGACCAGTTCACTGCACGCCACCTCGGTCACGCGGAACTCCTGCGCGTAGTCCGGTGTGGCCCGCACGAACGCCGCGTCCAGCACGTGTGCGCGCAGATCAGCGGCGAGCGCCTCGGTGTTCTTCTCGGTCAGCGTCAGGTTCACTTGCGGGTACGTGCGCCGGAACGCGCGGATCACGTCCTGCACCGCCGGGTCGATCCCCGCCGCGCCCGTGAAGCCCACGCGTAGCGCGCCCGTCTCGCCCCGCGCGGCCCGCCCGGTCTCGACGGCGGCGCGGTCGAGCTGCGCGGGAATGTCCGCCACCGCGGCCCGGAAGGCGTGGCCCGCCTCGGTCAGGTCCACGCCGCGCGGTGTCCGGTGAAAGAGGGCCGCGCCCAGTTCGCGTTCCAGCGCACGGATCTGCGCACTCAGGGGCGGCTGCGCCATGCCCAGCCGCGCGGCAGCCCGCGTGACGTTCCCCTCCTCCGCGACCGTCAGGAAGTACCGCAGCTGCCGCAACTCCATACGCGCAGCATATGGCGATGCCCCGCCACGCGTATTAGACGTCTGACGGGAAGCCGCCTACAGTCGGAGGCATGACCGTCCTGAACCCCGCCCCACCCACGACGGGCGCGCAGGTGCGGCGCGGCACCCCCGAGTACCGCCGGATCGGCGCGGCGCTGTTCCTCACGGGGTTCAGCGCCTTCTCGCTGATCTACTGCGCGCAGCCGCTCCTGACCGCCTTCACCCGCGACTTCCACGTGGCGCCCGCACAGAGCGCCCTGAGCCTGTCCCTGACGACCGGGTGCCTCGCCCTGTCCATCCTGATCATGAGTGCCGTCGCGGACTCCTTCAGCCGCCGCCGCGTCATGCTGACCTCGCTGCTCGCCGCCGCGATCCTGAACGGACTGGCCGCGCTGGCCCCCACCTGGAACCTGCTGCTGCTGTGCCGCGCGCTGGAGGGCCTCGCGCTGGGCGGCGTGCCCGCCGTCGCCATGGCCTACCTCGCCGAGGAGATCCACCCCCGCGACCTGGGCGCCGCCATGGGGCAGTACGTGGGGGGCACCGCGTTCGGCGGGATGATGGGCCGCGTCTGCATCGGCCTCCTGAGTGACGTCACCTCCTGGCACGCGGCGCTGCTCGTCATGGGCGGGCTGGGCCTGCTCAGCGCCGCCGGATTCGCCCTGCTGCTCCCACCCTCACGCGGCTTCCAGTCGCGCCCCGCCGCGCCCGCCCGCGAGCACCTGCGCCGCTGGGCCGCGCACCTGCTCACCCCCGGCCTGAGCGCGCTATTCACGCTGGGATTCCTGAACTTGGGTGTCATGGTCGCCGCGTTCAACTACCTCGGCTTCCGCCTGCACGCCCCGCCCTACGGCCTGAGTGCCGCTGCTATCAGCCTGATCTTCCTGACGTACCTGCTTGGCTCCGCCGCGTCGGGCTGGGGTGGGCGCATGGCTGACCGTCAGGGTCGCCTCTCCCTGCTGCGGGCCGGCCTGCTGCTCAGTGGCGTGGGCCTCGCCCTGACGCTCCTGAGCCCCCTGCCCGTGATCATCCTGGGCGTCACGCTGATCACCGTGGGCTTCTTCATCACGCACTCCGTCGCCAGTAGCAGCGTCGGCCACCTCGCCCGGCGCGACAAGGGCCACGCCAGCGCCCTGTACCTCCTCGCCTACTATGCCGGCAGCAGCGTCATCGGTGTCCTCGGCGGACTCGCCTGGGCTGCCGGAGGCTGGCCGCTCCTCGTCGCCCTGTGCGCGGCCCTGCTCGGCCTGGGTCTGACCCTCACCCGGCAGATCCCCCGCCGCTGACCGTCACGACAGGGAAGCGGGGCCGGGTCTGCGTGATCCGGCCCCCGTACCCTTCCGTCGCTCCGCTTCATCCACCGTGCTTGGTCAGGAAGCTCTGTACCGGACATCTTCAGGTTGAGGCTGTGCTGGACGCAAAATTCCTGAACGTATGATCGGTCGCGAATCGGCACGACAAACGGCGGTGTTTTGGGTGTGTGACCATCCCAGAACCCGCCGATCTCCAGCGTACTGAACTCACCC
>CALPYF020000040.1 GCA_943327755.2 Deinococcus hopiensis KR-140
GGCGGCGAAGCCGTCCCCGAACGTGGGCTTTACCCGCCCGTGCGGCGAGGTGGTGCCGGGGCCGCTGCCGGCGCAGGCGCAGTCGTGCGAGGTCTCACTGGATGGCGGCGCGGCGCGCGTGACGGTGGGCGTGCAGGGTGGGCGGTCGTACGTGATCGAGCGCCATCCATGAGCAGGGCATGAGGCTAGCCTTCATGGAAGCCTGACGCCCCCCTCACTTTATTGAGAAGCATTCCTATTAAGGTTGGGGAGTCCGAATCCGCCCACACCCCCTCACTGCCCCCTCAGGAGTGCGCCATGCCCGACCAGACCGACAAGGCCTACGCCCCCACCGAATCCGCCGACATGCAGACGACCGCGCCCCAGGCGCCCGGCGCGCCGCTGACCAACCACTCCGGCAACCTCGCGCCCAGCAACACCAACAGCCTCACCGCGGGCGAGCGCGGCCCCGTCCTGCTGCAGGACTGGCACCTGCTCGAACGCATGGCGCACTTCAACCGCGAGCGCGTCCCCGAACGCGTCGTGCACGCCAAGGGCAGCGGCGCCTTCGGGACCTTCCGCGTCACGCGCGCCATCCCGGAACTCACGGTCGCGAAACTCTTCCAGAAGGAAGGCACCGAGTGCCGCATGCTGGCCCGCTTCAGCACCGTCGCCGGTGAACGCGGCTTCGCCGACACCGTCCGCGACCCGCGCGGCTTCGCGCTGAAGTTCTACACCGAGGACGGCAACTGGGACCTGGTCGGCAACAACACCCCGATCTTCTTCGTGCGCGACCCCATCAAGTTCCAGGACTTCATCCACAGCCAGAAACGCCACCCGGTCACGGGCCGCCGCAGCAACGCCATGCAGTTCGACTTCTGGGGCCTGCGCCCCGAGAGCCTGCATCAGGTCATGTACCTGTTCGGCGACCGCGGCATTCCCCGCTCGTTCCGGTTCATGAACGGCTACTCCAGCCACACCTACAGCCTGTGGAACGACAAGGGCGAGCGCTTCTACGTGAAGTGGCACTTCCACAGCCAGCAGGGCGTGCAGAACATCACCGAGGACGTCGCCGCGCAGGTCGCCGCGAAGAACCCCGACTACCACTTCCAGGACCTGTTCGACGCCATCGACCGCGGCGAGCACCCCAGGTGGACGGTCAGCATCCAGGTGATGCCCGAGAAGGACGCCGAGACGTACCACATCAACCCCTTCGACCTGACCAAGGTGTGGCCGCACGCGGACTACCCGCTGATGCAGATCGGGGAGTTCGAACTGAACGAGAACCCCCAGAACTACTTCGCGGAGATTGAGCAGGCCGCCTTCGAGCCCAGCAACCTCCCACGCGGCCTGGGCGCCAGCCCCGACAAGATGCTCCAGGCGCGCCTGATGAGCTACGCCGACGCGCACCGCTACCGCATCGGCATCAACTACGCCGCGCTGCCTGTCAACAAGGCCGCCTGCCCGGTCATGACCTACCACCGCGATGGCCAGACCCGCTTCGACGGGAACTTCGGCGGCACGCCCGTGTACGAACCCAACTCGTACGGCGGCCCCGCCGTCGCGGACGGCATCCCGCAGGAACCCCCCATGCCGCTGGGCAGCCTCGCCGACCGCTACGGCTGGCCCGAGGACGACACCGACTACTACGGCCAGCCGCGCGAACTGTACGCCGTCATGCAGCCCGACGAGCGCAAGCGCCTCGCCATGAACTTCGCCGGTGCGCTGGCCGACGTGCCCGCCTTCATCGCCGACCGCTTCATCGGGCACCTGGACCGGGTCTCCGCTGAACTCGCCGGGAACGTCCGGGACGGCATCCAGCAGAAGAAGGCCGAGGGGCACCCGGAACTGAGCGGCATCCTCACCGAGACGCACACGAACGCCGCCGGGGGCGACCAGACCCCCTCGCGCGAACTGGTCGTCGGCGCCGACGACTGACCCCCACCCCCCAGGCCCCCAGACCCACCCTGACCGGGGTGGGTTTTTTCGCTGATGACCGGGGCGACAGTGTCCCCAGCAGCCGGGCCGTACAGTGGCGGGCATGATCGCCGCCTTCCTGAATCCCGAGGGGACCCTGCTGCACGCGGGGTCCGACGAACTGGACCGCGTCGCGTCGGGCCTGTCGAGCCTGCTGCGCGCCGCGGAACTGATTCCCGTGACGGCACTGGACGAGGAGGCGCTGCTGAACGTGCCCGCCGCGTTCACGTCCTGGCAGGTGCTACTGCACGGCGCCGTACTGCTCGACCCGGATGGAGCGGAGGACCCCGCGTGGCGCCGCCTGACCGTCGAGACGCTGGACGCCGCGCAGGGCGCGCTGGAACTGGCCGCGCAGGCCGCCGGGCACGTCAGCGCCCTGGCGCAGCTGGAGCTGGACCTGACCCGCACCGAGCGGCACGGGCGGCTGCTGCGCGTGGAACTGCGCCACCCGTACGGCCTGCCCCGCCCGCTCGATCAGGCCGAGCGGGAACTGAAGGACTGGCTGGCCGAGGGACCCCTGCGCGACACCCTGCGGCTGGAACGCACGCCGGACGCGCTGCGGCTGCTGCCACGTGACCTGCGCCCGGAACTCGCCGTGAACTACCTGCTGTCGCAGCTGGACGCCGACTTCACGCTGGGCGTCAGCGCCCTGCCGGGCGACGCGGCATTCCTGGCGCTGTGCGACTACGCGATGGTGCCCGGCAGCGCGGACCTCCTCGACCCCGCACCGGCCGAACGGGACGACGAGGAATAATACGGACTCCGATTGAATGGGCTGTAAAGCCTGTTCAATCCGAGCGGATGCGAGTGGGAGAGAAACGGGTTCCGGACGTGGAGCCGGCAATCCGGTGAAGTTCCGGATTGTTGGCGAAATAAACGGAATCCGTGTAAGCAGGAGGGGGACGCCGTGCCGAAGCAACCGCGCCCCCTTTTTTCAGGACGGTCAGTCGGTGTCGGGCAGCGCCTCGCGCCACTCCTGCGCCAGGGACAGCGTGACCTGTGTGCTCAGGTCGGCGCTGCTCTGGCCGACGTGCAGGACGTAGTTGCCGGGGTCGGCCACCCACGCCTGCGCAGCCACGTCGAAGTATGCGAGGTCGCGCGGCGTGACGGTCAGCACGGCGTCGCCGGTCTCGCCGGGGTTCAGGTGCACCTTCGCGAAGGCGCGCAGTTCCTTCAGGGGGCGGTCCACTCGGCTCTGCGGGGGCTGCACGTACAGCTGCGCAACGGTGCTGCCGAGCCGAGTGCCGCTGTTCGTGACCGGCACCGTCACGGTGGCCGGGCCGTCCAGGAAGTCAGGCGCGTTCAGCTGCGCCTCGCCTAGCGTGAAGGTCGTGAAGCTCAGGCCGAAGCCGAACGGGAACATCGGCGCGACGCCCGAGCGGTCCACGTGGCGGTAGCCGGTGTACAGGCCCTCGCGGTACTCGACGCGGCCGTCCTCGCCGGGGTACTGCACGTCCGGGGTGAGCGGGTGCGTGGGGTCGTCCGCCAGGGAGTGCGGGAACGTCTGCGGGAGGCGGCCCCCGGGTTCGGCCAGTCCGGTCAGGACGTCCGCGACGGCGTGCCCGACCTCCTGCCCCGCGAACCACGCCTGCATGACGGCGGGTACGCGGCTGAGCCACGGCATCTCGACCGGGCCACCCGTCTGGAAGACCACCACGACGTTCGGGTTGACGTCCAGCACGGCCTCAATCAGCGCGTCCTGATCGCCGGGGAGGGTGAGGCCCGCGCGGTCCACGCCCTCGGTTTCCCACTCGCCGGTCGTGCCGACGCACAGCACCACCCAGTCCGCCTGCGCGGCCAGCGCGACGGCGCGGGCCAGCCGGTCCCCGTCCGGACGGGCGCGGAAGCCCACCCGCACCGCGTTGAAGGGCGTGATGCCGATGTCCATGACGTGCGGCGCGTACTCCACGCTCAGCGTGTGCTGCCCCGCACTCAGGTGGACGGACGCGCGGCGCTCGCCGGACCCGAACGAGAAGTACAGCTCCCCGATGCTCCAGTCCTCCCAGTTGTTCACGGTCAGCTGGCCGTCCACCGACAGGCGGCTGAGGCCCGCGCTGCCCAGGCTCACCTCGTACTCGCCGCCCTGCGGGGCGTCCACCGTGACGGTCAGGGTCGCGTGGAACGCGTCCGGATTCACGCCGTCCGGCAGGCCGAAGAACATCACCTCCGCCTGCGGGCGCGTGTCCTGCCCGATCACCGGGCCGCCCGCCTGATCGCGGTACTCGATGCGCGTCTCGACCTGCGGCACCGGCAGGTACCGCTCGTTCCCGGTGCCCTCGGCGCTGCCGACCACGCTCACGCGGCCCCCCTCGCGCAGGCCCTCGGCGGGGGAGACGCGGCGGTGGGCATTCATCTGCGCGCTGCCGCCGCCCATCACCTGCGCCGCCTCGGCGTTCGGGCCGATCACCGCCACCCGTGCCCCGGCAGGCAGTGGCAGCGCGCCGCCGCTGTTCTTCAACAGCACCAGCCCCTCGGCCCCCGCGCGGCGGATCAGGGCGCGCGTCTCCGGGTACTCGGTGTCCCGCTCGTGGTCGTCCGCGACGTCCAGCGGTTCGGTCAGGGTGCCCGCGCGCGAGAGCAGGTGCAGCACCGCCCGCGCCCGCTCACGCACGCCCGCGCGCACCTCCGGGTCCGCCTGCGCCTGCGCCAGCAGCGGCTGTCTGGCCACGGCCGGGCCGGGCATCTCCAGATCCAGGCCCGCCAGGACCCCCTCGGCCGCCGAGTGCGTGCCGCCCCAGTCGCTCATGACCAGCCCCGTGAAGCCCCACTCGCGCCGCAGCACTTTCTGCAGCAGCCAGGGGTGCTGCGAGCAGTACGGGCCGTTCAGGCGGTTGTAGGCCGTCATGATCGCCCACGGCCGGGCCTCCTTCACCACGATCTCGAAGGGCCGCAGGTACAGTTCCCGCAGCGTCCGCTCGTCGATCACCGAATCGATCGTGCCGCGCTGGAATTCCGACTCGTTCCCCGCGAAGTGCTTCGGCGTGGCCCCCACCCCGCCCGCCTGCAGGCCCTGCACGTACGCCGCCGCGAGCCGCCCGGTCAGCACCGGGTCCTCGGCGTAGTTCTCGAAGTTCCGGCCGTTCAGCGAGGACCGGAACGCGTTGATGGTCGGCGCGAGCAGCACGGTCGCGCCCTTGTCCCGCGCCTCGCGCGCCAGGGACAGGCCGACCTCGCGCAGCAGGTCCGGGTTCCACGTCGCGCCCAGCGCGATCCCCACCGGGTACGCCGCCGTGCGCCGACCCCCGATCAGCGGCCCGCCGCCCCGCACGCCCGCCGGGCCGTCACTCACCTTCAGCGGCGGGATGTTCAGGCGCGGCACGGCGGCGGTGCGCCACGCGTCCGCGCCGGCCAGCAGGGCCACCTGTTCCTCCAGCGTCAGCTGGTCCAGCAGGGCGTCGGGGTCGGTGTGGGTCGCGGTCTGGGTCATGAGGCACCTCGGGAGAGCGGGGCAGGACGCTGAAACGGTTCAGTGATGTCCGGCAGCGTACACCTGAAACCGCTTTCACGAAAGGCGCCTGTCCGCACCACCCCCACCCACATGGCAGCAGGCCGGAAGAGAAGCACCCCCCTCCCGGCCCGCCCTTGCCCGTCCTGTCTTACTTTCGGATCGCGTTCTGGATTTCCTTCACGGCGGTGCCCAGGATGCCCGCGGTGTTCACGCCGCTCTTCTGCACGCCCAGCGCCACCGCGCTGCCCCACGGCGCCCACACCTGTCCCATCTCGGGCACGTTCGGCATGGGTGTCCCCGCCGAGATGGCCTTCCCGAAGCCCGTCACGACCGGGTCCGCCTTCAGTTTCGTGCGGGCCGCGAGGCTGACGGGGATGCGCCCACCCGCCTGATTGAAGCCCGTCTGCGCGGTGCTCGTCACGAGCGTGCGCGCGAACTGCGCCGCCGCGACCTTGTTCTTCCCGTATGCGTTCAGCACGACGCCCTGCACGCCCACGAACGGCCCCCACTTGCCGCTCGCGCCGGGAGGGGTGGGCAGCGTGGTGATTCCGAAGTCGATCCCGGCCTTGCGGATGTCCCCCATGTCCCAGGGCCCGGTCACGATCATCGCGGCGCGGCCGTCCAGGAACGCGCCCTTCGCGGCGTCCGCCGTGACCCCCTCGGGCACGAGGTTGTACTTGAAGCGCAGGTCGTTCATGAGTTGCAGCGCCTTCGCGGCCCCCGCGTTGCCCAGTCCGATGTCCTGCACGTTCAGGGTGCCGCCGTTGTTCCTGAAGACGTAGCCGCCGTACGCGCTGAAGAACCCGAAGTTCGCGTACGCGTTGTTCAGGTCCGTCAGGAACCCGAAGCGGCCATTGCCGGTGTTCTTGTGCGCCACGCTGATGAACTCGTTCCAGCTGCCCGGCGCGCTGGGTACCAGCTTCCTGTTGTAGATCAGCGCGACGCTCTCGGCGAACATCGGCAGCCCGAACAGCCTGCCCCGGTACGTCATGGCGTTCAGGGCCGTCTTATCGAGGTCGCTGCGGCTGGTCACGTACTTGTCCATCGGTTCGATCACGCCCGCCGCGGCCAGCTGCCCGAAGCGGTCCTGGGGCAGCGTGACGATCAGGTCCGGGCCCTGGCCCTTGGGGGCCGCCTGGATCAGCTTGTCGGGAATCTCGCCCAGCGGCACGCTGACCACGACCACCTTGTTCCCGCTGGCCTTCGTGTACGCGGCGGCCTGGGACTGCAGCCACGCGAGCTCGTTCGCGTCCGTGAAGTGGTTCCAGACGGTCAGGGTGGCGGCGTGGGCGCTGGCCACCAGGGACAGCGAGACGAGGGACAGGGCCGTGCGGGTCAGTCGGTTCATGGTGTTCTCCTTACGTCGCCCCTTGTGCGGGGCAGTTGAGGGCGGATTCAGTTCAGGCCGTCGATGGCGGGCGTGGCGGTGGCGGCGTCGTCGAACAGCGAGCGGCGCGAGGCGTCGTCGTCCGTCCACGAGGACGTCAGCCAGCGCGGACTCTGACTCCAGGCGGCGCCCCAGTAGAAGATCCCCTGCCCGCCCGCCGCGCGGATCGTGACGTTCAGGTCCCGCAGGTACGCCAGCTGTCCCGCCGGGGTCTGCGGGTACGGCACCTGGGCGCCGCTGTACCCCACCTCGTTCGTGTCCCAGTAGTACGCGGTCTCGGCCAGCAGCACGGGCGTCTGCGGGTACTCGGCGCGCAGGGCCTTTACGGTGCCGGACACGTTCTGGAAGTCCCCGTGCCACATCGGGTAGTACGACAGGCCGATCACGTCGAACTGCCCGCCGGCCCTGTGGAACGCCTGGTACCACGCGGTCGTCTCGGCGGCGTTCCCGATATTGGCGATGTGGATCATCACGGGCGGCGGGGTGGGGCCGCCCGCGTCCCGCACGCCCTGCACCCCGGCGTTCACCAGGGACGCGAAGGTCGTCATGTCGTCCTTGACGATCCGGCCCGGTTCCCACAGCATCCCGCCGTTGATCTCGTTGCCGACCTGCACCATGTCCGGCGCGGCCCCCGCGGCGCGCAGCTGCGTGATCACGTCCGCGGTGTAGTCGTGCACCGCGACCCGCAGGTCCGCCGTGCTCAGGGTCTTCCAGCGGGCGGGCGTCCACTGGTTGCCGGGGTCCGCCCACCAGTGCGAGTAGTGCAGGTCCAGCAGCACCTTCAGGCCCCGGTCCCTGGCGTCCTTCACGGCGGCCTTCACGTACGGTAGGTCCTGCAGCAGTCCGTAGTTCTTCCCGTCGTCCCCGCCGGGGTCGATCATCAGGCGGACCCGCACCCAGTCGAAGTGGTGGTCGGCGGCGATCTGCGCGGCGGGTTTCACGCTGCCGTCCCGGTCGCGGAACTGCACGCCCGCGAGTTCCGCGCCGCGCGCCTCGGACAGGTCGATGCCGCGCACGTACCCGCGCAGCAGACTGGCGGGCGTGACCGGCGTGGCCGCCTGACCGCACGCGCCCAGCATCAGCGGCACCAGCAGGGGAAGGAGGCGGAGGCCGCGCATCTCAGGCGGCCCTCCGGGCGGGCGACGTGTGGGCGGAGCGGGCGGGTGCGTGGATCATCGGGAACCTCCGGTGGGGGTCAGGTGCAGGCTGCCGCAGGCGGGGACCGTGTGGCCCTGCCACGTCAGGGGCGCCTGGGTCCAGTTCTGGACGAGCAGGTGCCCGGCGCGGCGGGTGACGCGCAGCCCGTCGGGCAGGCGGGTGGTGTGTAGACCCAGTGCGTGCAGCCGCTCCTCCAGCACGTCCGTGATCAGCGTGTCGCTGTGCGCGCCGATCACGGTGGCCGTGCCGTTGCGGATCACGGCCGCCTGCCCGTCCAGCGGGCCGCCCTGGTAGGTGTGCAGGACCTGCGCGCCGCGCGGCTCGTAGCTTTCCGCCCACAGGCGCGCGTGGTGGCCGCCGCTGAGTGCCTGCGTCAAGCCGTGCGGGAGGCTGTCGTACAGGCCCAGCCGCGCGCCCAGCAGGTCCGAGAGCGGCCCGAACTGCCCGTGCTCGTGCGTGCGGCCGCCCGGCGTGCGAAACGCGGTGCGCGGCCCGAACACCAGTTCGGTGCCCTGCGCGGCGGCGCGGGTCCAGCGGGCGGCCCGCTCGGCGCCCACCAGCGTGATGGCGGGCGCGACGACCAGCGCGTAGCGGCCCAGGTCCTGATCGGCGTGGATGACGTCCACATCCACGCCCAGGCTGCGCAGCGCGCGGTAGTACGCCAGGGTCTGCGACCAGTAGTTCATGCCGTCCGCGTGCGGCTGGGCGTTCATCAGCCACAGGCTCTCGTAGTCGTGCAGCAGCGCCACCCGCGTCCGCACCGGGCCCAGCGAGTACGCCTGGGGGCGCAGCGCGGCGACCTCGTGGAAGCCACGGTCGGGGCGGCCGTCGTGGCGCAGCAGGCCCGAGTGCATGACCTCCTGCGCCATGGTCGCCGCCTGCCAGCGGAAGTACACGCAGGCGTCCGCGCCGTGCGCCCAGGCCTGCTCGGTCCACAGGCGCACCGCGCCCGACTCGGGCAGCGGGTTGCTGGCGGTCCAGTTCACGGGGCCGCACTGGTGCTCCATGACCCAGAAGCGCCCGCTGTACGGCACCGCGCCCCGGTACAGGTCGTGGTTGAAGGCCGTCAAGTCCGGGTGCCCGGTCCGGGCGTACGCGAGGCGGTCCTCCGGGGGGAGCAGCTGCCACTCGCGCGCGGCGTCCAGCGTCCCGGTCGGGTACGAGTCCCAGCTGGCGAAGTCCAGTCCGGCGGACACGCGGTAGTGGTCGTACGCGCTGAAGAAGCCCATGTAGTTGTGCGTCACGAACCGCCCCGGCGAGCACTCGCGCACGATGGCGATCTGCTCGGCGTGGAACGCGGCTACCTGATCGCTGGAGAAGCGCAGGAAGTCCAGCGCGTGCGACGGGTTCACCTCGGCCACCGCGTGGTTCGGCAGGGGCACCTCATGAAAGTCGGTGTACTCCATGCTCCAGAACACGTTGCCCCACGCGTCGTTCAGGTCGTCCACGCGGCCCCGGTAGCGTTCCCGCAGCCACCCGTGGAACGCGGCGTGCGCGGCCGGACTGAAACTCTGGGCGGTGTCGCCCCAGCCGAACTCGTTGTCGGTCTGCCAGCCCGCCACCGCCGGGTGCGACCCGTACCGTTCGGCGATGGCGCGCGTGATGCGCCGCGAATGCTCCCGGAAAGTGCCCGAGGAGAAGTCGTAGTGGCGGCGCGACCCGAAGGTCTTCACGTGCCCGCCTCTGCCCACGGGCAGCACGTCCGGGTGGTCACGGATCAGCCACGCGGGCGGCGCGGCGGTGGGCGTGCACAGGATGACCTGCAGGTCCTCGCGGGCGATCAGGTCGACGGCCTCGTCCAGCCACGCCCAGTTGAACTGCCCCGGGCGGGGTTCGAGGCGGCTCCAGGCGAATTCCGCTATGCGGACGAAGCGCAGGCCCAGGTCGCGTTGTTGCCGGGCGTGCAGCGCCCAGCGGCTGGGGGAGACGTGCTCGGGGTAATCGCAGACGCCGAGGGCGAGGTGGGCGGTGGGTTGAGGTTGGGGCATGGGACACCTGCGCTCGCCGCGCCATGGCGCGCGAGTGGACGGGAGGACACCGGCGGAAGAGGTGCCGGAAGCGGAGCCTCGGGGCTGAGGCACTGGGGTGAGGATGTGCCGCGCACTGTACGGAGTGTTCAGGCTCACACTTGTGATGCAAGCACGATCTCTGGATGATGCCGACAGCGAGGCGCCAATTTTTCTTCGCTCAGATAAGCAATATAGAAGAATACTGAGCTGCCTTTCCGGGCCAAGCTATCCGGGTTCCAGAACGATTCAGAACAGAGGACTGACACGAAGTGTTAGCCTTAACATATGGCCGATCACCCCGAACGTCGCGTGCCCACCCTGATGGACGTCGCCGACCGGGCCGGGGTATCCGCGCAGACCGTCTCGCGCGTCGTGAACGGCCAGGGTCCCGTCGCCGCCCGCACCCGCGCGCGCGTCATGGACGCCATCGGCGAACTGAACTACGTCCCCAACCGCCTCGCCCGCGGACTGGCGAGGCAGCGCAGCCTCTCGATCGGGTTCGCCACGAACGACATCTCCCTGCACGCCCCCTCGCAGCTCGCCTCCGCCATCGAGGGCGCCGCGCGGCAGGCCGGGTACAGCCTGATCGTCACGATCGTCGCCGGGTACGGCCTCGCGCCCGTCACACACGCCCTGCGCGCCCTGCGCGAACGGCAGGTGGACGGCGCGCTGATCAACGCCTCCCTGTCCCCAGGCGACGCGCACGAGATCACCGCGCGCTTCCCGGACCTCCCCTGCATGTTCATGGACGTGCCCCCGAGCGCCGGTGTGCCCGGCGCGCTGCTCGATCAGGCGCTCGGCGCGCGCCTCGGCGCGGACCACCTGCTGAACCTGGGCCACACCCGCATCGCCTGCATCGATGCGCCCCAGGGCGCCGTGGCGGAACAGGCCCGCCTGCGCGGCTGGGAGGACACCCTCGCCGCGCGCGGCCTGAGCCTCGTGGCGCGCGCGGCGGGCGACTGGAGTCCCGCCAGCGGCTACGCCGCCACCCAGACCCTCTTGGCGGGCGGCGTGCCGTTCACGGGCCTGCTCGTCGCGAACGACCAGATGGCCGTCGGCGCGCTGCGCGCCCTGTGGGAACGCGGCGTGAACGTCCCGGCGGACGTATCCGTCGTCGGCTACGACGACACCGCCGAGAGCGCCCTGCTCATCCCGCCCCTGACGACCGTCCGGCAGGACTTCCCGCTGCTGGGCCGCCGCGCCTTCGCGCACCTGCACGCCCTCCTGCGCAGCGAGACGCACCCCCCGACCCTCAGCACCCCGGAACTCGTCGTGCGGGCCAGCACCGCCCCGCCCCCCGGACCGGAGCGGCAGGACGTGCAGGCCGCGCTGCGCACCCTGATGGCCGCCCTGACGCGCCCATGAGTCCGGGTCAGCGGCGCCGCATGGCCTGCACGCCGTTCAGATTCGCGGGCGGCCCCGACGCGGGGCAGGCATAATCGCGGGCGATGACCATTCTGGTGACGGGGGCGACCGGGTTCCTGGGCGGGGTGACGGCCCGGGAACTTGCGCGGGCCGGGCATGCCGTGACGGGCCTGGGCCGGGACGCGCACAGGGGTGCGGCGCTGGAGGCGGACGGCGTGCGCTTCGTGGCGGCCGACCTGCGCGGCGCGGACTGGGACGCGCTGCTGGACGGGGTAGAGGGGGTGGTGCATGCGGCGGCCCGCTCGACGCTGTGGGGGCACGCGGCGGATTTCCACGCGGACAACGTGGCTCCCAGCGCGGCACTGGCCCGGGCGTGCGCGCGGCGGGGCGTGCGGCTGGTGCATGTCAGCACGCCCAGCGTGTACAACGCGACCGGATTCACGCAGGCGGTGCGGGAGGATACCCGGGTCGGCCCGCGCTTCGACAGCCTGTACGCCCGCAGCAAGTGGCAGGCGGAACAGGCCGTGCGTGCCGCGCTGCCCGACGCGACGATCCTGCGCCCACGCGGCATCTACGGCGTGGGGGATACCAGCATCGTGCCCCGGCTGGCCGCCGCGCTGCACGCCGGTCGCCTGCCGCGTCTGACCAGCAGCGAGGTCTGGACCGACCTGACCGACGTGCGCAACGTCGCCCACGCGATCAAGCTGGCCCTGACCCGCCCCGCGCCCGGCGTGTTCAACGTCACCGACGGGCAGGCGATCCCGCTGTGGGCGACGCTGGACCGGCTGGCCGACACGCTGGGTGTGCCCAGACCGACCCGCCGGGTGCCCGCGCGGCTGCTGGAGGGGGTGGCGGCGGCGCTGGAACTCGGTGCGCGCCTGCACCCGGACCGGCCCGAGCCCCCCCTGACGGCCAGCGGCGTGCGCCTCCTGACGCGGCCCATGACGCTGGACCTGACCCGTGCCCGCGAGCGACTGGGGTACGCGCCGGTCGTCACGCCTGAGCGGGGCTTCGCGGACGTGTTCGCAGCGCTCAGGGCGGCGCAGGCATGAGCGTCCGGGTCGTGCCGCTGCGGGCCGGGTCGTGCCTGAACCTCGCGGCGATCACCGAACGCGGCGCGCCCTGGCGGGTGCAGGCGTACCCGGCGGGCTTCACGCTGATCCTGCACCCCACGCGCGGCCCCGTGCTGTTCGACACCGGCTACGGCGCGGACGTCGTGACCGCCATGCGCCGCTGGCCGGGCCTGATCTACGGCCTGATCACCCCCGTGCAGTTCGGCCCGCACGACTCCGCGCGCGAGCAGCTGCGCGTCCTGGGTTTCCCCCCGGAGGAGGTCCGGCACGTGATCGTCTCGCACCTGCACGCCGATCACGTGGGGGGCCTGCGGGACTTCCCGCACGCGACCTTCCACCTCGACCGCCGCGCCTGGGAGCCCCTGCGGCCCCTGCGGGGCGTGCGGGCGGTGCGCCGGGCGTACCTGCCGGAACTCCTCCCGGACGACTTCGAGGACCGCTGCGCGTGGCTGGACTTCGGAAGTGCCGGGGACGCCCTGCACCCCTTCACGGAGGTCGCGGACGTTTTCGGGGACGGCCTGCTGCGCGCCGTGCCGCTTCCCGGTCACGCGCCGGGCATGGTGGGCCTCCTGGCGCGGGAGGAGGCTGGCCTGACCGTCCTGGCCGCCGACGCCGCCTGGAGCGTCCGCGCGGGCCGCGAGGAGCGCCCGGTGCACCCGCTGGCCCGCGTGGCCTTCCACGACCCCGCGCAGGAATCTGCGAGCGGCGCGGCCCTGCGAGCCTTCCTGCACGCGAATCCCGCTGCGAGGCTGCACGTCAGCCACGACGCGCCCGAAGGCTGGACCGCCCCATGAATCTGGATGGCCCTGTGAATACAGTCCTGACCCTGCTGGGCGCGCTGGACGACGCCCGGCTGACCTTCCGCACCCGTGCGGCGCTGGAACGCCATCAGGATCGCCTCGCGCACGGGCACCTGCGCTGGGTGGCCGCGCACAGCCCCGCCGTCGCCGCCCGCTTCCGCGCTGCCGGACTCCCGCTGGGCCGCTGGCGCGAGCTGCCCCCCACCGACAAGGCCGCCATGCTCGCCACGTTCGACACGCTGAACACCGTGGGCGTCACGCTGGAGCGCGCCCTGGCGGTGGGGCGGCAGGCGGAACGCACCCGCGATTTCACCCCCACCCTCGCCACGCCTGCCGGACCCGTCACCGTCGGCCTGTCCACCGGCACGAGCGGCACCCAGGGCGTCTTTCTGGTCAGCCGCGCTGAGCAGGCCCGCTGGGCCGGGACCGTGCTGCGCCACCTGCTGCCCGGCGGGCTGTGGGGGCTGCTGCGCCCGCAGCGGGTCGCGTTCTTCCTGCGGGCCGACAGCCCCCTATACCGCAGTGTCCGCCGCCGCCAGCTGGAGTTCCGTTTCTTCGACCTGCTGCGCCCCCTCCCGGACCTGGCCGCCGAGGCCCAGGCGTACGCGCCCACCCTGATCGTCGGGCCGCCCGGCGTGCTGCGCGCCCTGCACCGCACCGGCGTGCGCCTGCGCGCCCGGGTGATCAGCGTCGCGGAAGTTCTCGACCCCGACGACGAGGCTGCCCTGCGCGACTGGGGTGACATGGTGCAGGTCTATCAGGCCACCGAGGGCCTCCTGGCGCTGCCGTGCCCGCACGGGTCGCTGCACCTGAACGAGGCGCACGTCCACTTCGACCTCGAACCGCTGGGAGACGGCCTGCACCGCCCGGTCATCACCGACCTGCGCCGCCGCGCGCAGCCGTTCATCCGCCACCGCCTCGACGACGCCCTGCGCCTCCACCCTGACCCGTGCCCCTGCGGGCAGGCCGCGCGCCGCGTGCACAGCATCGCGGGTCGCCAGGACGACGCGCTGCACCTGCCCGGACCGGCAGGGGAGAGCGTGACCGTCTGGCCGGACTTCCTGCGCGGCGCGCTGGCGGGCGTGCCGGGCCTGCGCGAGTACCGCGCCGACCAGACCGGCCCCCACCAGATCACGCTGCACCTCGACCCACACACCCCGGACACCCAGACCCACGCCCGGAACGCCGTCCGGGACGCCCTGCGCCGCAGCCACGCCGACCCCGACCGCCTCACCTTCGACATCCGCCCCCTCGACCCCACCCCGCCCGGCACGAAACGCCGCCGCGTCACCCGAACCTGGAGGCCCACGTGAACCCATCCGACACCGTCCTCGGCGTGCGCCTCCTCGCCACCGCGCAGGCCCTGCCCGCACGCCGCGTCCCCACCGCCGAGGTCGCCCGGCTGTGCCACGTCCCTGAAGCCATCGCCCTGAAACGCAGCGGCGTCCACGAACGCCGCTGGCTGTCCGGCACCGAGACCGCCCTGACCCTCGGCACGCAGGCCGCCCGCGAAGCCCTACAACGCGCGGGCCTGAACGTCAGCGACGTGGACGTCCTCCTGAACGCCAGCGGCAGCCAGCTGCAACCCATCCCCGACGGCGCCGCCCTCTACGCCCGCGAACTCGGCCTCACCGGCACCGCCACGTACTCCCTGCACGGCACCTGCCTCAGCTTCCTGCTGGCCCTCCAGCACGCCGCCCTCCTCATCCACACCGGCCGGGCCCGGCACGTTCTGATCATCAGCAGCGAGGGTGGCAGCGTCGGCCTGAACCCCGCCCAACCCGAGAGCACCCTCCTGATCGGCGACGGCGCTGCCGCCGTCCTCCTCGGGCCCCCTACCCGCCCCGGCCAGGGCCTCCACGCCACCCGCATCGAGACGCACCCCGCCGGAGCCGACCACACCCGCATCACCGGCGGCGGCACCCTGCGGCACCCCAACCACCCAACCGCCACACCCACCGACTTCACCTTCGACATGCAGGGACTCCAGGTCCTGAAACTCGCCAGCCGCGTCGTTCCGCCCTTCCTCGAACGCCTGCGGCCCGGCCTGAGTCACGGCCTGCCGGGCATCACGCGCGTCATCCCACACCAGGCGAGTCAGGCGGGTCTCGACCTGTTGCGCCGCTACGGCTGGCCCGAGGAACAGGTGGAAGTCACCCTCCGCACCCTGGGCAACGTCATCGCCGCCAGCCTGCCCCTCACGCTGCATCAGGCGGTCGAGGCGAGGCGGCTGAAGGAGGGCGACACCGCGTTGCTCGTCGGCACGGGGGCGGGGCTAATCGCGGGCGGGGTGATCTGGGAGTTGTAGGTGTGCGCCTCGCGGCGGGCGGCCCCACCCCCCAGCCCCCTACTCCAGAGGGGTAGGGGGAGCTGACGTTGGCACTGGGCAAGAGTTTTGACTGGTGCGGCGTGTTCGTGGTGTGAGGTGACGTGTCCGGCCTCGACGCCATCCGCTGCGCCCGTTGCAGGCCCGCGCGCTTCGCGCACGACGGCCGGTGGCATTCAGCGGTCGGAAGCTGTGGGGGACGCTTCGGGCCGCTGATCTACTTTTCGGGCTTCGGCAGAAGCATGTTTTTCAGGCTCCCCTCAAGGAGAGCTGCCGCCGCCGCAGGCGACTGAGGGGTCCCGCTGCGGAGCAGCCTCCCCACGATCTACGGGCCCACAGCCCATTCCTGTACAGCACCCCGGCCCAGTTTCTGCGTGCGGGCTACGCTGGCGGCATGAGTGCGGATGGCCTGCCGGAGAAGTTTGACGTGATCGTGCATCCCGCCGCCGAGTTGCGCGGGGAACTGCGGGCGCAGCCGAGCAAGAACTACACGACGCGGTACCTGCTGGCGGCGGCGCTGGCGGACGGGGAGTCGCGGGTGGTGGGCGTGGCGACCAGCGAG
This sequence comes from Deinococcus hopiensis KR-140, assembly GCA_943327755.2. Lineage (GTDB taxonomy): Bacteria > Deinococcota > Deinococci > Deinococcales > Deinococcaceae > Deinococcus > Deinococcus hopiensis_A. Next base: position 16,085 of record CALPYF020000040.1, read on the forward strand.
GACGCCGAGGCGATGCTGCGCTGCCTGGAGGACTGGGGTGCGGGTGTGGAACTGGTGGGTGGGGACGCCGTGATCCGGGGCTTCGGCGCGAGTCCACGTGCGGGCGTGACGCTCAATCCCGGAAACGCGGGGGCGGTGGCGCGGTTCCTGATGGGCGTCGCGGCCCTGACGACCGGCACCGACTTCGTGACGGACTACCCGGATTCACTCGGGAAGCGGCCGCAGGGGGATCTGCTGGAGGCCCTGTCACGCCTGGGCGCGCGCGTGCAGAGCCGTGCGGGGATGTTCCCGCTGTCCATCTCGGGCCCGGTGCGGGGCGGCGTGGTGGAGGTCAGCGCCGAGCGCAGCAGTCAGTACGCCAGCGCGCTGATGTTCCTGGGCCCGCTGCTCCCGGACGGGCTGGACCTGCGCCTGACGGGGAACATCAAGAGTCACGCGCCGCTGCGGCAGACGCTGGACACCCTGGCGGCGTTCGGGGTGCAGGCGTCCGCGAGTGACGACCTGAGCCGCGTCACGATTCCCGGTGGGCAGGCGTACCGGGCGGGGCGTGTGCTCGTGCCGGGGGATTACCCGGGCAGCGCGGCGATCCTGGCGGCGGCCGCCACGCGGCCCGGCGAACTGCGGCTGTCGAACCTCCGCGAGCAGGACCTCCAGGGCGAGCGTGAGGCGCTGAACGTGCTGCTCGAGATGGGCGCCGACCTGACACGCGAGGGCGACACCGTGATCGTGCGGGGCGGGCGGCCCCTGCACGCGGTCACGCGCGACGGGGACGGCTTCACGGACGCCGTGCAGGCCCTGACGGCGGCGGCGGCGCTGGCGGACGGCACGACAACTTGGGAGAACGTGTACACGCTGCGCCTGAAGGAATGCGACCGCATCAGCGACACGCGCCGCGAGCTTCAGCGCCTGGGCCTGACCGTCACCGAGACGCAGGACAGCCTGACCGTCACGGGCACGCCCAGCCTCGCGGGGGGCGTCACGGCGGACGGGCACGGCGACCACCGCATGATCATGCTGCTGACCGTGCTGGGCCTGGGCGCGCAGTCTCCCATCCGGATCACGGGCGCGCATCACATCCGCAAGAGCTACCCGATGTTCTTCCGCCATCTGGAGGCGCTCGGGGCGAGGTTCGAGTACCCGGAAGCCACGCGCGCCTGACGGGCAGGCCGCCGGAAAGCTGCCCTGGACCGGGGCGGCTTTCTCGTGTCTGGGGGAGGGTCGGAGCGGCTTTTCTGGAGTGCGTTCAGAATTCGGTGTGGGACGTCTGTCCCGCTCCTATGCTGGGTCGAGCTGGGCGGCAGGTCACCAGCATGCCCGGCCGGAACGCCGCAAGGGCACCTGAGCGGCGCAGCGCGTGCCTGTCACGGCAGAATCCTCGGCAGCGCCCGTCACAGTCCGCAGGGCCCGTCACAGGAGGTTGTACCCATGACGCAGTTCAGCAACCCGGATATCGTCGGTGATTCCCCCGCCTGGCTGAGTTTCATCTGGATCGCGTTCACGACCGCGCTGGGCCTGATGCTGCTGGGCATCTACTTCATCCCGGTGGACTGGTGGATCAAGGGGTACCTGTACATGGGCACCCTGTTCCTGACCGCCAGCACCCTGACCCTCTCCAAGAGCCTGCGCGACCGGCACGAACACGAACGCCTCGTGAACCGCGTCAAGAGTGCCCGCACCGAGCAGGTGCTCAGCAAGTTCGATACCTGATCCGGACCTCCGGGCCGTGAAGCCGCACTTGAGCGCGCCGGTATGCCGGGCTCATGAGCGGCTGATCTGCTGGAGGCATGCTCTTAACTCGACTGGCCTTCCCGGCGGCGCTGGCCGCCACGACCCTCGCCCTGCTGGGGACCGGCTGCGCGCAGAGCAGCACTGGCGTGGCGCAGAGCCTCAAGGTGCCCGCCGGATTTCAGGTGAACCTGTACGCGGACGGGTTCAAGAGGCCGCGCTTCATGGTGGTGGCCAGCAACGGGGACGTCCTGCTGAGCGACACGGGTGCCGGGACGGTGTACGTCCTGCCGGACCGCAACCGCGACGGGAAGGCCGACGGGAAGCAGGTGTTCGCCAGCGGACTGAACCAGCCGCACGGCCTCGCCATCCAGGGCGGGTTCCTGTACGTGGCGAACACGGACGGCGTGGTGCGCTTCCCCTACAAGCCCGGGGACACGAAGGCCAGCGCCGCGCCCACGAAACTGGTGGACCTGCCGGGCGGCGGCGGGCACTCGACCCGCACGGTGGAGTTCGGGCCGGACGGGCGGATGTACGTGTCGGCGGGCAGCACCTGCAACGTCTGCGAGGAGAGCGACCCGAAACGCGCCGCGATCTGGGTGTACGACGCCGACGGGAAGAACGGCAAGCCCTACGCGACGGGCCTGCGCAACGCGGTGGGGATCGAGTGGTTCGGCGGGCAGCTGTACGCCACGAACAACGGCCGTGACCAGCTGGGCGACGACCTCCCGCCCGAGGGGTTCTACAAGGTCAAGCAGGGTGGGTTCTACGGCTGGCCGTACTGCTACACCACCCAGCCCGGACAGGCGCAGGTGTGGGACAAGGACTTCGGGCGCAAGACCGCCGATACCTGCAAGGCCGCCACGCCTGCCTTCGCGCTGACCACCGCGCACTCCGCGCCGCTGGGCCTGGCGTTCTACACCGGGAAGACCTTCCCCGCCGCGTACCGGGGGCAGATGTTCGCCGCTCTGCACGGCAGCTGGAACCGCAGCGAGAAGAGCGGGTACAAGGTCATCACCATCGACCCGCAGACCGGGAAGGTCACGGACTTCCTGACCGGCTTCCTGCGCGGGCAGAACGTGGTGGGCCGCCCGGTCGATCTGGCGGTCGCGGGGGACGGCTCGCTGCTGCTGACCGACGACGGCGAGGGCCGCGTCTGGCGCATCCAGGCCCGCTGAACCGGGTCGCCGGGCGGGGCGGGGGCCGCGTTCACCGTCCCGCCCGGCGCGCTCCGGGCCGCTGGGTTCCGGACAACTGTCCAGCCGACCCGCCGCTCTGTGCTGGACTGCGGATTCAGGATCAGGCGGGGCGCGGTACACTGGAGGGCGTGTTTGTTCATGCCGTGAAGGTCATTCCGTCCCGCCCGCACGGCTGGACGCCTGAAACGGGCGTCCCGGTGCACGCATGAAACTCAGCCGCCTGCCGCCCGGCTTCGCGCTCGACACCGCCGCGCAGGGCCTCGCGCTGCGCGAGGAGGCCGTCACCGACGTGCGCCGCGAGTGGACCGATGACGGCTGGCACGCCGAGGCGACCGTCACAGACGCGGGCGTGCCCTACCACGCCACGGTGGACCTGCTGCCGCCGCCCGACCCGCAGCTGCGCGGCAGTTCCTGCACCTGCGGGCGCTACCGCTGCCGCCACGTGGCCGCGCTCGTGCTGGCGACCGACCCGCCCGCCGGGCCGCGCCCCGCGCCCCGCGACGCGACCGAGGGCGGCAAACCCGCTCCCGCCGAGGAACCGCTGGACGCCCGCACGCAGCAGTGGCTGGCGTCGTTCACGGACACCCGCAGCCCCAGCCGCGGCCGTCAGTTCGAACTGCGCTACGTGCTGCGCTTCCTGCCGCCCGGCTCGTCGGCGGGGGGGCGGCGCGTGGCGCTGCAACTCCTGCGCGTGCCCCTGCGCGGCGAGCAGCCGGACGTGAAGGGCGCCGAGCGGTACCCGATGCCCCGCAACCTCAGCAGCGCGCCCGCGTTCGTGCGCCGCGACTCGAACCTCCTGCGCCTGCTCGAGATGGCCACCACCGCCACGCACGAGCCGGGCCGCTGGCAGGAGGAACTGCACGCCCTGACCGACCACCCCGCGGCGGACCTGCTGCTGGAGCACCTGCTGGGCAGCGGCCGCCTGTGCTGGGAACGGCCCGAGCAGCCCCTCACGCGCGGCCCGGACCTGAGCGGGCAGCTGGCGTGGCTCAGTGACCCGCGCGGCGGGCAGACCCCCGCCGTGCACCTCCCGGACGCGCCGGACGCGCAGCTGCTGCCGGTCGCGCCCCCCTGGGCGGTGCGGCCCGGCGCCCTGACCCTCTCGCGCGTGCAGACCGACGCCCCGGCCGAGGTGACCGCCCGCTTCCTGTCCGGCCCGGTGCTGCCCCCCGCGCAGGCCGTGGCGCTGGCCCACGCGATCACCGCGTCGGGCCTGAACCTGCCCATCCCGCAGACCGTGCAGGTCCGCGAGGAACGCCTGCCGTACACCCCACAGCTGCACCTGCTGGCCCGCGAGGCCACCCACCACGCCTTCAGCGGCGCCCGGCACACCGTCACGCTGCCGCTGGCGGAACTCCGGCACGCCTACGCGGGCCTCACCGTCCCCGACGACCACGCGGGCACCGGCCCCGCCGTGTTCCGGGGCGGCGTCCTGACGCGCGTCACCCGCGACCCGGAAGCGGAACGCGAGGCGGCCCACACCGTCGCCCTGAGCGGCTTCATGCTGCTCGACGACGCCTACGGCCACGAGTACACTGTTCCCGGCGGCGACCACCTCCTGACCCTCGGGGACGACGACGCCTGGATGGCCTTCATGCGCGCCGGGCGCGAGGATCTCGAAGCGCAGGGCTTCACCATCCACGTCCACCCGGACTTCCCACTGAACTTCGCGGAGATCACCGACTGGTACGGCGAGACCGACGACTCCCACGGCGGCTGGTTCACCCTCGACCTCGGCATCGTCGTGGACGGCCAGCGCCTCAGCCTCATCCCCATCCTGGCCGACCTGATCGCCCGCCAGCCGCAACTGTTCACCCCGGAAGCCCTCGCCGAACTCAAGGACGACGAGGTCCTGCACGCCTCCCTCGGCGACGGCCGCCGCGTCGCCCTGCCCGCCGGACGCGTCCGCGCCATCCTGGGCGTCCTCGTGGAACTCAACCTCCGCGACCTGCCGCCCGGCCCCCTGCGCCTCCCGCTCCTCGACGCCGCCCGCGTCGCCCAGCTGGAAGAAGCCGTGCAGGCCCGCTGGCTCGGCGCCGAACGCCTGCTCGACCTGGGCCGCCGCCTGCGCGACTTCCGGGGCGTGCAGGACATCACCCCCCCGCAGGGCCTGCGCGCCGACCTGCGCCCCTACCAGCGCCAGGGCGTCGCGTGGCTGCAATTCCTGCGCGAGTACGGCATGGGCGGCATCCTCGCCGACGACATGGGGCTGGGCAAGACCGTTCAAACTCTCTCGCACCTGCTTCTGGAGAAGGAATCGGGCCGCGCGGACCGGCCCAGTCTGGTGGTCGCGCCGACCAGCGTGATCGGCAACTGGCAGGCCGAGGCGGCGAAATTCACGCCCGACCTGCGGGTGCTGACCCTGCACGGCAAGGACCGCCGCGCGCAGTTCGCGCAGATCCCGGGGCATGACCTGATCCTCACGACGTACCCGCTGCTGCCGCGCGACATCACGGAACTGGGGGCCTTCGAGTACCACCTCGTGATTCTGGATGAGGCGCAGAACATCAAGAACACCCGCACAGCCGCTGCGAAGGCCGCCGGGAGCCTCAGCGCCCGCCACCGCCTCGCCCTGACCGGCACGCCGCTGGAAAACCACCTGGGCGAGCTGTGGTCGCAGTTCAACTTCCTCGCGCCGGGCCTGTTGCACGACGAGAAGACCTTCCGCGAGCTGTACCGCACGCCCATCGAGAAGCGCGGCGAGGCGTCCCGCCGTCAGGCGCTCGCCGCGCGCGTGCGCCCGTTCATCCTGCGGCGCGAGAAACGTGACGTGGCGCGCGAACTGCCCCCCAAGACCGAGATCCCGGTGCGCGTCACGCTGGACGGCGACCAGCGCGACCTGTATGAGACGGTGCGCGTCACGACCGAGACGCGCGTTCGCGAGGAACTCCGCGCGCGCGGACTGGCCCGCAGCACCATCGCCATCCTCGACGCGCTCCTCAAGCTGCGGCAGGCGGTCACCGACCCGCGCCTCGTGAAACTCGACGCGGCGCGCGGCGTGCAGAACAACGCCAAGTTCGACTGGCTCCAGGCGCACCTCCCGCAGATGATCGAGGAGGGCCGCCGCGTCCTGATCTTCAGCGGCTTCGCCACGCTGCTGCGCCACCTGGAAGACTGGCTGCGCGAACAGCGCATTCCATACTCCATGATCACCGGCAGCACCCAGGACCGCCAGGGCCAGATTGACGCGTTTCAGAACGGCAAGACCCACGTGTTCCTGATCACCCTGAAGGCCGGGGGCGTCGGCCTGAACCTCACGGCCGCCGACACCGTCATCCACTACGACCCCTGGTGGAACCCCGCCGCCGAGGAGCAGGCCACCGACCGCGCCTACCGCATCGGGCAGGACAAACCGGTGTTCGTGTACAAGCTGATCGCCGCCGGCAGCGTCGAGGAACGCATCCTCGACCTCCAGGCCCGCAAGGCGTCCCTGGCGCGCGGCATCCTCGACGGGGGCCTCAGCGACGCCACGCAGCTCACGCCCGCCGACCTCGACCGGCTGTTCGCGCCGCTGGAGGACGAGGAGGATGGCGACCTCCTCGAACGCGCCGGAGTGGCCGGGTAGGCCCGCCCCACCACCACTGTTCCGCTTCAGAGGGTCGCCCCGCGCGGCCCTCTTCTCTATGCGGTCACAACAGCATTCAGGAGCATTGAAAGGCACCTTCAAGACTCCTGAATGAGCGGAGCGAGCACCTGGCAACTTCCAACCGCTGTCAGGAACCGGGGTGGCGGTCACGTGCCGGGCACGGCGTGGTCACGGGTGCGGGCGTGTCATGGGGCCCGGCCCTGGGCAGGCGGCGCGCTGCCGCCGCCCGATTCACGGGTCCTCGGGGGACTGACCATGAGTACCGTCCTGACTGCCGCTGCCCTCCGCTTCACGGCGGCCGCCGCGCTTCTGTTCGCGCCGCCCGCCTGGGAACGCCTCTGGCCCACCGATTGGACCGACCTGCTGACCGCGCCGGGGTACCTCCTGTGGCTGCTGGAGGCCCTGCCCGCCGATGACCTGCCTCCCGAAGATGTCCCGCTGGCTGGTCAGATGGAGGACTGCCCCGCCGATGATTCCTGCGCCAGAACGGGGGAAAGGTGAACGGAAACGCCCCCCACCCACAGGGGGCAGGGGGCGTTGGGGCGAGGAGCCTCAGTTGGTGTAGGTGACGTTCTCGTTGACGACGCCGGGGCGGGTGTCGTCGTAGCTGCGGTTGCCGGTCACGGAGTCCGTGCTGGTGCTGCCCTCGCCGTACTTCTCGAGGGTGCGCTCGTCGGCGACCTGCATGTCCCGCACCGTCTGGAGGCCCGTCCCGGCGGGAATCAGCTTCCCGAGGATGACGTTCTCCTTCAGGCCGATCAGGTCGTCGACCTGGCCCTTCATGCTGGCCTCGGTCAGCACGTGGGTGGTGTGCTGGAAGCTCGCGGCGGACAGCCAGCTCTTGGTGGTCAGGCTGCTCTTGGTGATGCCCAGCAGGACGGGCTTCCAGGAGCTGGGGGTCTGGCCTTCCTCGAGCAGGTCGTTGGCCTGGTCGACTTCCCAGCGTTCCACGGTCTGCCCTTCGAGCAGTTCGGTGTCGCCGCCGTCGGTGATCTCGACCCAGCGGAGCATCTGGCGCACGATGACTTCGATGTGCTTGTCGTGCACCTTCACGCCCTGACTGCGGTATACGCGCTGCACTTCTTCCACCAGGTAGCGCTGGGCGGCGTCGGTGTCCTTGTACAGCAGGAGGTCGTGGGGGTTGATGGCGCCGCGCGTGAGGGGCTGACCGGCTTCGACGCGGTCGCCGTCCTTGACGATCATTCGCAGGCCCTTGCTGATCTTCATGGCGGTCTTGCTGGAGTACTGGTCGTCGTCGGCCTCGATGCGCACGAGGTAGCGTTCCTCGTCTTCCTCAATGCGCACCACGCCGTCACGGTCGGCCACGGCCGCCGAGGTCTTGGGCTTGCGGGCTTCGAACAGTTCGATCACGCGGGGCAGACCCATGGTGATGTCCCCGCCGCCGCTGCCGGCGACCCCACCGGTGTGGAAGGTGCGCATGGTGAGCTGCGTGCCGGGCTCGCCGATGGATTCGGCGGCGACGACGCCGACCGCTTCGCCCATGGAGACGGGCTTGGCCTGCGAGAGGTCGTAGCCGTAGCACTTCTGGCACACGCCGCTCTTGACGCGGCAGTTCAGGGGCGTGCGGATGAACACGCTCTGGAGGGCCTTGGCGTTCTTGGTGATCGCCTTGACGTCTTCCAGGCTGAGCATCTCGCCCGCTTCGATGGTGCGCCCGTCGACCTCGACCGCGTCGGACAGGGTGCGGCCGTAGATGCTGGTCTCGATCTCGCTGCTCTTGCGGGTGCGCCACTCGCCGGTCCGCTCGTCGGTCGCGCCCAGGGGCATGACGGTGTAGTCGGTGGTGCCGCAGTCCACGTCACGCACGACGACTTCGTGGGCCACGTCGACGAGCTTGCGGGTCAGGTAGCCGGAGTCGGCGGTACGCAGCGCGGTGTCCGCACCACCCTTACGGGCGCCGTGGGTGGAGATGAAGTATTCCAGCACCGACAGACCCTCGCGGAAGGAGGCGCGGATCGGCACTTCGATGGTGCTGCCGTCGGGGCGGGCCATCAGGCCGCGCATCCCGGCGAGCTGCGTGATCTGCTGCGCGTTACCACGGGCGCCGGAGAGGCTCATGATCCACAGGGGGTTGAAGGGGTAGTTCTTGCCGAAGTTGTCGAACATGGCGTTCTTGACTTCGTCCTTCGTGTCGTTCCAGAGCTGCACGACCTGCTTGTAGCGCTCTTCTTCGGTCATGAAGCCGAACTCGAAGTTCTGCTCGATCTCGGCGACCTTGGCGTCCGCTTCGGCCAGGATCTCGGTCTTGGCGGGCGGAATGACGATGTCGTCGATGCCGATGGTGATGCCGGAGGTCGTGGAGAGCTTGAAGCCCGCGTCCTTCAGGCCGTCGAGCAGCCCGGCGGTCGCCTCGATCCCGAGGTGCTTGAAGCACGCCATGACCATGTCCTTGAGGTGGTCCTTCTCGTAGGCGGTCTCGAGGTTTACGAGGGTGTCGACCAGGGCGGCCTGGGTGCCCAGGGCTTCCTGAACGATCCGGCGGAACATCACGCGGCCCGCGCTGGTGTCGTAGGTGACGCCGTTCAGGCGGATGCGGACGTAGTCCTGGTGGTCGATCTCGCCGCGTTCGACGGCCATGACGGCCTCGTCGGGGTTGCTGAAGATGTACTTCAGGCGCCCGGGGCTGGTTTCCTGACCGGCGACGACGATGGGGCTGTTCAGCGCGACCTTCCCACCTTCGAGGGCGGCCAGGGCGGCCTGCTCGTCGGCGAATTCGCTGCCCGCGCCGAGGTTGTCCTTGCGCAGCAGGGTCAGGGTGAAGATCCCCAGGATGATGTCGCGGCTGGGCTTGACGTTCGGCTCGCCGTTCGCGGGGGACAGCAGGTTGTGCGCGCTGAGCATCTGGATGCGCGCCTCGGCCTGCGCCTGGGCGCTGAGCGGCACGTGGATGGCCATTTGGTCGCCGTCGAAGTCGGCGTTGAAGGCTTCACAGACCAGCGGGTGCAGCTGGATGGACTGACCTTCCACCAGCACGGGCTCGAAGGCCTGGATGCCCAGTCGGTGCAGGGTGGGCGCGCGGTTGAGCAGCACGACCTTGTCCTCGATGACCTCTTCCAGGGCGTCCCAGACGCTGTCGCGGGTGTCGCGGTAGCGTTCGAGCATCTTGCGGGCCTGCTTGATGTTCGTGACCTCACCCTTCTCTTCGAGCACCTTGAACAGGAAGGGCTTGAAGAGTTCGAGCGCCATGCGCTTGGGCACCCCGCACTGGTGCAGTTTCAGCTGCGGGCCGACCACGATCACCGAGCGGCCGGAGTAGTCCACGCGCTTACCCAGCAGGTTCTGACGGAAGCGGCCCTGTTTCCCGCCGAGCAGGTCGGTCAGGGAGCGCAGGCTGCGGTCGGAGCCGGGGTTGGTGACGGGGCTGCCGCGGCGGCCGTTGTCGATCAGGGCGTCCACCGCTTCCTGAAGCATGCGCTTCTCGTTGCGGATGATCATGTCCGGCGCGCCCTGGCTCATGAGCTTCTTCAGGCGGTTGTTGCGGTTGATCAGGCGGCGGTACAGGTCGTTCAGGTCGCTGGTCGCGAAGCGGCCGCCGTCCACCTGCACCATCGGACGCAGGTCCGGGGGCATGACGGGCACGGTGTTCAGGATCATCCAGCTGGGGTGGTTGCCGCTGCGCTTGAACGCGCGGGTCACTTCCAGGCGCTTGCGGGCCTTGGCGCGCTTGTGGCGGCTGGAGTCCTTCATCATCTCGTTCAGCTCGACTTCCAGCTGATCGAGGTCGAGGTCGTCGAGCAGTTCCTTGACGGCCTCGGCGCCCATCTTGGCGTCGAAGTCGTAGGACTCGATGACGCGCACCTGCTTGCGCACGAGGTCGATCTCGATGCGGCCGCTGATCTCGCTGCGCAGGTCGCCGCCGTCGGCGAGTTCGTCACCGGGCTCGACGCGGTCGCCGTTCACGACGAGGGGCTCGTCGTTGTACGCGTAGACCTTCGCCTTGCTGACGATGATGCTGGCGGGGTTGTGCAGGGTGATGGTCCCGTCGGCGTCCGCGACGATCTCCTCTTCCTTGTCGATCGCGCCCACGACCTTCTGGCCCTTCTTGACCTCGCTGCCGTCCCCGATCAGGACGTGCATGGTGGGGTTGATGGGGTACTCGGCGCGGCGCGTCCAGTGCGCCGTGACCTGCACGTCGCCCTTCTTCTTGGGGAAGGTGACGCCCGACAGGCGGCTGTCGCGGCTGACGCGCAGGCGGGTGCCCGAGGCGGCGTCGGCCAGGGTAGCGCCGGCCTCGATGATCTCGCCGTGCACGACCTGCACGTTCATGCCGTGCGGAATGTACACGCGGGCCAGGACTTCACCGCTGGGGGTGCCTTCCTCGTCCACGCCCTCGCGCAGCTCGACCATGACGCTGTCCTCGCCCATCTCGTGCAGCACGACGGTGCCGTCCACGGGCGCGGTGATCGTGACGTCGCTTTCCAGTTCGGCGAGAATCTCACCGGCGCGGAAGGTGTCCTGCTCGACCAGTGCCTCGGCGGGCATGGGCAGGGTCGCCTCGACTTCCTCGCTGTACGCGATGATCGCGCGGCGGGGGAAGCGGTACTGCGCCAGGCCGTCCATCTTGCTGACGACGTTGCCGCCCAGGATCTGGCCGCGCGTGACGTACTCGCCGTCGCGGATCTCGGCGTCGGTGCCGTTGGGGATGGAATACGTTTCCTGACGGCCGAAGCGCAGTTCACGGTACTCGTCGTCGCTCAGCAGTTCGCCGCGCTTGAGGGGACGGCCGTCCTTCTGGGCGTTGCGGGGGTCGGTGACCAGGAAGGAGCTGAAGTACAGCACCTTCTCCAGCTGACCGGCCGAGAGGTCGAGCAGCGTGCCGATCTTGCTGGGGGTGTCCTTGACGTACCAGATGTGCGCGGCGGGCGTCGCGAGGTCGATGTGACCCATGCGGTAGCGGCGCACCTTGCTGCTCGTGACTTCCACGCCGCAGCGCTCGCAGACCTTGCCCTCGTAGCGCTGGCGCTTGTACTTCCCGCAGGCGCACTCGTAGTCCTTCTGCGGCCCGAAGATGCGCTCGTCGAACAGACCTTCGCGCTCGGGTTTCAGGGTGCGGTAGTTGATGGTTTCGGGCTTTTCAACCTCACCGAACGACCACTCGCGGATCTTCTCCGGGCTGGCGATGGCGATACGAACTTTGTTGAAATCTTTCATTGAGACTCCTGGGTTGGGAGGCTTGGACCGGGTGTCCAAGGGTCTGAAGGTCTAGGGCTTTTTCTCTTCGACGTTCCGACCCTTGGACGGCGCGCATCAGCGCGCCTTAGCGCTTGGGCATCATGCCTTCGAAGATGTCGACGGCCTTGTCGCCGTTGTCGAGCACTTCGACGTCGAGGCCCAGCGAGTGGAGTTCCTTGACGAGCACCTTGAACGACTCGGGGATGGTGCTGCCCGAGACTTCCTCGCCCTTGACGATGCTCTGGTACGCGGCGTCGCGGCCGTCGATGTCGTCGGACTTGATGGTGAGCATTTCCTGCAGGACGTGCGCGGCGCCGTACGCTTCGAGCGCCCACACTTCCATTTCCCCGAAGCGCTGGCCGCCGAACTGGGCCTTCCCGCCGAGGGGCTGCTGGGTGATGAGGCTGTAGGGACCGGTGGAGCGGGCGTGCAGCTTGTCTTCCACCATGTGGTACAGCTTCATGACGTACATGGTGCCGACCACGACGGGGCCGCTGATGGGTTCGCCGGTGCGGCCGTCGTACAGGACGCTCTTGCCGGTGCGGCTGAGTTCCATCTGGGACTTCTCGTAGTCGCCGCTGGTGTCGCTGATCACGCCGAGTTTCGCGGCGCGGTCGAGGACTTCCTGCTCGCGCTTGTCGAGTTCGAAGCCGTCGTCCTTGTTGCGCTGGATGCGTTCGGCGGCGGCCACTTCGAGCATTTCCTTGATGGTCGCTTCGGTGACGGAGTCGAAGACCGGGGTCTCGAACTTCTGCCCCGTGAGGCGGGCCACTTCACCCAGGTGGGTTTCGAGGATCTGCCCGAGGTTCATGCGCGAGGGCACACCCAGGGGGTTGAACACGAGGTCGACGGGGGTGCCGTCTTCGAGGTAGGGCATGTCCTCGGGGGCCATGATCTTGGAGACCACGCCCTTGTTCCCGTGGCGGTTGGCGACCTTGTCGCCCACCTGCAGCTGGCGTTTCTGGGCCACGTACACGCGGACCATTTCACGCACGCCGGGCTTGAGGTCCACGCCTTCGTCGCCGCGGCGGAAGCGGACGGTCTTCACGACGATGCCGCCCTGGCCGGACTGCACGCGCAGCGAGGTGTCCTTCACTTCGCGGGCCTTCTCACCGAAGATCGACCGCAGGAGGCGCTCTTCGGGAGTGGGTTCGCTTTCGCCCTTGAAGCTGGTCTTGCCGACGAGGATGTCGCCGGGTTTGACTTCGGCGCCCACGCGGACGATGCCGTCCTCGTCGAGGTCGCGCAGCGCGGCCTCGGACAGGCCGGGGATGTCGCGGGTGATCTTCTCGGGCCCGAGCTTGGTGTCGCGCGCCTCGATCTCGTCCTTCTCGATGTGCACCGAGGTGTAGAAGTCCTTGCGGACCAGACCCTCGCTGATGCAGATCGCGTCTTCGAAGTTGAAGCCGTCGAAGGGCATGATCGCGATGGTGATGTTCTGACCCAGCGCGAGGCGACCGAGGTCGCTGGCGGGACCGTCGGCGATGACCTGACCGGCGCTCACCGTGTCACCGATGTCCACGATGGGGTGCTGGTCGAGGTTGGTGCCCTGGTTGCTGCGCGTGAAGCGCACGAGTTCAAAGGTGCGGACGTTGCCGGCGCTGTAGCCGATGGCGGGCGCGTCCTCGGTCAGGGTGACCTGGATGTTGCGGGCGTCCACGTACGTCACGCGGCCGGTCACGTCGCTCACGACGCTGGTGCCGCTGTCGGTCACCACGCGGCGCTCGACGCCGGTACCCACGGCGGGGCTGTCGGCGCGCACGAGCGGCACGGCCTGCGACTGCATGTTCGAACCCATCAGCGCGCGGTTGGCGTCGTCGTGCTCCAGGAAAGGAATCAGGGACGTGTTGATGGACACGATCTGCTTCGGGGACACGTCCATGTAGTCCACTTCTTCCGGGGTGTACCACAGGGGGTCGCCCTTGCGGCGGGCCAGGACGCGCTCGTCACTGAAGGTGCCGTCGTCGTTCAGGGGGCTGTTCGCCTGCGCGACGGTGTAGCGGTCCTCGATGTCGGCGGTCATGTAGATCACGTCGTCGCTGACGCGTCCACCCTCGACCTTGCGGTACGGGGCCTCGATGAAGCCCAGGTCGTTCACCTTCGCGTAGGAGGCGAGCGAGGAGATCAGGCCGATGTTGGCGCCTTCGGGCGTCTCGATCGGGCAGATGCGGCCGTAGTGGGTCCGGTGTACGTCGCGCACGTCGAAGCCGGCGCGTTCGCGGGTCAGACCGCCTGGCCCCAGCGCGGAGATACGGCGCTTGTGGCGCAGGTCCGACAGGGGGTTGGTCTGGTCCTTGAACTGCGAGAGCTGGCTGCGGCCGAAGAATTCGCGCATGGCCGCCACGATGGGGCGGTTGTTCACGAGTTTCGTGGGGGTGGCGGCGTCGGGGTTGCCGAGCAGCATGCGCTCGCGCACGCCACGCGCCATGCGGCCCATGCCCACGCGCAGCTGGTCGGCGAGCAGTTCGCCCACGGTGCGCACGCGGCGGTTGCCGAGGTGGTCGATGTCGTCCTCGCCCACGGGCACGTCGTGCAGCACGCCGTCGCCGTCGGCCATGCTGACGGTCTCGCGGCCGTACTGCAGCGCCATCAGGTAGCGGATGGTGTCCACCAGACCGGCGTCCGTGAACTTGCCGTCCTCGAAGTTCAGCAGGGTGCGCTCTTCACGCTGCACGCCCAGCTTGGTGTTCATCTTGAAGCGGCCGGGTTCGCCCAGGTCGTAGCGGCGGGGGTCGGCCAGCAGCCCGTACAGGTACTGGATGGCCTTGTCGCGCTTGGGCGGATCGCCGGGGCGCAGCACCGTAAACAGGCGCAGCAGGGCCTCGTCGGCGCCCATGCCCGCGCTCTTGTCCTCGGGCAGTTCCATGTCCGGCTCGAACTCCGTGAACAGCGCCTTGAGGCTGGCGTCGTCGTAGCCGAGGACGCGCAGCAGCATCGCCACGGGGAACTTGCGCTTGTTGACCTTCATTTCCAGGATGCCGCCCGCGAACTCCAGTTCGATCCAGGGGCCGCGCTTGGGCATGGGGATGATCGCGCCGGTGTACATCTTCTTGATGCCCTTGTAGGAGCTGGTGAAGTACACGCCGGGGCTGCGGTGGATCTGGGAGATGATCACGCGGTCCGCGCCGTTGATGACGAAACTGCCGTCCTCGGTCATCAGGGGCAGGTCGCCCAGGAACACCTGGTCTTCCTTGATCAGGCCGCTGTCCTTGTGGATCAGCTGGAGCTTGGCGTACATGGGCGCCTGGTAGGTGACGTCCTTCTCGCGGCACTCCTCGGGGGTGTAGGGCGGCTCGCCCAGACGGTACTCCAGGAAGTCCAGCACCAGACCGGTGCTGCGGCCCTTCTCGGTCTCGTCGATGGGGAAGACTTCCTTGAAGGCACTCTGCAGCCCGACGTTGTCACGCCCGTCGGGGGCCCGGTCGGCCTGCAGGAAGGCCCTGAAGGAGTTCACCTGAATTTCGGTCAGGTTGGGAAGCGGAATCACGTCCGCGATGTCACCGAATCGCTCGATGCGGGGTCCTTTACTGGTCAAACTCATGTCCACCTCGCACGCCCTCTTGTGGATTCCCGCGTCTTTCCGGGGTGGAGAAACGACGCGTCCGGGAAGCGCGGCCCCCTGTGTGGTGCGGGCGCGTTCCCTGGAAAATGAATTAGTTTTGCAGACCTGTTCGCCGCAAAGAACTCCTGATCCGACCCATCATGGTCAGCACAGAGCAGTATACGCCCGTCCGGCATGACCGGTCAACGGGCGGCCTCAACGCGGGGCGGGCGCGGGTGATGGCGCGAAGTATGCCGCACATCCCTCCCCGAATCAATCCACCCCGACCCTCAGGCGCACTTCACGAAACGGGCAGGTTTCTCCCCGCGCGCCCCGTAGCATGAGACCGTGGACGCCCTTGCCCCCTACCTGCCGCTGATCTACACCATCCTGCGCGGTCTGGCCCTGATCGGCCTGATCCACGCGATCGTCACGCGGCAGCAGGTGTACTGGATCGTCATGCTGCTGTTCGGCGCGCTGTTCGGCGGCCTGTTCGGACTGGCGTTCGCTGCCGTGTACACCTTCATGGTCCTGATCCCCGCCGCGCGCGGGGGCGGCCGCGTGGCCGGACAGGCCGTGGCGCGCGGCGTCGAGGCCCTCAAGCCCCTCGACACCCGCATCCGCGAGGCGAACGAACGCCTGCTTGAAAGCGACACCCTCCAGCACCGCGCCGACCTGGCCGCGCTGCAGGCCCGCGCGGGCCGCCCGGACGACGCGCAGGCCACCCTCGCGCCCCTGCTGAGCGGCATCTACGCCGACGACCCGGTCGTGCTGCTCACCAGCGCCGAACTGGACCTCGCCCGCGGTGACTTCAGCGCCGCCGAGGACAAACTCACCCGCGTGGACCTGCGCACCAGCGCCGCCACGCGCACGCGCACCCTGACCCTGCTGGCGCAGGCGCAGGACGCCCAGGGCAAACCCGACGCCGACCAGACGTACCGCGACGCCATCACGGGCGCCACCACCGAGGAACCCCGCGCCCGCCACGCCGCGTACCTGATCCGCCAGGGCCGCACCGAGGACGCCCGCGCCCTGCTCGACCAGATCGCCAAAACTGAATCGCGCGCCACGAACCTCTACAAACGCCAGGAACGCGAATGGTTCCAGATGGCCGCCGGACTGCGGAAGGACTTGCGATGAGTACCTACGCGCATGACACGGTGACGGTATGGGCCGTGATGGCCCCCTCCGAGGGAGACCTGATCCGTGCAGTGAGTTTTGAATATCCCCAGGATGACGAGGAAGCCCGTTCAGCCTTTTCCACCGCATATCGAACGGGCTGGTACGACGATGATTTTGCGTTTCACCTCTGCGGTGACGGCCTCTGTGCACTTCTGGCCGACTGCTCGGTATCGTTGCTCACGCTGGATCAGCAGGCCACCCCTCACCTTCCGGCGGGGTTGGACTGGAACGCGCTGTATGTCATTGCAGGAGGAGCCGGCGAAGTATGGCAGAGAGAAGAGAACCGCCCGCCCATGCCGCATGGGGTCGTGCGGGTGGCCGAAACCACCTTCAAACTGATTGGAACGTTCCCGGTTGTGGCGAAGAGCTGATGACTCACGTTGACCGTACCGCGAACTTTGACCATGGATGGTTGCAGGTGGCCGCCGGACTGCGCAGGGAACTGAAGTGATCGCCGCGCCGGTCTACCTGTACGTCCCGCCCAGCCCGCCGCAGCCTGCCCAGATCCGGCAGGTGCAGGGGAACCAGACGGTCTGGATGCTGCCCCTTCCCGCCGATCTGACCCGGCAGTCCGCGCAGCTGGGGCTGGGGGGGCTGTGGATCAGTCTGTGTCCCACGGGAGGCGTCATCGCGGCGCCGCTGTGCGAGACGTGGCAGCTGAACCCGGACACCGGGGAGCGACTGAACAACTGGCCGGGCGAACTGTGGACGGCGCAGGCCGACGCAGTGGTGCTCGTCACCGACCGCTCCCGGTCGCTTGATGCCCTTGACGTGTTCACCTTCCAGGCGACCGTCGTGCAGCCCGCCGGGCCGCGCGCCGTGACCGGCCAGCTCAGCGCCCGGCCCGACTGCGGAGGCTTCGATGTGCTCGGCCTACGCTGGATGGGGGAGACCCTGCGCCTGAGCGTCCGCGACGGCTGCGGCCTCTGGACGAAAGCGTTCGGAGGGACACCCTGACGACCCCGGAGCAGGGCATCACCGTGGTGACCGAGCTGAGTGCCGCCCGCGTGCCCGTCGGGGTGACCGGAGCAGGGGAGTGGGTGTATCTCACGCGGGAAGGCGGGTGGTCGTCTCTGGCCGCCTCATACCCGGTCTTTCTGGTCACGGTGTTGCAGCAGGGCGCCGCATTTCACTCTGATCTGCGGGCTCGTCTGGTCGCGGCAGGCCTCCCTCCATCCATGGCGGACACTTTCCCGGTTGCTTCGAGTATTCGTCTGGGCCTGACCTGGCCGACGGAGTTCTGGCAGCAGGCGGCGCTGGACTGGCTGGAGCGGGAAGGTGGGGACGAGGCGTTTCTGCCTGAGCTGAAGGCCCTCGTGCACACAGGCGGGACGCAGCGGATTCGTCACACCGCCCGGCAACTGGGACGGGCGGCCCGATAACAGACACGCGAATAGGCCATCTTTATTACCCGGGTAGTATTGCCTTCTTGTAATTCACCCGGGTAATATCGGCGCATGGAAACCGAAGCGACCTTCACCACTTTCGAGGGGCCCACCCGCCGACTGACCGCCCCCCTCGAAGACACCCTCACCCTGCTGCACGCACAGCCGCGCGCGGGCCTGCTCACCTTCGACGACCGCACCGGCCGCAGCGTGGACTTCGACCTGAGCGGCACCCTGGACGAGGTTCTGGCCCGCCACCTGCCACCCGAGCCGCGCAGTGGCCCGGGCCGCCCGAAACTGGGCGTCGTGTCGCGCGAGGTGTCGCTGCTGCCCCGGCACTGGGAGTGGCTGGAACGCCAGAGGGGCGGGGCGTCGGCCGCGCTGCGCCGCCTGATCGACGAGGCCCGCAAAGCCGACCCGGACGGTGAACGCCGCGCGCAGGCCCAGGCGGCCACCGACCGTTTCCTGGGCGCGGTGGGCGGGGACCTGCCGGGCTTCGAGGCCGCCACCCGCGCCCTGTACGCCGGGCAATACGCCGCCTTCGAGGACGCGCTGGCCGCGTGGCCGCCGGACATCCGCACGCACGCCCTGTACCTCGCCGCGCCCGCTTTCGGGGACGCATGAAGCACACGCCCCACCCCGGCATCTACCGCGTGCAGCACCTCGCGTCGGGCCGCAGCCTGCTGGGGGGCAGCGTGGACGCCCCCGCGTACCTGAACCGGGTCCGCTTCGAGTTACAGCTGGGATCACACCGCACGCCCGCCCTTCAGCGAGACTGGACGCAGGACGGTCCGGACGCCTTCACGTTTGAGGTGCTGGACGACCTGAAGCCCGGTCCAGAGGGCCGCGTGGCCCCGGACGACCTGGAGGAACTGCTCGCGTTATGGCTGGAGAAACTGGACCTGCCCCCACACCAGCGGTACTGAACCCCCGCGCGCCCGCGCCCGAACTGGTGGCGCTGGCGGAGCACCCGGACGCGGCGGTTCGCGCGCAGGTGGCGCGGCATCCGAACACGCCCGCTGCCGTACTGGGCGCCCTGACCGCCGACTTCCCGCAGGAGGTGCTGGCGAACCCGGCCCTCCCGCTGCTGCGGCTGGCCGACCCGCACCTGCTGCGCGGCTGGCCGGACGGGGCCTTCCACGCGCTGCTGCGCCGTCCGGACGTCCCGGTGTGGGTCCGCACGCACCTGATCCGGCACGCCCGCCCGGAACTCCTGATCCCTCTCGCGCAGCATCCCGCCCTGCAGGAACCGGAGGTCCTGGCCCTGGCGCGGCACGCGGCGTGGCTGGTCCGTGCCCGCATCGCCGCGCGGCCCGACCTGCCCCCGGACCTGCTGGCCGCCCTGGCTGCCGATCCGGATTACGGCGTGCGACTGGCCGTCGCGTCCCGCCCGTCGCTGCCTGCCGGGGTGGCGGCGCTGCTGAGGCAAGATCCTTCGCGCTTCGTGCGGCAGGTCGCCGAGCAGGCCCACCCGGCGGGGCACTGAAAAAACCCCCAGCCGAAGCTGGGGGTTGCACTCCCGGTGAGGGGGGACTTACTTGAGTTCGACCTTGGCGCCAGCGGCTTCCAGCTGGGCCTTGATCTTCTCGGCTTCGTCCTTGCTGGCGCCTTCCTTCAGCACGCCGCCCTTCTCGCTCATGTCCTTGGCTTCCTTGAGGCCCAGGCCGGTGATGGCGCGGATTTCCTTAATGACGTTGATCTTGCTCGCGCCGGCGTCCACCAGGACGACGTCGAACTCGGTCTTCTCTTCGGCGACGGGGCCGGCAGCGGCGGCGGGGCCGGCGGCGACGGCGGCGGTGACGCCCCAGGTTTCCTTCAGACCGTCGATGAGGTCCGCGAGTTCCATGATGGTGAGGGTGCCGAGCTGGTCGATCAGAGCCTGTTTGTCGTAAGCCATGTTGTATTCCTCCGGAATTGAAGTGGGTGGTGCGTGCCTGGGCTCAGCCCGGGCAGGAAGGCAGGTTTAGGCCTGGCCTTCGAGTTTTTCTTTGTACGCTTCGAGGATGCCCACGAAGTTGCTGAGGTGGGCGCTGAGCACGCCGACCAGTTCGCCCTGCAGGCTCTGCTTGCTGCCGAGGCTGGCGAGACGTTCCACAACTTTCACGTCCACGCGGTTGCCTTCGACGAAGCCGGCTTTCACGGCGGGAATGCCCTTGTCGTTGCCCTTGGCGGCGTCGCTGAGGGCCTTGGCCACTCCGGCGGGGTCGTCCTGAGCCACGACGATGGCGCTGGGGCCTTTCAGGGCGTCCGCGAAGTCGCGGCCGCTGTCCTGGAGGGCCAGGTTGATCAGGGTGTTCTTGGCAACGATGAGCTGCCCGCCCTTCTCGCGGATGTCTTTGCGCAGTTTACCCAGCTGGCCGGCGGTCAGGCCCTGGTAGTCGACGACGTAGAACGTCTCGACGCCCGAGAGGCTGCCTTTCAGGCTGCTGAGGGTCTGTTGGTTCTTTTCGTTCGCCACGCAGTACCTCCTTGGTGGGAACGAGGTCCAGGTGCACGGTCGCGCCCTGGCAACTCGGCGGGCTGTTTAAACCTGGCAAGGGTCCCCGCTGTCTTTGGTGCCTGAGAAGAAACGGATTGGAAAGGTGCGAGGTGCACCGGGGTGCCGAAGTAAGTCGATGGGTGAAGGTTGATGGTCAATGGTGGTTTCGGTCAACCATCAACCTTCGCCTATCGACGGTCCTGATCAGGCGTTGCTGCCGCCGCTGAGGGTCAGCTGGATGCTGGGGCCCATGGTGGTGGTCAGGTACGCGCTGCGCAGGAACACGCCCTTGGCGCTGCCGGGCTTGGCGGCTTCGAGGGCACTGATCAGCGCGCTGTAGTTGGCGCTGAGGTTGCCGGGTTCGAAGCTGGCCTTGCCGATGGGGGCGTGCACGACGCCGGTCTTGTCGTTACGGAACTCGATGCGGCCGGCCTTGAGGCCCTTGACCATACCGGTCACGTCGGGGCCGACGGTGCCGCTCTTGGGGTTGGGGAGCAGGCCGCGGGGCCCGAGCAGACGCGCGAGCTTCTGGCCGACCTGAGCCATCATGTCGGGGGTGGCGACGACGGCGTCGAAGTCCATGAACCCACCGGCGATGCGCTCGATCAGTTCGTCGCTGCCGACCACGTCGGCGCCAGCAGCCTCGGCGGCCTGCACGTTGTCACCCTTGGTGATCACGGCGACGCGCACGGTGCGGCCGGTGCCGTGGGGCAGGGCGACGGTGCCACGCACGTTCTGGTCGCTCTTGCGGGGGTCGATGCCCAGACGGAAGTGCACTTCGACGGTCTCGTCGAACTTCGCGCTGGCGATGTCCTTGACCAGCGCGGCGGCTTCGTCAATGGTGTACTGCTTGCTGCGGTCGACCTTGGCGGTCAGCGCCTGGTAACGCTTGCCGTGCTTAGGCATTGGGGGCCCCCTCGATGGTCACGCCCATGGAGCGGGCGGTGCCGGCGACGGTGTTCGCGGCGGCTTCGATGCTGCCGGCGTTCAGGTCGGGCATCTTCGTCTTGGCGATTTCCAGGACCTGATCCCAGTTCAGCTTGCCGACCTTGGCCTTGTTGGGGGTCGCGCTACCCTTGGCCAGACCTGCGGCCTTGCGGATCAGGTAGCTCATGGGAGGGGTCTTGGTGATGAAGGTGAAGGAGCGGTCGGCGTAGATGGTGATCTCGACGGGGATGATCGCGTCACCCTTGTCGGCCGTCTGCGCGTTGAACGCCTTCGTGAACTCCATGATGTTCGCGCCGTACTGACCGAGCGCGGGACCCACGGGGGGGGCCGGGGTGGCCTTGCCCGCCGGGAGCTGCAGTTTGACAAGCCCTGCGACTTTCTTCATGTGGTGCCTCCTTAGCTCCCCCGGTCTGGTGCCGTGTGTGGCCCGGACGGGGTGCTGGCGCTAAGTTCTGCGTCGTTCCTGGGCCGGAGTGTGCTCTGGCCTGGACCGCACAGCAACTTTTTCAGTGTACTGCCTGCGCCGCACTTTTACCAGTAGGGTGCGGGTGGGCGCGGGCGGTGTGGGGTATTACTTAGCGACCTGACCGAAGTCGAGTTCCACCGGAGTTTCACGGCCGAAGATGCTGACGAGCACCTTGACCTTCGCCTGGGGAATGTTGACCTCGCTGATGACGCCGCTGAAATCCGCGAACGGACCGCCCGTGACACGCACCATGTCCCCGGCCTTGAAGTCCACCTTGACCTTGGGGGCCTCTTCCTGCACGGGCTGCGTGGCGACGCCGACGCTGGCCAGCAGGCGCTGGACTTCCTCGTGCGACAGGGGCACGGGGCGGGTGGCGGTGCCGACGAAGCCGGTCACGCCGTTGGTGCCGCGCACGACTTCCCAGGACTCGCCCAGTTCGCCGGGCGCGTCGTCATCCTCGACGTCCATCTGCACGAAGACGTAGCCGGGGAACAGCTTGCGCGTGACCTCGACCTTCTTGCCGCCCTCCTGCAGTTCGACCGCCTTCTCTTCCGGCTGGATGACCTGGAAGATCTTGGTGCCGCGCATGCCGAGCTTGGCCGCGCGTTCCATCAGGTGCTGCTGCACGCGGTCTTCCTGACCGACGTAGGTGTGCACGGCGTACCATTCGATACTCATGACAGCACCAGCCGGATCAGGTTCCCGAACAGCAGGTCGAGGGCGTACACGATCAGGGTGAGGGCGACGACGAAGATCAGCACGGCCTGCGTGCCTTCCAGCACCTGCTGGCGGGTCGGCCACGACACGCGCGAGAGTTCAGCGCGGGAGTCGCGGAAGTACTGAATCAAGTTCATGCATTCACCTGCGGGAGAAAAAGGCGTGGAACGAACCGGCGACGGGCCCCCCGGGCGAACCGGAGGGCCGGGGCAGGATCAGACCTTCTTCTCTTTGAAGACCACGTGCTTCTTGGCGACGGGGTCGTACTTGCGCAGTTCCATCTTCGCCTGGGTGTTGCGGCGGTTCTTGGTGGTCGTGTAGTAGAAGCCGGTGCCGGCGCTGCTTTCCATTTTCACGATGATGCGGGGGCCGTCTTTCGCCATGAGATGCTCCTTCGCAGAGGGCCGATCTTCCCGGGCGGGATCACGGCGTGTCTGCTCCCAGCCACCCCGGAGCGGTCTCCGGAGAGGTCCTCGCCCGCACGGTGGCGGGGTCGGACACGCTGGTAAAAGCCCGCCTTCTGGCGGGCAACATTCGAATTATAGGGAGTCCGGGGGCAGGTGTCCACTGTGCCCAGGACACCTGTCTGAAAAAGGCCGATGCCACGCCGGTTTTCCGCTCCGCTGCACGCCTGGGATGCGGGCGTCACCCGTGAGTTGACCCAGGTAGGACAGGGAAAAGGAGAAGGGGGAGACCCGCAGGCCTCCCCCTCCCCGCGTCAGCGGGGCTCGATTACTCGATGACCCTGGCGACGACGCCGGCGCCGACGGTGCGGCCACCTTCGCGGATCGCGAAGCGCAGACCTTCTTCCATCGCGATCGGCTTGATCAGTTCCACCACGAACGTGATGTTGTCACCAGGCATCACCATTTCCACGCCTTCGGGCAGTTCCACC
>CALPYF020000041.1 GCA_943327755.2 Deinococcus hopiensis KR-140
GGGTGAGTTCAGTACGCTGGAGATCGGCGGGTTCTGGGATGGTCACACACCCAAAACACCGCCGTTTGTCGTGCCGATTCGCGACCGATCATACGTTCAGGAATTTTGCGTCCAGCACAGCCTCAACCTGAAGATGTCCGGTACAGAGGTTCCCAGGGATCGTCGCTGATTTCACGTGCCAAAACGTCGCCCCACCACGTGTGTAGAAAGGCACTGACCGCCACGTACTCCCGCTCGGGCCAGGACCACCACTGACCGTAGGTCAACTTCCCCAGCAAAGTCTCCGTCCCCGTCAACTGGTCGTATGCGATCAACTCCAGCAGCCGGGGAAGGAAATGTTTGAAATCAGCCTCGTCTCCCCACGTTGTCATGGTTTTCGTGGAGAACAGGCTCAGGTGCTCCGCCGTCAGGTCACGCAGGGCAGTCGCATGCAGTTCTGCTGCGGCATTTGCAGGAATGCACCCGCAGGGACACCCCTCGATATGCCGCCGCAGCGGATACTTCCGAAACACCTGATAGACCTGTTCGATTCTGCTTCGGAGGACAGGTGAGGGAGTCACAGGCGAAGTCATGCCTGTCATTCCAAGCACCTGCGCTTTATATAGGCACCGTGCCATATCACGCCGCTGATCCTCAGCGGTTCGTGTCGCTGCTGTGGTCGTAGCGGCGGTAGATGAGTTTCTGCACGACCGCGTCGCCCAGCGCGGGGATCAGGCCTTCGAGCCACACCAGGGGCCGGTACAGGCGCGGGACGATGGTTTCGGCCTTCGGGCGCAGCAGGACGCGCGCCACGGTCCGCGCGACGACCTCGGGGCCGGGCATGGGGAGGCGGGCGCTGGCGGTCATCTCGCTCCTGACGAAGCCGGGCGCGACCAGGCTGACGTGCACGCCGGTGCCGAGCAGTTCGCGCCGCAGCGCGAGGCTGAAGCCCCGGATGCCGAACTTGCTCGCGGAGTACATGCCGTTCGTGGCGGCGCGCCCGGCGACCGAGCCGATGTTCAGGATGTGGCCGCTGCCGCGTGCCTGGAATTCCGGCAGGACCAGCCGCGTGAGTTCGATGGGCGCCTCCAGGTTCACGCGCAGGACGCGCAGGGGGTCGGTGTCGTCCCACCACCAGCCCTTCTCGACGGTCACGCCCGCGTTGTTGATCAGGACGTCGATCCGGCCGAAGTGCGCGTGGGCCGCGGCGATGAGCGCACGGCGCGAGGCGTCGTCGGTGACGTCGGTGGGGACGGCCAGCACGCGGGCACCACTGGGGTCCAGTTGCCGCGCCAGGGCGTGCAGGTCGTCGGCGCGGCGGGCGGCGATCACCAGCGCGTAGCCCAGGCTGGCGAGTTCCGTGGCGGTGGCCCGGCCGATCCCGCTGGACGCCCCGGTCAGGAGCACGACGGGCCGCGCGGTGGGGTGGCTGGGGACAGGCTGGGTCATAGGGGTGATGGTATCCCCAAGGGCCGCTCAGGTGCGCGTCAGCGGCGCGCCGGACACTGGGGGGATGATCCGCCGTTACCTGCCTCACGCGCTGCTGGGAGGCCTGCTGCTGGGCTCCGCCCTGGCCGCCACGTCGATCCCCAGCCTGCCCCCCTCGCCCGGCGTGCCCATCCCGGTGTCCCCGGCGCCGCTGGAGGAGATCCCGCCCATCTCACCCGTGACCCCGGCGCCGCGTCCGGTCACGCCCGCTGCCCCTTCGACCGGCAGTGCGGCGCAGCCGGTGACGCCGGGTGATCCGCTGTTCGCCTCTCAGTGGAACCTCGCGCTGATCCGTATGCCGCAGGCGTGGGCGCTGGAACGCAGCGCGCCCGTGACGGTCGCGGTGCTGGACACCGGATTCGTGCGCAGCGCGGAACTGGGCGCGCGGGCCGTGAACGGCTACGACTTCGTCAGTGACGCCGGGCGTGCCGGGGACGGCAGCGGGCGCGACGCGGACGCCAGCGCCGCCGGGCCGTTCGCGTACCACGGCGAGGTGATCGCGAACCTGATCGGCGCGGCGCACGACGGGCGCGGCATGGCAGGCATCAACCCGCAGGCGCGGATCGTGCACGTGCGCGTGGCCGACACCGAGGGCACCATCACCGTCCCGGATCTCGTGGACGGCCTGAAGTGGGCCGCCGGGATTCCCGTGCCGGGCGTGCCCGCCAACCCGAACCCGGCGAAACTGCTGAACCTGAGCCTGTTCGCGGACTTCATTCCCCTGACCGGCTGCGACGCGCGCGTGCAGGCTGCCGTGGACGCCGTCACCGCGCGGGGCGCGCTGGTCATCGCGGGGGCTGCCAACGACGGCCAGGACGCCGGTGGGTACTCCCCTGCGGGGTGCCGCAACGTCCTGACCGTCACCAGCGTCACCGAGGCCGGTCAGCGGCCCGCGTACGCGAACTGGGGCCGCAGCGTCGCCCTGGCCGCCCCGGGAGGCGACCCTGCGCGCGGTATTCCCGCCGTCAGCGTGAGCGGACCCGGCGGTCAGCGCGCCCCGAACGGGACCAGCTTTGCCGCGCCGCACGCGACCGGCGTCGCCAGCCTGCTGCTGGGCGTCCGGCCGAAACTCAGCCCGGCGCTGCTGCGCTCGTACCTGACGGACAGCGCCGCGCCCTTCCCCGGCGGACGCTGCGATCCGCAACCCGGCCACACCTGCGGCGCGGGCACCCTGAACGCCGAAGGAGCCCTGAAACGCGCGCTGGCCTCCAGCATCGGGAAATGAGATGAACGGTGAGGTGGGAGGTGAGGCGGGACCACCGGCCCCCCACCCACCCCGTACCCTGGGAGGCATGAGGTTCCCGCAATGAACGCGCCCGCGTGGCGCATCTGGCTTGTCGTGGCCCTGATGTGCGGCTGGGGCATTCTCGCCATCCGTTTCGCCACCAAGCAGGAGTGGCCCATGGCCCTGCTGTGCGTCGTCCTGCTCATCAGCAACGGCGTCACCCTGTATCGCCTCACGAAGAACGGCAAGTAGGCCGCCCCCGCAACAGCAGGAAACCCCCGCCTGTGGCGGGGGCTTCTGTCTGTGGTGTGCCCGAAGGGATTCGAACCCCTGGCCTTCTGATCCGTAGTCAGACGCTCTATCCAGCTGAGCTACGGGCACGTCCTGTGTGGTGCAGCTGGAGCTCGTTGCTCAGCCGAAAGAGATTACAGGGTCCAGGCGGAAATTGCAAGTGGGCGTGAACGGGCCCGGGCAGGAGCATTCAGTGAGGTGAAAACAGCGAACCCCCGCGCGGGACGGGGGCTCTTGTCTGGTGTGCCCGAAGGGATTCGAACCCCTGGCCTTCTGATCCGTAGTCAGACGCTCTATCCAGCTGAGCTACGGGCACATCCTGTTGGCTGCATTCAACGTGTGGCGCGTCGAATGGTGGCGAAGAGGGAGGGATTCGAACCCTCGATACCTTGCGGTATACACCCTTAGCAGGGGTGCGGTTTCAGCCACTCACCCACCTCTCCAGTCCGGTTGTCATGTTTTGGCGAGGGGTGAGGGATTCGAACCCCCGGTAGGTTGCCCTACTACGGTTTTCAAGACCGTTGCCTTCAACCACTCGGCCAACCCCCCCTGCGTGGCGGGGCGCGCCGTCGCTGAACTCAGGCGCGAGGGGAAGTATAAGAGGGGGGGCGCGTCCTGTCAAATGCCGGTCAGGGGCGGCGGCGCAACCACGTGAGGAGGGGCAGGGCCAGCAAGGGCAGCGCGGTCAGTGCCCAGCGGCCGAGGTGGGGGCTGGGGCGGGGTGCGCGGGCCTCGCCGCGCAGCAGGGCGTGCAGGGCGTCCTCGTGCGGGGTGCGGGGCGGCGCGGGGCGAGTGGCGGGCGGGAGGGTCAGGTCGGCGTGCAGGGTGTCCTCGCGGTACCGGTTTTCCAGGGGGTGGCCGCTGTGCGCGGCGCGGTCCAGTCCGGCCTGCCGCAGTTCGTCGGGCGGGCCGTCCGTGACCCAGGGAGTCAGGGCCAGGAAGCCGGGGCGCGGGTCGGTCAGGACGTAGCTGCGTAGATCGGGGGCTTCCTCGGCGGGGCCGGTGATGCCGCTCTGCCCGTCGAAGGTCAGGTCCAGCAGATTCCCGACGACCATGGGGTTCACGGCATAGGGGATCTGGCGCTGGGCGGTGACCTGCCAGCTGCTTTCCAGCCACGCGACGGGCTGGTCGCGCAGGTGCGCGGGGTCGGGCGGGAGGCCCTCCTTGGCCGTCCAGGGCGAACCGTTCGCGTCGGGTTGCAGCAGGACGGTGCAGCCCTGCGCGGCCAGTGACCCGATGACGTCCGCGCGGAACGCGTCGAGGCTGATGGCGACGCCCAGGTCCCCGGCGGGCGTGGGAAACACGCGCAGGTCATCGAGGTCGCCGGGGGTGAGGTCCACACCTCCGCCCTCCTCGTCGGGCGTGAGGTGCACCTTGTCGGTCACGCCGATCAGGTCGCCGTGTGGGTCGAGCAGGACGGTCTGGTTCGTCAGGACGCCGGGCGCGCGGCGCAGGGTGTTCCCGTGGCGCGTGTAGCGGGGCATGGGCGCGCTGCCGCAGCACAGGTACACGCCGTACTCGCGGGCCAGATCGCGGCAGGTGCGCAGGTACAGTTCGGTGTTCGCGTCGATGCCCGCCAGTTGCAGCGCGCGGATGGGCGACACCCGCTCGCGCAGCAGGACCGGCAGGGCGCGCGGCAGCCGCGCGAGGAACAGCGCCAGCGCCACCCGCTCGAAGGTCCGCAGGCGCAGCGCCCAGCCGCCGCCGCGCAGCACGAGCGGCAGGCCGTTCAGTTCGGTCAGCACGACGAGGTTCACGCCGCCCGGCTTCAGGTGCGGGCGGGCCATGTCCAGCTGCGCGCGCATCCAGCGGCGGAACGCCTCGGGGGTCGTGAAGTCGCGCGCACTCCAGTGGGGTTGCACGGCGACCGCGCGGACGTGCCTCGGGGCCTGCGGGGTGGGGGCAGTCATGATCCGCAGCGTAGCGGGTGCGGCGGGGAACGCGGGGCGCGAATGCGTGAGGCGGGGTGGCTGCACAGCGCCCCGGCGCGGCCCCGCGCGGGTCCGTATGCTGGGGCATGCCTGCACCCTCCGGCCCGGACCTGCCGACCTTCGAGTGGCTGGGGGACGCCGCGCTGACCGTCCGCACGCCCCGGGCGCGCGAGCTGTACGCCAGCCTGCGCGCGCACCCACTGCCGGGCGTGCAGGAGGCGGTGCCCGCGCTGGACCTGCTGACGCTGCTGCTGGCCGCCCCCACGGCGGGCGAGGCGGTGCAGGAGGCGGTGGCGGCGCGACTGGCGACCCTGATCCCGGCGCCGGGCGGGTCCGGGCGGCGGGTGGTGGTGCCCGTGACCTTCGGCGGCCCGGACCTGGACTGGTGCGCGGCGCACGCGGGCCTGGACCGCGCGGCCTTCGTGGCGGCGCTGTGCGCGGCGCAGCTGGAGGTGGCGTTCCTGGGCTTCACGCCGGGCTTCGCGTTCCTGACCGGCCTGCCCGAGCCGCTGCGCATGCCGCGCCTGGACGCCCCGCGCGAGCGGGTCCCGGCGGGCAGCGTCGCGCTGGGCGGCCCCTGGGCGGGCGTGTACCCGCGTGAGACGCCGGGCGGCTGGCGGCTGGTGGGCCGCACCGCCATGAATTTCTTCGATCTGTCCCGCGCGGCCCCGGTGCCGTGGCAGCCCGGTGACCGGGTGCAGTTCGAGGCGCGCGCGTGACCGCTCCCCTGCCCCGGGCGTCCCGGCCGGTGGGCGGCGGGCCGCTCGCCACCGGCGCGACCGTCCTGCGCGCGGGCGTGCAGACCACCGTGCAGGACGCCGGGCGGCGCGTGCGGGCGCTGGGTGTCCCGGCGGGCGGCGCGGCGGACCCGGTCGCGCGGCGGCTGGCGAACGCCCTGGTGGGCAACGCGCCGGACGCGGCGGGCCTGGAGGTCACGCTGGGCGGCCCGACGGTCCTCTTTCACGAGGCGGCGCTGGTCAGTCTGTGCGGCGCGCCGTTCGACGCGACGCTGGACGGCGCGCCGCTGCCGCTGTGGCGGGCCGCCCAGGTGCAGGCCGGGCAGACCCTGACGGTCGGCGGGACTGCGCGGGGCCTGCGGGCGTTCCTGGCGGTGCGGGGCGGCCTGCACGGGCACGAGGTGTTCGGCAGTCGCGCCACGGACCTGCGCGCGGGCTTCGGCGGGGTGCAGGGGCGGGCGCTGCGGCCCGGCGATCACCTGACGTGGGCTCCCCTGCCCGCGCAGGCGGCGCGGCGGGCGTTCATCGCGCCGGACCTCCGCACACCCACCGGCCCGCACCACGAGCTGCGCGTGCTCGGGACGGGCGACCTGACGCCCGACCTGCGCGATTCGCTGCTGGCGCGGCCCTTCACGGTCAGTCCGCAGGCGGACCGCATGGGCGCCCGCCTGACCGAGTCCGTCGCGGCCCCGCGTGACCCGGCGCGGCCCAGCGTCCCGAACGTGCCGGGCCTGCTGCAACTGCCGCCGGACGGCCGCCCGATCCTGCTGCTGCCCGACGCGGGCACGCACGGCGGGTACCCCACGCCCCTGGTCGTGATCACGGCGGACCTGCCCCGCCTGGGCCAGCTGCGCCCCGGCGACACCCTGACCCTGCGCGAGGTGACCCGCGAGGATGCCAACGCCGCACACCTCGCGCAGGAACGGGCGCTGCGGCAGGCGGAGTGGATGCTGAGACAGTGAGTGGGCAGTAGGGAGTAGCACGGCGTCTGCCCTACTGTCCACTCCCCACTGCCTCCTTCCCTCTTTACTTCAGCGCGGTGTCCAGGGGCAGGTCGCGCCCATGCGCCAGGGCGCGCAGGTCGTCGGGCGTGGTGGGGCTGGGGGGCACGTCCGCATTGTGGCGCGCGGCGGGTGGCTACACTGACACGCATGACCAGTATCGACCTGAACGCCGACCTGGGCGAGGGCAGCGCGCACGAGGAGACCGTCATGGGCGTGGTGAGCAGCGCGAACATCGCCTGCGGCGGGCACGCCGGGGACGCCGGGACGATGCGGGACTCGCTGCGGCTCGCGGCGCGCTTCGGGGTGGCGGCCGGCGCGCACCCGGGCTTCCCGGACCGCGAGGGCTTCGGGCGGCGCGAACTGCACTTCCCCCCGGACGAGGTCCGCGCGTTCGTGCGCGAGCAGATCGAGGTGCTCAAGGCCGTCGCGGCGCGCGAGGGGGTGCCGCTGCGGCACGTCAAGCCGCACGGGATGCTGTACAACATGGCCGTCCGGGACGAGGCGCTGGCGCGCGCGGTGGCGCAGGCCGCCGCCGACAGTGGGATCGGGGTGTACTTCGGGCTGGCGGGCAGCGGCGCGATGCTGCGCGAGGCGCGCGCCGCCGGGCTGCGCGAGATCGGCGAGGGCTTCGCGGACCGCGGGTACGCGCCCGACGGGAGCCTGTGGCCGCGCGGGCAGGCGGGCGCGCTGCTGGACGCGGCCGCCGCGACCGCGCAGGGCGTGCGGATCGCGCGGGATGGCGTGACGACCGCCGTGACCGGCGAGCCGGTCGCCGTGCCCGCCCGGACGCTGTGCCTGCACGGTGACGGCGCCGAGGCCGCCGAACTGGCCCGGACGCTGCGCGCAGCGCTGGAGGCGGCGGGGCTGCGCGTGGCTGCGCCCTGAAGCGGCGCCCCGAGTCCACCGTGGCCTGCCGCTGACCCGGCGGGCCGCAGGCCTTGTCAGGAGTTCGTGAGACTCCGCGTGCTGCAATGCCCGCGAGATGCGGCCCGACTACCGCCCCGGCTCCCTGCGCGCATCCCTGCGTGGCGCGGGCGACGTGTTCCGCACGACCCTGGATCGCCGGACGCTGAATCAGCGGCTCCTGGCCGCCGTTCTGGCCGCCACGCTGCTGGCCGCGCTGTACTACCAGCGTGACCCGTTCGAGCGGGTCGCCCTGAGCAGCATGGCCGTACTGATGGGCAGTCTGCTCACCACCCTGACCTTCACGGGCGTGTCCCTGCTCGCGGTGCAGCTGACTGCGCTGCTGGGCGGCTGGGTGTACCTGCTCGCCAAGATCGCGTACGTGCTGTTCGTCCTGCAGGGGGACGCCGGTCTGCCCATCCTGATGGGGCTGGCGCCCTGGGTGGCGGTGCTGCTCGCCTCACACCTGTGGACGCTGGGCGCGCGCCTGAGCCGCCCGCTGAACGCCGCCGCGCTGGGCAGCCTGACGCTGCTGCTGCTGGCGAAACTGGCGCTGCAACCGACCGCCCTGAACGATCACGTGACCGGTACGCTGGCGCAGATGCTGCTGGCCAGCGCCGTGCTGCTGTTCGGGCAGCGCAGCGCGGCGAAACGCATGACCAGCGACGTGCGCCGCGCGGCGCTTGGGCAGGACACGCCCGGCCTGGACGCCCTGACCGGCCTGTCCGACCGCGTGTCCCTGGAGTGCCAGCTGGAGGAGCGTTTCCAGCAGCAGCCCGAGCATCTGGTGGTGGCGGCCATCGGCGTGGACACGCCCGGTGACGTGGGGGCGCACTTCCCACCGCGCCTGTCGGCCCACGTGTCCCGCGTCCTGATGGGCACCGTACGGGACGAGGATCTGCTCGGGTGCCTGGGCGACGGGGTGGCGGCCCTGGTGATGTACGCGCCGGACGCCCGCTCGGCCCGCGCGGCCTGCGAGCGGCTGCGGGTGCGCGTGGCGTCACGGCCGCTGGACGGCGTGAATCCCAGCGTGACCATCGGCGTGGTGTACGCCGACGGGCAGCTGGACGCCCTGGCGCTGCTGCGGGCCGCCGAGGACGCCCTGCGCGCCGCGCGCCGTCTCGGGCCGAACCGGGTGCTGCTCGGGCCGGTCACCCCGGAACCCGGTGAGGAGGCCGCGCCGCTGGGCGCGCTGCTCACCTGAACCTCGCCCTGCGGGTGCTCCCGGCGCGGGGGCTTTTGCGGCACAATCGGGGGGCACTTCCCACCCGTCCGCTTCCGGCGGCAGAAAGGACTTCCCGATGAAAAGCAAACAATGTCTGGTGATCGGCCTGGGCCGCTTCGGTACGGCGGTGGCGACCACCCTCTACGAGATGGGTCACGAGGTCGTCGCCATCGATCAGCACGAAGAGAACGTCGAGCGGGTCATGAATCTGGTGACGCACGCCGCCATCGTGGACGCCAGTGACGAGCGGGCCCTGCGCGCCCTGGGCGTCGGGGATTTCGACGTGGTGGTCGTGGCCATCGGCACGGACGTGCAGGCGAACATCCTGGCGACCATGAACGCCAAGAGTCTCGGCGCGCCGTACGTGGTCAGCAAGGCCATCGACGAGATGGCGCGGCGGGTCCTGGAGCGCATCGGCGCGGACCTCGTGATCCGGCCCGAGCATGACATGGGCGTGCGGCTGGCGCGGCAGATCGCCACGCCGAACATCGTGGACACCCTGGACCTGGGCGGGGACTACGCCATCGTGGAGATCGAGGCGAACGAACGCCTGAAGGGGACGCTGCGCGACCTGAACCTCACGGGCCGCTTCAACGTGCAGGTCATCGCGATCAGCCGCGCCGGGAAGATCGAGGTGACCCCCCGCGCCGAGGATGAACTGCGCCCGCACGACAAACTGGTCGTGATCGGCACGAGTCACAACATCGACGACCTGCGCCGCTACCTGGGGGAATGAGCCGTCCGGTCGCCCGGGTGGCCCACGCCGGGCGCACGGCCCTCAGCGGTGGTTGAGGGCCACGACCATCGCGGCCAGCAGGGGCAGCAGGGCGCTGACGCTCCAGACAGTCATCGCGCGGGCCGCGCCGGGCCGCAGCAGGAACAGCAGCAGCAGCGCCGCGCAGACCAGCGTCACACCCAGGTAGACAGAACCCATGCGGGGCAGCATACCGCGCGGCGCGGATCAGCGCTCAGCGCGGGCCTGCGCCGCGTCCAGCGCGGCCTTCGCACTGAGCTTGCCCGCAGTGGCCTGCGCGAGGGCGTCCTCGATCAGCGTGGTCCACGCGGCGTACTCGGGCGTGGTCGGCCGGGGCACCGCCCACGCGATCTGGGCGTGCGCGGCGCGCAGCTGCGGATTCTTCGCGTACCAGTCGTCCAGCAGCGGCGTCCCCGCGCGGCGAGGCGGCACGTAGGCGGTGGTCTTCACCCAGTCGGCCAGCCGGGCGGGCTGCATCAGGTACTGCCAGAAGGCGACCGCACCCGCCTGCTCGGCGGCAGGCGTGCCCTTCGGGACGACCAGGGTCGCGCCGCCCAGCGGCACGGTGCACGCGCCCTCCTTCTCGCAGGGGAACGGCGCGATGCCCAGATTGAAGAAGGGCAGCTTGCGCGCGTCGATCCAGTTGGCGACGCTGGCCAGCACGAACACGTTCTGCCCGCGCGCGAAGTCGAACGCGGCGCGCACCGCCTCGTTCAGCCCGCGCGGCTGGGCCTGACCGGCGGCACTCATGCGGGCCAGCTGCGTCAGGGCGTCCACGGCATCGGGGCTGTTCAGGCGCGGACGGTCGCCGCTGCTGAGCGCGCCGCCGCGCGACAGGACGTTCGCTTCGAAGGTCCAGGCGTCGGCCGCCGCCACCAGCGGGCGGCGGCCACCGGTGGCCAGGGTGCGGCTCTGAGCCTCCAGCTGCGCCCAGGTGTCCGGGGCGCTCAGGCCCGCTTTCTTCAG
Source organism: Deinococcus hopiensis KR-140 (assembly GCA_943327755.2). Classification (GTDB taxonomy): domain Bacteria; phylum Deinococcota; class Deinococci; order Deinococcales; family Deinococcaceae; genus Deinococcus; species Deinococcus hopiensis_A. The sequence continues at coordinate 10,504 of CALPYF020000041.1, forward strand.
GAGGCCGGCGTTGTACATCAGCACCGGCACGCTGACGTTCCAGGGCAGGCCGTAGGTGCGCTCGGCCAGCTGCCCGGTCTTCCACACAGCGGGGTAGATGTCGCCGCGCAGCGCGGCCGGCAGGTCGTCCACCCGGCCGCTCAGGTCGGTCAGCTGGCCGGCCTGGGCCAGGGCCGGGAACTGCGTGAATTCCAGCTGCGCCAGCGCCGGAGCCGCACCGCTCTTCAGGGCCGCCTGGAGTTTGGGCAGCAGGTCGCGGTAGGTGCCCTGCGCGACCGGGACAATCTCGTAGGCACTCTGGGACGCGTTGAACTCGCGGGCGTACGCCTGGACAGTGCCCTGCACGCCGCCCATGGCGTGCCAGAACTCCACGCGGACGGGCGCGGCGTGCGCGGCGGTGGCGAGCAGCAGGGCAGTCAGGGGCAGGGCGCGCATGTCGGGCCAGGATACCGGCCGGACCGGGGCGGCACCGTCAGCCGGGACGGGATTCGGTCCGGCGGCGGCCAGAGTCAGGGCAGCAGCGGGTACAGGTCCACGCGGCTGCCGGGGCGCACGTCCCCCCGCGCGGCAATCCCGACGACGACCACGCCGCTGCGGCCATTCAGGCGGGTGATCAGCGGCACCAGTTCGCCCACGTCCAGGCCCTGCACGTACTCGCTGGGCACCCCGCGGGACGTGAGATCCAGCGTGGCGTCCTGCACGAGTTCCCCGATCTGGTCCTGCGTGCGGCGCAGATCACCCAGGGTGACGGTGGCGCGGCGGATGACCTGATCGGCGCGGTACAGCACGGCGTTGGCCCGCGCGTCGCAGCTCAGGTCGACCGGGAAGCCCACGGCGGCGTTCTGCGCGGCGCGGCACTGCACGAAGGCGCTGGTGTTCAGGCCCCGCAGCTTGGTTTCCAGGGCGCCCCGGGCGGCGGGCGTCAGGCGCGCGGCGGGGCTGCCCTTGGCGCCGCGGGCGGCGGCGCTGCGCGCGGCGTCGAGCAGGAACTGGTCCAGGTTGCGGACCCCCGGCACCACGGCCGCGTACACCAGTTCGTTCCTGGGGTAGGCGAGGTCGGTGTTGCGCGTGGCGCTCAGTTCGGCGCGGCTGCTGGAAAACTCGTCCTGCAGGCGGCCCAGCGTGGCGCGCAGCGTGTCGTTGCTGTCGCGCAGCTGCTGCTGCTGGAGTTGCAGGGCGCCCAGATCGTTCAGGATGCGGTTGCGGTCGCGGGCGGCCTGATCCCGCGCGGTGATCAGGGCCGCGCGCTCACTGCTCAGGCGGTCCCGTTCGGCGCGCAGGCCGTCGCGGGCCTGCTGCGCGGCGCGCTGCTGGGCCTGCGCGTCCTGCAGGGCCTGCCGGGCGGCGCTGAGGCTCTGCTGGGCTTCACGCAGGGCGCGGTCGGCCTGCGCGCGGTCCCGCGCGAGCGTGTCGATCTGCGCGCGGGCCTGCTGCGCCTGCGTCTGGGCCTGCTGCGCGCGGATCTGGGCCTGCTGGGCCAGGTCCTGCTGCGCCTGCGCGCGGGCCTGCGCGGTCTCGGCGGCAGCCTGCGCGGCGCGGGCGCGGTCCTGGGCGCTGCGCGTCTCCTGTTCGGACAGCGCGATACGGGCCCCCAGATCCACGACCTGCGCGTCGAGGTTCTGCGCGCGGGCCTGGCTGGCTTTCAGGGACACCTCCGCCACCTGGAGTTTCGCGCGGGTCTGCGCGGCGCGCGTCTCGAGGGCCTCCTGCGCGGCCGTGAGTTCCTTCACGCGGCCCTCCAGGGTGCGGGCCTGCGCCTGCACGCGGGCCTGAGCGGCGCGGGCGTCCGTGAGGGCCGTCTGCGCGGCCTTCAGGGCGCTCTGGGCGGCCGTCTGCTGCTCACGCAGGCGCGCGGCCTCCTGCTGGGCGCGGTCGCGGTCGGCCTGCGCGGCGCGGATGTCCCCCCGCAGGGCCTCCAGCTGGGGGCGCAGCTGGTCGGCCTGCGCGATGGTGTTCACGGCGCTGCTGTTCAGGATCAGGAACGCCGCGAGGCTGGCGGCGCTGATGCCCATGCCGGACAGGACCGCCACGACGAGCGCGGTGGTCTTGGGCCGCATGCCGAACCAGCGCAGGTGCTTGCGTCCGGCCTTGCGGGCGATGGTGTCGGCGGCGTACGCGACGACCCCCGAGAGGATCACCACGAAGGGCAGGAACAGCCACAGCACCTAGCAGACTCCCCGGATCACAGCTCGAAGTCGTCGCCGAGGTAGTGCGTGCGGGCGTCCTCGTCCTGCGCGAAGCTCTGCGGGGTGCCCTCGAACTTCACCTCGCCGTCGTACATCAGGTACACGCGGTCGGTCAGGGCGATCGTCTCGCGGACGTTGTGGTCGGTGATGAACACGCCCAGGCCCCGGCGGTCACGCAGCTCCCGGATCAGGCGCTGGATCTCGCGGATGCTCTTGGGGTCCACCCCCGTGAAGGGCTCGTCAAGCAGCAGGTAGTCGGGATCGGTGGTCAGCGCCCGGGCGAGTTCCAGGCGGCGGCGTTCCCCGCCGGACAGCTGGTACGCGAAGCTGCCCGCCAGGTGCGTCAACCCGAATTCCTCAAGCAGCGCGTCGGCGCGGGCTTCCTGCTCGGCGCGCGGCAGCCCCTGGTACTCCAGGATGGCCAGCAGGTTGTCACGGGCGGTCAGTTTGCGAAATGCACTGGGTTCCTGCGGCAGGTACCCCAGGCCCAGCCGGGCACGTTCGTGCATGGGCAGGCGCGTCAGGTCGCGCTCGCCCAGCGCGATGCGGCCCGCGCCGGGGCGGACGAAGCCCACCAGCATGTAGAAGGTGGTGGTCTTGCCCGCCCCGTTCGGGCCGAACAGCGCCACGATCTCGCCCGGTTCCACCCGCAGGTTCACGTTCCGCACGACCGTCCGCCGACCATAGGTCTTGCCCAGCCCTTCAGCGTGCAGCACGGGGCGCGCGGGCAAGGCAGTCGTCTGGTCGGACAACGGGGACAGGGGCGCGGTCACGCCCGGCAGCCTATCACCCCCGGGGGACGCCGCCCGTGAGGGAAGTGTGATTCTGCACGCTCCCACAGCGCGGCCAGCGACGTGCCCGTCAGATTGCCGTGACGACTGTTTCACTACTGTGCTTTCACCGCGGGCCCAGCCTGAACCGGCGCCCTCTGAGGAGACTTCCCATGATGCGTGCCCTGCTGCCCACCCTGCTGCTCTGCAGCGCCCTGCCCGCCGCCGCGCAGACCATCTGCGCCTCGCCTGCCGCGGCCGGCAACGTCAGTGGTCTGGGCGGCGTGGTGAACACGTACTACCCCTCACCCACGGCCGACACCACGCTGGGGGCGGGCACCACCACCGTCCTCTTCGGCACAGCGCGGCGTGGCGCGGCCCAGGACGTCATGGCCGGTGATCTCCTGCTGGTCATGCAGATGCAGGGCGCGGACATCAACGCGACGAACACGGACAGTTACGGGGACGGCGTGGCCCTGGGGCCCGGCAGCGGGCAGCTGAGCAGCAACCTCTACGCCGGGCGGTACGAGTTCGTGACCGTCACGGCCGTGAATGCGGGCGGCAATGTCACGGTGCGAGGTCAGGGCGCGGGCGGCGGGCTGGTGAACACCTACGTGAGCCGCGCCGCGACCGCCACGCAGGGTGCGGCGCGTTATCAGGTGATCCGCGTGCCGCAGTACGGCAACCTGACGCTGGGTGCCACAGCCGTCACCGCCGACCCCTGGGACGGCACGGACGGCGGCGTGGTCGTGCTGGACGTGACCGGCACGCTCAACTGGAACGGGGGCAGCGTGAACGTCAGCGGGCTGGGGTTCCGCGGCGGGGGCGCGCAGCAGCTCGGCGGGGTGGGGACCGCGACCGGGTACACGAACCTCGACTACCGCAGCGTCGCCGCCGCGAACCTGAACGGCAACAAGGGCGAGGGCCTGGCGGGCACCCCCCGCTACGTGCTGAACCCGGTCACGAACACCCTGCTGGACACCGGTGTGGAGGGCTACCCGAACGGCAGCCGCGCGCGCGGCGCGCCCGGCAACGCGGGTGGCGGCGGCACCGACGGGAACCCCGCCAGCAACGACCAGAACAGCGGCGGCGGCGGCGGCGGCAACGGCGGCAGTGGCGGGCAGGGCGGCAACAGCTGGAGCAGCAACCTGGCGGTCGGAGGATTCGGCGGCAAGGCCGCACCCGCCAGCCTGAGCGCCCTGTTCATGGGTGGCGGGGGCGGCAGCGGGTCACGCAACAACGGCAGCGGCGTGCAGGGCAGCGGCGGGGCGGGCGGCGGGATCGTGATCATCCGCGCCGGCCAGAGCGCCGGGACCGGCACGGTTACCGCGAACGGGAGGGCCGGCACGGCGTCCGACAACGACGGCGCGGGCGGGGGCGGCGCCGGAGGCACCGTGATCGTCATGACGGCCAGCGGCACCCTGAGTGGCGTGAGTGTCAGCGCCAGCGGTGGCAACGGCGGCAACGCCTGGCCGGCGCAGGCACCCGGCACGAACAACAGTGCCGCGCACGGCCCGGGCGGCGGGGGCGGCGGCGGGATCGTGTACACGAACGTGGCAGGGGCCAGCGTCACCGCGGCGAACGGCACGAACGGCACCTCTACGACGAACGTCGTCGCGTTCGGCGCGCAGCCGGGCGTGACCGGCACGGTCCCCGGCGGCGTCCTGACCGGCGTCCAGGGCGCGCGTGAGGGCGCCGCCTGCCCGGTGCTGGGGGTCAGCAAGTCCACGAGTACACCCGCCGTGTGGCGCGGGGCGAAGGCCACGTACAGCGTCACCGTGACGAACACAGGCGGGGCGAGCAGCAGCGTGCGCGTGCAGGACACCCTCCCGGCGGGGTTCACGCTGAGCGGCACGCCGGTCGTCACCCCGGCGGGGGCGCGGGTCACGACGGCGGACGCCAGCACCGCGACCGCACTGGACCTGAAGACCTTCCGGCTGGCGTACGGCGAGTCGCTGAACGTCACCTTCGACGCGCTGACCCCCACCGACCCGGCGCTGCGCGGCACGGTGTACCAGAACAGCGCGGCGGCCAGCACCACGGACGCCGCCGGGAACGCCGTGACCGGCACGTACCTGGGGAGCAGCAGTTCCGCCGAGGACGTCCGCCTGCTGTTCCCCAGCCTGAAGGTCACGAAAGCCGTGCGGAACGTGACGCAGGACGAGAAGAAGACGCCGCCGGTCCGGAATTTCGGCACGAGCGGCGGCGGGTACCCCGGCGACCGCCTGGAGTACTGCCTGACGTACCTGAACGACGGGGACGGCCCGCTGAACGGCGTGAACCTCACGGACAGCATCCCGGCGAACACGGCCGTCCTGACCGGCGCGTACGGGGCGGGCCTGGGCGTGCAGCTCACCCCGGCGTCCGGCGCGGTCGTGACGTACTCCAGCGCCGCCGACACGGACGCCGGGCAGCTGAGTCAGGCGGGCGGGCTGAGCATGGCGCTGGGGACCGTGGCGCAGGGCGCGTCCGGCACCGCCTGCTTCCAGGTGAGCGTCCGCTGAAGCGCCCGCCCGCGGCGGGTGGGTGCACGCAGGGCTAGACTGGGGGCATGTTGCTGACGATTGTCGTGCTGGATTCCGTGGGCGCGGGTGAACTTCCCGACGCCGCGAGCTTCGGGGACGCCGGGGCGCACACCCTGAACCACACCCTGAAGGCGGCGCCCGCGCGCCTGCCGAACCTGGCGGCGCTGGGCCTCGCCCAGGTGCCCACCATCGAGACCGGGGACGCGACCGTGCCCGCCGGACCGGCCTCTGGCGCGTTCGGCCGCCTGCGCGAGGTCAGCCCCGGCAAGGACACGAGCACCGGCCACTGGGAGTTCATGGGCGTCCAGCTGGAGCACGCCTTCCAGGTGTTCCCGGACGGCTTCCCGCCCGCCGTGATGGACCGTTTCGACGCGGCGACCGGGCGCGGGCACCTGTGCAACAGGCCGTACAGCGGCACGGACGTCATCCGTGACTTCGGGCCGGAGCACCTGAAGACCGGCGCGCCCATCGTGTACACGAGTGCGGACAGCGTGTTCCAGATCGCCGCGCACGAGGACGTCGTGCCGCTGGAGACGCTGTACGCGTGGTGCCGCGCCGCCCGCGAGATCCTGCAGGGCGAGTTCGCCGTGGCGCGCGTGATTGCCCGGCCGTTCCGGGGCGAGTTCCCGTTCGAGCGGGCCAACGAGCACCGCAAGGACTTCAGCCTCGTGCCGCCCGCGACCGTGCTGGACGCCGTGAAGGCCACCGGGCAGGCCGTGGTGGGCATCGGGAAGATCCCGGACATCTACGCGAACCAGGGCTTCACCGAGGAGATCCACACCGACGACAACGCCGACGGGATCGCCAAGACCCTGGCCCGCATGCGCCGGGCCGCGCAGGACGGCACCTCGGGCCTCATCTTCACGAACCTCGTGGATTTCGACAGCAAGTTCGGCCACCGCCGCGACCCCGCCGGGTACAGCGCGTGCCTCGCGGCGTTCGACGCGGCGCTGCCCGAGCTGATCGCCGCCGTGCCCGAGGGCGGCGCGCTGATCGTGATCAGTGACCACGGGAACGACCCCACCTGGAAGGGCTCGGACCACACCCGCGAGCACGGGCTGCTGCTGGTGCACAAGGGCGGCGCGGCGGGCGTGGACCTGGGCGACCGCGCCACCTTCGCGGACGTGGGCGCGACCGTCGCCGAGGCGCTGGGCGCGGCGTGGGACGGGCCGGGTGAGAGCTTCTGGACACAGCTGACCTGACCCCCGAGGCGTTCAGCCTGACCCTGTCGCTGGGCGGGCGCTATGCGGGCGAGCAGCAGTGGGCGCTGCACGGCGAACGCAGCGCCCTGGTGGCGCGCGTGCAGACCGACTTCGGCGGGGTGCTGCCCGGCGTGCGGCGCGTGCAGACCAGCCGCATGCACCCCCGCCTGCTGACCAGTCTCGGGTACGCCGAGGGCGACGGACGGGGACGGCCCGGCTTCGAGGTGAGCTTCGACCGGCGCGTGGGCCTGATCACGCTGCGGCAGGGCCGCGACGAGGCCACGCAGCCCCTGACCACTGAGTACCACGACCCGGTCAGCCTGCTGCTGTGGCTGCGGCAGCTGACCGCGCAGGACGGCAGCGGCCCCGAGCGGACGCACGCGCAGCTGACCGGCGGACGCGTCCTGATCCAGCGCCTCCCGGACGCCGAGGTGGACGGCACGCCGTGCAGCGGCTACTTCCTGCGGCCCGGCAACGCCTACGTGTACGTCGAGCAGGACGCGCCGCACCGCCTGATGCGCCTGATCCAGCCGACCGATTTCGGCCCGGTCGAGGCGAACGCGCAGCCCGCCGGGCGCCGCACCGTGCAGGGCCGCGAACGCCGCCGCCGCGTGTGAAGCCCGCAGCCAGGGTGATTCAGCCCGTCCGGCCTGCCCAGACCTGTGGGTGGGCCGCGCCGGGCGGCAGGTGCCACGATAGACCCCGGCCCGCCCCGCGTGTGGGGCGCCGCTTCTCCCACCCTCCTCTTCCCTGTCTACTGGAGTGACGATGCAAGTGCTGCAAGGCCAAGAGGCCCGGTCCGCCCTGACGCGGACGTTCAATGAGATTCCCGTTCCCGACGCCGTTCTGGCCCGTATCGAGGCAACGTTCGGCGAGGCGCTGAGTCCCGCGCAGGTCGTCGAGCGCATCCTGGGTGATGTCCGCGCGCGTGGGGACGACGCGCTGCGCGACTGGACCGAGCGGCTGGACGGCCACCGCCCCGACGAGCTGCGCGTGCCGGCAGCCGAACTGGCCGCCGCGCAGGTCGCCCCGGACCTGCACGAGGCGATCCTCACGGCGATCCGGCGGGTGCGGGCCTTCTACGAGCAGCAGCCCGCGCACGGGTTCCTGAACCACGGCCCGGACGGCGCGCTGGGGCAGCTCGTGCGGCCGCTCTCGCGGGTGGGCGTGTACGTGCCGGGCGGGCTGGCCCCGCTGATCAGCACGCTGATTCACACGGCGGTGCCCGCGCAGGTGGCGGGCGTGCCGGACATCGTGGTCACCACGCCGCCCGCGCGGGACGGGAGCGTGCACCCGGCGATCCTGGTCGCGGCGCGCGAACTGGGGATCACGCAGGTGTTCCGCGTGGGCGGCGCGCAGGCCATCGCGGCGCTGGCGTACGGCACGGCGAGCATCGGCGCGGTGGACAAGGTCGCGGGCCCCGGGAACCTGTTCGTGGTGATCGCCAAGCGGATGGTGTACGGCCAGACCGGCATCGAGAGCCTCCCCGGCCCGACCGAGACGCTGGTCGTGGCGGACGACAGCGCCGACCCGCGCTTCGTGGCGGCCGACCTGCTCGCGCAGGCGGAGCACAACGGCGCGGAACCCGTGCTCGTCTCCACCAGCCGCGAGCTGCTGATCCGGGTACAGGCGGAACTCAGCGGGCAGCTGGAGGCCCTGCCGGAACCGAACCGCGGCTGGGCGCGCGACAGCGTGCAGGCCCGCATGAAGGTCATCCTGGCAGACACGCTGGAGGAAGCCGTGGACCTGGCGAACCTGTACGCCCCCGAGCACCTGTGCCTGCTGACCCGCGACCCCTGGAGCCTGCTGGGCCTCGTGCAGCGCGCCGGGGGCGTGTTCGTCGGCGAGGCGAGCATGGAGGCGCTGGGCGACTACGTGGCGGGCCCCAGTCACGTCATGCCGACCGGCGGCACGGCGCGCTTCATGAGCCCGGTGAACGTGCGGGACTTCCAGAACATCATCTCAGTGGTGGGCCTGAACGAGGGCGCGCTGCGCCGTATCGGCCCGGCCGGGGCGACCCTGGCCCGCGCCGAGGGCCTCGAGGCGCACGCCCGCGCGATCGAAAGCCGCCTCTCGTGAGTGCCGCCGCTGCCACGCCTGCCGCGCGCCTGACGCCGCTGGTGCTGCTGTGCCTGGGGCTGGTGTACGTCGTGTGGGGCAGCACGTACTTCGGGATCAAGGTCGCCATCGAGACGCTGCCGCCGCTGGGCATGCTCGCGGCGCGCTTCATGGTGGCGGGCGCGCTGCTGCTCCTCGTGCTGCGCCTGCGGGGTGCGGCGCTGCCCACCGCGCGCGAGTGGGGCGCCAGCGCTGTCGTGGGCACCCTGCTGCTGGGCGGCGGCACCGGGCTGGTCACGCTGGCCGAACGGGACGCGAGCAGCAGCGTCGCCGCCATGGTGATCGCGGTGTCCCCGCTGTTCGCGGCGCTGTTCGCGCGGCTGTGGGGCGAGCGGACCGGCGGGCGCGAGTGGCTGGGCATCGGCGTGGGCCTGATCGGCATCGCGCTGCTGAATGTCGGGGAACTGCACGCCACGCCGCTGGCGGCGCTGCTGCTGATCCTCGCGCCGCTGTGCTGGACGTTCGGCAGCCAGTGGTCGCGTCACCTGCCCCTCCCGCAGGGCCTGATGGGCTCGGCGGCCGAGATGCTCACCGGAGGCGGCATCCTGCTCCTCCTGAGCGTCCTGATGGGCGAACGCTGGAGCACGCCCAGTGCCGCGAGCCTGTGGGCGCTGGCGTACCTGACGGTGTTCGGGAGTCTCGTGGCGTACAGCGCGTACATGTACCTCGTGGCGCACACCCGCCCGGCCCTGGCGACCAGCTACGCGTACGTGAACCCGGTCGTGGCGGTGCTGCTGGGCGTCGGCTTCGGCGGCGAGCAGCTGGGCCCGCTGGGCTGGGCGGCGCTGCTCGTGATCCTCACGGGCGTCGCGCTCGTCGCGTGGCCCCGCCGTGTGCCCGACGCGGAGGCCGTATGAGCGAGCAACTCCAGTTCGAGGGGCATCAGCCCAGCGATCCGGTCAGTCTGGTCGTCCGCCGCCGCATCCGCCCCGGGCAGGAGGCCGCGTACGAGGCGCTGCTCGCCGAGGCGAACGCCCTGCTGGCCCGCCTGCCCGGCCACCGCGGCACCGGCGTGATCCGCCCCGCGCCGGGCGAGCAGGAGTACACGCTGCTGGCCCGCTTCGACACGCTGACGAGCGCCGCCGCGTGGGAACTGTCCCCCGAGCGGGCCGCGTGGCTGGAGCGGATCGCGCCGCTGGTGGACGAGCACGTCAGTTTCGAGAAGCAGCCGGGCCTGGACTTCTGGTTCACGCCGCCCGCCGCCGCGAACCTGCGCCAGCCGCCCCGCTGGAAGATGGCGCTGCTGACCCTGGCGGCCCTGTACCCGGTGAGCGTCAGCACGTCCTGGCTGTTCGGCGAGGCGCTGAAACCCTGGCTGGGTCACCTCGTGATGCCGATCCGCGCCATTCCGCAGATGATCGTGGTCGTGCTGCTCATGACCTATCTGGTGATGCCCGCCGTGACGCGCTGGGCGACGCCGTGGCTGCGCGGCGGGAAGTAACCGCAGCACAGTGAAGCCCCCCTCTGGACCCGAGGGGGGCTTCACTGTGGGCGTTCACTTCAGGCGCTTGTCCTTGGGGTTCACGCCGTACACGGCGCCCCAGGGTTTGTAGACGCTCTTGAGGGTGTCCTTGCTGACGACCTTCCCGCCGGCCTTGACGGTGCGGGTGATGACGCTGGTCATGCCCTGCATGGGCGTGTCGAGCAGGCGGCGGCCGCCGGGGGCGACGCGGTCGTCGGGTGTGTAGCTGGGGTCGGCGGGGGCCTTGAAGTCGGTGATGACGGGCTTGCTGATGTTCACGGTGCGGCCGGTGTTCGCGCCGAACACGTCGAAGCGTAGGGTCTTGGCGCGGGTGTCCCAGGCGGCCTGGATGAACAGGTGCTTGCCGGTGTCGTTCTTCATGCGCAGGTTCTTGCTGGGGGCGTACACGGTGGCCTCGAAGCCGACCGGGTCGTAGTACTTCACGCGGTGGCTGTGTTCGTGCCGTTCGGTGATGGGCAGGCCCGCCGCGTACAGCGCGCGGAAGATGGTGGTGCTGACCTGGCAGATGCCGCCGCCGTCCTCCTTGCTGAGCGTCCCGCCGCTGATCACGAAGCCCTTCACGAAGCCGGTGCTGGCGTCGATCTGCCCGATCTCCTCGTTGAAGTTGAATTCGTGACCGGGCGCGATGAAGAAGTTGTCGAGTTTGCTGGCGCCGACGAGGATGTTCTTCTCGCGGAAGTCGGGGCTGCCCGCGTAGTTGCTCGTGCCAGTCGCGACGTGCCACAGGACGCCCCGCTGGGCGAGGAGTTTCACGCTGCGGTCGGGGACGGCGCGCTTGACGACCACCTGCGCGGTGCCCTTGCCGCTCATGATCGCTTTCAGGAGGTTGGCCTTGGTGGCGGCGCGGTCCAGGGTCCAGCCGGTCTGGTCGGTGGCGACCCAGCTGCCCTTCACGTTGCGGAACACGGCGGGTTTGGGCTTGCGGGCGTCGATGGTCTTCTGCATCCGGTCGAGGATGGGCGTGATGGTGGTGCTCAGGCGCTTCACCTTACGGGTCGCCTGCACGCCGGCGGCGGGCACCGCCCAGGATTTCACGATGGCCGTGGTCTTCAGCTCACCCTTGCGGATGGTGCTGACCTCATCTTTCAGGATCAGTTTGAAGTCGGCCGCGTGGGCGGTGGCGACCAGGGCAAGGGTCAGGGTGGTCAGAAGACGCTTCACAGTTCTCAGCGTAGGCAGGGGCGCCTGACGGGCCGTGAGGCGAGGTTACGCGAATCCTGAGCTGCCTTTACGGTGCGCTTAGGGAACCAGGGGTTCCAGGCTGGCCAGTCTGGCCCGCAGCGTCTCGGGATCCGGCGCGACGAGGTTCACGTGCCCCACCTTCCGCCCGTGCCGGTGAGCCTTGTGGTACAGGTGCACGCGCGTGCCGGGTGTCGCGTCGATAGCGGCCCAGTCAGGTTCCAGGGGCTGCCCGTCGGGGCCGTCCACGCCGACCACGTTCAGCATGGCGGTGGGGTGCAGCGGCGCCCAGTCGCCCAGCGGGAGGTCGAGCACGGCGCGCACCTGCGCCTCGAACTGGCTGAGGCCGCCGCCGTCCTGCGTGAGGTGCCCGCTGTTGTGCACGCGCGGCGCGACCTCGTTCACCAGCAGGTCGCCGCCGGACAGCACGAAGAACTCCAGGGTGATCAGGCCCTCCAGCGCCCAGGCGTCCGCGACGGCGCGGGCCAGCTCGCGGGCGCGGGCCCCGGTGCCGTCCGGGACGTGGGCCGGGTACACGCTGGTGCGCAGGATGCCGTCCCGGTGAACATTCTCGACCAGCGGCCCGAAGGCCACCTGCCCGGACGGTGTGCGCGCCACGGCGAGGCTCACCTCGCGCTCGAAGGTCACGAAGCCCTCCAGTACGCACGGCACGCGGCCCAGGTCATTCCAGGCGGCGCGCAGGTCGGCGTCCGTGTTCACGCGGGCCTGACCCTTGCCGTCATAGCCGAGTTCGCTGGTCTTCAGGATCCCGCGCCCACCCACCCGCGCCAGCGCGCCGTCCAGATCACCCTCGGTCTCGATGATCTCGAAGGGGGCGGTGGTGGCCCCGGCCTCGCGCAGGGCCTGCTTCTCGCGGGCGCGGTGCTTGCTGCGCGCCAGCAGCGACCCCGCCGGGCGCACGGGGACGCGGCCCTCCAGCGCGGCCAGGGCTTCCACGGGAATGTTCTCGAATTCCAGCGTCACCGCGTCGCACGCGGCCAGTTCGTCCAGCCCAGCGGGATCGGTGTAGGGGGCGTGCAGGTGCCGGGCGCACAGGCGCGCGGGGGCCTGCGCATCGGGTTCCAGCACGGTCACGCGTACGCCCAGCGGAATGGCGGCCAGCGCGAGCATCTGCGCCAGCTGCCCGCCGCCCAGGATGCCCAGCGTCAATTCGCGGCCCAGCGTGGTGCCGGCAGTGGTGCCCGGCGCGGTCATGCCTCGCCCGCCTGGGGGTGCCCGTCGAAGAACGGGTCGTCCAGCACGCTCTGCGTCTGCGCGGCGCGGAAGGCGTCCAGGCGGGCGCGCACGGCCTCGTCGGTCGTGGCGAGCATCGCGGCGGCGAACAGCGCGGCGTTCTTCGCGCCCGCCGCGCCGATTGCGAAGGTCGCCACGGGCACCCCGGCGGGCATCTGCACGATGCTCAGCAGGCTGTCCTGGCCCGACAGGGCGCGGGACTGCACGGGCACGCCCAGCACCGGCACGCGCGTGAACGCCGCCAGCATGCCCGGCAGGTGCGCCGCGCCGCCCGCTCCCGCGATGATGCACGTGAAGTTCAGCCGCTCGGCGCGCGCCCCGTACGTGGACAGCAATGCCGGGGTGCGGTGCGCGGACAGCACCCGCACCTCGTACGCCACGCCCAGGTTCCGCAGGACGTCCAGCGCGCCCCCCATGGTCTCGAAATCGCTGCGGCTGCCCATCACCACGCCCACCCGGGGGGCGGCGTCGGTCACGGGGGTCGGGTCGGCGGCACTCGTCACGCCCCGCAGCTTAGCGGGGTGCCCGGCCGCGCCGGGCGGGGCCGTCCAGAAAAGCGGCGCGGCCCGGGGACGGTCCCGGGCCGCGCTGGCAGGAACGGGTTCAGCTCTCTTCGCTGGCGTCGCGGTTCTCGCGGGCGCGGCCGTCGTCGGCGTCGTCGCCGGACTCGATGAGCGCGTCGGGGCGCACGGCGGCGATCACGCCGCTGCCTGTGCCGGTCACCAGGGCGGGCACGACGGGCGCCTCCTCGGCGCGGCGGGCTTCACCCTCCACGGGGCTGTTGACGACGTTGCCGCTCTCCTGCTCGATCTCCTCGACGCTCTTGCCCAGGGGCGCGTCCCCATACCTGTTGTCGGTCATGCCGCCCAGTCTGGGCCGCGCGGACGGGCGGCGGGGTGAGAGGCGCGCGCGGCGTCCCTTCACGTTGACCCGCACGGTTCCGCCGCGCCGGGCGCTGCCCGCTATGCTGTGACGCAGTGAAGCGCGCCGGACGTTCCGGGCGCCGAGGAAGGAGCCGATCATGACCCAGCCCAGTGACCGCGCCGCGCAGACCCTGCGTGACCTTGGATTGACCGACGCCCCCCTGAGTGCCCTGGAGCGCGAGGACGCCCTGTTCGTCCTGACGCCCGACACGCTGCTCTTTCAGGATGCGGGCGGCACGCGCCGCGTGACCCTGCGGGACCTGACCCGCATCCACAGCGATCAGGAGGGCACCCTTCGGGTCGAGACGCCCGCTGGGACGGCGCTGAGTGCCAGCCTGCTGGGCTTCGATCCGGGAGCGGTGCAGACCTTCTTCGGCGGGGTGCGCGACGCGACCGCCCGCGCCAAGGAGCAGCCGACCTCGCCGCTGCCGCAGCCGGACGCCGCGAAGACCTTCGCCCCGGCGCCCACCCCCGCGCCCGCTCCTGCCCGGGCCGCGACACCGGCGCCCCGACCAGCCGAGCCGCAGCCGGAACCGCAGCGTCCAGCCCCGCAGTCCGCGCGCGCGCCCGAACCACAGGTCCTCCAGTCCCCGGTGCATACCGACCCGGCCCCCGCCCCGGTGGCGGACGCGCCGGTCCCGGCGGTGCAGGAGCGGCCCGCGCCCACGCCGGTCGTGATCTCCTCGTCGGCGTTCTCCCCCACCCGGCCCGACCCGAAGGGACCCGACCTGAGCAGGACCCCGGAGGCCCGGCCCGCGCCCGCCCCGGCCCCCACCTCGGCCCCCCCGGCGCCGGTCACGGCGGCCCCGGTGACCCCGATGGCCCCGACCCTGCGGGGTTCGGCGGGCGCGGCGGCGACCCTGGCGCGTCAGGCGGACCTCGCCTCGGGCCTGCCGGGGCGCCTGCGGGTGCTGGGTGTGGTGCTCTTCCTGGGCGCGGTGGCGCTGGCGGTCTTCCAGTTCACGGGCGGCGAGCGGACGGCGGGCCTGTGGACGCTGCTGGCGGGCGGCGTGGGCACGATCGCGCTGGTGAGCCTCGCGGACATCGCGCGCCTGCTCGTCAGCCTCGCGCGGGCGGTCGGGGACGGCTCCGGCGTGATGGACGTTGACTGACGGTGCCGTGCAGGACGCCCGTGACCTGCTGATCCGCGCGGTGGAGATCCCCTCGCTGTCCGGGCAGGAGGGCGAGGTCGCGGCGTTCCTGCGGGACTGGATGGCCGCGCGTGGCTTCGAGGCCCGCGTGGACGAGGCCGGGAACGCGGTGGGCGAGCGGGGGCGCGGGCCGCTGACGGTGGCGCTGCTGGGTCACATGGACACCGTGCCGGGCGAGATTCCCGTGCACGTGGACGACGCGGGCGTGCTGCACGGGCGCGGCAGCGTGGACGCCAAGGGGCCGCTGTGCGCGTTCATGGCGGCCGTGGCGACCCTGCCGGACGAGGCGCTGGCGGCGGCGCGGTTCGTGGTGATCGGCGCGACCGAGGAGGAGGCGCCCAGCAGCCGGGGCGCGCGCCACATCCGCACGGTGCTGACGCCGGACGTGGTCCTGATCGGCGAGCCGAGCGCCTGGGAGGGCCTGACCCTGGGATACAAGGGGCGGCTGGTCGTGAAGGCGCAGGCGGTCAAGGAGAACTTCCACACCGCCGGGGACGGCAGCAGCGCCGGGGACGACCTGACCGAGGCGTGGTTCCGCGTGCGCGCGTGGGCGGCGGGGGCCGGGGAGCCGGGCGGCGTGTTCGGCGGCGTGCAGGCCACCATTCAGGATCTGGGGGCGGGCACGGACGGGCTGCGCCAGCGGGCGTGGGGCACCTTCGGGCTGCGCCTGCCGGTCAGTGTGAGCCCCGCGCAGGCGGAAACCGCGATCCGCGCGGCGCTGGCCGACCTGGAGGGCCTGGAGCTGTCCTTCGTGGGGCACGAGACGGCGGTGCGGCACCCGAAGGACAACGCGTTGACGCGGGCGTTCCGAGTGGCGATCCGCGAGCAGGGCGGGAGTCCGGTGTTCAAGGTGAAGACCGGCACGAGCGACATGAACGTGGTCGCCGCGCACTGGCCCGTCCCGACCCTGGCGTACGGTCCGGGGGACAGCGCGCTGGACCACACGCCCGAGGAACGCCTGGATCTCGCCGAGTACGACCGCGCGGTGGCGGTCCTGCGGGGCGCGCTGACGCGGCTGGCGCTGGGCGCGGCCAAGGCGGATTAAAGAGACCTTCATGCGGGCCACCCGGCGCGGCCCGCATGATCGGGGGCGATGACCCCTCTGCCCTGTCCGCCCCTTCCGTCCCGCCTGCGGGGGCGCTGACGTGGATCCCGTCACGCTGATCCTGATCCTGTTCGTGGTGGCGCTGGTGCTGTTCGCCACCGAGTGGCTGCCGGTGGACGTCACGGCGCTGGGGCTGCTCTCGGCGCTGCTGCTGTTCGGCCTGCTGACCCCCAAGGAGGCCTTCGCGGGCTTCGGCAGCGACACGGTGCTGACGCTGGCGTCGCTGTTCATCCTGACGCGGGTGCTGCTGCGCGCCGGGGTGATCGAGTGGATCGGCGCGGCGCTGGCCCGCCGCTCGCGCAGCGCCACGGGCACGCTGCGGGCGCTGCTGGGCACCGTGGCGGGCGTCAGCGCCTTCACGAGCAACACCGCCACCACCGCCGTGTTCCTGCCGGTCGTGGCGGGCATGGCGCGGCGCGCGGGGATTCCCGCCAGCCGCGCGCTGATGCCGCTGGCGTTCGCGAGCATCCTGGGCGGCACGATCACCCTGATCGGCACGAGCACGAACCTCGTGGTGTCCGGGGCGCTGCCCGCCACGGGGCAGAAACCGCTGGGGTTCTTCGAACTGGCCTGGGTGGGCGTCCCGGTGGCGATCGTGGGGCTGGCGTACCTGTTCTTCGTCGCGCCGCGCCTGCTGCCCGCGCGGGACGCGCAACTGGAGGACTCGCTGCGCGCGTACCTCGCGGACCTGACGGTCGCGCCCGGCAGCGCCCTGGAGGGCGTCACGCTGCGGGAAAGCGGCCTGGGCCGCGATCACGGCCTGACCGTCGTGGCGGTCCGCCGCGGCGAGGACACCGTGTACGCCCCGCCTGCCAGCTTCCGGCTGCTGGAGGGCGACACCCTGACCGTCG
Organism: Deinococcus hopiensis KR-140; assembly: GCA_943327755.2. Taxonomy (GTDB): domain Bacteria; phylum Deinococcota; class Deinococci; order Deinococcales; family Deinococcaceae; genus Deinococcus; species Deinococcus hopiensis_A. Next base: position 27,251 of record CALPYF020000041.1, read on the forward strand.
AGGGACCCACAGAGCGCATCCTGGCCGGGAAGAACACGCTGGGCATCGTCAGCAAGAGCGAGCAGAAACTCCAGACCGGCGGGGACGTGCGGCTGGTCGAGGTGGTCGTGATGCCGGGCTCGCCGCTGCTGGGGCGCACGCTGCGAGAGGCGCGCTTCCGCGAACGCTACGGGGCGTCCGTGCTGGCCCTGCACCGCCGCGCCCGGCAGGTCGAGCGGCTGGGCCGCCTGCGGGTGCAGGTCGGGGACGTGCTGCTCGTGCAGGGCGGCGCCGAACGCATCGACGCGCTGGGCGACCATCTGGTCGTGCTGGGCGACCTGACCGAACGCCAGAGCGACCTGAAGCGCGCCCCGCTGGCCGTGCTGCTGTTCGCGGGCGCGGTGCTGCTGGGCGGCCTGGGCGTCCTGCCGCTGGGCGTGGCGGTCGTCGTCGCCGTCGCCCTGAGTCTCGCGCTGCGCCTGATCACCCCCGAGGAAGCGTACGGCGCGGTCGAGTGGCCGGTCATCGTGCTCGTGGCCTGCATGCTGGCCTTCGGCACGGCCTTCGAGGCGACCGGCGCCGCGAAGGTCCTGACCGGCGCGCTGTCCGGCGTGCTGGAACCGCTGGGGCCATACGGGCTGCTCGCGGCGCTGTTCGTGGTGACGGTCGCACTGACGCAGCCCATGAGCAACCAGGCGGCGGCGCTCGTCATGCTGCCCCTGGCCATCGGCACCGCCAAGGCACTGGGCTACGACCCCCGGCCGTTCATCATCGGGATCACGGTCGCGGCCAGCAACTCCTTCATCACGCCGCTGGAGCCGTCCTGCATGCTCGTGTACGGCCCGGGCCGCTACACCTTCCTGGATTTCGTGCGGGTCGGCGCGGGCCTGACGCTGCTGACCTTCGTGGTGTCGCTGCTGATCATCCCGCGCATCTGGCCGTTCTAGAACCCGTGCATGCCAGCGGGGCACCACCTCTGACGTAGAGGGGTGCCCCGTTCAGGTGCCGCGTTCAGATGAACAGCGGCGCGTCGGGATCGTCGGGCAGCGGGCGGTCCTTGCGGGCCAGCAGGGCGGCGGCGGTGCCAATCCCGATGATCGCGCCCAGGGCAATCACGATCAGCGCCCAGGTCAGCGCGTGCGACGTGTCAGGATTGCGGTCTGAAGCCATGCGCGCAGGATACCAGCCTGCCGCCCGCGCGGTCCTTACACCGCGTTCAGGGTTCCGCGTGGGCGGACGGACCTCCGCTGGCAGGCGCGGGGACGTCAGTCGTCTCCGGCGGGTTTGTCGAGCTGGCGGGGCAGGCGCGTCCAGAGGAGCAGCACGGCGATCAGGCCCAGGGCGGCCAGGGTGATCAGGCCCGCGCGGGGGCCGAGGATCCAGTCGCGGCTGATCAGGGTGCTGGCGATCAGGGCGCCGGGAGGGCCCATGCCGACGAGCACGAAGGAGTACAGGCTCATGACCCGCCCGCGCAGCTGATCGGGAATGGTGAGCTGCACGGTGCTGTTGGCGCTGACGAGCAGGCTGAGCATGCCGAAGCCGCACGCGGCGAGGACCGGGAAAGCCAGGGTGGGGCCGGGGGTGAGGGCCAGGAGGACGGCGCTGATGATCAGGATGATCGCGCCGAGGCGCAGGTTGCGCAGGGGGTTGGGGCGGCTGGCCTGCCAGAGTGCGCCGGCCATCGCGCCGATGCCGAACGCGGCGGACAGCGCGCCGAAGGTCGCCTCGCGCGCGCCGAAGACCACGCGGGCGTAGTAGGGGATGATCACGTTGAAGTTGACGATGGTGAGGCTCAGGGCGCCGACGAGCAGCATGACGTTGCGCACGGCGGGCGTGGCGCGCACGTAGCGCAGGCCTTCTTTCACGTCGCCGAGCATGCTGCCGCGCGGCCCGAAGTCGCGGGCCGGGAAGGGCAGTGTGGCGATCACGTACAGCACCACGAAGAAGGACGCGACGTTCAGATAGAAGGGCAGGGCCAGCCGCGAGATGTTCTCGCTGTTGCCGCCGGCGAGCAGCGTGACGCCCAGCGCGGCGACCACGCCGAACAGCGCCTGCCCCAGCGTGCGGCTGACGTTGAACGACAGGCTGTTCAGCGCCACGGCGTTCGGGACGTCGCTGCGGGGCACGAAGTCCACGACCATGCTCTGCCGGGCGGGCATGTCGAAGGCGTTCGCGGTGCCGCTGATGAACGCGATCAGCATGACGAGCGGCAGCGTGACGGCGCCCAGGTGCGTGGTGACGGCCAGCGCGGTGGCGGTGACCAGCAGGGTCAGCTGCGTGGCGAGGAGCACGCGGCGGCGCGGCACGCGGTCGATCACGGCTCCCGCGAACAGCGAGAGCAGCAGGCTGGGCAGGAACTGCGCGACCGTCACCCAGCCCAGCGCGGCGCTGCTGCCGCCGGACAGTTCCAGCACGAGGTACTGCTGCGCGGTGGCCTGCATCCACGAGCCGACCAGGGAGAGCAGCTGCGAGAACCAGTAGCGGCGGTAGTGGGGGTGTCGCAGGGCGCTGAAGGTGCGCGCGCCCCACGCCTGGGTGCGGGCGATCACCCGCCCACCATACGCCCGCACCCGGCCCGGCCCGTGTGGGCGTTCCCACTGGCGGGACTGCACCCGGGGGTCGGGCAGGCCGGCGGGGGTGGTCTTGCAGGCCCGGGGGGGGCGTGTTACGGTGCGCGGAGATCCACACGGTTTTCACCCGTTCCTCACGGTGTGACTTTTTTCATGATGCCTGACTTCCGCTGCCTGCCCGTCTGTCTGCTGCTCGGCGCGCTCTTCCTGAGCGGCGCGGATGCTCAGGCGGTCTTCACGGACGCCACCTCGGCGCCCCACGCGGGCGTGACGGGCGGGCCGGACACCGTCACGGTGCAGCCCGGCGACACGGCCTTCAGCCTGGCGCGCCGCGCGGGCCTCAGCGTCGCGGATCTGCTGGCCCTGAACGGCCTGAGCAGTCCGGACCTGCGGGTGGGGCAGGTGCTGCGCCTGCGCGTCCTGCCGGTCACGTACGCGGTGCAGCCCGGCGACACGCTGTACGCGCTGGCGCGCCGGTTCGGTGTGACGGTGGACGCCCTGACCGCCGCCAGCGGACTGGCGTCCGGCGCGGCCCTGAAGGTCGGGCAGATCCTGACCCTCCCGGCCGGCGCGACTCCGGCTCCGACTGTTCAGGCACAGGCCCTGGGGACGGCGACCCCGCTGGCCGCCCCCACCCCTGCGGCGCCGGGTGGCGCGTTCCCCTTTCAGCCGCTGACTCCCGCGCAGAGCATGCCGGTGCTCCAGCCGGTCAGTCCCATGCCGCGCTCGCAGATGCAGGACAGCGCGCCGCCCCTGGCCGGGGTGGGCGACTGGCGCGCCGCCGCGCTGAGTCTGCTGAACACCCCGTATGTGTTCGGCGGGACCACACGCGCCGGAACGGACTGCAGCGGTCTGGTCCTGCAGGTGTTCACGCCGCTGGGCGTCACCCTGCCCCGCACGAGCGCCGAGCAGGCCCGCGCGGGGCAGCCGGTCGCGCCCGACGCGCTGGAGGCAGGCGACCTGGTGTTCTTCGACACCGAGGGCGCCGGGCGCGTGTCCCACGTGGGCATCTACCTGGGCGAGGATCAGTTCATCAGCGCGAACTCCTACCAGGGGCGCGTGACGGTGGATCACCTGCGGACCGACCGGTACTGGGGGCCGCGCTTCGTGGGCGCGCGGCGCGTCCTGACTCAGGCCTGAACCTCCGGCTGCCGCTCCGGATGCGCGCCACGGCAGGTGTCAGTGAGCGGTCGGCGGGCGGCTGAACCATCCCTGCACCTGCGCGTAGCTGGGGCCGGGCGTGGCGGGCGGCGTGCCGGGGCCCAGCAGGTCGCGGGTGAGGGTCAGGGTGTGTCCCAGCGCGGCGAGCATCAGGGCGGGGCCGGTGCTGACGCGGCTGGCCCCGGCGCGCAGCAGGGTGGGGGCGTCCGGGCCGCCGGGCAGGAGCATCACGCTGACCGGGCCGCCCAGCGCCGCGCGCAGCTCGCGCAGGGTGTCGGGGTCGGTCAGGCCGGGCACGAACACGCTGTCCGCCCCGGCGTGCAGGTACGCCCGGCCGCGCCGGACGGTCTCCGCGAAGCGTTTGGTGGGGGTGGCCCCGAACCCGACAAGGTACGTGTCGGTCCGGGCGTTCAGGTACGCGGGGACGCCCAGGGTGTCGGCGGCGTGCCGGGCGGCGCGCAGCCGCAAAGTCTGGTCCTCGACGGGCCGCAGCGTGCCCGTGTCGGTGGCGTCCTCCAGATTCAGGCCCACCACACCCAGGTGCAGCGCACGGGTGACGATCCGGGCAACCCCGTCGGGGGCCTGGGCGTACCCGCCTTCCAAGTCGGCGGTGACGGGCCGGGAGGTGGCCCGGACGATGCGGGCCAGGGCGTCCAGCAGGTCCTCCACGGGCGCCGCCTGCCCGTCCGGGTAGCCCAGCGCGAAGGCGATTCCGGCGCTGGTCGTGCCGATGGCGGGTGCGCCCGCGTACTCCAGGGTGCGGGCGCTGGCGGCGTCCCAGGCGTTCGGGAGGATCAGGCCCTCCCGGTGGGCGAGGTGGAGGGTGCGGGCGTGGTCGGGTCGGATCATGGGTGGACTCCTGAAGACATGGGGGAAGGTCGTCCGGCACCACGACGGGCCGGACTGGTGGCGAGAGGTGATCTACGTGGGGTCGAGGGCCGCGTGCCACGCGCGCAGCACGGCCTGACTGCGGCGCGGCGCGTGCGGGTGCAACAGCGTCTGCACCTGCGCGGGCGTGGGCCGCGCGGGCAGAGCATGGGTGCGGCGCAGGCTGGCGGCCAGCGCGGCGTCGCCCTCGGGCACGACGTCGGGGAAGCCCAGGACGCGCAGCAGCACGTAGTCCGCCGTCCAGGGGCAGATGCCGGGCCCGGCCAGCAGCGTGCGGCGGGCCGCGCCGACCGTGCCGCGCGTCAGGGCGTCCAGGTTCAGCTCATGCCGCGCGACCCGCCCGCTGAGGCGGCGCAGCAGGGCGGCGCGGGCGTCGGTCAGGCCGCAGGCGCGCAGGTCGGCGTCGTCCAGCGCGGCCAGCCTCGCAGCGGTGGGTGGCGCGATCAGGCCCTCCGCGACGGGTGTGCCGTATTTCAGGGTCAGCGTGCGGCGGATGCGGCAGGCCTGCGCGAACGTGACCTGCTGGCCCGCCACCACCCAGATCAGCCCGTCGAAGGCCTGCGGAACCAGCGGGACCGGCCAGTCGCTGCCGGCCAGGGGCGTGTGCAGGCCCAGCGCGCGGACGGTCAGGGTGTGCAGCGCCTCCCAATCGTCGGGCGTCAGGGCTTCGGGGGCGTCCGGGTGCACCTCGACCTGCCCGGCGGTGACGTGCAGCGTGACCCGCTGCGGGCCGCCGGGCAGGGTCCACGCGAAGGTCACTCGGCCCGCCTGCGCCTCCACCCGCTGCGTCACGGAGTCCGGGTCGCGGCCCAGGTCGCGCCACACGACCTCCAACGGGAACCCCGGCGGGAGGGTCAGGGTCAGCCCGGCGCCGCGCCCGGCGTGCCGCCACGCCTGCGGGGTCAGGTGCATCACGCGCCGGAACTGCGCGCCGAACGCCGACAGGCTCCCGAACCCCACCGCGAACGCGACCTCCGCCACGCTGCGCCCGCTGCCGCGCAGGGTCCGCGCGGCCAGCCGCACGCGCTCGCGGGCCAGCCACTCGCCGGGCGTCACCTGGAACAGCTCGCGCCACTGGGCGTGCAGGGCACTCTCGCCCAGGTGCAGCGCGTCGGCCAGGGCCCGCACGCCCGGCACGTCGGGCACGCTCACGCCGCCCAGCGCGGCCAGCAGCGCCGCCTCGGGCAGCGGCACGCCCCGGTACGCGTCCGGGTGGCAGCGGCGGCAGGCACGCAGACCCGCCGCGCGCGCCTCGTGGGGCGACGCGTGGAACTGCACGTGCTCCGCGCGGGGCTTGCGGGCCCGGCAGGACGGCAGGCAGTAGATCCCGGTGCTCGTCACGCCGGTGTAGAACAGCCCGTCGAACGCCGCGTCCGCCGCGAACATGCGGCCCAGCATGAAGTCACGCGCGTACGGCAGGGTCATGCCCGCATTGTGCGGGGCCGACCGGGGCGGGCTCTACCGGAAAGCTCCGGCGGAATTTCTGGCAGGCATCAGGCCTTGGGCGGGTTCTTCGGGTCGCTCTCCTCGACGTTCCAGAAGTCCAGGTCGTCCAGGGCGCTGCCCAGCCCCTGGAGTTCCTGCCGCTGCTCGGCGGTGACAGGGGCGTGGCTGGTCAGTTCCTCCTGCCCGATGGCGCGGCCCATGACGTCCTGCGGCACGGCGGCCATCAGGCGCTGGAGCTCCTCGGGACTCACGTCGGCGAGCATCTCACTCTGCGCGTCGTGCAGCAGTTCGCCGCCCTCGCCGGGCATGACCAGGGTGGGCGCGGTGGGACGCACGTCCTGCGCGGGCAGCGGCGCGGCCGGTTCGGGGGGCCGAGTGGCCTGGGGGGGCGCGGCGCGGCGCGTGGCCCGCCAGGCGAACGCAGCGGCAGCCAGCAGCACAATGACGATCAGGAAACCCAGCATCCCACTCAGGGTAACGCGCCCAGGGTGGGGGTGGATATCCCCCGCTCTGGGCGCGCTCCTGTGGTGTTCTTCACGCCGGGGCACGGTTCAGGCGGCCGCGCCGGATGTCGGTCACGTCAGCGGGGGCGCAGGTGGTACAGCTCCAGGCCCAGCATGGTGCGGGGCGCGAAGCCCTTCCAGGCGGCGGCGCCGGTGGCGTTCGCGGCGATGGGCGTGGGGACGTTCAGGTACGCGGCGGCGCCCGCGTCGCCCTTCAGGGTCAGGTTCAGGAAGGCAGTGACGAAGTGCTGGTTGAGGTTGTTCAGGCGGGCGCTGTCCCACACCGGGTCGGCGTAGTGCTCGTGATCCGCGAAGCTCAGGCCCGGCAGGCTGGGCGCGGGGTTCGGGGCGATGTTGTGACGGGCGTTCTGGTACACCAGCAGGTACCGGTCGGCGTTCACGGCGTTCTCGAACAGCGGTTTGACGCCTTCCTCGAAGCCCGACACGTCGTCATGGTCGCCCACGACGAACAGGGTGGGGACCTTCAGGCCCTCCAGCCCTTTGGCGTCCCAGAAGCCGTACTCGCCGGTGGGGACGCCCAGGCCGCGCGCGGCGCTGGGGCCGCCCCACGGGGCGAAGGCGACGGCGGCGCGGATGCGCGGGTCCGGCGTGAACGCGCCGGTCTGGCGGGGGGTCAGGGTGCCGCCGGGGAGCAGCGCCGCGACCTTGGGGGCGTACCCGGCCCCGGCGGCGTTCAGCGCGCCGTAGCCGCCCATGGAGTAGCCGATCACGGCGGTGCGGCTGGCGTTCAGGATGCCGCTCAGGGGGGAGCCGCTGCCGGGCGCGCCGAGCTTGGCAAGCTGGTCGAGGGTGAAGTTGATGTCCGGCGCGCGGTTCACCAGGGTGCTGTTGAACGGGCCGCGGTTGTCGTGGGTGCTGTCGGTGTGATCGATGGCCGCCACGACGTACCCGCGGCTGGCGAGGTGCTCGGTGAGGTACGTCAGGAGGTAGCGGCTGCCGGTGTACCCGTGCGACACGATCACCAGCGGGAACGCTTGCCCGCTCAGGGGCTTGGCGTCCCGCGCGGCGCGGCCGTCGAAGGTGAAGGCCTTGCCGCTGGTGAGGGTGTCGGTGTACGTGACGGTTTCCTTCGCGCCGTTCGCGGTGGGGTACCAGACTTCCACGGTCAGGCGGCGGTCGGCGCGCGGCACGGGCCCCCCCTGGGGCGCGCGGGCGAGGTCGGGCTGGCCCGGGTTGACCAGCGTGACGGTGCGTACGCCCACCGCGAAGCTGCCGCGCGCGGCGAGTTCCGGGGCGTCGGGGCGGGCGTCGCCGGGCAGGAACGGCGCGGCGGTCTGGAGCGCCGCAGTGTTCGGCCCCGCAGGGTTCGGGGTGGTGGGGGCGGTCTGGGCGGCGGCGTCCGGGGCAGTGGCGGCGATCATCAGGGTCAAGCTAAGGCACAGGGCAAGGCGGCGCATCGGGTGTTCCTCCGGGGGTGGCGGTCTGCACGCCGCCGCGCGGGCGGGGCAGGCAGACGGGTCGGTTGCTGTGAAACCTGAATCAGTTGGTGAAACGAAGCGCAGCATACCCCCGAACGGGGCGGACGCGCGCCGATCCGGGACGGCGTCCAGGGTGACCCCGGCGCACAGCGGCTTCATCCAGACGGCAAAGTGCGCCTCTGTCCGCGGTGACCGGCGCTGTGGTGGCATGACAACACCCCCGACCTGTGGTGGCCGGGGGTGCGGGGGGGCGGCGGTTACGCCTCGCTGTAGCTCTTCTCGATGGGCAGGCCCACGGCGTTGCCCCATTCGGTCCAGCTGCCGTCGTAGTTGCGGACTTTGGGGTACCCGAGCAGTTCGCGCAGCACGAACCAGCTGTGGCTGCTGCGTTCGGCGATGCGGCAGTACGCGATGACGTCCTTGTCGGCGGTGACGCCCTCACCCTCGTACAGGGCCTTGAGTTCCTCGGCTGACTTGAAGGTGCCGTCCTCGTTCGTGGCCTTCGCCCAGGGGATGCTGCGCGCGCCGGGGATGTGCCCTCCGCGCAGCACGCCTTCCTGCGGGTAGTTGGGCATGTGCGTGACCTTGCCGCTGAACTCGTCGGGGCTGCGGACATCCACCAGCGCGCCGGTGCCGCCCCTGACGCTCTCCAGGTGAGCCTTGACCTCGTCGCGGTAGGCGCGCAGGCTGTCGTCGCGGGTCAGGGCGGGGTAGCTAGTCGCCTCGACGCTGGGGGCGTCGGTGGTGGTGGGGCGGCCCTCCGCGACCCACTTCTGGCGGCCGCCGTTCATGAGTTTCAGGGGGTTCTTGACGCCGCTGTAGGACAGGAACCAGTAGGCGTACGCGGCCCACCAGTTGCTCTTGTCGCCGTACAGCACGATGGTGTCGTCTGCCTGGATGCCCAGGCGGCCCAGCAGTTCACTGACCTTGTCGGGGGTGATGAAGTCACGCTCGACGGGGTGCCACAGGTCGACCTGCCAGTCGAGTTTCACGGCGCCGGGGGCGTGGCCGGTATCGTAGAGGAGGATGTCCTCGTCCACCTCGATCAGGCGGATGCCGGGCGTGTTCAGGTTCTGTTCGACCCAGTCGGTGCTGACGAGTACGTCTTTCGCGTAGTCCATGGTGTGGTGCCTCCTGTGAATGGGGGTGGAACTGCCGAGTGCCCCAGGATTGTACCCTGACTCCCAACTTATTGACAAAAGAGGTCAACTGGACAGGCCCACCCAATCCCGCCCCGGGGGCGGCGCTACACTCCGCGCATGACCGACGCCGCGCCCGCCCTGCCGGAAAAACTCCAGAACATCGTCACGATGTTCCGCAGCGCCCCCAAACCCCTGCGCCTCCAGGCCCTGCTGGAATACAGCAAGAAACTCCCCGGCCTGCCCGAGAAGTACCTCGAGCACCCCGAATTCCTCCAGCCCGTCCCCGAATGCACCAGCCCCTTCTTCCTGGTCACCGAGCAGGACGAGCAGGGCGGCATGCACCTGTACTTCAAGGTCCCCGAGGAAGCCCCCACCGTGCGCGGCTACGCGGGCATCCTGCACGAAGCCCTGGACGGCGCGCAGCCCGAGGAGATCCTGAGCGTCCCCGACCAGTTCTACATGGACATGGGCCTGACCGAACTCATCACCCCCATGCGCCTGCGCGGCATGGGCGCCATCCTGATGCGCCTGAAGAACGACGTCCGCGAGCACGCCAAAGCTTAAGGACCGCCAGCGAAACGGGCCGCTCTCCCCTGTCCGGGAGGCGGCCCGCTTCAGTCATCCCCGATTCATACGGGATTCAAGTGATTCCACATCATTCGGAGTCGCCCGGTGGCCCCCTCACCCTTCCGTCGCTTCGCTCCTCCCTCCCTCTCTGCTGCGCAGCTCTCCGAGTCCCACAGGGGGAGAGGGGAAAACAGAATGTGTTCAAGTCGGA
>CALPYF020000042.1 GCA_943327755.2 Deinococcus hopiensis KR-140
CCCGGGTACTTCGGCGCGCTGCTGATCCTGGGCGGCGTCGTCGGGCAGTCCAGCATCCTGAACACCTTCAGCCACTTCCACACGCCGCTGCTGATCAGCGCCCAGCGCTGCTTCCTGGGCCTGGGCGTGGGACTCATCGCCGGTCTGATCGCCGTGCAGGTCGTGCGCGCCGCCCTGCGGCTGTGGCACAGCTACGGCAAGGCTCCCGCCGAGGTGCAGGCGTGAAGGTCACCGTCAGCGGCTACTACGGCTTCGGCAACACCGGCGACGAGGCGATCGCGCTGGCCATCACCCGCGAACTGCGCAAGTACGGCGCCCAGCCCCTGCTGCTGTCGAACACCCCCGAGGAGACCGCCCGCACCTATGCCTGCGACAGCGAGGCCCGCATGCAGCCCACCGCGCTGATCGGGGCGCTGCTGCGCTCGCAGGTCGTGCTGTCCGGCGGGGGCGGCCTGCTTCAGGACCGGACCAGCGCCCGCAACCTCACGTACTACCTGGGCGTCATCCGGCTGGCGAAACTGCTGCGCCGCCGCGTGGTCGTGTTCAACCAGAGCATCGGCCCCCTGACCCCCGAGGGTGGCCGCCGCGTCGCCCGCGCCCTGCGGGGCGTGCCGGTCATCGTGCGCGACCGCGGCAGCCTCGACACGCTGGAAGCCCTGGGGATCCGCGCCGAACTGGGCGGCGACCCCGCCCTGCTGCTGGCCCCCACGCCCGGCCTGACCCGCGACCCCCGCCGCGTGATCGTCGCGCCGCGCGGCGACGTGACCGACGCCACCGAGTCCCTGAAAGACGTCGTGCGCCGCCTGCGCGCCGAGGAACGCCACGTCACCGCCCTGAGCTTCATGCCTGACCACGACGATCAGGCGGCCCACAGCCTCGGTGCGGACGAGGTCCTCAGCACCCGTGACCCGCAGGTGGCGCTCGACGCCATCGCGCAGAGCGGCTACGTGATCGGCGTGCGCCTGCACGCCGTGATCCTGGCGGCCGCCAGCGAGACGCCCTTCAGTGGCGTCGCGTACGACCCCAAGGTGCAGGGCTTCTGTGACGACGCGGGCGCCCCCGCCCACCCCACCCGCCTGAACGCCGCGCAGCTGACCGACGAGGTCCTGAGCCGCCGCCTGCCCGACTGGACGGCCATTGAGGACATGCGCCTGCGTGCCGCGCAGAGCTTCAGCCGCGCCCTGAACCGCTGACCCTCCCCAATGCGAAGGGCCCCCGGAGAGCAACGCCGGGGGCCCTTCCCGTGCGCGGTCAGGCGCCGGTGGCGATCACGTTGCAGGTGCAGCGCGCCATGCTCGTCACGCGGCCCCGCTCGTCACGGATCTCGATGCTCCAGACGAGCACCGTCCGGCCCCGGTACGCCAGCGTCCCCTCGCCCGTCACCCAGCCGTCCGTCACGCCGCGCACGTGCGTGCCGCTCAGGTCCACGCCCACCGCCACCTGCCGCGCCGGATCCAGGTTCATCCACGAGCCCACGCTGGCCAGTTCCTCCGCCAGCGCCAGGTTCGCCCCGCCGTGCAGCCGCCCCGCGGGCTGCCGGTTGCCGTCCACCGGCATGCGCGCTGCGACCCGGTCGCGGGACACGGCCGTGAACTCGATCCCCAGCCGCGCGCCCAGCGTGCCGGACAGGGCGTTCATGCGCCCCGCCAGTTCCTCCGGGCTCAGGGTGTCCAGTTCGTGCGCGGTCGGGAACTTCAGATCCGGGTGCAGCGTCATGCCCGCATGCTAGCGCCCCCGCCACCGGCGGGCACCCGCCCGGCCACGCCCCGAACCTCCTGGGTGCAGGTCAGGACAGCGCGCAGTGGTACGTCACGTTCTCCCAGCTGAACTTCAACCCGAACAGCTTCCAGGTGCCCAGCAGCGCCGCGAACGTCACGCGGCCCACCGGCTGCCCCTGCGTCACGTACCGCTGGTAGTGCGGCGCGATCTGCGGCAGCGTCCGCCCGGTCTCCAGCACCGCCGCGCCCGCCTCGTTCGTGGCGAGCTGCGTGACCTGCCACCGCAGCGGCCCCGCCTCCTCCAGCGTCAGCGCCGCCGCGAGTTCCGGCCGGTCCGGCGCGAGACACGCCACGCGCTGCACCGTCACCGGCCGCCCGTCGGGGGCGCGCACCTGCTCCACGTGCGTCAGGGCCGGAAAGTCTCCGGCCACCGCCAGCGATCCCAGCCCGACCAGCGCCCACACCCGCAGGTGACCCATGCCCCAGCCTACGCCCGGCCGCGCGCGCCCCGCAACGAGCCGGCGGGAACCGTTGCCCGGTCCCCGCCGACGCCGCTGCCCGGATTTACGGGGCGACGGTCATGCTGCCCAGCTGGGTGGACTCGAAGGTCAGCCCCCCCCCGGAGCCCGCCCCGTTCACGTCACAGTAGGTCCACCTCACTCCACCGTCCTGACTGAAGCGGAAGGTGTAGGCGTAGGTGGCGCTGGCCGTGACCACCGGGGCCGTGAACGTGCCCACGAACTCGTCGTTGTTCCCGACCTGGACGTTGTACGTCGCGGGGAAGAACCGCCAGGCGTTGCTGCTGAGCGGCGAGCTGGCGCTGGGCCCGTACCCGACCTCGGCCAGCAGGTTCGCCGGGGCTCCGGCCGCCTCGGTCAGGCCCGCCTCGTACACCTGACCGTAGAGGTTGGGGGTCCGCTGGCCCTGAGTGACCGAGAAGGTGGCCGGGAACTGCAGGGTGCAGAAGTCCGCCTCGGCGGCGCTGTTCGTCTCGTTCTCGGCGGCCGTGTAGGTGAACGCCTGCGCGAGCACCGCGTCGGGCGCCGCCACGCTGGCCGGGTTCTGCAGGCGGACATTCACCGGCCCAGTGGCGCCGCCCACGTTGGCGGGCACCGTGCAGGTGGCTGCCGTGGCTGACAGCACCGTGCAGGCGCTCGAGGCCGCGCTGCCGGCCGTCAGGCGCAGGCCCGGAGAGAAGTCTGTCCCGGTGACCGTGATGTTGGCGGCCCCCAGGGTCGCCGGACCGTCGTCCGGGCTGAGGGTACCGGCCGTGAAGTTCACCGCGTCGTTGGCGTCGCCGGGGGTGGGGCTCGGATCGGCGTAGAAATCTATGCGGTTGTTGTTGGTGTCGGCCCCCAGGGCGGCCCGGGCCAGCGTGGCGGCTGTCGTGGTAGGAGGAATAGGCGTGAGGGCTGTGGCCGATTCGTACAGCGCCAGGCCGTTGAAGGCCGCGTTGGTGGCCAGGGGGTTACCGGTCGGGTCATGGCTGACCGTATCCAGCAGGCTGCCGCCAGCGCTGACGAGCTGAATGGCGTCCCCGCCGCCGTTTTCCATGTCCATGTCCCGGGCGAGGACATCCACGCCTGCCACGTACCCCGGGACGCTGGTGGCGCCCGCCGTAGTGGCGTCCGCGATCAGCAGGATGCCGTCCGCCGGGAAGCGCGTGCCGGCTGGGATGACGAACGTGCCGTCCGTCTCGCCAGGGGCGAGGTCGTTGTCCACGTTGAGTGTCCCGGCGGTCGTTCCCATGCCCTCCACGTCGTTTACCCGCGCGCCGCCGATCAGGGCGCCGCCCGGGCCGACCAGTTCCACGAAGGTCTTGCCGTCGTCCGCGGCGGGCGCGTCGATCAGCACCTCGTTGATCGCGGCCACCTGACAGCTGCTGTTCGCACTGCCGGCCGTGTTCGTGACGCGGTTGCCCCGCCCGCTGGACAGGTAGAGGCTGCCACACCAGTTGGTCGGGGTGTTGTTGGCGGCGGCTGTGCCTGCTGCGCTGTCCAGTTGTGTGGACACGCCAGCGAAGCCCACCATGGACGAGGCGGTCAGCGGCGTATTCGGATTCGTCACGAACGTCCGGAAGTCCACGCGGTCTTCCAGGGTGGCGGCGCCGCCCACGCGCGTCATCAGGGCCAGCAGGTCCCCGCTATCGCTCAGCGTGAATGGCGTGCCGGGCGCGCCGTACACGAAGTTCACCCCGGCGGGCAGCGCGCCCCCGGCCGGATTGGCCACGCCGTACGCGCTGGCCCCGGCCGCCAGCAGCGCAGGCGTGCCGCTGCGGCCGTCCAGATCGGTCGGGGCCCGCAGCCGCGCGAGCTGACCCGCCGCGTTCCGCAGCCAGAAGTTCCGCAGGTCAATGGCCGCGCCGCTGACGTTGCGGACCTCGACGAACTCGCTGCCCAGCGCCTGGAATTCACTGATGATCACGCGGCCCGTCTCGGCGGCCGCGAGGACGCCCGCCGTGGTCGGGCAGTCGCCGCCCAGGGCCAGGGCCCCGTCGCTGCCGGCCGGGACCGCGATCCGGGGCGCGCAGACGGGCGTGGCCGCGCCGTCGTAGCTGCTGTCCCCCAGCACGCGCACCTCGCTGGCTCCCACATCGGCCGCGCGGGCCCGCACCAGGCTGTCGTCGCCCTGTTCCTGCACGCCCTGCGAGACCCGCGTGACGGCCTCGTCGGCCAGCACGAAGGTCATGGTGAAGCGGTACGGATTGCTCGCCACGTTGGTGTTCGGGACGCGCACGGCGATCGTGACCCGGCCGGTGTCGCAGCCGGGCGCGCCGCACCCCGCCGCCTCCAGGCGCCGCCGGTTCCCGCTGGTGTTCAGGTTGCGGGCGCTGTACCCGTACTGCAGCACCTGATCCTCTGCGGCGATGACGTTCGCGCTGCGCGCGGCCGTTTCCAGCGCCGACGCCTCGGCGGCCGTGAAGACCTGGAAGTCCGCCTGGGTCGGCACGACGGCGGAGGTGCCGCTCAGGGCGTCGAAGGCCGTGCCGTGCATGGGCAGCACGCTGCGCGCCACGCTGGCGTCCGCGAGGGACTGGCCCGCCGCGTTCGTGATGTTCTTCAGGGCGGTGCCCCCGACGTTGGTCGACGCGCGGGTGTACGCGTAGAGGGTCAGGTTCTCCAGCGCCTGCGCGCTCACGTTGCGGACCGTGAACGTGGCGTTCATGTAGCGGAAGCCGGTCGTGTCGTCGTAATCGGTGAAGGCGGCCGGCCGCTCGAAGGTGACGTCGCCGTCCAGGCGGAGGTCCTGGGGGCGCAGCCCGGCGGCCCGCACGGTCGCCTGCGCCGACGGGTGCGCGCCGAGTTCGAAGGTGAGTTCCACCGCGCCGCGCACGCCGGGCGCGCTGGGCGGCGGGGTGACGGCGGGAGTGGCCGGCGCGGGACGGCCCGAGCAGCCGGCCAGCAGCGCTGGCAGCAGCAGCGCCGTCAGTCGCAGTGGCGTCCGCGACCGGGGGAAAGTGGGGTGAACGGTCATCATGGCGTCTCCTGGGAGGGAAGTAGGGCGCTCAGCGGGAGCGGCTGCCCGGCTGGGCGCTCGGATCGAACGGCCAGCGGTTGCCGATGGGCAGGCTGACCGCCAGGGTCACGGCCTCCCAGCGGCCCAGGTCCGTGACCTGCGGCGCGCGGTAGGGGCGGGGGGTGGGGTGAGGGGTGGGGGGCAGCACAGTCTGGGTCATGACGCTCCTTGTCTCTGGCAGGAAGTCCCGGGGAACTCCAGCTCTTCATGAAATTTAAGAGAACTCTCATGTAACGACTGGTACTCACCACACGAGTTCGGCAGCCCCCCCGGCGGGGGACCCCGCACCACACCCGGGCTCCCGGGCCATAGCCCCCTGACCGGGGGCGCGCTACCCTGACCCGCATGACCCCCCAGCGCCCCCGCGTGCTCGTCGCCAACGACGACGGCATCTTCAGCCCCGGCATCAAGGCCCTGGCGCAGGCCATGAGCACCTTCGCGGACGTGATCGTCAGCGCCCCTGACGTGGAACAGAGCGCCGTCGGGCACGGCATCACCATCCGCCGCCCGCTGCGCTTCAAGCACACCGCCAGCGCCGGCTTCGGCGACATCCCCGCCTACCGCGTGGACGGCACGCCCGCCGACTGCGTCGTGCTGGGCCTCCACCTGACCGGGAAACCCGACCTGGTCGTCAGCGGCATCAACCTCGGCCCGAACCTCGGCGACGACCTGACGCACAGCGGCACCGTCGCCGCCGCCATCGAGGGCATGAGTTTCGGCGTGCCCGCCATCGCGTTCAGTCAGCGCGCCACGCCCGCCGGGGAGTACGACTTCGCGCCCGGCGCCGCGTACGCCGCCCGCCTCGCCCAGACCGTCCTGGCCCGCGGCCTGCCCCCCCGCACGCTGCTGAACGTCAACTTCCCCGCCCACACCCCCACGGGCGTGCGCGTCACCCGCGTCGGCGAGCACCGCTGGGAGGACCGCCTGATCACCCGCCACGACCCCGAAGGCCGCGAGTACCACTGGGTGTCCGGCACGAGCACCGCCCCCGACGCGCACGACCCCGCCACCGACTACGGCGCCGTGGAGGCCGGCCTGATCAGTGTCACCCCCGTCCGCATCGACCTGACCGCCCGCGACCTGATGACCAACCTGGAATCCGCGCTGCCCGGGCTGTAATCACGGCGCGGCCAGCACGCCCGGCAGGCGCGCGAACGTCGCCTCGTGCGCCGCGCGCGCCTGCTCCACCGCGAACCCCAGCGTCACCCGGGGCGCGGTCACGGTCGTCACCTCGGTCAACCGCGACCCGCCGCCCGGCCGGTCCGCCACCTGCCAGTGCACGGTCAGGCGCGTGCCCAGCGCCGCGCGCACCGCCGACCAGACCTCCCCGTTCCCGGCCGTCAGGCGCGCCGGATACCGCAGCGGCACGCGCCACGGCCCCAGCGGCAGCGTGTCCGTGACCACCCAGTCCGTCCACGGGCGGCCCCGCGCGTCCACGCCCGAGCCCACCGGCTGCGCCGACACCATCAGCGCGTGCAGCCCCACGTGCCGCCGCAGATCCAGCAGGAACGCCAGCACCTCCGCCCCCGGCACGGGCAGGTCCACACTCAGCTCGAACGAACGGGACGGCACGTCCGCTACCGGCTCGCCTGCACCTGGAACACCCAGGCGCGCACGCCGTCGGGCAGCGGCACGGGCGGCACCTCGTCCGCCCAGCGGCTCGCCACCAGCGTCAACTCCAGCTGCGCGGGGGAGAGGAGCAGCTCCGCGCCCAGGAACCCCGGCCACCCCGGCAGGGCGTCCAGGAAGGCGTGCAGGGCCGCGCGGGCCTCCTCGCCCTTCCCCTCGGCGTAGTGCACCTGCATGTCAGTACAGGCTCAGCGGGTCGCGCGGATCCCAGCGGAGGTACGTGCCGAAATGCAGGTGCGTGCCCGTGCTGCGGCCCGTGTTCCCCACCCGCCCGACCGGCTGCCCCTGCACGACCAGCTCCCCGGGTTTCACGAGCGTGGCGCTCAGGTGCGCGTACCGGGTGATCCAGCCGTCCGGGTGTTCCAGCACGACCGTCCAGCCCCAGCCCCGTTCGAAGTCCGCGCGGGATTCCAGCACCCGGCCCGAACGCGCCGCGCGGACCGGCGTGCCGTGCGGCGCGACGATATCCACCCCGTAGTGCATCTCGGGACCCTCGTCCAGCACGCGCTCGCCGTAATCGCTGCTGATGGCGTGGTAGCCGGGCAGCGGCCACGCCCAGCGGCCCGGTCGGCTGCCGGTCGCCCGGACGGTCACCGCGCGCGAGGCCGTCGCAGTGCGCGGCGGGATGACCAGTTTCGCGCCGGCCCACACGGCCTTCCCGCCCCGGTACTGCGGGTTGGCGTTCACGAGTTGCGTGACGCTCAGGCCGAAGCGGCGCGCGATCACCATGAGGTTCTCGCCGTCCCGGACGGTGTACGTGCCCGCCTTCACGGGCGCAGCGGTACTCGGGGCAGAGGAGGTGGGGACGGTCAGCACCCACCCGGCCTGCACGGCGTCCGCGGTCTTCAGGCGCGGATTCGCGGCGCGCAGGGCTGTCACGCTGACGCCCGTCCGCACGGCGATGCCACTCAGGGTGTCCCCGGCCCGGACGGTATACGTGCCCACCTTCACGGGCGCAGCAACGGCACGCGGGGCAGAGGAGGTGGGGACCGTCAGCACCCACCCGGCCTGCACGGCGTCCGAGGACTTCAGGCGTGGATTCGCGGCCCGCAGGGCTGTCACGCTGACCCCCGTCCGCACGGCGATGCCACTCAGGGTGTCGCCGGCCTTCACGCGGTACGACCCGGCGCCCGCCCCGCCCGTCAGTCCTGCCGTCAGCACCGCGCCCAGCAGCGCCGCCCGGCCCCAGCTCGCCCCACCCCACATCCGCACGCCCATTGCCGCGCAGCATACCCGCCCGCCCCCACCCGGGCCGTGAGAAAGCCCGCCAGGCGGGGGGTGATGGCCCCCCCGCTCCAGGCCCCCAGCCGCGGGCTGCGTTGCATCTGCCCGGAGCGCTCCTTACCCTGTGGGGGCATGACCGAGCGCCCCGACCCCCCCGACCCGCGCCCGGACTACCAGCCGCCCGCCGGGCACCGCCGCCTGCACCTGACCGCCGCGTGGGACGGCGCGCCCTTCGCCGGATGGCAGTCCCAGCCGGGCGTGCCGAGCGTGCAGGACACCCTCCACGCCGCGTTCACGGCGCTGGGCGCGGCGGCGTTCCGCCCGGTCGCGGCGGGCCGCACCGACGCCGGCGTGCACGCCGAGGCCATGCCCGCCCACGTGGACGTCCCGGACACCTTCCGGGTGCCCACCACGAAACTCGCCCGCGCGCTGAATGCCCACCTTCCCCCCACCGTGGCGGTCCTGCACGCCGCCGAGGCACCCGCCGGGTTCCACGCGCGCTTCTCCTGCACCGAACGGCAGTACGTGTACCGCCTGCTGGCCCATCCGCAGCGGCACCCGCTGTGGCACGGGCGCGCCCTGCACGTCCCGCACCCCCTGGACGCCGCCGCGATGAACGCCGCCGCCGCCGCGCTGACCGGCACGCACGACTTCGCGGCGTTCGCCACGCAGGAGGACCGCCAGACCATCCGTGAACTGAGGGTGCTGCGCGTGCAGCCCGGCCCGCTGATCTGGGAGGTCCACGTGCACGGCGAGAGCTTCCTACGGCACATGGTGCGCGGACTGGTCGGCACGCTGCTGCTGGCCGGGCAGGGCCGCCTGACCCCCGCGCAGGCCGGGGAGATCCTGCACTCGCTGCAGCGGTCCCAGGCGGGCGCGAACGTCCCCGCGCACGGCCTCTCGTTCACCGGGGCGCGCTACGAGAGATTCGAGGCCAGTACCACGTAGCGTTCCTCGCGGTAGGGGAGGCCGTCCGGCCCGGCGTGCGCGTCCCATTCCGGCACCCGCTCCGGCTCGGCCATCCACTCGCAACGGGTCACCCAGTCCTGCCGCGTGGGCACGCGCGCCCGCACGCTGACCCGCCACTCGACCCGCACCTCCCAGCCCACCGCCGCCAGCCGATCGGGCACCTGTGGGACGTCCAGGCGCGGCCCGACGTACAGGAACGCCGCGCCCGGCGCCGCCAGTTCCGGCAGGCGAAGGATCACCGAGGTCGGCCCCCGGCGCGACACGATCAGGTTGAACGGACCACGCAGTCCGGGCGGGACCTCGCCCTTCGCGTTCCACTCGTGAATGTCCGCGTGCGGGGCGTTCGCTCGCGCCTGCGCTGCCAGTTCCGGCACCATGTCGAACGCCGCCCAGCGCCCCACCCCGGATGCGAACCGCGCCGCGTCCGGCCCGTGCCCGCACCCGGCCTCCAGCACCCTGACCGCTGGCACCCGCGCGCCCGGCCCCAGCCGTTCCATGAGCAGCGCGTCGAAGGTCAACTCCGGGTCCGGGCCATCCAACGTGCGCCCCCACGGGTGTCAGTACCCGCCCAGCTCACGCGCCAGCCGCGCGTACCACTCCCGGGAATGCGGCTTCACTGATTCGAGGGTCATCAGCCCAGCGTGACACGAGCCTCAAGACTTCACCTGCGCCAACTGGCCTGCCCGCCCGCTACCCTGACCCTATGCCCCCAGACTGGCGCACGTTCCCCGGCTCCCTGCCTCAGCGGGACGGGAATCAGGCCGTGTGGCGCGGCGGACTGGTCGGCTGCGGCGCGCTGAGTGCGGCGTGCCTGCTGCGCCACCACGCCGCGCCCCTGGGCGTGCCCCTGCCCGACCGGGACACCCTGGCCGAGGAACTGGCCGCCGCGCAGGGCGCCTTCCGGCTGCCGCTCCCGCAGGGGCCGCGCGCCACCTGGCCATGGGCGTGGCTGACCGGCCTGAACTCCTACCTGAACGACCGGAACCTGCCCCTGCGCGCCCGGGGCCGCTGGGGCCTGCACCTGCACGCCCCCCTGACCGCGCACCTCGACCGCCTGTTCAGCGCGGGCCAGCCTGTCATCGGCTTTGAATGCAGCGCCCGCGAACAGCACTACGGGCTGCTCAGCGCCTACGCCCCCGGTCCGGAGCTACCCGCGCGATTACATGTGGACGGCAGCACCATGCACCTCGCACCCCGGGCCGGGCTGGGCGGCGTGTTCTGGATCGAGGCGGTCAGCCCAGCTGGACGCGCAGTTCTTTCGGGCCGCGCAGGACGAGGTTCGCCTTGAACGGTGGGTGCGGGTCGGTGACGCGCAAATTCGGGAAGCGGGTGGCGAGGGCGGCGAAGACCTCCGCGATTTCCAGGCGGGCGAGGGGCGCGCCCAGGCAGTAGTGCGCGCCCGCCGCGAACGCGAGGTGCCGGGCGCTGTTGGGGCGGTCCCAGTCGATGCGGTCCGGATGGGGGAAGACGGCGGGGTCGCGGTTCGCGGCGGCGAGCATGGTCTGCACGTGCGTGCCCGCGCTCAGCGTGACGGTCTGGCCCCCACTCGTGGGGAGCGTGACGGTGTCGGCCAGGGTGCGCCCGTCGAGCTGCACGGGGGACACGACGCGCAGCAGTTCGTCGGGGACGTTCGGGTGGTCTGGGCGGGCAACCAGCGCGGCCCAGGCGTCCGGCTGGCGGTGCAATTCGAGCAGCGCGCCGGGGATGAGGTTGCTGGTGGTCTCGTGCCCTGCCCCCAGCAGCAGCACGGCGTTCGCGAGGAGTTCGTCGCTGCTGAGGCGTTCCCCGCCGTCCTCGGCGGCGGCCAGGGCGCTCAGGAGGCCCGGTTGCGGGTGGGCGCGCAGGTCGTCCGCCAGCGTGCGGAAGTACGCGCGCATCTCGGTGGCGTCGGCTTCCAGGCGGGCCATCAGTTCGGGGCTGCCCGTCTCCCCGGCGAGCAGGTCGGCGACGCTCTGCGTCCAGCGGATGAATTTCGCCTCGTCCTCGCCGCGCAGGCCCAGCATGTGCATGATCACGCGCGCGGGCAGCGGCGCGGCCAGCCCGGCCACCAGATCCACCTCCCGGTCCGTGGGCAGGGCGTCCAGCAGGGCGTTCACCTGCGCGCGGATCAGGTCGCGCTGCTCGGCCACGACGCGCGGCGTGAACGCGGCCTGCACCAGGCCCCGCAGCCGCGCGTGCGACGGGCCGTTATGGAACAGCATCATGGGTTGCAGCAGCCGGATGCTGGCCGTGTCCGCCGGGACCTGCGAGATGAGCGCCCCGCTGCGCGCCGCCGGGGAGCGCAGCACCGCGCTGTTCAGGGCGTGCGACGTGGCGAACGCCGCGCCCCACCCGGCCGGGCTGACCACGCCCAGGGGGTCGAGTGCGCGGACGGCCTCGTACGCCGGGTACGGGTCGCGGGCGGTGTCCGGGTGCCACAGGGCCTGCACGGTCGCCTGCACACGCTGCTGCTCGGGGCTGAGGGCTGCCAGGGGGCTGGTCATGCTTCAGGGTGCTCACGGCTCTCCTCGACCTGCAAGACAGAACGTCGAGTAGAGGCGGCGCGGGCGCGGTACGCTGCGGGCATGCCGCGAACCTGGACGCGCCTGGACGACCCGCACGCCACCCGGCTCGTCCTGAATCCCGACTACGCGCACCTGCTGGGTCTGCTGATGACCCGCGAGTGGACCGCCGCGGGGCTCGCCCGGCACCTGCACCGCCCGCTGAACGCCACGCATCACCGCCTCACGCGGTTGCGGGACGCCGGGCTGGCCGTCACGCGCGCCGAACCCCGCCGGGGCCGCCCCGTGCAGCACTACCGCGCGGTGTCCGACGCGTTCCTGATCCCCTACCACCGCACCACGCTGGGCAGCCTGGAGGACCTGATCGGCCTGCACGAGGACACCTTCAATGCGGTCTTCCACCGCGCGGTCGTGCAGGCGGGCCTGCCGCTCGTGCAGCGCGAGGAGGACATCGCCGTGCGCCTGTACACCACGCCCGGCGGCACCCGCATGGACATCACCCCCCGCGCCGGGAGTTTCGACCTGCTGGACCTGCTGCGCGACGACGCCCCGGCCCTGACCGCCAACTGGGGCACCCTCCACCTGACCCGCGAGGACGCCAAGGCCCTGCAACGCGACCTGCAGGCGCTGCTGAACCACTACGGCGCGCGCGGCGGTCCCGACGCGTACCTGTACCGCCTGAATCTCGCCCCGGCAGATTGAGGGTGTGGGAAGTAGGCAGTGGGTTGTAGGGATGTTCCCACAGCCCACAACCCATTTACCCTCGCCGGGTCACGCCGTCGGTGGTCAGCAGGGGACCGTACAGTTCGGGGCGGCGGTCACGGAAGAAGCCCATGCCCGCGCGGAATTTACGGGCCTCACGCAGGTTCAGGGTGTGCAGGAGGGGGCCTTCCTCGGTGTCGCCGAACTCCGCGATCATCTCGCCGGTGTAGTCGCTGATGAACGTGTGCCCGTAGTACGTCTGCTCCAGGTCCCCGACCCGTTCGGTGCCGATGCGGTTCGCGGCAGCCACGTACGTGCTGTTGCTGACGGCGTGGCCGATCATGGCGCGCTGCCACATGTGGTGGCTGTTGGGGGTTTCCACCTCGGCGGGTTCGCTGCCGATCGCGGTGGGGTATAGCAGGAAATCCGCGCCCTGCAGCATCATCACGCGGGCCGTCTCGGGGTACCACTGGTCCCAGCAGATGCCCACGCCCACGCGCCCATATCGGGTGTCCCACACTCGGAAGCCGGTGTCGCCGGGGTTGAAGTAGTACTTCTCCTCGTAGCCGGGCCCGTCGGGGATGTGCGTCTTGCGGTAGTTGCCCAGAAGCGTGCCGTCCGCGTCGATGCAGACGAGGCTGTTGTAGTGCGCCTGCCCGGCCTTCTCGAAGTACGACAGGGGCAGCACCACGCCCAGTTCGCGCGCCAGCTCCTGAAAGCGGCCCACGAACGGGTGCCCGTCCAGCGGATGGGCGAGGTCGAAGTACTCCTCGCGTTCCACCTGGCAGAAGTACAGGTTCTCGAACAGTTCGGGCAGCAGGATCACCTGCGCGCCCTGCGCGGCCGCGTCCCGCACGTGGGCAATGGCGCGGCTGACGTTGTCTTCGAGCTGATCGGTGACGTGCATCTGCACGACGGCCAACTTCACGGTCTCGGGGCTCATGGCCCACACGCTACCGGATGCACCGGCGCGCAATGGTGCGCGCGGACTTCAGGGCGGCTTGCAGAACCGGCCCCGCCGCGCGGGTGCGGGCGGGGCCGTCCGGCGGGCGCGGGTCAGTTCAGGCGGCTGAATTCGATGATCAGGACGCCGTCCGCGTCGGATTCCCCGCGCCGCCGGATCTCGCGGCGGACGGTGGTGCGGCCCGGGTCGGCGCGGAACTCGGCGGCGACGGCGTTCAGGTCGATCAGGTCGTTGAAGTTCCCCACCACGTCGTTCGCGCTGGTCGAGTCGTAATCCATGACGCTGCCGCTGATGCGGGCGCTGCGCGGCTCGTCGTAGTTCAGGGTCAGCGGGAGGGGCTGGGCGGTCACGGTGAAGGTCTGGCCCTTGTACAGGTCGAAGTGGCTGCCGGAGCCCACGTTCCACAGGGCCTGCCCGTCCCAGCTGAGGCTGCCGTAGATATCGTCGTACTTGCTGTCCTCGGGCTCGATGGACTGGTAGTACATCCGCATGCTGACCTTCACGCTGGCGGGATTGCACACCGTCGCGGCGTACCGGCCGGTCGTGCTGAACGCCGCGTACAGGCCGCTGTCCACGTCGCGGGCGGTGTAGCTGATCGGGACGAGCGTGGTGGGCGTCGCGGGCCGCTGGAAGTACGAGCCGAGTTTCTGCGTGCGGATCAGGTCCACGACCGCCTGCTCGTCGCCGCCGCTGGCGTACACCTTGAACGAACTGCCCTGGATGACCTTCTTCACGTCCACGTTCAGGCTGCCGCTCGCGCCGTACGCGACGCCCTCGTACGCGGCCTGCAGGGCCAGTTTCATCTCCTGACTGCTGTAATTGCTCGTCATGGTGACCATCAGCAGGCGACCGTACGTGAGGCTGTCGATGTACGCCGCGCCGCTGACGGCCGTCAGGTCCTCGGGCGTGGGGTTCAGCAGGAACGCGTCGCGCGCCGGGCGGCCCCCCAGGTCGGCGTTCACGGTGAAGGCGTTCTGCACGAACGCCGCCGTGACCGTGTTGTTCAGGCTGCTGCTGGCGCTCGACAGGTTCATGGACACCTTGCCGGTCAGGTAGCGGGCGTTCAGCCCGAGGTTCAGGGCGCTCGTCTCGGCGGTGCTCTGCTCGGTCACCTCGTAGCGGGTGCTCGACCCGTACGGCGTGCCGCTCAGTGCCTGCCGGATGCCGGCCAGGGCGCCGTTGTACGCGCTGAGGTTCGGCTGGATGGTCGCGCTGCCGTTCGCGATGGGCAGCGCCGTCGTGACCCGGTACGGCGCGCGGCGGGATTCGGGCACGTTGACGGCCCTCAGGGACCCCAGGCCGTTCTGGAGGGTGCTGGCGTCCACGAGCGACCCCACCCACATCTTGTCGCCGTCGAGGTTGTACGTGGCGTACTCGATGGGGGCCGTCGCCACGTTGAAGGTCTCGCGCGAACACACCAGCGGCCCCGCGCTGCCCGCCGCGGCGTACGAGTCCTTCGTGACGCTGCTCTTCTTCAGCGGCTGCGTGCCCGGCACGAGCAGGGGCCGCAGCCCCAGGCCCGGCACCGGTACGGGCAGGGGACGCGGCACCACGGTGGGGGCCCGCACGGGCAGCGGGAACGCGCCCTGCGCGGCGGCGGGCGCGGCACTAGGCGCGAGCAGGGCAGTCAGCAGCAGCGCGTGAACGGGACGGACGGGACTGGATCGGCGCATGGGGCACTCCTGGGAACCACCGGGATGTTCAGGCGCGCACTCGCGGCCCGGGGGGGTGGTGACGCCCGCAGCATGCGCGGCCACCCATGATCAACCCGTGATCGGGCCCGCGCGTTACAGCCAGCCCTTCTCCCGGGCGGCGCGGGCCGCCTCCACGCGGGTCTCGGCGCCCAGCTTTCCGATCGCCTCGGACAGGTAGTTGCGCACCGTGCCCTCCGACAGGCCCAGCGCGGCGGCAATCGCGGCGGTGCTCGCCCCCCCCTCGGCCTCGCGCAGCACCTGCCGTTCCCGCTCGGTCAGCGGATCACGCTCTCCCCAGGCTTCCGCGGCCAGCTGCGGGTCCACGGCGCGGCCCCCGGCGTGCACCTGCCGGATCGCGGCGGCCAGTTCGGCGGCCGGGGCGTCCTTGAGGAGGTACCCGCGCGCGCCCACGTCCAGCGCGCGCCGCAGGTACCCGCCGCGCGCGAACGTCGTGACGATCACCACCCGCGTGCCCGGCGCGTCGCGCGCCACCCGCGCCGCGAGGTCCAGCCCGCTCAGGCGCGGCATCTCGATGTCCGTGACGAGCACGTCCGGCCGCAGGCTCAGCACGCCCGCCCAGGCGGCCTCGCCGTCGGCGGCGGCCCCCACCACGTCCAGGTCCCCCTCCAGCGACAGCAGTGCGGACAGGGCGCCGCGCACCAGCGCCTGGTCCTCGGCCAGCAGCACGCGGATCACGCGCGCCCCCGCGCCCCGGCCGGTCCCGGCCGGGCCGCGCGCTCGTCCTCGCCGGGCAGCGTGGCGGTCAGGGTGGTGCCGCCCCGCCCGTCGCGCGCCAGCGTCCCGCCGATGGCCCGCAGCCGCTCGCGCATGCCGGTCAGGCCGCTCCCCTCGGGGCCCAGGCCGCCCACGCCGTCGTCGCGGACGGTCAGCTGCCAGCCGCGCCCGTGCGGGGTCAGCGTCACGTCCACCGTGCGGGCGCGGGCGTGCCGGACCACGTTCGTGACCGCCTCACGCAGCAGCATCGCGGCGGCCGCCTCGGTCGCGGGCGGCAGGGCGCACAGGGCGCTGCCCACCGTCAGGCGCACCCCGGCGGCGTCCAGCGCCACCTTGGCGCGGGCCAGTTCGGCACTGAGGCCGCTGCCGCGGTAGCCGCTCACGGCGGCGCGCACCTCGCCCAGCGCCTCGCGGCTGATGCGCTCCACCTCGCGGATCTCCTCGGCGGCCCTCGCCGGGTCGCGCCCGGCGAGCTTCCCGGCCAGCTCGCTTTTCAGCACGATCACGCTCAGGGTGTGGCCCAGCAGGTCGTGCAGGTCCCGCGCGATCCGCTCCCGCTCGGCCTCGGCCGCCAGCCGCTCCTGCTCGGCGTGCGCGGCGGTCAGCCGCGCGTCCGCCACCCGCCGCCGGAACGAGGCGTGATTGCCGTACGCGGCCACCAGCGTGAACAGCATGTTCGGGGCCAGCCACGCCAGGTCCCCCGGCGCGTACGTGCCGTTCCAGAAGGGCAGCAGCATCAGCGCGACGTTCAGGATCGCCAGCCACGCCGCCAGCCCCGTGCTGGCCTGGAACCCGATCATGCTGCCGCCGTAGATCAGGTACGCGCTCGCCCCGCCCGGCGCGAGCGGCAGCAGCAGCGCGTATGTGACGACGCTCAGCGCCCAGCCGCCCACGCTCCAGCGCGGGTCGGGGCGGCCCCAGAAGCTGCGCAGGAACACGCCCACGAACACGGTGTTCAGGCCCCAGAACAGCGCCGCCGCGCCCGGCCCGTGCGGCGCGTCCAGAAACGCCTGCACCGGGT
The DNA here is from genome assembly GCA_943327755.2 of Deinococcus hopiensis KR-140. Taxonomy (GTDB): domain Bacteria; phylum Deinococcota; class Deinococci; order Deinococcales; family Deinococcaceae; genus Deinococcus; species Deinococcus hopiensis_A. The sequence continues at coordinate 16,674 of CALPYF020000042.1, forward strand.
AGTACAGGAACGCCAGCCACAGCAGCGGAAACACCTGCCAGAACAGCAGCGTGCGCCCCGATCGGCGCATCTCGTGCGGCACCTGCTGCGCGAAGGGAATGCGGTTCATGAAGCCTCCAGAAGCGGACTGGTGAGGAGTCGGGGGATAGGGGACAGCAGGACGAGGGCGGTTCGCCCCCAGGATGCCTGAAACGGGGGGTGCGGGCACCGCTCCTGGCCGCCCGCCTCCCCCCGGTGCTCAGCCCTCGCGGCTCTCGTCGCGTTTCAGGCCCCAGGCGGCCAGCGCGCCGAACAAGGCGGCGAAGCCCAGCAGCGCCAGCCAGTGCTCGGCCTCGCCCGCCGTCTGCCCGGCCACCGTGCCGCGCGCCACGGCCCCCAGGTGGTACGCGGGCAGGTACGGCGCGGCCCGCTGCACGAACGCGGGCATCTGGTCCAGCGGGGTGAACAGGCCCGACGCGAAGGACATCAGGACACTCACGAGGTTCGCGGTGATCTGCGCGCCGGTCGGCGTGACCAGGAAACCGATGCTCAGGCCCAGCGCGATCAGCGGCACCATGCCCAGCAGCAGCTTCGCCAGCAGCAGCAGCGCCGTGCCCACCGGGATGCTCACGCCGCCCGCCACGTGCGCGAAGGTGTACAGCACGCCCAGGCTCAGCGCGCTGAACAGCAGCGCCGCGCCCACCTTCGCCGCGAAGTACACGCCCGCCGGCAGCGGCGAGGCCCGCAGCAGCCGCAGCCACCCGCCGGTGCGTTCCAGCGCCACCGCCGACCCGAACGAGAACATGGCCAGGGACAGCAGCGAGTACGCCCCGAAATTCACCAGGATCAGCGGCCCCACCTTCAGGCCCTGCTCCGTGGTCTCGTTCACGGCGCTCAGGCCGAACAGCGCGAAGAACATCACCGGGAAGCCGATGGTGCCCACCGCGAACATCGGGTTGCGCAGCATGCGGCGCAGCTCGGCCAGCACCAGGCCCCCCAGGGCGCGCAGGCGCGGCGCGCGGCGCGGGGCGGTCAGCGGGGCGGGCAGGTCGGTCAGCAGGGGAGGGGTGAGCTGGTTCATGCGGTCACGTCCTTCCCGGACACTCCGGCCGGGGCGGTCAGGGAGAGGAAGGCGTCTTCGAGGCTGGCGCGCGTGACCTCCAGGTTCGAGAAGGGCACGTCCCGCGCGATCAGGGCGCGCAGCAGCGCCTCGGGGGCACCCGTGCGCAGCTGCGCGTGCCCCTGGGCGTCCACGCGGACGTCCTCGGCGCCCGGCAGGCAGCGCAGCTCGGCCAGCACCAGATCCGACGTGAAGCTCACGCGCGCCCCGCCCGCCTGCGAGCGCAGCGCCTCCGGACTGCCGTCCGCCAGCACCGCCCCGGCGTTCATGACGACCACGCGGTCCGCGGCCCGCTCGGCTTCCTCCAGGTAGTGCGTGGTGAGCAGGACCGTGCGCCCCGCCGCCTTCAGGGCGGTCACGGCGTCCCAGAACGCCAGTCGGCTCTGGGCGTCCATGCCGGTGGTGGGCTCGTCGATCAGCAGCACCTCGGGGTTCCCCACGGCGGCCAGCGCGAACGCCAGGCGCCGCTTCTGCCCGCCGGACAGCGCGCCCGAACGGCGGTGCGCCACGCCCTCCAGGTCGGCCAGGGCCAGCGCCTGCGTCACCGGCAGCGGCGCCGGGTAGAACGACGCCAGCAGCGTGACCGCCTCGCGCACGGTCAGCGCGGGCGGCAGCGCACTCTCCTGCGGCATCGACCCGATCCGGGCGCGCACCACGTCGTCGCGGGGGTTGCCGCCCAGCACGCGCACCTGACCCGCGCTGGGCGCGGCCAGGCCCAGCATCAGGTTGATGGCGGTGGTCTTGCCCGCCCCGTTCGGCCCCAGCAGCGCCGTGAGTTCCCCGGCGCGCACACTCAGGTTCAGGTCCCGCAGCGCCGTCACCCGCCCGAAGGTCTTGTTCACGCCGCTCAGTTCGATCGCGTTCATGCCCCCAGCGTGCCAGGGCCGCGCGGCGCGCCCCAGTGCCGCCTGTCAGGCGCGCCGGGTGACAGGTGTCATGCGGCGCGCAGGCGGCACGGCGCACCCCGTCCACTCCGGATCCGCCGGTCTGGCTAGTCCCCGGCGCCGCCCCGGGCAGGGGTGGTGGGTAGAGTGACCGTATGAAGTACGTCTCCACTCGTGGCGCGCGTGACCTCGGTTCCTTCTCGGACGTGCTGCTCTCGGGGCTCGCCCCGGACGGCGGTCTGGCGATGCCCGAGTCGATTCCCACCGTCACGCCTGAACAGCTGGAGGCGTGGCGCGCCCTGAGCTACGCCGACCTCGCCTACGAGGTCATGCGGCCCTTCATCACGGACATCCCCGAGGGGGACCTGCGCCGCCTGCTGCGAGATACGTACACTGAGGAGGCCTTCCACAGCCCCGAGATCACGCCCCTGACGCCGCTGGGGGACAGCGGTCTGTACCTGCTGGAACTGTCGAACGGACCGTCCCTGGCATTCAAGGACATGGCCATGCAGTTCCTCGGGCAGGTGTTCGAGTACGTGCTGGAGGCGCGGGATGAGCGGCTGAACATCCTGGGCGCCACGAGCGGCGACACCGGCTCGGCCGCCGAGTACGCCATGCTCGGCAAGGCGCGCGTGAACGTCGTGATGCTCTCCCCGCACGGCCGCATGAGCGCCTTCCAGCAGGCGCAGATGTTCAGCCTGCAGGAGGAGAACATCTTCAACCTGGCCGTGGAGGGCGTCTTCGACGACTGCCAGGACCTCGTGAAGGCCGTGAACGCCGACGCGGACTTCAAGGCCCGCTACGACATCGGTGCCGTGAACTCCATCAACTGGGCGCGGGTGCTGGCGCAGGCCGTGTACTACTTCCGGGCGTACCTCGCCCTGAACCTCCCCGCCGGGGCAGAGGCCGACTTCAGCGTCCCGTCCGGGAACTTCGGGAACGTGTTCGCCGGGTACCTCGCCAAACGCATGGGCCTGCCCGTCGGACAGCTGCTCGTCGCCAGCAACGAGAACGACGTCCTGCACGACTTCTTCAGCGGCGGCACCTACCACGTCCGCCCCGCCGACCGGGTCGCGGTCACCAGCAGCCCCAGCATGGACATCGGCAAGGCCAGCAACTTCGAACGCTACCTGTACCTGATCGCCGGGTCGGACGCCGTGCAGACCCGCGGCTGGTGGGACGAGGTCGGCCAGAGCCGCCCCGTCGCCCTGCACGGCACGCCCCACTGGGATGCCGTGCAGGCCAGCGGCTTCCGCAGCGGCCGCAGCACCCACGCCGACCGCCTGCGCACCATCCGCACCGTGTTCGAGGCGCACGGCCGCCTGATCGACCCGCACACCGCCGACGGCGTCCTCGTCGGACAGGCCTACCGGCGGCCCGGCGTGCCCATGATCTGCCTGGAAACCGCCCTCCCCGCCAAGTTCGGGGAGACCGTGCAGGCGGCCGTGGGGCAGACCCCAGGGCGCCCCGCCCGCTTCGACGGCATCGAACAGGAGCCCAAACGCTTCCAGGTCATTCCCAACGACGTGCAGACCCTCAAGGACTTCATCGCCGCGAACCTCACCGCCAGAGAGCCCGCCTGACGGGAACCGCGCCCGGCCGACGGCCACGCGCCTACACTTGAGGCATGACCCGCCGTCCTGCCGTGCTGCTGGCCCTGATCGCGGGGCTGGTGGTGTCCGGCACGGTCGGGTACCGGCTGCTGGAGGGCTGGTCGTGGCTGGACTGCCTGTTCATGACGGCCATGACCCTGACGACCGTGGGCTACGGCGCGCCCGGCGAGCTGCACACGGACGGGAAGGTGTTCAGCGTGGTGCTGATGCTGGTCGGGATCGGCCTGATGCTGTACCTGCTGACGTTGCTGGCCGAGACGATGCTGCGGACCGTGACCGACCCGGGCGCGGCGCGGCGCCGGCGGGAGAGGAGAATCATGAGCCTGAAAGGTCACACGATCGTGTGCGGGTACGGGCAGGTGGGCGAGGCGGTCAGCGTGGCGCTGCGGGGCGCGCGGCGCGAGGTGGTCGTGGTCGATCACCGCCCGGAGCACCTGGAGTGGGCGCAGACGCAGGGCCTGCACACCCTGGTCGGGGACGCGACCGACGAGGACGTGCTGCGCCGCGCGGGCATCGAGCGGGCGGCGTCGCTGGTCACGGTGATCAACAGTGATCCCAGCAACCTGTACGTGGTGCTGTCCGCCAAGGGCCTGAACCCGGGCGTGCGGGTGATCGCGCGGGCGAGTGACGAGTCGGCGGCCCGCAAGATTCGCCGCGCCGGGGCGGACGAGGTCGTGAATCCGTACCAGCTGAGCGGGAACCGGATCGCGGCGATGATGCTCGCGCCGCGCCTGAGCCGCCTGCTGAGCGGGGACGTAGTCAGCGAGCACTTCACGATCCGCGAGCTGAGTGTGCCGCCGGGGATGGTGGGCCGCACGGTGGCGGACCTGGGCCGCGAGACGGGCGCGCTGGTCGTGGCGATCTGGCGCGACGGGCAGCCGCTGCGCAGCCGCGCCGAGGATGTCCTGCGGGCCGGGGACGCCGTGCTGGTGGCGGGCGCGGCGGCCGAGGTGGAGGCCGTGGAGGCGGCCCCGGCGGGCGGAGTGCAGCCCGCGTGACGTTCCGCCGCGCCGCGCAGGGCGTAGGGTGCGCGTCATGACGGAACTGCCGACCGAGCTGTACTTCGATTTCCTGTGCCCCTACGTGTGGCGCGGCGTGGAACTCGCCGCCGTCCTGAAAGAGGAGGGCGAGGCGTTCACCCTGCGGCACTACTCGTTGGTCGAGGGGAACCACGAAGGCAACGCGAAAGAACTGACGTGGCGCGTGACCGAGCAGCCGCTGAACGAGGGCAGCGCGTACCAGCAGGGGAGCCTGCGGGCGTTCCTGGCGTCCCACGCGGCGGCCCTGCAGGGCGAGGCGGCGCACTGGGCGTTCACGCTGGCGCTGCTGCGCGCCCACCACGAACGCAAGGAGCCCCTGACTGATGACACCATCCAGGCGGCGGCGCAGGAGGCTAGACTGGACCTGAACGCCTTCTCGGTAGCCTTGGCCGACGAGGCCACCCGCCGCGCCGAGCTGCGCGCCGAACTGGACGCCGCGCGCGAGGTCGGGGTGTTCGGCACGCCCACCTACGTCCTCCCGACCGGCGAGGCCGCGTACTACCGCTTCGAGACCCTCACCCGCGAGCCCGCCCAGGCGCGCCAGTGGTGGGACCTGTACCGCTCCGTGCTGACCAGCGAGGCGGGCATCGGCACGATCAAACGCGCCAGGAACCGCCCGCCCCGCCGCGCCTGAGCGCCATGCCGTCCGTGGCGCGAGCAGCGGGGAACGGTGACCGTATGCCCAAGGGCCGCCCCACCCGGCGCGCGCGGCAGCGGCCTACGCTCGGGGCATGACCCTGGCCGTGCCGACCGCGCTGAGCGGCCCCTCGCCGATCCTGGACCTCGCGGGCGTGACGCTGGAGGTCAATCACCTGGGGCGCGCTGTGCGGTTCTACGGGCAGGTGGTGGGCCTGCCGCTGCATCACCTGGACGAGCCGCGGCGCGTCGCCCGGCTGGGCGTGAACGCCGCGCAGTCCCTGACGCTGTGGGAACCCGTGACGCGCCAGCCGAACGAGCCGTGGCTGGCCCCGCTGCGGACGCGCGGCGCGGGGCACCTGCACCTCGCGTTTCAGGTCAGGTCCGAGGACCTGCCGCGCTGCCGCACCCTGCTCGGCACGCACGGCCTGCCCTGGCAGGAGATCGACCTGGGCACCCCGGACGCCCCGGACCCCACGCTGTACTTCTTCGATCCGTTCGGGCACGGGCTGGAACTGCGCGGCGTGAACAGGCACGACCCGCGCCAGCCGCTCTGCCCGGCGCCGGACCACCCCCTGACGTCCGACACGCATACCCTGCCGGTCCTCGGCCTGCGCGAGGCGGCCCTGGCGTTCAGCGATTACGCCGCCATGAAGGCCCGGCTGCCCCGCGCGTACGGTTTTGCGTTCGCCAAGGAGCAGGAGGACCGGGATTTCGCGCAGTTCACGCTGGGTCCCTGGCCGGAACCCGACGGGAACGGCACCCCGCACCGCTGGCTGTACGCCTGGGACGCCCAGGTGGGCCTGGCGGACATGCTGGGCGGCGATCACGCGCTGCTGGAGTTCTACGCGGACGTGCCCGCCGTGGCGGCGCGCGTGCAGGCCGAGGGGCTGCCCTGCGTGGCGGATGCCGGACGGCTGGCGGCGCGCGATCCGGACGGGCACGTGTTCGTGTTCCGTCCCGCGCCGGGCCGCTAGGTCAGCGGGTCAGGCCGCTACGGCGGTCCATGTACAACGCGTACGCTGGGTCGAAACTGCGCAGCAGCACCGCCATCACGCCATGCTCGTCGATCTGCACGCCCTGGAAGCGGAAACCCACGCGCAGCTTCGGGAGGAGGACGGCGGTGTTCGTCAGGTGATGGTGGCTGCACACCAGATCGAAGCCCTCGGCACGCAGGGCGTCCAGCACGACCGGCAGCAGGCGGGTGTACACGCCCCTTCCCCGGTGGGCGGGCAGCAGCGCAGTGTTCACCATGTACGCCGTGCGGTCGTTCCAGGCGCGCGACAGCTGCCACCCGGCCACCTGCCCGGCGTGCGCGATCAGCCAGGCCCAGCGGGGCGTGTCCGGCCGGGCCCGGCGCGCGGCATGCGGCCAAGCCCACGAGTCCGTCTCGTACGCGGCGGCTTCCAGCTGCCCGTAGACGGCGTGGAACGTCTCCGGAGTGACGCGGTGCAGGCGGTACCCGCCGCCCAGGTCCACGCCCGCCTCGGCGTCTGCCGGGAGGGGCAGGTCGGGTGCCTCGGCCAGGGTCGGCGCTGGCGTGTCCGGGAGGCCCAGTCGCCGCGCCGCCTCGCCTGATGGCGCGCGCAGGCCGCTGCGGACGTGCATCGCCTGCCCGTACGTCCCGTCCAGGCTGAGGGTCAGCGCGGCGTTCACCCCGCCCTCGTAGGCGTTCAGGCCCTGAAGGTGAAACCCGGCCCGGAGCTTCGGAATGATCACGGCGTTGTTCGTGGCGCGGTGGTGGCTCTTGACCAGCGTGAACCCCGCCGCGCGAAACGCGGCCAGCAGGTGCGGCAGCAGCCGCGAGTACGCCCCGCGCCCCTGGTGCTCGGGCAGCAGACCGGTGTCGGCCATGTACACCGTCCGCTCGTCCCGCGCGTGCGCGTGATACCAACCGATCAGCTCCGCGCCGTGGTACACGCCCCAGTTCCAAGAGTCGCCGATCGGCGGGGCCGCACGGACCGGCGGGTCGAAGGCGTACAGGGACGTGCCGCCGAAGATCCGGTCCTCCAGCCGCGCGCACGCCGCCCGGTACGCCTCCAGCGAGATCGGGCGGGCCGAGTACCCGCCGCCCAGGTCAAGGTCGGTCACGCCGTCACTCTGGCACGCATCCTCAGCGGGCGCGGCTCATGTGCAGGTGGTACACCTGACCCTGCCACCCGGCGTTCCCCTGCAGGGCGTAGTGGATGTCCTCCAGCGGCACCTCGCGCCCCTGGGCGTCCGCGAAGCGCTCGGCGTCCAGCGGGCGCAGTCCCAGCGCCTGTTCGATCAGGTGCAGCAGGCGCGGTTCGTCCAGCAGCTGGCGGAAGCTCCCGAACGACAGCTGCCGCCCGCTGCCCGGCGCGACACTGCCCATATAGCGGGGTCGGGCCGCGCCGCAGACCGGGCAGGAGCCCAGCAGGCCCAGCTGCTGCTCGTAGACCAGCCAGCGGTGCCCGCACGCGGGGCACGCCACGGTGCAGCTCGGCTGATCGTCGGGCAGCGGCTGGAACGGCACGCCTCAGGCGTCCTGCATCCAGGGCGTCCCGGCGGGCTGCTGCTGCGTGACGCAGTGGAAGCTGCCGCCGCCCTCAATGATCGCGCGGCTGCTCAGGCCGATCACCTCGCGCCCGGGGAACAGCGGCGTCAGGACTTCCAGGGCGCGGGCGTCGTTCGGGTCGCCGTACTGCGGGACGACCACGAACCCGTTCCCGATGTAGAAGTTCGCGTACGTGGGCGGCAGGCGACCCTCGGCGCCCTCCAGGTAGGTCGCGGGCAGGGGCAGCTCCACGATGCGGAAGGGCTGGCCGTCCTGGTCGGTCATGGCGCGCAGGTCCGCGAGGTTCTTCGCCATGACCGCGTGGTTAGGGTCCTCCGGGTTGGGCTCGACGCTGGTGACGATGGTCCGCTCGTCGGTGAAGCGGGTGATGGTATCGATGTGCCCGTCGGTGTGGTCGTTCTCCAGTCCGCCGTCCAGCCACAGCAGCTTGCGCACGCCCAGCGTGTCGGCCAGCAGGAACGCGTAGCCTTCCTCGGTCAGGCCCGGGTTGCGGGTGTCGGTCAGGAAGCACGACCGCGTGGTCAGTCCCACGCCCAGCCCGTTCACCTCCAGGCCGCCGCCCTCCAGCACGAACGGCTGCGCCCAGCGGTGCGCGCCCAGCTGCCCGGCGACGTACTCGGGCACGCGGTCGTCACTCTCCCAGTTGAACTTCCCGCCCCAGGAGTTGAACTTCCAGTCCACCAGCGCCAGGTCAGCGTTCCGTTTGACGAAGATGGGGCCGTTGTCGCGCATCCACACGTCGTCCAGCGGCACGTCGTGGAACGTCACGTTCGCGCCGCCCAGCCGCGCGCGGGCGTCGGCGCTGCTCTCCTCGTCCCGCACGAGCAGATGCACCGGCTCGAAACGGGCGATGGTCCGCACCAGCTCGGCGAACTCGGCGCGGACGCCCTCCAGGTGCCCGAACCACAGGTCGTCGTCGGCGGGCCAGCTCATCCAGGTGGCGGCGTGCTCGGCCCACTCGGCAGGCATGGCGAAGCCCAGGTCGCGGGGCAGGTCGGCGGGGGTCACGTCAGACATGGGGGTCATTAAAACAGACCCGGCCTCCCTGAAACGGAAGGCCGGGAACACCGGATGTGGTGCGGCTCAGCCGTTCAGTGCGGCCTGGAGGGAGGTGTTCAGCGTGGCGGGGTCGGCCTTGCCGCCGGTGGCGCGCATGACCTGCCCGGTGAAGAAGCCCAGCAGCGCGGTCTTCCCAGCGCGGTAGGCGTCCACCTTGTCGGTGTGGTCGGCCATGACCTGCGCGATGGCGGCGCTGAGCGCTTCGTCGCTGAGGCCCCCGGCGAGGTTCTCGCGTTCGACCATCGCGGCGGGGGCCTCGCCGGTCTGCGCGGCGCGGGTCAGGACGTCGCGGGCGACGCGGGTGGTGACCTTCTTGTCACTCAGCAGTGCGGCCAGCGGGGCGAGGTCGGCGGCCTGCACGCGGACCTCCCCGGCGCGCAGGCCCGGCGCGAGGTCGTTCGCGGTCCAGCTGGCGACCTGCGCGAAGGTGCCGTCCTGCGCGGCCCCACCGAGGAAGGCCAGCAGCGCGGCGTCCCGCGCGAGGGTGCGGGCCTCGGCGTCCGGGACGCCCAGGGCAGTCAGGCGGGTCACCTCGGCCTCCTGTTCGGGGGTCAGAGCGGCGGGCGCGGCCTTCTCGGTCGGCTCGGTCTTCTGGGACTGCACTTTGGCGGGCTTGGGGGCCTTCGCGGGCGCCTCGGCCTTCTGCGTGGCTTTCGCCCAGGCGTCCTTCAGGGTGATGATCCGCCCGAACACCAGCGCGTCCTCGCGGCTGTCCACCGGGTCGCGCCAGAAGTAGCCCTGCCGCTCGAACTGGTAGCGGGTGCCTGCGGGGTCGCGCGTGACGCTGGGTTCCACCAGTCCGCGCGTCACACGCAGGCTGTCGGGGTTCAGGAACGCCATGAAGCCCGCGTCGAGGGGTTTCGTCTCGTCCTCGTGCCCGATCTCCTCGGGGTCGAAGTCGGGGGCGATCGGTTCGGCCTGCGCGTCCTCGGGGGTCGCCGCCTCGGGGTTGGGCACGCGGAACAGGCGGTCGTACAGGCGGAACTCGGCGGGCACGCCCTGCTCGGCGCTGACCCAGTGGATCACGCCGCCCGCCCTGGCGTCCTCGCCCAGCAGCGTGGCGTACACGCGCGTCACCTGCCCGCTGTCGTCCACGTCGAAGCGGTCGGCGCGGATGATGCCCGCCCCGCGCAGGCGCACCGTACCGCCCGGCGTGAGGCGCTTGAAGCCTTTGGGCGGTTCGGGGTTGAAGTCGTCGCGTTCGATGACGAGTTCGCGGGTCAGTGGCACGTCGCGCACGGCGACCTCGGGGGCCACGCGTTCCCCGGTGGGCAGGGCGACCAGCCCGTCGGGCGAGTCGCGCACCACGTCGAACGGCCAGTAGGGGAGACTCAGCGTCTGCGGCCCATCCAGGTTCTCCAGGGTCACGGGCAGCGGGTCCAGCACCGCCATCACGCGCGGCGCGCGGTGGTTCAGGTCGCTGCGCACCGCGTTCTCGTACACACTGAGGTCCACGGTGCGGTTCGTGCGGCTCACGCCGATCTGCGCCGCGAAGGCCCGCACGGCCTCCGGCGTGACGCCCAGGCGACGCTGTGCCCGCAGGGTGGGCATGCGCGGGTCGTCCCAGCCGTGCACCGCCCCGGCCTCCACGAGCTTGCGCAGCTTGCGCTTACTCGTGATGGTGTACTCCAGGCCGCGCCGCCCGAACTCGTACTGGTGCGGGCGCGGGCTGAAGCCCAGGCGTTCCATCAGCCAGTCGTAGATGGCGCGGTTGTCCACGAACTCCAGGCTGCACATCGAGTGCGTCACGCCCTCCAGCGCGTCCTGCAGGGGGTGCTGGAAGTCGTACATGGGGTAGATGCACCACGCGTCCCCCGCGCGGTAGTGATGCCCGCGCAGGATGCGGTACAGCACCGGGTCGCGCAGTTTCATGTTCGGGCTGCCCAGGTCGATCTTCGCGCGCAGCACGTGCGCGCCGTCCGCGAACTCCCCGGCGCGCATACGGCGCAGCAGGTCCAGGTTCTCCTCCGGCGTGCGGCTGCGGTAGGGGCTGGGCGTGCCGGGCGTGCGGGCGTCACCACGCAGGCGGGCCATCTCGTCGCCCGTCACGGAATCCACGTACGCGTCCCCCTGCCCCACCAGCTGCTCGGCGTACGCGTAGTACTGCTCGAAGTGGTCGCTGGCGTAGTACAGGTGCTCGCCCCAGTCCCAGCCCAGCCAGCGCAGGTCGTCCGCGATGGCGTCCGCGTACTCCTGCGTCGCGAGCTCCGGGTTGGTGTCGTCCATGCGCAGGTGGTAGCGCCCGCCGTACTGCGCGGCCGTCTGGAAATCCAGGAACGACGCGAAGATGTGCCCCAGGTGCGCGTACCCGCTCGGTTCCGGCGGGAAGCGCGTCACGACCTGCGGGTACTTGCCGCTCTGCAGGTCGCGTTCGATGATCTCGGTGATGAAGTTCGGGGCCACGCGCGGCGCGCGGTCGCCGGCGGCGGGAGGAGTGGAGTCGGGGGCCGTCATGCCGCCCAGCATAGCGGGGGCAGACGCCGGGCCGCCCGAGCCCGAGAACAGTTCACGCCCCCGGAATCGTGTCTCCGGGGGCGTGGGCGGGTCTGGGGTTACAGCGTGACGTGGTACGTGACGACCGCAGGCACCAGGAACAGTGCGCCCATGATGAACGACAGCGCCAGGTTGTGCTCCTCGCGCATCTCGCGGCGGATGTAGCGCAGCACCCCCTCACCCTGGCGGCGGGCCAGCGTGCCGAACACCGCCAGGACGCCCAGCGTGAACAGCAGCAGAGTCACGATCACGGCCACGGCCAGCCACGTGAACGCCTCCGTCCACGTGCCGTCCGCCGGGACGGGACTGGCGATGGTGCGGCTCAGCAGCAGGCTGAAGCCCAGCGACACCCAGAAGAACACCGCGCCGATCGCGGCTGTCTGGTGCTCCTCGATCTCGGTGATCAGTTCCCGCACCCGCACGCCCAGCACCGCGCGGATGAACAGCAGGCTGATCAGCAGGGTGGGCAGCCACACGGCGAGGTTCCAGCCCAGCTCGGTCACCAGGGTCGTCAGCAGGTCGGTGGGGGTCATGACCTCCAGTTATACAGGGAGCGCCCCCACAGGCCGGGTCGGAATGTCGCGCTGGCTCGCAGTGCCCCGCGCGCCGCCCCGGTACCCTGCGCGGCATGACCCCACCCACGTTCACGCTGCGGCACGTGACCGACCCCAGCGACCCGGCCATCGCCGCGTTCGGCCGCGTGCAGGAGGCCAGCTACTACGCGCCGGACATGCTGATCCCCCCGGAGGTCTTCGGGCACCTCATCACCCGCCGCAGCCCGGGGCGCGAGGACCGCCTGCTCGTCGCGCAGACCCCGGACGGCGAGGTGCTGGGCGGCACCCTGTACGCCCTGCTGCCCCTGCCCGGCGAGCTGCGCGGGGCAGGCTTCAACTCCTTCATGGCCGTCACCCGCGCCGCGCGCGGTCTGGGCGTGGGCCGCGCCCTGCACGACGAAACCCTGCGCGTCATCCGCGACGCCGGGCTGGCGGGCATGTTCGCGGATAGCGTCCACCCCACCCGCCAGAACGAGGAGGACCGCGCCGCCGAGGCCGTGACCGGCGTGGACCCCGCCGGGCGGCGCGCCGCGCTGCACGCCCTGGGCCTGCGCACCGTGGACATCCCGTACTGGCAGCCGGTGGGCGGCCCGGCGGGCGGTCCCCTTACTGACCTGGACCTGCTGTTCCAGCCCGCCCGTCCTGCTCAGACGGTCCCGCTGGCCCTTGTGACCGGCATCCTGCGCGCCTACTGGAGCGGCTGGCTCGGCGCGGACCGCGCGCAGGCCGAAGCGCAGGCCCTCGCCGACCGTACCGGCCCCATGCAGGATGTACCGCTGCTGCCCGGCACCAGTACAGCGACATGGTGGAGTGAAGGGCAGCAGGTCTGAGGGTCGAAGGGGTGTGGGGGAGGTGGGGTTGCCTTGGCCCCTTCAACCTTTGACCCTCAGACTCTCTTTACAGCTTCAGTCCGTCCAGCGCGCGTTTCGCTTGGGTCTGGAGGTCACGGTCCAGGGGGGTGCGGGCGTCCAGCGTGACGGCGCGGGTCAGGGTGGTGCGGGCCTGGGGGTCGTGGATGAGGCTCAGGGCGATCCCGGCGTGCGCCTGCACAAACAGGGTGTCGGGGGCGCGGCGGGCGGCAGCGGTAGCCAGCGTGCGGGCGCGGTCCTGGTTACCGCCGCTGAAGATCCCGGCTTTCGCCCAGGCTCCGGCGTGCCACTCGGCGAGGACGGCCTGAATGTCGGCGCGGTCCGGCGCGAGGCTCAGGGCGCGGTCCAGCGCGGCGCGGGCCTGCTGCGCGGTGTTCAGGGCGCCCAGCGTGTACCCTCCGGCGCGTGCCTGAAGGCCCAGGGCGCTGCCGAGGGCCAGCTGCGCGTCGGGGTCGGCGGGGCGGGTGGCGGTGGCCTGCCGGGCGGCCTGGACGGCGCGGGCGGTCCAGTCGCGGCCTCCGGCGCGGTACTCGGTCATGGCGGCGGCGGCGCGACTGGCGGTCACGGCGTCCCCGGCCGCCTGGGCGCGGGCGTACACCTGCGCGTAGTCGCCGCCGTCCAGCGGGTCCGGGGTGGGCTGGGCGGCGCCCGTGCCGAGCAGGAGCAGGAGGGTGGTGGGGAACAGGAGGCCGCGCTTCACGGGTCCCAGGCTAGCGGCTGGGCGTGAAGCGCGGCTGATGAGGAACCTCCGGTGGAACGGTGGCTGTTGACCGTTCGCCTATGCGGCGGGCTGCTCGGTGGGGGTGGCCTCGGCGTCGGGGGTGCGGCGGGTGCGGGCGGGGCGCTCGCCCGCGTCGGTGGGGGCGCTGATGCGGGTCAGGGTGGCGTCGAAGGCGCGCAGGGCGTCGCTGCCTTCGAGTTCGGTGACGGCGCGGGCGTTCAGTGCGGCGAGTTCCTCGCGGGTGACGGCGTACTCGGGCGCCTCGTGGCCCTTGAGGCCGTGCAGGACGCGGTAGGCGGTGGGGGCCTGGATGGTGGCGCCCTTGCTGGTGGTGATGACGGGATCGGTGTGCATGTCGGCGCCGATCAGGGTGATGCTCTCGGGGCTGATGAGGGTGACGCGGTCGCCGCGTTCTTCCATGTGCGCGGCGAGTTGCAGCAGGCCACGCAGGTCGAGCATCTGGTGGAAGAGGTCGAGGTGGGCGAGCATCGCACCGGCTTTTTTCAGGGTGTCCATAGTCCGCATTATTCTGTTTTGGGCAGAATTGTCAAGTGATATTACGACAATATGAAGATCGGGGTCAGCGCGCCCTGACCTCCTCTGCTTCGCTGCTCAGTTGCTCAGCTTGCTCCGCCCTACCAGCGTGACCTTCACCTCCAGCGGCTTGCCGTCACGCAGCACGCTCAGGGTCACGGTGTCGCCCGGCTGGAAGGCGCGCACCGCGTACTGGAACTCAGCGAAGTTCACGATCCTCCTGCCGTTCACGGCGGTCAATATGTCCCCGGACACGCGTTTGGCGTCGCCGTTCAGCACCAGGGGTTTCAGTCCGGCCTGCGCGGCGGGACTGCCGCGCGACACGCTCGTGAAGAACGCGCCGGGCGTGTCGCCCAGGTCCAGCAGTTTCGTCAGTTCCTGAAAGCCTGCGCTGGGCAGGAAGAACAGCTCCGAGAAGGGGCCGCCCAGCCCGATGCCGATCACGGGCGCGTCCCGCTTCTCGCCGCGTTTCAGGGCGGCCACACGCTCGTCCGTGGTGCTCACGGGCACCGCGTACGAGCGTGGCTGGCCGCTCTGCGTCAGGCGGATGTAACTCACGATGCCTGTCACCTCACCCTTGACGTTCACGACCGGGCCACCGCTGTCGCCGGGAATCAGCGGGGCGTTCATTTCCAGCGTGCCGGGCGGGAAGTCCGCGCGGCCCGCGTCGCTGTCCAGGCCCAGCAGGCGCCCGGTCTTGGGCATCAGGAACGCCCCGCCGCCGTTGCCGATCGCCAGCGCGGTGTCGCCCACGGCGGGACGCGCGGCGGCCAGCGGCAGGAACGGCGTCCCCTTCGGCACGTTCACGCGCAGCAGCGCGAGGTCGTCCTGGTCGTTGTACCCGATCACCTGCGCCGGGTAGCGGGTCTTGTTCAGCAGTTGCACGCTCAGGTCCGGCGCGCCCCGGATGACGTGGTACGCGGTGAGGATCAGGCCGTCCTCGCTGATCAGCACGCCGGAGCCCAGGCCGTCCGGGTCGTCGCACTGCGTGGCGCGGCACTGCTCGACGCGGACGGTGGCGGGCCGCACGCGGCTGACCAGCGCCTGCAGCCGGGCCTGTTCGGCGGCGCTCAGGGGCGCGGCGCTCCTGACCCGGCGCTCCTGCGGGGTGGCCGGCGTCGTCATGGGCGTCGCGGCGGGCGCTGGTGTCGTCTGGGCCTCCGCCGGAGACGCCGCGAGCAGCGCGGTGAGCAGCGGGGCCAACAGGGCAGGGCGGGCGAGGACGCCCGGCGCGCGCTTGAGGTTCATGGGCCATTCTGCGCGCGGGGCCTGTGGGGCGGCTGTGGCGCAACTCTCCATTTGAACGTCCAGCCAGTTCGGGCGCTACAGTCCGGGCATGACCGATCCCGCTCCCCCCCGCGTGTTCGTGTACGGCACCCTGCTGCCCGGCGAACGCAACGCCCACGTCGCCGCGCGGGGCTTCACGGCGCGGCCCGCCACGCTGCGCGGCTTCACCCTGCACCACCTGCATCCGGAGGGCTATCCGGCCCTGAGCCCCGGCCCGGCGGACGCGGCGGTGCGCGGCGCGGTCCTGACTTACGACCCCCGGGCGTGGGAGGCGGCCCTGCCCGGCCTGGACGACCTGGAGGGCCTGCACGACACGCCGCCCCTGTACACCCGCCAGCTCGCGTCCCTGCAGGTGGACGGGGGAGAGGCCCTCACCGCCTGGGTGTACGTGTATGCCCGCGCGGACCGCCTGCGGGCGCCGGGCGCGAGCGTGGTGCCCAGCGGCGACTGGCGGGACGTGCCGGACCGCGACCAGCCCGGTGAGGACGGCCGGTAGACATAGAAAGAACACCGCCGCCCTTCCTTGCGGTGGGCGGCGGTGTTCGGGGCGCGCGTCTTAGCGGACGATGCGCTGGCCGCGGCGGATCTTCAGCTGGTCCGTCAGGGCGATGTACTCGTCGTAGCTGGTGCGCTCGAGGTACTTCAGCAGGCGGCGGCGCTGACCGTTCAGGAGCTGCAGGCCGCGCTGGCCGTGCTTGTCCTTCTTGTTGGCGGTCAGGTGAACCGACAGGTTGTTGATGCGCTCGGTCAGGAGGGCGATCTGGACAGCGGTGCTGCCGGTGTCGGTGCCGTGCTTGGCGTGGGTCTCGATGGTCTGCTTCTTGTCGATCATGGTGATACCTCTCTTGTTGTGGTGTCCCGTGCGTGTCAGCCAGGAAAAAACCGGTTTTATCCGGGGCCCGACCGCGTCACGACGGCAAACGCGAGCATAGCACGTCCGCACGCCGGCGCAAGCGGGCGTCTTGACACGCGCGCACTTCACCCCTAGTATTGCTTTCGCCTCTCACCCAATGCTCGGGTGGCGGAATTGGTAGACGCGCACGTTTGAGGGGCGTGTAGCTTAGCTGTGTGGGTTCAAGTCCCATCCCGAGCACCAGATAGCGCCGGATCTTCGGATTCCGGCGCTTCTTCTTGATGTCCGCCCGGCCCCTGCGTGAGGGACTGCACAGCCCCGCCGGGCATGTGCTATGGTCTGGACGCATTGCTGGCGCAGCGCAGCGTGAACGCTCGAACCTGGTCAGGGCCGGAAGGCAGCAGCCATAAGGGATGATTCGCGGGTGCCGCTGCTCACCGGCAATGCTTTTTTCATGCCATCCATCAGGGGCGGCCCCGGATCTCGCGTCGGGGCCGCCCCTGCGTTTCAGGGGTTCGCGCCTCAGCGGGTCAGGCGGTCCAGTTCGCTCTGCGCGCCGCGCAGGCGGGCCTGCCGGACCTCCTGCTCGGCGCGGACGTGGGCTGCGGGGGTGCAGATCTCCCCGCGTTCCTGCCAGACGCCCGCGCCCGTCCAGATGAGTACGTCGCCGGGCAGCTGACGGTGGGCGGGCAGGGCCGGGTCCAGCAGCGGATGCAGGGAGGTCAGCGTCATGCGCCCAGCGTGCCGTGCGCCGGTCAGGCCCGCGTCCCCGGAGGGTCAGCCCCGCGTCACGCCCACCCGCAGACGTCGGTGCGCCCGGTCAGCGGGTCTTGGGCTGCAGCACCAGCGCCTGCGTCTCCTTCACGACCGCCAGGTCCCGCAGGCGCTCGCCGTCCAGATCCCCGGCCTTCACGAGGGCGTCGGCGCGCCTGCGGTCAATGGAGGCGACCTCCAGCGCGGCGGCGTCCCCGAACACCTCCCGGAAGCGGTCCAGGGGGTATTCCACGCGCCGCGAGGCCTTCAGGGTCGCGCGGTACAGGTCCGTCTCGGCGTGTTCCCCATCCAGCAGCGCCGCCTTGATCTGCGCGCCCAGTTCATCGCGCTCGGCTTCCAGGCCCAGGATCGTGTCGCGCAGGGTCGCGTAGCGTTCGAGCAGCTCGGTCAGCGTATCCACCTGGACAGCATAGCCACATAGCCACGCAGCGCCGCCCCGCGTGGCCGGGCGGGGTGACTGGACGGGGTTCAGCGGCCGCCGCGGGCCGGGCGCTAGCATGCCGCGCATGGACGACGCCGCCCCGCCGATCGCTGCCGACCTCGAGCGCCGCATCCTGGACGCCATCCGCCGTGGGGCCAGCATGGCCGACATTGCCGACATCAAGCAGTCGGACGTCGCCACGCCCGACGCGGCCATCCAGGCCCTCAAGGACGGGAACGCCCGCTTCTTCGGCGGGCAGGCCACCCGGCCCGAGATGAGCGCCAACGAGCGCCGCGCGCAGATCATGGGCCAGACGCCCTACGCCGCGATCCTCGCGTGCAGCGACAGCCGCGTGCCGGTCGAACTGGTGTTCGATCAGGGCCTGGGGCAGCTGTTCGTGGTGCGCGTCGCCGGGAACGTGGTCGGCGAGGCCGGACTGGGCACCCTGGAGTACGCCATCCGCCACCTGGACGTGCACCTCGTGGTCGTGATGGGCCACGAGGCTTGCGGGGCGGTCGCGGCGGCCCTGCTGCCGGAAGCCCAGGTGCAGGAGGAACCGCATCACCTCCAGAACCTGATCCGGCGCATCCAGCCCAGCCTGCAGGACATGCCGACCATCCGCGACAAGAAGGCCCGCATGCGCGAGGCGGTGCTGAACAACGTCCGCTACCAGGTGAGCCTCCTGCGCGACGAGCCGGTCATCCGCGAGGCGGAGGCCGCCGGGAAGATCCGCGTGATCGGCGCGTACTACGAGATCGGCAGCGGCGCCGTGGACTTCCTGGTTGACGAGGACGACCTGCGGCCCTGACCGGGTGCCGATGGCTGAAAGCAGATGGCCGATGGCCGGGGCTGCTGAGCCATCGGCCATCGGCCATGAGCCTGCTGCGTTCAGATCACGAATTCGCCGGCGCGCATCACGGCCTCGCGCTGGCCGTCCTGCGTGATGCCGTCCACGTCGATCTGGTCACTGCC
Organism: Deinococcus hopiensis KR-140; assembly: GCA_943327755.2. Classification (GTDB taxonomy): domain Bacteria; phylum Deinococcota; class Deinococci; order Deinococcales; family Deinococcaceae; genus Deinococcus; species Deinococcus hopiensis_A. The sequence goes on from CALPYF020000042.1 coordinate 35,022, forward strand.
GATCATCCAGTCCACGTGCGTGAGGCTGTCGTTGCCACCCTTCGC
>CALPYF020000043.1 GCA_943327755.2 Deinococcus hopiensis KR-140
GGGTGAGTTCAGTACGCTGGAGATCGGCGGGTTCTGGGATGGTCACACACCCAAAACACCGCCGTTTGTCGTGCCGATTCGCGACCGATCATACGTTCAGGAATTTTGCGTCCAGCACAGCCTCAACCTGAAGATGTCCGGTACAGAGCGAATGAAGAGTCACTCGATTCTTGTTGTAGCCACATTGGTTGTGGTTGGCATTTTCACCGCTGTCCTCGACTCCACAGAAGCATCAAACAAGATCATTGAATTGGCGCACTCCCTGCATAAGGAACTGTTCATTCTCACAGTCACTCTGACGATTCTCCAAATGATCGACAAAAAGATCAAATAAGATCACGATGCAGGCGAGTCGGACACATTTTGGTCCGACTCGCCTGCATATACCATATGCAGTACATGCAGGATCGGTTGACGCACCCAGATACAAAATGTAGACTCCACGCTGTCGCTGCACACGCAGCACTTTGCGGGAACAGAGGGAAGTCCGGTCACGCCCTACCAGGGGTTTCAGTCCGGCACGGTCGCGCCACGGTTCACAGTCCGAACGCTCGCCCAGCGAAGAGACGCCCATATCACGGCCCCCGCGCAAGGGGCACAAGGCGGTTTTCCCTTGATCACCTGATAACTCACCTCTGCCCTGTTCTGCCCCCGCTTCTCCCCTGCTCCAGAGGTGTTTCATGACCCTGCCCCTGTCCCGTCCCCCGCTGGGCGGCCTTTCGCCCGTGCCGCCGCGTGAGACGCGCGTGACGCACGTCGTCTTTCCCGGCCTGACGAACCATCACGGCACGCTGTTCGGTGGTGAGGCGCTGTCGCTGATGGATTCGGCGGCGTTCATCGCGGCGACCCGGCACTGCCGGAAGAAGGTGGTGACGCGGCACTTGGACGCCATGGAGTTCCGGCACCCGATTCCGCAGGGGTCGCTGGTGGAACTCGTGGCGCGCGTGGTGCGGACCGGGCGGACGAGTATGACGGTGCAGGTGGACGTGTTCCGTGAGGACATGTACAGCGAGACGCGGGAACTGGCGTGCGCGGGGACGTTCGCGCTCGTGGCGCTGGGTGAGGACGGGCAGCCGGCGCCCGTGCCCCCTCTGGCGGCAGAGGCGTGAGACTTGTGTTCGATTCCCTGACGGGGAACGTGCGGCGGTTCGCGACGGCCCTGGCGCGCGAGGCGGGGGACCTGCCGGTCGGGTCCGTGCGGGACGCGCCGCCCGCGCCGGGTGAGGGGTTCCTGCTGCTGACGTACACGTTCGGGTCCGGGCAGGTGCCGGACAGCACCGCCGCGTTCCTGCGCGAGCACGGCGCGGGCCTGCGGGGCGTGGTGGCGAGCGGCAGTTACCACTGGGGCGAGAACTTCGGGCGGGCGGGCGACCGGATCGCCGCGCAGTTCGGGGTGCCGCTGGTCGCCCGGCTGAACAAGGGCGGGACGGCAGCGGACCGCGCGGCGGTACTGGCGTGGCTGGCGGGGCAGGACGAGGAATCGAGTGCAGCGTGGGTGTCGCCCGTGGTGGCGGAAAGGATGAACGAATGGATCCCTGGATTGAACTGAACAACAAGGTGCTGGCGGGTGGCGTGGTGGACACGTCGCATGATCAGGAGGCGCTGCGGGTGTACTTCCGCGAGAAGGTCAACCCGAACACCGTGACCTTCCCCAGCCTGGAGGAGAAGATCGCGACGTTGACCGAGCGGGGCGTGTGGGACACGGCCGTGTTCGTGCGCTTCACGCCGCAGGAGGTCCGCGCGGTGTTCGAACGGGCCTACAGCCTGAACTTCCGCTTCCGGTCGTTCATGGGCGCGTTCAAGTTCTACAGCGAGTACGCGACCATGACCCCCGACCGCAAGCAGTGGCTGGAGCGCTACGAGGACCGCCTGAGCGTCACGGCCCTGGCCCGCAGCGAGTCCCTGCCGGAAGCGCTGGAACTCGTGGAGCATCTGGTGAACCAGACGTTCACGCCCGCGACACCCACCCTGATGAACTCCGGGAAAGCCAACACGGGGCGGCTGGTGAGCTGCTTCCTGCTCCAGGACTGCACGGACAACCTGGATTCGATCACGAAGACGCTGTCGTTCGTGGCGGAACTCAGCAAGGGCGGCGGCGGGATCGGCGTGGAGGTCAGCAACCTGCGTGCGCGCGGCGAGAGTCTGCGCGGCATCCAGAACGTCACGAAGGGCGTGATGGGCGTGGCGAAGATGCTGGACAACATGCTGCGCTACGCGGATCAGGCGGGGCAGCGGCCCGGCGCGGGCGCGATCTACCTGAGCGTCATGCACCCGGACTTCCTGGATACCCTGAGCGCGAAGAAGATCGCCTCGGACGAGGACGCCCGCCTGAAGACCCTCTCGATGGGCGCGACCATCCCGGACATCTTCCTGGAGAGGGCGCGCGCCGGGCAGGACATCTACCAGTTCTACCCGCACTCGCTGTTCCAGGAGACCGGGCGCGAGTTCACGAGCATCGACTGGACGCGCGAGTACGAGACCCTGGCCGCCAACCCGCGCCTGCGCAAGAAACTCGTGTCGCCCCGCCGCATCCTGGAGGACATCGCCGTCACGCAGGGCGAGAGCGGCTACCCATACCTGCTGTTCGAGGGCAACGCGAACCGCGCGAACCCCATCCCGAACGTCGGGACGATCAAGATGAGCAACCTGTGCAGCGAGATCCTGCAACCCACCCTCCCCAGCACTTTCCACGCCTACGGGCAGGAGGACAAGGATCAGGTGGGCCTGGACGTCAGCTGCAACCTCGCGTCGCTGGTCATCGAGCAGAGCCTCGAGAGTGGCGACCTGGGGCGCGTGGTGCGCTCGGCGGTGAAACTGCTGGACAACGTGGCCCGCTCGACCAGCATCCACGAGGTGCCCGCCGTGAAACGCGCCAACGAGGAGATGCGCTCCATCGGCCTGGGCGCCATGGGCCTGCACTCGTTCCTGGCGAAGAACGAGCTCGTGTACGGCAGCCCCGAGGCGCTGGAGTTCGTGAACGTGTACTTCGCCGCCGTGCACTACCACGCCCGCCGCACCAGCATGCAGGTCGCGCGGGACACCGGCTTCGTGTTCCAGGGCTTCCACGGCAGCCGCTACCAGACGGGCGAGCACTTCGCGCAGTACCTGCACGAGGACTTCCTGCCGACCACGCCCGAGGTCGCCGCGCTGTTCGAGGGCCACCACCTCCCCACCCGCGCCGACTGGCAGGCGCTCGTGCAGGACATCCAGACGCACGGACTGGCGCACTCGTTCGTCATGGCCATCGCCCCCACCGGCAGCATCAGCTACGTCAGCAACGCCTCGGCCAGCATCATGCCCATCACCGAACGCGTCGAGACCCGCACGAGCAACAAGGCCCGCACCATCTACCCCATGCCGCACTTAAGCGAGATGACCGAATGGTTCTACGAGGAAGCGTACGACATGGACCAGACACGCGTGATCGACACTGTCGCCGCCGCGCAGCGCCACGTGGACCAGGGCATCTCCTGCACGCTCTTCGTGCCCAGCAACGCCAGCACCCGCACCCTGCAACGCTACTACCTGTACGCCTACGCTAAAGGGCTGAAAACGCTGTACTACACGCGCCTGCGCAAGGTCAGCATCGACGAGTGCCTGAACTGCGCCATCTGACCGGCGGGCGGGAGTGCCGTCCTCCCGTCCGTGGAACGGAACGCCGCGCCCACACGAACACCAACTATCCCATTCCCTGTGAGACCTGATATGACCCGAGCCCCCTTTACCGCCACGAACTGGAGCGACCCCGAGGACAGCTTCTCGGTCACGTTCTACGAGAAGTACACGTCCCAGCTGTGGTTCCCGGACGAGATTCCGCTGACGAACGACGCGATTCACTGGAAGAGCCTGACGGAGCAGGAACGCTGGACGTACATGCACGCCTCGGCGGGCCTGAACGCGCTGGACACCCTGCAGGGCGAGGTGGGCATGCCGGCCCTGCGCGGCCTCGTGGACGGGCACATCCGCAAGGCGACCCTGCAGTTCCAGGGGATGATGGAGGACATTCACGCGCGCAGCTACAGCCTGATGAACAAGACGTTCCTGACGACCACCGAGGAACGCGCCGTGTTCGCGTGGGTGGAGGCGCAGCCGCAGCTTCAGTTCAAGATTCAGTTCATCCAGGACGTGTTCCGCGACCTGGACACCAGCGATTTCGGTCTGTGGCGGAAGATGGTCGTGTCGTGCATGCTGGAAACGGCGCTGTTCTACAGCGGCTTCTACTACCCGCTGCTGCTGGCCGGGCAGGGCCGCATGGTGTCGGCCGGGGAGATCTTCAACCTGATCATCCTCGACGAGGCGGTGCACGGCGTGTACGTGGCGCTGCTGGCGCAGGAGAAGTTCGCCTTGCTGAGCGAGGACGAGCAGGCGCAGGCCCTCGCGTGGTACGAGACGAGCCTCGACACGCTGTACCAGAACGAACTGGCGTATACCGAGGTGCTGTACGGCAGCGTGAACCTCGCCCACGACGTCGCCACGTTCATCCGCTTCAACTTCAACGTGCTGGCCGACAACCTGGGGCTGGACCGGCGCTTTCCGGACGAGGACGTGAACCCCGTCGTGCTGAACGGCATCCGCTCACGCGGCACCACGCACGACTTCTTCAGCGCCAAGGGCAGCAGCTACGCCAAGCTGCGGGTCGAGGCGCTCACCGACGACGACTTCAGCGAACTCTGGCCCGCTCAGGAGGTGGCCCATGACTGACCAGAAACCCTTCGTGCTGTTCACGCAGGACCAGTGCCCGCAGTGCGAGACCCTCAAGCGCATGCTGACCCTCCCCCTGCGCGGCGCGTTCGACGACCAGATCGAAATCCTGCACCGCCAGCAGAACCCCGACGCCTTCACCGCGCTGGCCGACGCGCACGCCCTGGCCCGCACGCCGGCCCTGCTGCACCGCCCCAGCGGGAAACTGCTGCTCGACACGGGCAGCCTCGGCGCGGTCAAGGCATTCCTGACGCAGTAGGGACGCCATTCCCTGCCCCTACCTCACGCCCAGCGCCGCCAGTTCCTCTCGGAGCTGCGCGGCGTCCTTGTACTGGATGGCGTGCAGGCCGACCCGGCGGGCGGCTTCGGTGTTCTGGGCGCGGTCGTCGATCATGACGGCCTCGTGCGGGGCGACGGCAGCCAGCGTCAGGGCGGCGCGGTAGATGGCGGGGTTGGGCTTCATGAGTTCCAGCGTGGACGACGTGAAGAACGCCAGCAGGAAGTCGCTGAGGCCGTAGGTGCGGATGCGGTGGTCGTTCAGGTCGCGGCCCTCGTTGTTCAGGGCGTACAGGCGGTGCCGCGCCGACAGGTCGCGGGCGAGGACCAGGGCGTCTTCGTGCGGGGTGCTCTGCGCTTCCATCGCCGCGCGGAATTCGTCCCGCGTGAAGGTCTGCGGGTGGCAGAACACGGTCTGCTCCAGGTACTCGTCCAGGGTCATGCGGCCCAGCTCCAGCTCGGGCACGGCCAGCTTGTGCCGCTCGCTGAAGTCCGTGGCGTCCAGCCCGAACTGCGCGGCGACGACGGCGCGCTGCTCGCGGTCCCAGCCGTTGCTGAGCAGCACACCGCCGATGTCGAAGAAGAGGGCGCGGATGGTCATGCCCGCAGGGTACGCCCGCACCCGACGGAGGTGACCTCAACGCCAAGAAAGCGTGAGGGGGCGGGCCATTCCCACAGCCCACCCCCCACAGAGCGGATTCATCCGATTCCCGGCTCCCCGGAACGTCACCGGGAAGCCGTCCATCTCCTGAACCCGCTTCGATTGCCTCTCCCTCCGGTCGGGTTCGTCTGCGACTCACCGCAATTTTATTTCGTGTCGTACCAGTTCGGCCCGACGCCGACTTCGACGGCGAGGGGCACGGTGAGGCTGGCGGCGCCTTCCATGATGCGGCGTACGGTCTCGCTGATCTCCTCGGCCTTGTCTTCGGGGGCTTCGAGGAGCAGTTCGTCGTGGACCTGCAGCAGGAGGCGGGCGCCGGTGCCCTGGAGTTCGCGTTCCAGGGTGATCATGGCGAGTTTGATGATGTCGGCGGCGGTGCCCTGGATGGGCATGTTGTACGCGAGGCGCTCCCCGGCTTCGCGCAGGGTGCGGTTGGTGGCGACGAGTTCGGGGACGTAGCGACGGCGGCCGTAGAGGGTCTCGACGTAGCCGTGCTGGCGGCCGAATTCGAGGGTGCGGTCGATGTACGCGCGGATGCCGGGGTACGTGGCGAAGTACGTTTCGATGAAGCCGGCGGCGTCCGCGTAGGGAATGCCGAGGTCGCCCGAGAGGCGGTGGGCGCTCATGCCGTACAGCACGCCGAAGTTCACGGTCTTGGCGGCGCGGCGCTGATCCGGCGTGATGGTGCCTTCGTTCAGGCCGAGGACCTGCGCGGCGGTGCGGCGGTGGATGTCCGCGCCGTCCTGGAAGGCCTGCTGCATGAGGGGATCGTCGGCGATGTGCGCCAGGAGGCGCAGTTCGATCTGGGAGTAGTCGGCGCTGATCAGGCAGTGGCCAGGGTCGGCGATGAAGCCCTTGCGGATTTCGCGGCCGTTCTCGCTGCGGATGGGGATGTTCTGCAGGTTGGGGTTGAGGCTGCTGAGGCGTCCGGTGGCGACGGCGGCCTGTGCGAAGGTGGTGTGCAGGCGGCCGGTGCGGGGGTTGACGAGGTTCGGGAGGGGGTCGAGGTACGTGCCGCGTAGTTTTTCCAGTTCGCGGTATTCGAGCAGGGCGGGGATGATGGGGTGCTCGTCCCGGAGGGGTTCGAGGGCGGCGACGGCGGTGCTGCGTTTGCCGGTGAGTTTGGTCTTCTTGCCGCTGGCGAGGCCGAGTTCGTCGTACAGGACGGCTTCGAGCTGGTCGCGGCTGCGGATCTGGAATTCCCGTCCGGCCAGCGAGTGGATCTGGGTTTCCAGGGTGCTCAGGCGGGCGCCGGTGGCGGCGGAGAGGCCGCGCAGGTATTCGCTGTCCAGTCGCACGCCGCGCACTTCCATGCGGGCGAGGACGGCGGACAGGGGTTTTTCCATGTCGTCGTACAGCGTGCGGCGGGTGTCGTCCAGCAGGGGCGGCAGCAGGTCGAGGAGTTGGGCGGTGATCGCGGCGCGTCCGGCGGCGTCGTCGGGCCAGGGGACGTTCAGGTACCGCCCGGTCACGGCGCTCATGGTGGTGTTGGCCGGGTCGAGCAGGTACGCCATCAGGAGGGGGTCGTCGCCGGGTTCCACGCTGGTGCCGCGCACGCTGAGGTGCGTGGCGAGGGCCTTGGCGGCGGCGGCGGTGACGGTGCGCTGCGCGACGAACTGCGCGTCGTCCACCGTGGCGGGGAACTGCTCGCGGAGTTTCGCGGCGGCCTTCTCCTGCTCCTTACGGGCCTTCTCGGCCGCCTTCTGCTGCGTCTTCGTGAGGGGCGCGGCGGGTTCGTCCGGGTTGTCGAACAGGCCGCCGGGCTGGGCGTACACCTCGGCCTTGCGCCACTCGGTGGGTTCGGTGGTGGGCGCGGTGCGGACGGTGCCGGTCGTACCGTCGAGTTCCAGGGTGGCGGCGTCCACGAGGGCGGCGGTCAGGTCGTCCTCGCGGGACAGGCGGTAGCCCCAGATGACGCCCTGCGCGGGGGTGCGCCACGCGGCCTCGTGGATGGTCAGGGCCGGGACGGCGGGCACGTCGGTGCTCTCGGGGGCGTCGTGCGGCGCGGCGCGGTGGGTGCTGTCGTTCACCGCGTCGGGGACGCTCAGGACGCTCTCGATGCCGTCCAGGGCCGCCACGTCCCGCTTGATGGAGTGCAGGTCCAGCTCGGTCAGCAGGTCGTGCAGCCTCTCCGGATTGCCCGGCAGGCGACCCGCGCCGAGTTGCACGTCCAGCGGCAGGTCCGTGACCATGCAAGACAGCCGGTGGCTGAACTCCACGGCTTCCTCGGAATCGAGGAGTTTCTGGCGGGTCCCGTCGGGTTTCAACGTGCCGGCCTTCGCGGCGGTGTAGATGCCTTCCAGCGTGCCGTACTCCTGAAGAAGTTTCGCGGCGGTTTTCGGGCCGATGCCTTTCGCGCCGGGGATATTATCGCTGGCGTCGCCGGTCAGCGCGCGGTAGTCCACCCACTGCCCCACGGTCACGCCGTACTTTTCGAGCACCTCGGCCGGGCCGATCAGGCGGAAGTCGTTCGTGATGACGCGCACGTGGTCGTCGAGCAGCTGGTACGCGTCGCGGTCGCTGGTCACGATCCGCACCTGCATGCCGGTGCCCTCGGCCTTGCGGGTCAGGCTGGCGATCACGTCGTCGGCCTCGTAGCCGGGTTCTTCCAGGCGGGGGAAACCGATGGCGTCCACGATCTCGCGGATGCGGTTGATCTGCCCGGGCAGGTCGGCGGGCGTCTCGGCGCGGCCGGACTTGTACCCGTCGAACTGCTCGTGCCGGAAGGTCTTCACGGGCGGGTCGAACACCACGATAACCTGATTGCTGCGCTGCCGGGCAAGGCGCAGCGTGAGGCGCAGGAAGCCCAGGATGGCGTTGGTGGCCTCGCCCTGTTTGTTCGTGAGGGGCGGCAGGGCGAAGTACGAGCGGAACGCCAGGGCGTGGCCGTCGATCAGCACCAGGGTGTCGGGGGCGGCGGCAGTCATACCCGCCATTCTACTGGGAACGTAATGCCTTCCGGCCGCGCCCTGCAAGGGAACGCCGCTGCGGCGGTGAGGCACCGGCAGCGGCTCGTGGACGGATGAACTCTGTGAGGTGTAGAGGCGTGGCGGGGTTCAGTCCCCGGCCTGAAGCCCCCGGAAGGGCTGCTCCTCCTGTTCACGCAGCACGGCGCGGTCTTCATGCGTCATCGCCATGAAGGCCACGAGCATGATCAAGAGGGTCAGGGCCGCCATGATCAGGAGGAGATTCATAGGAGCAGTGTGCTCCGCCCGCCTCCGGCATCCATGACGCGCACCTCAAGTCCCCTGAAGCTGCCCTTGAGGGGAACTCTATGTATGAATGCCAGCTTTATGCACGGCGCCGGTCTGGTCCGGCAGACGCCCTCAGCCTCTCTACAGAGCCCCCCCGGCGGAGCCAGGGCCGACGCCCCGCCAGGCCAGCCCGCAGCACGAGGCCGCCTGCGGCCACCGGCGCGGGGAGGGAGGAACCGGACGGGATGATGAGGTCGGTACGCTGGGCCCTGCCGGGTGGGGGTACGTGGTCTTCCCTACAGGGTGGCGTCCGTGGTGAGGGCGGTCTGGAGTCGCCGGGCGTAGTCGTCGGCGCTGATCTCGTACACGCCGAGGGTCTGGAGGTGCGGGTTCTGGATCTGCGCGTCGAGGAGGGTGAACCCCCGTGCGTGCAGGTGCGTGGCGAGGCCGATGAGGGCGGCCTTGCTGCCATTCGTGACGCGGTGGAATTTGCTCTCGGCGATGAACGCGCTGCCCAGGGCGAGGCCGAGGACGCCGCCCGCGAGTTCCCCGTCTTTATACGCCTCGAATGAATGCGCGAGGCCGGTGTCGTGCAGGTGCCCGTAGATGGCGGTGAGGTCGTCGCTGATCCACTCGCCGTCGCGGGGGGGGCTGCCGGGCAGCTGGCCGCGGCACCCGGCGAGGACGGCGTCGAAGTTGGTATCCACGCGGTACGTGAAGTGCCGCAGGTCGCGCCGGAGGCGGCGGGCGACGTGCAGGCCGCCTTCTTCCGTCAGCGGGACGATGGCGCGCTCCTCGACGCTGTAGAACTGCACGCCGTCGCCGTTGTCCATCAGGAAGGCGCCCTGCGCGTAGGCGCGGGCGACCTGCCGGGTCAGGGGGTCGGGGTGGGTCAGCCAGGGCTGGGCGGCGGCCACCTCAGCGGGGGTACAGCACGGCCTGCGTGCAGCGGAACAGGGCCATGAGTTTGCCGTCCGGCGCGCGGACCTCGGCGTCCCAGACCTGGGTGGTGCGCCCAGCGTGGACGCTCCGGGCCTCGCAGGTGACGGTGCCCTCGCGGGCGGTGCCGAGGTGGTTGCTCTTGAGTTCGATGGTCGTGAACGACTGTGCGCCCTCGGGCAGCAGGATGCGGGTGCCGTAGCCGCAGGTGGTGTCGGCCAGCGCGACGACGCTCGCGGCGTGCAGGTAGCCGTTCGGGGCGAGCAGTTCGGGCCGCACGGTCAGTTCGCTGCGCAGCAGCCCCCGCTCGGCGTGCGTGAAGCGGATGCCGATCAAGCCGGGCAGGTGGCCCGCGCCGAAGGCGGTCAGGTCGTCCGGGCTGGGGACGGGACGGGGGGAGGTGGTCATGCGGCCCAGCGTACCCTGCCCGCCCGCGTGAATTGGGGGGAGGCTCCCGCGCGGTTTAGCCAGCGTCGCCTAGAATGGGAGGGTGCGTCTGGATTCGCTGTCCACCCTGAATTACCGGAATCTCGCCCCGTGTACCTTGCTGTTCCCGGCGGGCGTGACCGGGGTCTTCGGGGAGAACGGGGCGGGCAAGACGAACCTGCTGGAGGCGGCGTTCCTGGCGCTGACCGGCCTGACGGACGTGACGCGCCTGGAGCAGCTGGTGCAGCAGGGCGAGACGGAAGCGTACGTGCGGGCGGACCTGGAGAGCAGCGGCAGCCTGAGTGTGCAGGAGGTCGGCCTGGGGCGCGGGCGGCGGCAGTTGAAGGTGGACGGCGTGCGCGTGCGCACCGGGGACCTGCCGCGTGGGAGCGCCGTGTGGATCCGTCCGGAGGACAGCGAACTGGTGTTCGGGTCGCCGTCGGGGCGGCGGGCATTCCTGGATTCGCTGCTGTCGCGCCTGAGTGCCCGCTACGCGGAGGTCCTGTCCCGGTACGAGCGGACGGTGTCGCAGCGCAACGCGGCCCTGCGTGGCGGTGAGGAATGGGCGATGCACGTCTGGGACGAGTCCCTGGTGCGCCTGGGCACCGAGATCATGACGGTGCGCCGCCGCGCGCTGGTGCGCCTGAACGAACTGGCGGCCGAGGCGAACGCGGCGCTGGGCAGCCGCAAGAGCCTGACGCTGAGCCTCGCGGAGTCCACCACGCCCGAGGCGTACGCGCAGGATCTCGCGTCGCGCCGCGCGGAGGAACTCGCGCGGGGCAGCACCGCGACCGGCCCGCACCGGGACGATCTGGTGCTGACGCTGGGGGACTTCCCCGCCAGCGAGTACGCCAGCCGCGGCGAGGGCCGCACGGTGGCGCTGGCGCTGCGCCGCGCGGAACTGGAACTCCTGGCGGAACGCTTCGGCGAGCGGCCCGTGCTGCTGATCGACGATTTCTCGGCGGAACTCGACCCGGGGCGGCGGGCGTTCCTGCTGGACCTAGCGGCCAGCGTGCCGCAGGCGATCGTGACCGGGACCGAGCGGGCACCCGGCGCGGCACTGACCCTGCGCGCCCATGGGGGCCGCTTCACGCCCGAGGTCACCGCTGAACCCCTGCCCGGGGAACCTCTGGCCGAGGAGGTCCGCGCGTGACGCGGCGGGGGCGGCGCATGAGCGGCCCGCTGCGGCTGGGTGACCTGATGGGCGCCACGCTGGGCAGCGCGAAACTCACGGGGGGCATCCAGCGGGCGCGGGCGATCCTGCTGTGGCCGCAGGCGGTCGGCCCGGAAATCGCGCGGATCACGCGGCCCCGCACGCAGCAGGGCGGCACGCTGTTCGTGGAGGTCCGCGACAGCGCCACCGCGCACCACCTCAGCATGCAGCGGCACCACTTCCTGAAGGCCCTGAACGCCCTGCTGCCCGACGCGCCCCTGACCGAGCTGCGTTTCGGGGTGGGCACGGTGCGCGAACCGACCGCGCCGGTGGCGGTGGCGCCGCTGCCCGCGCCGGACCGCGCCCGCGCACGGCAGCTCGTGCAGGACGTCCCGGAAGACCTGAAGAGTGCCGCGCTACGCGCCGCCGAGGCGATCACCCGCGCGCGCAAGTGGCGTGAGGAACAGGGCTTCCGGCCCTGCCCAGTGTGCGGCGAGGCCAGCCGCGAGCAGCCCTGCCGCGCCTGCACGCTGACCCTGGCGGACCCGAACGTGCGCCGCGCCGCCAAGGCCCTGATGCGTCACCCCGAGCGGCTGGAGGGCCTGCGCGACACGCTGGGGAACAGTGGCGTGCAGGCCGCGCGGTTCCTGGCCCTGCGGCAGCTGGAGGAACAACTCGAGCTGCTGGCGCTGGAATGCGTCCGCAGCGGCGAGGGCGGCGGGTACCAGGGGTTCCTGGCCGAGCAGGCGGCGCTGTACCTGACGCTGTTCCTCAGCCGTCCGCGCGCGGCCCTGAAACGCAGTGACCGCGCGTACCTGCCCGAGCGGGTGCGGCACGTCCTGAACGCCAGCGACTGACCCGTCCCGCCCGGCGGAATGCTGGCGCAGGTGCCTGTGCATCCCGTGCGCCGCCCACTATCCTGAAGGGCATGACCGACGCCCCGGACGGCACGCCCACCCTCTCCCCCGTTCAGCCCGGCGGTTCGGCCGGTTCGCACCGTGAAGCCTCGCCCCGGCAGGTGCGGGTGGCGATCCTGACCGTCAGTGACACCCGCACACCCGAGACGGACACCAGCGGGCAGTTCCTGCGCGCCGAGATCGAGGCGCAGGGGCACGAGGTCGTCGCGTACCGCGTCGTGAAGGACGACGCCGTGCAGATCCGCACCGCGCTGGTCGCGTTCACGCGCGAGGCGACCGTCGTGATCTCCAGCGGCGGCACCGGCATCACGGGCCGCGACGTGACCGTGCCGGTCGTGGAGAGCCTGATCACCAAACCCATCCCCGGCTTCGGCGAGCTGTTCCGGATGCTCAGCTACCAGCAGGTGGGCGGCGCGGCCATGCTGTCACGCGCCGTGGCCGGACTGGTGCGCGGCGCGGTGGTGTTCGCCATGCCGGGCAGCCTGAACGCCGTGCAGACCGCCTGGAACGGCATCCTGAAAGACGAGCTGGGTCACCTCGCGTTCGAGGTGGAACGCCACGGTCAGCCGGGCGTCCTGACCCCACCGCCCCTCCCCGGGCCGGACGCCCCGGCGCCACCCCCGATGCCCGGCGCGGGGGGCGGCGTGGCCGCCGGACTGGGCCGCCACAAGAAAGGTGGGGGCCTGTGACCCCGGGGCGCACGTGGCCAGCCTGAACCTGCCGCTGGCCGTCACGCTGGCCGTCCTCGCCGCGTACTGGCTGGGCCGCGTGATCCGCGCCGCCCGGTCCCGCTTCGCGCCGCGCGTGACGTACTGGGCGGCGCCCGGCCTGGGTGCGCTGCTGCTGGCGCCAATGCTGGACGTCCCCGCCCTGTTCGGCGTGGGTGCGGGCCTGATGCTGCTCGCCGAGTACTGGCCGCAGGCGTTCGTGCCGACCCGCACCCGCCCTGCGCCCGCGTGGCCGCTGGTCGTCACCGTCCTGGGCGCGGGCCTGGGCATGAACGTCCTGCAGGGCCGCACCGACCCCTGGATCACGGCGATCAGCGCCGCGCTGCTCCTGGCGGGCCTGGGGGGGCTGCTCGCCGCCGCCGCGTACCGCCCCTGGCCGGTCACGCACCCCCTGACGTTCGCCAGCCGCTGGAAGACCGTCACCACGCCCGACTGGCCGGAGCTGACCGTCACCCTCAGCGAGCGCGGCGCGCACCTGCGCAACGTGTCGGGCCGCGCGCTGCGCATGGCCGGCTGGTCCCCTGCCGGACTGAACGCGTGGTACCCCGTCCGCACGCCCGCCGGGGAGGCCGTGCAGGAACTCGCCGCCGGGCAGGAAGCCCTGCTGCCCGTCCACGGGCACGACCACGGCGTGCGCGTCTGGTACGCCCCTGCACGCGGCGAGGCCACCCACCTGTTCCGCGCCGACTGGACCCCCACCGCCCACTCCGAGGACCGCGTCCTGAACTGAACCCGAACTGGGGACTGGCCCGGAACGCCGCCCGGCAAACAGAGCGGGCGGCGTTCCGGCGGACGGGTCGTCCGACCGGAAGACCTGAATCGTCACCCCGTGATTTGCCCTGTGGCCCCCCCGCGTGGCAGGATGACGGGTCACGCGCTCAGCGCGACCGGGCCAGGTCGGCCCACCGGGCACGCCCCGCCTCTCAAGCCTCACCTCAAGACACGGCCCCCGCCCCCACCTGTGCGGCGTGCAGGCCGACAGGATCACCCATGACCCAGCACACCCGCGCGCCCCGCCGCGCCAGCACCACCCCCTCCACCGCCAGCACCGCCCCCGCCCCCACCGTGCGCGACTGGCAGACCCTCCTAGGCGACCGCACGCCCACCCCCGTGCAGGCCCAGGCCATTCCCGCCCTGCTGGACGGCCGGGACGTCATCACGACCGCCCGCACCGGCAGCGGCAAGACCCTCGCGTTCCTGATCCCGGCCGCCGCACGCGGCATCGGCATGCGCCCCACGCGCGGCATGCAGCCCGAGGCCCTCGTCATCACCCCCACGCGCGAACTCGCCGTGCAGATCCGCGACGTCGCCACGGAACTCGGCATGACCGCCGGGCGCATCACCGGCGGCATCACCCCCGGGCAGACGACCCGCGAGGCGACCGGCAAGGGCCTGATCACCGGCACGCCCGGTCGCCTGAAAGACCTCATCGGGCGCGGCGAGCTGCGACTGAACAACCTGCGCTACGTCGTCCTGGACGAGGCGGACGAACTCCTGTCGCTGGGCTTCCTGCGCGACGTGGGTGACATCCTGCGCCACGCCCGTGACCAGCAGCCGCAGGGCCGCACGCTGCAGATCGCCATGGCCTCCGCCACGTTCCCCGCCGAGATCCGCGACGTCGCGCAGCGCTTCATGCACGACCCCGCGCGCATCGACGTGGCCCCCACCCCCGGCGCGGACGCCACCGGCGACATCCTGGGCGGGGTCAGCACCGCCACGCACCTCCTGCACCACACCACCAAGGACGCCCTCCTGACCGACGCGGCCCGGCACACCCGCGCCGCGCTGAAAGAACCCGGCGGCTGCGTCGTACTGTTCAGCCGCACCAAACACCTCGTCAAACGCCGCGCCCAGCACCTCGGCGACCTCCTCCCCGGCGAACAGGTCAGCCCCCTTGAGGGGAACATGGACCAGAAGAAACGCGAACGCACCATGCAGGCGCTCCGCGACGGGCAGTCCCGCATCCTCGTCGCCACCGACATCGCCGGCCGCGGCATCGACCTGCCCGAAGTGCGCCTCGTGATTCACCTGGACGTCGCCGCCACCGCCGAGGACCACGTCCACCGCTCGGGCCGCACCGCCCGCGCCGGACGCGACGGCACCAACCTGATCCTCCTGGCGCCCGAACAGCGCGCCCTGTGGCAGGGCATCCGCCGCAAGCTGCCCGCCGCGCTGCAGCCCCCCGCCACGCCCGAGGAACGCCAGATCGATCCCGAGGTGCAGGAAAAACGCGGCCAGGGTCGCGGGCAGGGCCAGAGCCAGGGGCGCGGCGGACAGCCGGGCCGGGGCGCCGGACAGCAGCCGCGCAGCGCGCAGGGCGGCAGCCAGGGCCAGCGGCAGGGTGCTCCCCGTCAGGGCCAGCAGGGCGGTGGGCGCAGCGAAGGGCGTCCGCAGCGCAGTGAGGGCCGTCCCCAGCAGCGCCAGGACACCCCGGGGACCGGCGCCGGCCGCGTCGGCCCGCAGCGTCCCAAACGCCGCCGCTGAATAGAACAGGCGAAATAGAACTGCCCCGGCTACTGACAGCCTGGGGCAGTTCTTTTCCGTCAGTCCACAGCCGGGCATGACTCTCATGACATCGACGCACATCACCGGTGCTTTCTGCACTGACACGGTCCACTGGTCGCTGCCGTCCGGGGATTCAGCCCCGTGGATCACCTTTGGGGACCGCGATGACACCGCCCCAGGGCCGGTAACTGCTCCGAAACGCGTAGGTGCGGGTCTGACCGGAGGCCAGGGTGACGACCTGCTTCACCTCGACCACGCCCCCCGGGGCGGGCATGTCGATCCGGCGGGTCTGGCCGGGCTGGAGATCAAGGGCCTGGACGAACGTGGGGTTGGGGGGGAGTTGCAGGCGGCGCAGCCCGCTGCCCTCGATCCGGACGGTACGCCGATCCGACTGGCCGAACAGATCGGCGTGCAGGGTCTGCTTCTGGAGATCCCACCGGAACTGGATCAGCAGGGGCGCGGCCGTGTCATTGCGGAACCTGAGGTTTTTGGAGCCTGCGTAGACGGCGGCGTCCAGTCCAGGCGCGCCGTAATAGGCGACCTGCACGGAATGCGCGTGGCGCTCTGTGATGGGTAGCCCGGCGCGCAGGGCCGCGCGGAACAGCGTGGTGCTGACCTGGCAGATGCCCCCACCGTCCTCCAGTCGCAACGTGTTCCCGGCGAGGACGTACCCGGGCTGGAAACCGCGTGGAGCGCTGACGGGACCGATCTGCTTGTTGAAGTCCAGGGTTTGCCCCGGCTCGAGCCACTGCCCGTGGAACTGCGCGGCGCCCAGCCGGATGTTGTGCACCCGAAAATCCGGGCTTCCGGTGAAGGTGGACGAACCACTGCCCAGAGCGCCGAATCGCTGCTGGGCCGCCCAGCGGACCGTTCGCAGGGGAGCCCGGAGCCGCACGGGCACTGCCGCGGACCGCTGCCCGGTTCGGACCGCCCGGGTCAGGACGTCCTGAAGTGCTTGAGGGGTCACCGCCCAGCCTGTCTGGGCGCGACCGACCCAGCCTGTTGCCGCGAGCGTGAAGCGAAGGTCCTGCGGTGCCCGGTTGATCTGCGCTGCAGCCCGCACGGCCGCCTCCCGCAGCGTGCTCGCCTGCTGAGCAGCGCCCTGACGGGTGATGGTGGCGGGCAACTGCACGACCACGGCGTGATGAAAGACGGGCCGCTGCACCTGTCCCTGAACGAGCTGAGGTTCAGGGGCACTCCAGCGGAGTTGCAGGGTCAGGGCACTGGCACCTGAAGTGCACAGCAGCAGGAAAGGCCAGAGACGGCGAAACATGGGACCTCCACAGCAGAGTCCGCTCCGCGCCAATGGTGCAGAGACCACCAGGGCGGAGCGGGAGAACCGGCGTCGATTGCGGGTTTATTTCGGCATGAGAACCGTATCGATCACGTGGATGACGCCGTTACTGGCGCCAATGTCGACACGGGTCACGCGGGCGTCATTGATCATGACGGCGCCGTTCATGGCTGAGATATTCAGCGAATCGCCCTGCGCAGTGGTGGCGGTACTGAGCTTCGTCACCTGCGTGCTGGTCACACGGCCCGGGACGACGTGGTACAGCAGCACCGCGCGGAGCTTTTCACGATCGTTCAGAAGGGCCTGGAGGTCAGCCTGCGGAATCTTCGCGAAGGCCGCGTTGGTCGGTGCGAAGACAGTGAAGGGGCCGGCGCTGTTCAGCGTATCGACCAGACCGGCGGCCTGCAGGGCACTCAGGAGCGTGCTGAAGTTCGGGTCGTTGGCCACGATCGCCGCAATGGTGCGGCCGCTTGGCACCACGCTGCCGCCACCCGCAAGGACTGTCGTGGAACACATCAGCGCCGTCATCGCCAGAATCCGTTTCATGAAAACCTCCACTGCATAGATGAATTTGCCCAGTACACCTTGTGTATCGGACTGAATTTAATCTTAAAAGGAACGAACTTTTACAGGTCGTACCCGGGCGTACATTCGATTGCGCCCAGCTCAAATTTGGGTGGCGGCACACTTTGGAACTCTCTCACCTAACACATATCAGAAATATGGCTACTAAAAAACGCCGGTGACTCACTCCCCAATGATTAAAGGGCATGCACGTATGCATGCCCTCAATTTCACTACAGCAGTGAAATCCAAAAAGTTTTACTTATCCGGCCTGTCCGAACTGCATTCGGAAGACGAATTTGGTGACGTCGGCCTTGAGGTTGTCGATCATGTCGTTGAACATGGTGGTGGCTTCGAATTTGTATTCGGTGAAGGGGTCGCGCTGGCCGTAACCGCGCAGGCCGATGCCCTGGCGCAGGACGTCCATGCCGTGCAGGTGTTCTTTCCAGAGCTGGTCGACGACCTGCAGGACGACGTAGCGTGACAGGCTGTTCATCATGGTGGGGCTGAGTTCTTCCTTGCGGGCGTCAAAGGCGTCGGCGACGGCGGCGAGGAGGGTGTCCTGCGCTTCGGCAGGCGTCTTGCTGCGCAGACTCTCGAAGTCGAACTCTTCGAGCTGGGGGACGGCGTCGGTGATGGCGGCGCGCAGGCCGTCAATGTCCCAGTTCTCGTGACTCTGGTCGATGGGGAGGTGCGTGGCGAGCTGGTGGTCGACGAAGTCGGCGATCATGCCTTCGGTGCTCTCCTCGACGTCGGCGTCCGGCCCGAGGAGCACCTCGCGGCGCTGGGCGTAGACGGTGTCACGCTGTTTGCTCATGACGTTGTCGAATTCGAGAAGTTGTTTGCGGGTGCTGAAGTTGCGGTCTTCGACGCGGGCCTGGGCTTTCTCGATGGCGCCGGTCACCATCTTGGCTTCGATGGGCTGGGTGTCGTCCATGCCGAGGCGGTCCATCATGGCGACGACGCGGTCGTTGGCGAAGAGGCGCATCAGGTCGTCCTCGAAGGACACGTAGAAGCGGCTGCTGCCGGGGTCGCCCTGGCGTCCGGCGCGGCCGCGCAGCTGATTGTCGATGCGGCGGCTCTCGTGGCGTTCGGTGCCGATGATGTGCAGTCCGCCGAGGTCCTTGACGCGCTGGCGGTCGGTGAGGGTGTCCGCCTGCAGCCCGATGGCCTGACCGATGAAGTCCTCGTTCATGCCGGGGATCTGCATGCCGATCTGCATGGCGTCAGGGTCCTGGCGGCTGATGGCCTTGATGAAGTTCTCGACTTCCGGCGTGTAGCGGCTCAGGCCGAGCTGCTGTTCGATGGCCTCGCCGAGGATGAATTCGGCGTTGCCGCCGAGCATGATGTCGGTGCCGCGGCCCGCCATGTTGGTGGCGATGGTGACGGTGCCCGAGCGGCCGGCCTGCGCGACGATGCTGGCTTCCTGCGCCTCGAACTTGGCGTTCAGGACGCTGTGCTGGATGCCGGCCTGCGTCAGGAGGTCGCTGAGCTGTTCGCTGGTGACGATGCTGGCGGTGCCGATCAGGACGGGGCGGCCGGTGGCGTGCATTTCCTTGACTTCCTGCACGACGGCGTTGTATTTGCCCATCTTGCTGCGGTACACGAGGTCCTCGGCGTCCTTGCGCTGCACGCCGCGGTTGGTGGGGATCACGAGGACGTCGCTGCCGTAGATGTCGAGGAATTCCTTCTCCTCGGTCTTGGCGGTGCCGGTCATGCCTGCAAATTTGTTGTACAGGCGGAAGAAGTTCTGGTAGGTGATCGTGGCGAGCGTCTGGTTCTCGTTCTCGATCTTCACGCCTTCTTTCGCTTCGATGGCCTGGTGGAGGCCCTCGCCGTAGCGGCGCCCGGGCATGCTGCGCCCGGTGAACTCGTCGATGATGATGACTTCGCCCTCGGCGTTGACGATGTAGTCCTTCTCGCGGTGGTACAGTTCGCGCGCGCGGATCGCCTGGGTGATCATGTGCGCCTTGTCCATGTTGTCCGGGCTGTACAGGTCGCTCAGGGACAGCAGGCGTTCGATCTTGCTGATGCCGCCCTCGGTGATGTGCACCTGCTTGCCCTTCTCGTCGATGGTGTAGTCGCCGGTGGGTTCGGTGCGCACGCCGGGCTCGGCGGGTTCGCCCTTCTGGAGGCGGCGGATGAGTTTGGCGTACACGTAGTAGAGGTCCGTGGCCTTCTCGGCGGCGCCGCTGATGATCAGGGGCGTGCGGGCCTCGTCGATGAGGATGGAGTCGACCTCGTCCACGATGGCGAAGTTCAGGGGGTGTTCGGCGCGCAGGGCGAGGGCCTCGCGGCTCTGGGCCATGTTGTCGCGTAGGTAGTCGAAGCCGAGTTCGCTGTTGGTGACGTAGGTGATGTCGCAGGCGTACGCGGCCTGCTTCTGGTGGGGTTGCATCTCGCGGCTGGCGAGGCCGACGGTGAGGCCGAGCGTGCGGTACAGCAGGCTCATCTCCTCCATGCCGACGCGGGCGAGGTAGTCGTTCACGGTGACGAGGTGGCAGCCGCGGCCCTCGAGGGCGTTCAGCGCGAGGGCGAGCGTGGCGACGAGGGTTTTCCCTTCGCCGGTGCGCATCTCGGCGATGCGGCCCTTGTGCAGGGCGTACCCGCCGATGAGCTGCACGTCGTAGTGGCGTTTGCCGATGGAGCGGCGTCCGGCTTCGCGGATCAGGGCGAAGGCGGGCACGACGACGTCGTCGAGGGTCTCGCCGCCTTCGGTGACGCGGCGGCGCAGTTCCATGAAGGCGGCGGCGAGATCTTCGACCTTCTGGGTCTCTTCTTCCAGCGCGTTGACGGGCTGCACGATCGTCTTGATGATCTGCGCAACGTCGCGCTGGTTGTTATCGAACATTTTGTTCAGGACACGGAACATGACAAGCGAGTATAACGCGCGGGCCGGGCGCGGCGCGGCGTGATTTCAGTGAGGGGCGCATAAGCAACTTGAGCGGTTTTCGCTCAGGGAGCATGAACGTCCGCTCCACGCGCGGTGAAGGGCGCGCGGTCGGCCCTCATATGTGACCCGTATCCTGCGCGCATGAACCTGAAAGTCCTGCCGGTCCTGCTGACCCTGCCGCTGCTGGGCGCCTGCGCGCCCCTGGCCTCGATCCTGGCCAATTCTGAAAGCGAGGGGCCCAAGCCCCGCACCGCCGGACCCCTGGTGGTCGGGCAGACCTGGACGGTCAGCGGTCCGGTGGACAGCCGGACGGTGACGCAGTCCGTGAACATCACCGATCTGGTGGACGTCGCCGACGGCACCGCCAGCGTGAACGGCCGCGATCAGGCCGACGCGTTCAGTGCGGGCCGCGCGGGCTTCACGGTCGCCACGTACGACGGCAACCGCCGCACCCTGCGCTTCGACTGGATCGCGGAGAACGGCGTGACGTACTCCTGCCGGATCGGCACCCTGCTGTCCCAGCCGTATCAGGGTGAACTGACTCTGAAGACCGGGGGCCGCACCGCGACCGGGACGTGCTCTGCCGTCAGCAACTGATACAGACTCCGGTTGAAAGGTGTGCAACATCTTTCAACCCGAGCGAAGCGAGCAGGAGAAAAGCGGTTTCCGGGCGTGGAGTGGATAGATCGGTGTTCTTCCGATCTGTCCACGAAACAAACGGAAACCGCATGACCGTCACGGGGAGGGGGCGACCGAGCAGCACGCCGGTCGCCTCCTCCCCTGTCGGGTCACCAGCGGTAGCGGTCGTCCCAGGTCTCGCCCCGGCGGATGAAGGGCGCGCGGGTGCCCAGCACGCGGTGCCCGCCCTTCACGGCGGCGCGCACGATCACGCGCGGGTCCAGTCCCGGGTGAAGGTGCTGCGCGAAGGCGACGTCCTCGCGCACGTCGAGGCTGCCGCCGCTGGCGACGGAATCGGTGCCCAGCGCGACCTCCACCCCGGCCGCCGCGAAGGCCGCCCAGGGGAACACGCCGCAGTCCAGGTGGTGGTTGCTGCGCGGGCAGGTCACCACGGCACTTCCGGCGCGCGCGACCCGGGCGATGTCGTCCGGGGTGACGTTCACCATGTGGATCAGGGTGGGTTTCGCGTTCAGCACGCCCAGTTCGTCCAGGTAGCGCACGGGGGTCAAGCCCTCCTCGGGTGCCCGACCGATGACCTCCGCGAAGGTGTTGGGGTAGAAGGGCGCCAGCCGGTTCTCCCAGATGGGGCCGCCGCCGCAGGTGTACAGGTCGTGCTCGGCGGGATGCTCGGCCACATGAATCTGGAGGGGCAGCCCCTCCCCGGCGGCGTAGTCGCACAGCAGCCGCATCAGGCGGTGGCTGACGGTGTGCGGCGTGTGCGGGGACAGGCCCACGCGCGGGCCGCCGGGACGCTCCTGCACGCGCCAGCCCTCAATCCGTTCGCGCACGGTCCGGAAGATCTCGTCGGCCTTCTCCGGGAAGGTGCCAAGGACCTCGTAGTACAGGACGCCGCTGAGGTCCTCGCGGGGCAGCAGGGTGTCCATGACGTCCGGGGCGTGCATGTACACGATGTCGCCCACGCCGCCCGCACCCAGCCCGGCCAGGGTGTCCGCGCCGTGCCGGGCGGCCTCGGCGCTGCGTTTCTCGCGCTGGGGCACGACCACCTCGGGAATCCAGCGGAAGTACGGCAGGGCCGTGAACTCGTACGTGCTCATGTCGAGGTGCGTGTGGGTGTTCACGGGCGGCGGCGCGATCACGGACCCGGCGCGTTCCTCCCGCGCGTGGGGATATGCGGCGCGCAGCGTGTCCGGGTGCCCGGTCGCCGCGACCGTCCCGCCCACCACGACCACCCCGCCGGGGCTCTGCGCGCCGCCCATGCCGGTGTACAGCACATCGCAGGTGAGCAGGCGGGGCGTGTGCGGGTCGCTGTGGGTCATGCGCGCCATGCTACGCCGCGCGTGCGGGACAGACGGACCGCGCCGCGCGTGCAGGACACGGCAGCGCGGAGGGGCTGAGCCTGGGTTCAGTGGGCGGTCACTTCCTGGCCCTGCTGGTCGCGGGCGAGTCTGTCCCAGTCGATGCGGCGGCGGCGCCATTCGAAGATCAGCACCTTCACGACTTCTTCGGCGCTGCGCGCGAGGAACACGCCCCAGACGCCCAGCGGGGAGTACAGCCCGAGGCCGATGGCGAGGGGCAGGCCGACGACGAACGCGCCGACGACGTCGCCGATGATGACGCCCTTGCCGTCGGCCGCGCCCGGGAGGACGCCGCCGCCGATGATCATGTTCCGGACCTTGAAGATCTGGAAGGCGGCGCTGATCAGGATGCCGATCAGGGCGATGTGGTGCACGTCGCTGCCGACGCGCGGGAACAGCGCGGGGACGATCAGGGCGCTCAGGGCGTACAGCAGGCCGAAGCCCAGCCCGGTGACGAGCCCGGCGCGGCTGATGCGCCCCAGCCACAGCTGCGCCGCGGCGGCGTCCCCGGCGCCCAGGGAACGGCCGATGAAGACGGTGGCGGCGCTCATCAGGCCGAACGAACCCACGATGAAGATGCCTTCCAGCGTGCCGACGATCTGGCTGGCGGCCAGCGCGGCGGTGCCGACGCGGGCGTATACGGCGGCGTACAGGAACCCGCCGAGGCTCCAGGCGAACTCGGTGAACGCAATGGGCGCGCTGATGGTCAGCAGCGGCGCGGCGATGGACCGCCAGGCGTCCCGGGCGGGCAGGGTGAGCGCGGCGAGGTGGCGCGGGCCGTAGATCTGGTAGGCGAGCAGGGCGGTCTTGAGGATGTTCGCGAACACCAGCGCCCAGGCGGCGCCGACCACCCCGAGTTGCGGGAGGGGGCCGACGCCGAACACGAGGCCGTACGCCAGCAGGCTCTCGACGATGACGGTGATGACGGTGGCGACCAGGGGGGTGCGGGCGTGCCCGAGGGACCGCAGGGCGCCGCTGAGGATCCAGGCGAGGCTGCCGGGGATCAGGGCGAGCATGCTGACCTGCATGTAGGGGGTGGCGGTGCGGGTGACGGCGTCCTCGCCGCCCGCGAGGCTCAGGAGGGGTCCGGCGAGCAGCACGACCGGGACGGTCAGCAGGGCCGCGGCGAGCACGCTGGTGACGACACTGACGGTCAGGGTCTGGTTCACGCCGGGCCGGTCGGCGGCGCCGTGGCGGCGGGCGACGAGGATACTGGTGCCGCTGCCCAGGGCGCCCAGAGTGACGAAGAACAGGAAGCCCAGGCTGCCGCTGAGGCCGACGGCGGCGACGGCGACGGCGCCGAGCGTGCCGACGATGATCTGGTTAATGAAGGTCAGGACGAGCTGGATGACCATTTCGAGGCTGACGGGGACGGCGATGCTGGCGATCTCGCGCGCCGGGCTCTTGATCGATTCAGTTGGGGGTGGGGTGGGGGCCGTGACGGCTGACATGTCTCCACCCTACACGGCGCGGGTCAGCGGGGCATCCGCCAGGTGGCGCAGTCCCATACCTTCCCACACATCTTTTCATTTGTGAACCAATATGCGATTTTTATTGACATTCATCAATCAGAGCAGGCAGAATGCCCCTCAAGAGGCAGCCCCCATGACCCAGGACCCCAGCGTGACCACCGACCACCCCGCCCCCCTGATCCCCGCGACCTCGTGGGCGATCATCGACTCCACCCTGCGGGAGGGCGAGCAGTTCGCACGCGGGAACTTCAAACAGGGGGACAAGATCGAGATCGCCCGGGCGCTCGACGCCTTCGGCGCGGAATTCATTGAGGTCACCACCCCGATGGTCAGCGCGCAGACCCACGCCGACATCCGCCGCCTGACCGGGCTGGGCCTGAAGGCCAAGTTCCTCACGCACGTCCGCTGCCACATGGACGACGTGCAGCGCGCCGTGGACACCGGCGTGGACGGCCTGGACCTCCTGTTCGGCACGAGTTCGTTCCTGCGGGAATTCAGTCACGGCAAGAACATCGGGCAGATCATCGACAGCGCCCAGCAGGTCATCAGCTGGATCAAGACCAACCACCCGGACCTCCAGATCCGCTTCAGCGCCGAGGACACCTTCCGCAGCGAGGAAGCCGACCTGATGGCCGTGTATAAAGCCGTCTCCGACCTGGGCGTGCACCGCGTCGGTCTGGCCGACACCGTGGGCGTTGCCACGCCCCGGCAGGTGTATACGCTGGTCCGCGAGGTGCGCAAGGTCATTCACGCGGAGTGCGGCATCGAATTTCACGGGCACAACGACACGGGCTGCGCCGTCAGCAACGCCTACGAGGCCGTCGAGGCGGGCGCCACCCACATCGACACGACCATCCTCGGCATCGGGGAACGCAACGGCATCACACCGCTGGGCGGCTTCCTGGCCCGCATGTTCACCTTCGACCCGCAGGGATTGATCGACAAGTACAACCTCGACCTGCTGCCCGAACTGGACCGCATGATCGCCCGCATGGTGGACCTCCCCATTCCCTGGAACAACTACCTGACCGGAGAATTCGCGTACAACCACAAGGCCGGGATGCACCTGAAGGCCATCTACCTGAACCCCGGCGCGTACGAGGCCATCCCGCCCGGCGTGTTCGGCGTGGGACGCCGCATCCAGGCGGCCAGCAAGGTCACGGGCAAGCACGCCATCGCGTACAAGGCCCGCGAGATGGGCCTGCACTACGGCGAGGACGCCCTGCGGCGCGTCACGGACCACATCAAGGCGCTGGCCGAGCAGGACGAACTGGACGACGCCCACCTGGAACAGGTGCTGCGCGAGTGGGTCAGCGCGTAAGGCGGCTCTGCGCGGTGGGGCCTGAGCGGTCACGATAGGCCGCTGATCGTGCCGACCGCCCGCAACCTGGAGCGCCTGCGGGTGCGGTGTCAGCCGCTGGCGACGAACGGGGCGACGTCCGGCGACCTCATCCACGAGGTCGTGGAGGTCGGCCGGGGTGAGGCGGTCTTCCGGCGCGTGGCGGCGGCCCTGCGCCGCTGGGACCCGCACCGCTCATGGTGGCTGCGGGTGCACCCGGTGGACGAGCCGCCCGCGCCGGGGCAGACGGTCGTGACTCAGGTGCAGGCGGGGCACATCAGTCCGCTGGCCCTGGCGTTCTGCGACCGCGTGACGGACGTGATCAATGAGCCGCGCCGCTGCGGCTTCACGTACGCCACGCTGCCCGGCCACCCCGAGCGGGGCGCGGAGACCTTCCTGACCGAGTGGCACGCCGACGACCGCGTGACGTTCACCGTGCGGGCGTTCAGTCAGCCGGGGTGGCCCCTGCTACGGCTGGTGCGTCCGGCGCTGGCGTGGGTGCAGGGGCGGGCGACCCGTTAATACCTGCGGGCCATCGCGCGCTCGGCGGTCGCGCAGAATGCCTGAATGACCACGACCGACCCCCTGGCCGCTCCCCTCCTGTTCCGCGCCCTGTCCGACGGCGGGTCGGGCGGGAAACGCGTGGCGGTGTTCCTTCAGGGCGGCGACGAGCAGGCGCGGGCTGCCGCGTCCGGGGCGCCCCTGAGCGTGTTCGTGCAGACCGCCGACCCAACCGGGCTGCGGCTGCGGGTGTTCACGCCCACGCGGGAGAAGGGCAGCAGCGACAGCGCCGCCATTGCCGCGCTGAGTGCCGTGCAGGCGCAGGCAGGCCTGCTGGACATCGTGGAGGTCACGCAGGGCGACCCGGAAGCCGGGAGTTCGGGTGCAGGCGGCGAGGTGCAGAGCGCGCAGCTGTGCGGCGGCGAGTGGGTGCTGCGCCAGGGCCTCGCCACGGCGCGGGCGGTACAGGCGGACCTCTCCCCCATCGGGCTGGCGGGGCGGGACGCGTGGGTGGGCAGCACGGGCCGCCCGAACCTGATCGTGGAGGTGCCGACCCTGGCCACGCTGGAGACATTCATTCCAGACGACGCGGCGATCGGTGCCGTGAACCGCGCGACCGACACGACCGGGCTCGTGCTGTACACCCCGGGTGGCCCCGGGCGGGTGGACGTGAGCTTCCGGGCCTTCGGGCCGCTGAAGGGCTTCACCGAGGACGCCGCGAGCAGCAACATGCTCGCCTGCCTGATCGGGGTGCTGGGCGGGCGCGGGCAACTGCCGGAAGGCGCGAACCTGCTGCGGGCCGCGCAGCGCCGCCCCGGTCAGCCCGCCCGCCTGACCGCGCAGTTCGCGCCACTCCGGGATGGGGTGGAGGTCTGGGTGGGGGGCCTCGCCGCGCCGGACGCCCCGAACTGAGACGGAATCCGTCTGTTTCGTGAACAGATCGGCACATCACCGATCTGCCCACTCCACGCCTGGAACCCGGTTGTCTCTCACTCGCTTCGCTCGGATTGAACGGTCCTTGCAGCCTATGCCATCGGAGTCCGGATGCGCCCCGCCCCGCAGCGGCTCACGGAGCGGCAGGGGCGGACCTTTAGACTGCTCCCATGGAGCTGTTACTCGACCTTCACCCCGACGCCTACCCCCTGGAGGGCTTCCGGCGCCGCCAGCTGCTTGACTGGGTCTACGGGCAGGGCGCCGGGACCTTCGACGCCATGACGAACCTGCCCGCCGCCACCAGGCAGGAGCTGGAGCAGACGTACCTCCTCAACCCCTTCAAGCTGATCGAGACGGTGCGCAGCGCCGACGGCAGCGTGAAGTACCTGTTCACCCTGCAGGACGGCCGTCAGATGGAGGCCGTTTACATGCCGTACCTGGACCGCAAGACCATCTGCGTGTCCACCATGGTGGGCTGCCCGGCCCGCTGCGCATTCTGCGCGACGGGCGCGATGGGCTTCGGCCGGAACCTGACGCCCGGCGAGATCGTCGGGCAGGTGCTGGCCGTCGCGGGCGGCGAGGACATCGCCCCGCGCGAGATCCGCAACCTCGTGTTCATGGGCATGGGCGAGGCCATGCTGAACTACGACAACACCATGCTCGCCGCGCGCATCCTGCTGCACCCCGACGCGCTGGGCATGAGCAAACGCCGCGTGACGCTGTCCACCGTCGGCATCGCCAAGGGCATCCGGCGACTGGCGGCCGAGGACGACCTGGGCATCAAGCTGGCGATCAGCCTGCACGCCCCGGACGAGGAGACCCGCAAGCGCATCATCCCGACCGGGCAAGTGAACTCCATCGAGGAGATCATGAGTGCCGCCCGCGAGTATCAGGACGTCACGGGGCGACGCATCACCATGGAGTACACCATGCTGCGCGGCATCAACGATCACCTCTGGCAGGCCGAGCTGCTGGCCGAACTGCTGCGCGGGCTGGTCAGTCACGTGAACCTGATCCCCATGAACCCCTGGCCGGGCTCGGACTTCGAGAGCAGCACCGAGGAGCAGATCCAGGCCTTCTACGACCTGCTGGAGGCGCGCGGCGTGGACGTCAGCGTGCGCCGCTCGCGCGGGCGGGACGCGGGCGCCGCGTGCGGGCAGCTGGCCCTGAAACGCCCAAATGCGCACAGCGGCGGCGCGGCCTGAACGGGTAGCATGCACGCAGTCAGATGAGTAAGGGTTAGGAGAGAGCTAAATGCTAGGCTACAGGCGTTTCCGACCCCTCAGGAGGCCCATAAGGTGACACACACACGTTCCGTTCTGCTGGCCCTCACCCTGGCCCTCATGAGTCAGGGCGCGGCGCAGACCATGCTGGACACGTCCGCCGCCATCGGCATCCAGAACACCCTGATGAACACCGGCACGCCCGGCATGCCCAGCGTCAATCTCCCCGCCACGCAGGGCGCAGCCACGCCCGGCACGACCTCCTCCGGGACGACTGCGTCTCCGGCCACTCCGGCGGTCACCGTCACCCCGCTGACCGATGACCAGCAGGCGCTGCTGGCGCAGGCACGCGCCGCCTACCAGGGCGGCAATCTCGCGCAGGCCCGTGGACTCTACGAGACGCTGGTCACGCAGAACTACACCAACCCCGCCCCGCACTTCGGACTGGCCCTCACCCTGTTCGCCCAGAACGACGACAAGGGCGCCGCGTTCGAACTCCAGCAGTTCATCGCGCTGGCCCCCGACCGCTTCGAGGGTCCCTACAACCTCGGCGTGATCGCCAGCCGCGCCGGACGTCACGACGAGGCCCTGACCCTGTACACCCAGGCCGCTGGCCTGCTGAAGGATCAGGCCGGGCCCGCCGCGCAGCGTCAGGTGCTCGAAGCCCTGGCGGCCGAGCAGACCCGCAAGGCGGACTTCACGGCGCTGGGGACCACCCTGGCGGCCATCGCCACGCTCGACCCGCAGGATCTGGACGTGCAGTACCGCCTCGCGCAGGCCCGTACCCTCAGCGGGCAGGGCGCCGCCGCCCTGCCCGGCGTGTACGCCCTGCTGCAACGCGCACCCGAACGCGTGGACGCCGCGCTGCTGCTGTCGGACATCTACGTCGCGCAGGGCCTGCCCGACCGGGCGCTGCGTGAACTGGACGCCGCGACCAGCCGCGTGCAGACCGGCGCGGGGCGCGCCGCGCTCCTGCTGCGCAAGGCGACGGTACTGGCCCAGACGGGCGACACCCGCGCCGCCGTGTTCGCCGCGCAGGCCGCCACCCGCGAGGACCCCCAGAACGCCGCCGCGTTCGCCCGGGAAGGCGAACTGCGGGCCGGACGCAACGACCGGCCCGGCGCCTTAACCGCGTACCTGAACGCCGTGAAACTTGACCCGCAGAGTGCCGCGTACCGCGCCGCGCTGGCCGGTGTGCGCCTGACCCTCGGGCAGAACGCCCAGGCGCAGGCGGATGCCGCCCGCGCCCTGACCCTGCGCCCCGACGACACCACGCTGGCCCGCGCGCTGTTCGTGCAGGGCGTCGCCGCCTACCGGCAGGGCCAGTACGCGCAGGCCCGCGCGGCCCTGACCTCCAGCCAGACCCGTACCCCCAGCGCCGAGACGGCCCTGTGGCTGGGCCTGAGCGCCTACGCCGCCCGGGACTACGCGGCCGCCGCGACCGCCCTGGCCGACAGCGTGAAACTCGACCCCACGCCCACCGCCCGCGTGAACCTGGGCAGCGCCCTGCTGGCCAGCGCCCGCTACGCGGAAGCCGAAGCCGTGCTGCGCGGCCTGGTCAGCGAGAACCCCAAGAACGCCGAGGCGTGGTACCTGCTGGGCCTCGCCCAGCGGGCCCAGGCGCGGGACACCGACGCCCGCACCTCCCTGAAGACGGCGGCCACGCTCGGCAACACCCGCGCGCGTGAGGCCCTGAAATGAGTGGGGCCACGCGCCGCTGGCCGGACCTGATGGTCGGCACGCTGGTCGTGCTGCTGCTCGGCGGGTTCGGCACCCTTCTGGTGCGGCCCCAGCCCAGTACCCCGGTCAGTCCTGGCAGCCCTTCCGGCGAGACTGGCAGCGTCCCGGCGATCCCCGGCGCGCCGGGCACTGTCACCACCGGCACGCCGGACACCCAGAGTCAGGAGGCCGCGCCCGTCCAGACGCCCGCCACGGATACGGCCGCCACAGGACAGACCGAGGCCGGGCAGACCGGCGCGGCCCCGTCGACCGAAACGCAGCCCACCGAGGCGCCCGTGATCGAGGCAGCTCCTATCGGCGCGCCGGATCCCACGCTGAACCCGGCCACCAGCACGCCGACCGGAACGACCGAACCAGCCGCACCCACCGACCCCGCCACGACGGGCGCCGAGACCAGCGCCCCCGCCGCGCGGACCGGCGGCGCCGTGCCCACAAGCGAGCAGCGCACCCCGCTGCGCAGCGACTACCGCATCACCCTGGGCACCTTCAGCAGCGTGAACGCCGCCCAGACGGCGGCGCAGGGCGTCAGCGCCCTCGGCTACACCGTCTACCCCATCGACCTGGGCGGTCCGGTGGTCGCGCAGGTGGGGCCCTTCGCGGATGAAGACAGTGCCCGCGAGGCCCTGGCCGACGTGCAGCGCGCCTACCCCGGCGCTGTCCTGTACCCGCCCCGCAACCGCAGCCTGAGCAGCGCCGCCCAGACCGGGCAGCCCCAGGCGGCGGAACCACAACCTGCCCAGAGCCAGCCCGAGCAGCCCCAGACCACACCGGCCACGACGCCGGCAACCAGCCCGGCCGCACAGGCGCCCGCCGCAGCGACCACCAGCGAGCCCACGTACCTGCAGGTCGGCGCGTTCGACCGCCTGGAAAGCGCGCAGAACCTCGTGCAGCAGCTGCGTGACCTGGGCTACAACCCCACCGTGAACGCCCCTGCCGGCAAGAAAGTCACCGTCCTCGTCGGCCCCTACACCGGCGAGCCCCTGACGCGCACCGAGGCGCGCCTCGGGCAGAACGGCCTGCAGTCGTTCCGGGTGCGCTGACCGTGGCGGAAATTCCCACCGCGGCCATCAGCCGCCTCGTGACCTACCTGCGCATCCTCGAGCAACTGGAACTGCAGGACGTCAGCCGCACCAGCAGCACGGACCTCGCCGAACGCGCCGGCGTCACCGCCTTCCAGGTCCGCAAGGACCTCGCGTACTTCGGCCGGTTCGGCACGCGCGGCATGGGCTACACCGTCCCGATCCTCAAACGCGAACTCGTGCGCGTCCTGGGCCTGAACCGCACCTGGAACGTCGTGATCGTCGGCGTGGGACGCCTGGGCCAGGCCATCGCCAACTACCCCGGCGCCAGCGACTACCAGTTCCAGTACGTCGGGCTCTTCGACGTGAACCCCGACCTGATCGGCACGCAGGTGCGCGGCCTGCCGGTACGGCATCTGGACGACCTGCGCGAATTCACGCAGACCCAGACCGTCGACATGGGCTTCCTGGCCGTTCCGCCGGACCGCGCGCAGGACGCCGCACAATCGCTTGCAGACGCCGGTGTGAAAGGTATCCTGAACTTCGCTCCCACCGTGATCCAGCCCCGCACCATCGACCGTCCAGGCTTCAGTGACCTCAGCGACGAGTGGCGCGGCGTGATCGTGGAGAACGTCGACTTCCTCGCCGGCATGAAACGCCTCGCCTTCTACATCCTCAACCCCCATCTGAAAGACGCCCCCGCACCGGAGGAACCCGCATGAAGAAAATCGCCGCACTCGCCCTTCCCCTCGTACTGGCTGCCTGTGGGCAGCAGGGCGTGAACATCGGCCAGGGGTTCCAGATGACCCCCTCTTTCGACGGCACGACGGTCGCCGCCAATGTGGTCAACGTGTACGCCAAGAACGCCGACGGTACCCGCGGCGCCTATCAGTTCAGCGAAGTCCGGAGTTACGTCGTCACGCAAGGCAAGCTGAATGTCGTCGTCCGCGCCGGCAGCCTGGGCATGACGGTCAAGCAGGCCAACGTGAAGTACACCGAGGCTTCGGGCAACCCCTTCGGCGGCGAATACAGCACCTTCAATGTCTCGTCCGCCTTCGAGATCCCTGAGGGCTTCGTGTGCCCTGATGGCACCGACATATGTGATTTCACCCAGAAAAAGGCGCAGAACGTTCTCTTCAGCAAGACCGAAGATCTCTACCAGTTGAGCGAACAGATCGCTATTGCCGCAGCAGATACCTGCGTGAGTGGCTCGACCATTGTCGGCACCTCCGCCACCTGCGGTGAAATCCGCATGAACATCACTCTGAGCGGCACCGACAAGCTGGGCGCGCCGCGCACCATCAACATCCCCCAGGCCCAGGTACGGGTCTACGTGAGTGCCGTCACCGACGAGGTCCGCTGATATGAAAACTGCCCGTAATCCTCTGCTGCTGCTCCTGACTGGAACGCTGGTCGCCTGCGGCGGCAACACCAACCCCACGCCCACCAACACCCCGCCCAACCTCAGCGTGAAATCCGAGGGCCGCGCCATCACCACGAGCACCTATCTGCGCAGCGGCAGCGCCGTTCAGGTCGCTGTGTCCGACCCGGACGTGGGCGGCAGCATCACCAAGGTCATCTACACCATCGACGGCGGGACGGCCACCAGCCTGACCCCTGCTTCCAGCATCACACTGCCCCTTGGAAACCTCAAGGGTGGTCAGCACGAACTGGCTGTGGAGGCCACCGACAACCAGAACGCCACGACCAGCGTCAAGGTGCCGTTCCTCGTCGACGCGGCGGCGCCCAGCATCAGCCAGCTGACCCTGAACGGCCAGGCCGCAGCTGCGACCACCACCTACACGGTCGGCGACGCCGTTCTGCTAGATGTCACCGCCCGTGACACGCGCGGCGACGCGGCCGGCACCACCGGGCCCATCGCTGCGATCCGCGTCTACGAGAACGGCACCCTGGTGAAATCCGGCAGTGGCGCCACCCTGAACGTGGATCTGAGCAAGGCCACCAGCGGGCAGGCGCGCGCCGCAGGCACCAGTGTCATCACGGTCGAAGCGGAGGACAGCGTCGGCTACGTCGCCACCCGCACCCTGACCCTGACGTTCAACACCAGTGACAACGGCGGCGTCGTGGCCCCCACCTTCACCTGGCTGAGCCCCGCCAGCGACTTCGTCAAGGGCGGCGGCACCGTCGTCCTGCGCGCCACCGCCACCCGCAATGGCCAGGACCTGAGCAGCCAGATCGTCTACACCGCCACTTGCGGCAGCATTACCGGCGACATCTGGACCCTGGGAACCAACTGCGCCGACGGCAGCAAGCAGAGTGTCACCGCCACCGTCACTGACGGCGGCCGCAGCTTCAGCAGCCCTGCCAAGGTCATCACAGTAGACGCCAGCGATCCCACCGTCCAGATCACCAGTCCCCAGCAGGGCCAGACCTTCACGCAGAACCCCATCAAGATCAGCGTGACCGGCACCGACGCCGTCAGCGGCCTGGACCGCATCCTGGTCGAGGCCAGCAAAGACGGCGTCACCTACACCCAGATCGGCGTCGTGACCGCCGCAAGCGGCGACGTCGTCTGGGCGCCCATGAACGGCACGTACACCATCCGGGCCACGGCGACCGACAAGACCGGCCGCACCAACAGCACCACCGTCAGCGGCGTCCGCGTCAACCTGACCAGCAGCGACACCACACCCCCCAGCGTCACCCTGGCGCCCATCCCCGCCACGCCGCAGCGCGCCACCATCACCGTCACCGCCACCGCCAGCGACAGCGACAGCGGCGTTGCCAAGGTCGACCTGTACGACGGCGGCACCCTCATCACCTCCAACGCCACCGGCATCAACGGCAAGTACACGTTCAGCGTCGACACCACCAAACTCAGCGACGGCGCACACACCCTGCGGGCCGTCGCCTTCGACAACGCCGGTCAGAGTGCAGAAACCACCGCCAACCTGACCGTCGACAACGCCGCGCCGGTCGTCAACTGGATCAGCCCCGCCGACGGCGCCGTCACCCGCGGCACCGTCATCCTGAACGCCACGAGCAACGAGGGGACCGTCACGTACACCGTGGACGGCAGCACCATCACCGGCAACACCGTCACCTTCCAGACGGACGGCACGCACACCATCACCGCGACCGCTCAGGACGCTGCTGGCAACCGCACCACCAGCACCATCAAGGTCACCAGTGACGCCACCGCGCCCACCGCACAGATCACCAGCCCCTCCAGCGGCAGCACCCTGACGAGCAACCCCATCACGATCAGCGCAGCAGGCAATGACAGCGGCAGCGGCGTGAGCAGCCTGGAAGTCTTCGCGAACGGCACCAGCATCGGCACGATCAGCGGCGCCAGCGGAACGGTCACCTGGACGCCCACCAGCGGCACCTACGACCTGACCGTGATCGCCACCGACAGGGCCGGGAACAAGGGCGTCGCCAGCGCCCCCGTGAATGTCACGGTCAAACTCGCCACCGCGGACACCACCGCCCCGGCCTTCGTGGGCACCGCCACCGTGCAGCCCGCCCCCACCGCCACCTTCTCCCGCGGCGTGATCACCCTCGACGGCTTCGTGAAAGACCCGGAAAGCGGCATCAGCCAGGTGGCGCTGTTCAACGGTGGCGTCCGCCTGAACGCGACGCCCAGCCTGAGCCTCCAGCCGGACGGCAGCACCCGCTACGCCCTCACGCTGGACAGCAAGACGCTCGCGGACGGCACCTACACCCTGACCATCCAGGCCACCAACGGCGTCGGTCTCGTCAGCAACCAGGACGTCAGCGTCAAGATCGACAACACGGCGCCCACGCTGAACTGGAACGCCCCCACCACCGTCGGCAGCGCCGGGACCATCACCCTGAACGCCATCACGGAAACCGGCGCGACCATCACCTACGCCGCCAGCTGCGGCACCGTCACCGGCACCACCTGGACATACGGCGACTGCCAGGACGGCACTGCGGCCACCCTGACCGCCACCGCTACCGACGCCGCCGGGAACACCACCACCCAGACCCGCACCATCACCGTCGACCGCACCGCCCCGACCGTGCAGATCACCAGCCCCACCCAGGGTCAGAAAGTCACGCAGAACCCCATCACCATCACCGTGAGCGGCACCGACAACATTGCGGTCGAACGCATTGACGTCCTCAGCGGCACCACCCGCATCGGCACCGTTACCGGCGCGCAGGGCAGCGTCACCTGGGCCGCACCCAATGGCAACCAGACCCTCACCGCCCGCGCATACGACCGTGCCGGGAACGTCACCGAAACCCAGATCAGCTTCACGGTCGCCCTGACCACCAGCGACACCACCGCGCCCACCGGCACCGTCACGGCTCCGTCCGGCGACCTCCGCGGGCAGACCACCGTCAGCGTCACCGCCAGCGACACCGACAGCGGCGTCGCCACGGTCAGCCTGTACGTCGACGGCCTGCTCAGCAGCACCCAGACCACGGGCGTCGCCGGCACGTTCACCTTCCCGGTCGACACCACCAAACTCAGTGACGGCAACCACGCCATCACGGCCGTCATCACCGAC
>CALPYF020000044.1 GCA_943327755.2 Deinococcus hopiensis KR-140
AAGCCGGTGAACACGCTGCGCGTGTTCACGAGCACCTTGTCTGTCAGGGCCAGTTGCATCTCGGGCAGGTGCAGGCGGACGAACTCTGGTGTCGGACCCAACGGGGCGTGCGGTGGCTGGCAACGGCCGGCTGTGTCTCCTCACGACTGCTCCTGTGGGGTGCGTTGGCTGCTGAGCGAACGCACGCCCTGATCGCCGAGGTCGTGAATCAGGTTCACTGCGCTGCACAGCTTCAATCACCAGTGCTGTGGGCGACAGATGGATACGGCGCGTGGAAAACCCAGGTTCTCAGGATGTTTCGGACTCCGCGGCACACTGGGCGCCGTGGGCGCCCAGCGTTGGTGCCCTGGGCAGAGTTGCACATCGTGCTGGTCCTGAAACGGACCTCCCGTGACCGAATAGAGCGACGTATCGCGTTCGGTGACCTTTTCGAAGCGCTGCACCTGATCGAAGCGTCGCAAGGTCGGTCGGGGACCGTGAACACCGCATTTGTGGAACGGTTGAACGCGACGCTCCGGACCTGGTTGCCGGCACTGGACCGTCGCGCCCGGCATGCCGGGAGCGACGGCGAGCGACTGGAACGTCACTTCTTCCTGGTGTTGGCGGCGTACAACTTCATTCGTCCACATCGGTCACTTCGCGTACAGGTGAATGGTTGGTGGGTGGATCGAACGCCGGGGATGGCCGCAGGGGTGACGGATCACGCCTGGACGGTCGCGGAACTGCTCCGCTACCGGATCGAACCGTTTGTTGAAGCCGCATGATTCAGCTCCACGCTGTCCTGTGGTCCTACCCGTGACCCCAGGCGACACCTGCCGCGCGTACACGTACCGCCCGCCCTTCAAGGGCACGACGCCCACGTCCAGTACCGTCTCCAGGCGGTCCATACCCTCACCCTACCCCACGGCCTTCACTCTGGCCGTGCGTTCAACTGCCTGCACACCCGTCGCACGGTTCACGCCTCCGTCCGGGTGACCCACCGCACATCTGGGCAGCCACCACGTCCCACCACCCGGTACAGTGAACACCACCGACGCTCACGCAGGAGGCCCCTCATGTTCCGGGAACTGTTTCTGAACCTCTGCCTCCTCATCAGCCTCCACTACCTCCTGCGCTTCACCTTCCGCGCCTGGCCCATCTCCACCCGCGGCCCACACCACACCCTCCGCCTCGCGGCCTTCGCCGCCTCCGCCGTCATCCTCATGCTCTTCCCCGCGCAGGTCGCCCCCGGCGTCATCGTCGACCTGCGCGCCGTCCCCATCGCCTTCGTCACCCTGCAGTTCGGCCTCCTCGCCGGTCTCCTCGTCGAACTCCCCCTCCTGCTCTACCGCGCCTGGATCGGCGGCATCGGCCTCTACGTCGCCCTCCCCAGCATCCTCGGCGTCGTGCTCACCGCCGCACTCGTCCGCCGGTATGTCCCGCCCGTCGGGCCGCTCTTCTGGCGGCACTGGCCGAACGTCATCCTGATCTTCCTGTTCAACGGCGTCCCCCTCCTCTTTCTTCCGGACGGCGTCCGCCTGTTCCTGGAGGTGTATCCGCTGCTGCTGGTCATGAACGTCGCCGGGGCGCTGATCGGCTGGGGGATCCTCAGTGAGTGGTTCACCCTGCTGCGCCTCACCGGGCAGTGGCGCGCCGCGGCCTTCACCGACCCCCTCACCGGGCTCGCCAACCGCCGCCAGTTCGACCTGGACCTCACCGACCTGGGACCGGGCGACGCACTGCTCATGCTGGACGTGGATCACTTCAAGCGCGTGAACGACACCTTCGGCCACCACGTCGGCGACGAGATCCTGCAGGAGCTCGGCCGTCTCCTCGAACAGGAGCGGCGCGGCCGGGACCGCGCCTACCGCTACGGCGGGGAAGAATTCGCGCTGATCCTCCGGGAGGTGCAGCCCGGACAGCTCCTGCGGGTCGCCGAGCGCCTGCGAGTCGGCGTGGAGCGGCGGCCGATGGGCTCCGCCCGGCTGGCCGTGACGGTCTCCGTCGGCGGCACGTGGTGGACAGCCGCCACGGCAGCCCACCTCGTGGCCTGTGCGGACCGGGCGCTGTATCTGGCGAAGGGCAACGGCCGCAATCAGGTGTGTGAGTGGGCTCCTGATTTAAGCACCATCGAGTCCGCCAGCGAGTCGTGGTTGCCAGGGCCGACGTCCACGACCGACGGCTGACCAGAGGGTGCTCCTGCACCGCACCGTCAGGTTCTGGCAGGCGCGTCGAACCGGCACTGTCCGTAGAAACCCACGAACGCGCCGATCTGCTCGGTGAACCGGCCGAGATCGATCTCCTTGGTCATGTACAGCGACGCGAGGTGCGCGTACGCCTGCGCGATATCCGATTCGCTGGCAGACGACGTGAGGATCGCCACCGGGTAGTGCCGCAGGTCCGGATGGGCGCGGATGTGCCGCAGGGTCTCATGACCGTCCATGCGGGGCATGTTGAGATCCAGGACGATGACGTCGGGGCGTTCTGCGCCGCCACGCAGCAGCGTGTCGAGCACCTGCTGTCCGTCCTCGCAGTAGGTCACGTGGACCGGGACGTCCTGCGCGTCGAACGCCACCTCGGCCAGCAGGCGGTCCGGGAGGCTGTCATCCGCCAGGAGAACGTGAAGAGGACGAAGCATTCCTCAGCATGGCAAACATCAGGCGGCGGAACCTGATCCGGGAAGGTGAAGACGCCCAGGACGCGGCGCGGCCCGCCTCCCTCAGTACCTGACACTTCGCGAGACTGAGGGTGCGAAGCCCCGCCTTGGACCCCACGTGCCCTTCCTCCACATCTATCGCCTTCACTGCATCCGCCTCTGATTTAGACTCGTGCCGATGCCCCGTTCTCGCGTCCCTGATGAGTTGGAGATGGCCCGGTGGATGGCGAGTCAGCTGAGAAGCTTGAGGGTCCAGGTTGAGCGGGCGGAGTTGCTGGTGGGGGAGTGGACGGAGGCTTTCGCGGACGCCTCAAATCCAGCTGAGGCGCTCAAGGCTGAGTACCTGGGGTGGCAGGCCGCACAGTGGGCGCTGGGGCACGGTAGCCCCGTGTCCGCGGATGAGGTGCAGATGTTGAACCGGAGTCAGCGGGTGCGCGCGGGGCACAGCCCGGAGCGGCAGCTGTGGCGGTCACGGATTGTGCAGGTCAAGCCGCATGGCGTCTACGTGCGGCTGCCATCCCGGGTGCCGGCGTGGGTGCTGCGGGAGGGGACGCGGGCCGGGCACCTGCCGGCGATCCTGGCCCCGGATGAGCCTAGCGCGCCGATGCCGAGCCCACCGGCTCCCCTGATGATCGCCCTGGCGAACAAGCCCAGCATCCTGATCGACCGGGCCACCCGGGGCGCGAGTGGCTGGAATGACGTGACCCTCCTGTACCAGGAGGGTCAGAGTGACCTGAGCCTCAACTACTTTGAGGAGAACGCCGGCCCGGAGCACCTGCGCCAGCAGCTGATGACCCTTGACCCCCGCACGTCCGACGTGTGGCGCCTCCTGACCGCCAAAGCATTGGAGAACGACCGCGATGACCTGTTCGCGCCCATCACGGTCAAACCTGAGGAACTAGCCCGCGCGCTGGGCCTCAAACCTCACCCCAAGGGCGGCATGCGGCAGAAAGACCTCCTGCACTGCACGCAGAGCCTCTTCCACTTGGAGCGCCTGTGGCTGATCATGCCCGACGCCAGAGACCCCGAGGAAGCCACCCGTGAACGCGTCCTCGCCGTCATGAAGCGCGGCCGGGGCCGCCGGGTGGACGGCCAGGTCATCCCCAGCTCCTGGACGGTCGTCCTCGGCGAGTGGGCCCGCTACTTCCCCAAACGGTACGCGCCGATCTTCCGCAGCCTCGTGGAACTGCCCGCCAACTCCGCCACGAACCTCTGGGCCAAGCAGGTCGGGACTGAAGTGACGTACTGGCTCCGGGAAACCGCGGAGGACACCAGCGCCGTGCGCAGCATCACCGTGCAGACCCTGCTGGCCCGCGCCAGTCTGCTGCCCGACGTCCTGGACATGCGGCAGAACAAGAACCTCAACCGCGCCATCGAGCGCTTCGAAGCGACGCTGGACCTCCTGCGCTCCCTGGGCGTGCATGACGGATGGACCTACGATCCGATCAGCACGCAGGCCCTGGACCGGCAGCAGGGCCGGCCGGCATTCTTTGAGACGTGGCTCGCCAGTCAGGTCATCCTGCAGGTGCCTGAGGTGCTGCTCAGTGCGCTGGGCGAAATGACCGAGCGGAGCACCCCCACCTGACTGCCGAACACGGAAGAAGAAGCAGGGTCGTGGACAAGCTTGCGGCAGCGTGTCAAGCGGATGTGGGTGACCAACCGCGTTTTGTCGCACTGGCACAGTGATGTACGGATGGCTGTTGTCAAACGACCCCCACCTGACTGCCGAAGTCGAGTAGGTGGGAATGACTCTGGCAGGAGCGCTTTGAGCTCTGCAGATAGGAATAAGGGCTTAGCCTGCGTTTTCTCTGTCCTGCTCGAAGGAAAAGATGGTGTCCTTGTCAAACGGCCCCCACCTGACTGCCGAAATTCACCCCCACCTGGCTGCCGAAACGACCCCCACCTGACTGCCGTCGCTCCAGGCAAAAAAGGTGACATGTTGACCCCCACCTGACTGCCGAACCTGCGCGAAAAACAGCGATAGCGACAGCGATTCTCTTCCAGACTCTGCTATTCAGGCCTTCCGCATCGCGCACAAAGAGGAACTTCGACGCCAAAAGTGCCCTTTACACTGTAGAGGCCCATAGATATTTTCTCTGCTTCCCTCGTGATGAGGAAGCAACCTGGGCAGCTTGAACGTTTCGCCGATGAGGACCATTCCACACCGTGCCAAAGTTGGCTCGCCGAAACGTCATGCGGGCGTTTCCCACTGAAAATGATATGCTCGACCCTATCGGAGGACGACTGAAGACTCACTAGCCAAATACCACCACTTCCGAGAACCAAAAATCCCCGCCTGGCAGCGAGGATTTCTGGTGAAGCTCAGTTAGAGAGGCGTACAGTCAGATGTCGCCATTCTAACTGGGATACCCCCCTGTTGCAAGGGAGAGACCCATGAATGACGGTCCAGGGGGCGCGACGACGCGCTCCCTTTCGCTTGGTTCATCATCAAGCCCACACCCCGCCCAACTGGCGGCCCTGTACGAAGCCCAGGCGCGTCTCGAATCCAGACGCACCGCCGACCGAGCCGAACGTCTGCGTCAACTTGAGGATGAACAGGCGTTCCGAGCTGCCCTGCGGTTCAATACCCAACCGGCCCTGTTTGAACCCTCAGCCACACCCACCGTTCGGCCACAGACGCCACCTCAACCGCTTGTGCGGGTGCAGGTGGCCCGGTTACCTACCGAAGTGCCTTCCCGGGCTGCACAGGCAGCAAAGGACGAGGCTGAACGGCACAGCCACGTCGAGCGGGTCATGGCGGCCGCCGAAGAAACGATCACCAGCGCCGTGCGGCCCCGTGCACGGGCGCGCGCCCGTGCGGTGTACCGCGCTCTGGTCGAGGCGACCTTCGAGCTGATCCAACAGCGGAAGCAGCGGGCTCACCTGACCTCCTACACCTATTTCACGGTGC
Source organism: Deinococcus hopiensis KR-140 (assembly GCA_943327755.2). Classification (GTDB taxonomy): domain Bacteria; phylum Deinococcota; class Deinococci; order Deinococcales; family Deinococcaceae; genus Deinococcus; species Deinococcus hopiensis_A. The sequence goes on from CALPYF020000044.1 coordinate 5,547, forward strand.
TGGACGTCCTGCCGGTGGCGACGAATCTAGGCACCGCCACCTGTGAACGTGCGATCGACGACCTGCGGTCCTGTGGTCTGATCAGCACCCGCCGCGTCTATCAGCCCGCCGAGTTCCTGGACCAGACCACGGGTGAAGTCATCACCCGCAGCACCTGCATTGGCGTGTGGCTGACCGTCCTGCTGAAAGCCGTGGCGCCCGGCCTGCGGGCCCGGGTCATGCAGGAGGAGCTGCCCACCGAAGCGCCCCGTGACCTGGCCGCGGACCGCAAGCGCGGCCACACCGGCTACGCCCTGAAGGTTCAGCACCAGGAAGAGCAGGCCCTGCAGGCCGAAGAAGCCCTGTCTCCAGAAGTGAGGGAATCAGTTTCCCCACGAGGGGGAAACGTCAAAGTCAACCCCTTACTGCAGTGGTCGTTACCCAGAACCACCCCAGAGTCTCTGGTTACTCCTGATTCCCTCACTTCCGCGACGCAGCCAGCCGAGGTCGTCTGGGCCCTGGGCGCGATCCTCAGCGAGCATCCCCAGCGGCGCCGGGATCTGATCGAGCAGGCCGGCCAGCGCCTCGCGTGCCTCTTCCGCGACCGCCACAGCGCCAGAGCGTACTACCGCCTGCTCTGGTGCGCCGTGGACGCCGAGTTCCGGGGCATTCCCGCCTTCTTCAGCCTGCAGAACGCCATGCAACGGGTCCTGATCGCCATGCAGGAAATCCCCGTGCGTTCACCTGGCGCTCTCCTGCTGCACGAGCTGGGCGACCAGGGCTGCGGCTGGCTGGCGGCCAGCGGCTGGCATGACCGCGCCAGGCACGTGGCCTGACCGTCAGGCCGTTGGCAAGGTGAACCACTCCCCAATCTCTACCGAAGGCCACTTGAACAGCAGACCACTGGCCAGCGTGCCGTAAGCCCAGGTGCCATCACTTTCCAGGTCGAACGCGGCCCCCTCCCAGGACACCTCCCCCTCATCCAGCCAAGCCTGCGCCGCAACCTGCGTCACAAAGCCTAGAAGCGCACGACCATCGGCCCCCGTCACCACCCACGTATCCCCGGCCTGCGTGACGGTCCAGATGGTGCCGTGCTTCATCGTCATCACTGGAAGCAGGTGCTCAGCGCTCACTGGATGGAGCTCCCTCACCTCGGAGAGAACATCATTCACCCCTTTCATCTCCTCATCGGTCAGCCGCATCAATTCCACCGACTGCTGCACGCGAGATTGGATCACCTCACTGAACGGCGCACTTGGCCTCCCCAGGTCCGGGTACCGCGCCACGACCAGTGCATCGATGTACTGCACGCTTCCCAAAAATGCCAGGGCACTGGGGAGAACATTCTCAAGCCGGTCAATCCGATCACCCAACTGAAGCGTCTCGTATTGCTCAGCAAGCAGATGATCAATCAGGCCGTTGTTATGAACCCACGCATTGCGAAGGTTCTTCAGCCTGATGAACTGATCCAGTTCACCTGGTCGAAACGGCTCAGCCCTCAGGTAGCTGGACAGGACCTTGTGCGAGTCCTCAAACTTCCTCGCAATCTCAGCGGCGTCCTCTTCCCGTGCCAAGCTGAGCAGCTCCGCTCGGGTCATGGTCAGAGCTTCGCTGACGGTGACCCTGCGTTTCTTCGCATTCCGCTTGTCCCAGGCTTCGGCGTCATGGTCGAAGATCAGTTCAAGTGTCCGGCGGACATAGATCTCCAGCAACTCCACCAGACGGCAGGCAATAAGGGTCTGAAGCTCGCGCCCGGCCTCCGGCAACCGCGTGACGGCTGCCATGCTGACCATGAGCAGCGTCGCGCTATCCATCACTTCAATCGCGGCGTCTGAGAGCAGCTGAGGCGGGGCAGCATCGGGCTCAGTCATCAGGTGCACAGCTTACCGGCCCTAGCCAAACAGCTTCCCCCCACCTGCGCTTACCCGTCGAGGTCGAACAGGGGTTCCAGGCCTTGTTTCCGTTTGCGTTCCACGTGCTCCAGCATCATGTGGTGCGCCTGGCTGGGCAGCACGCGGAGGTTCTCGGGGCGGTTGTCGCTGCGGTCCCCGTTGAGGTGGTGTACCACTTCACCTGGTTCGAGCGGCCGCCCGAGCAGTTGCTGGGCCACCACTCGGTGCTCGTACTCCTGGCATTCCTTCTCGTGATTCCACACCCGCTTGTACCACCGCTTCTTGGTGGGCTCATTGGTCATGGCCTGCACTTCATCGGTGGTCATCGCATTCACCTCATCGGTAGGCGGGCGCCGCGGCGAAGAAACGGTAGTACGCCTTGACCTTCTCCACGTACTGAGGCGTTTCCCCGTTGTCCGGGATTCCCCCTGCACGCTGCACCGCGCCTGGACCTGCATTGTACCCAGCCACTGCCAGTTCCCAGCTGCCCAGTTGTCCGTGCAGCTGGTGCAGGTACTTCGCCGCCCCGTGGATCGCCTGCACCGGGTCGAGCGGATTCACCCCCAGGTCCTTCGCGGTCCCCGGCATGATCTGTGCAATCCCCAGGGCTCCTTTCGAACTGGTCCGGTTGCAGAACTGGTTCTCGGTCCACAACACGCTCAGCAGCAGCTGCCGGTTCACCTGGTACGCATCGGCGTAGTACCGCGTCCAGTTCAGCAGGTCCACGGGCACATACCCGCAGGCCTGCGCTGAACTCGCCAACATTCCCATTGAAAGACATGCCGACTTGAGCTTCATATGCTGTTACTGTACGCTCAATTCATGACCAAAGAACAGAAACCTTCCTATGCATTCCTGAGCGACCTCATCACCGACATCCCCCCCGAGCGCCGCAAGCTGTTCATCAACGGCCTCAAGACCGCCATCCGCAGTGACCTGATCGAAGCGGCGCCCGTGGCAGACACGTTCGAGCTGACCTTCATCGGCCTGGACGAGCAGCGCAAGAGTGTGGAGAAGTCCGCTCATCAGCACGACTTCGCCATTCACCGCACGCCCGCCTTCGAGACTTGGTTCAGCAAGCAGAAGGCCATCCAGCTCAAACGGGGCGGCGTGCACTACCCCAGCAAGGCCACCCTCACCGAAGACCCCGAAGCGTTTGCCAAGGCCATGCAGCAATTCCGCAAGCAGCACCGCGGCGGCAAGGGCAGGACCAAGCGCTAACGCCCGTGCTGCTGCTGCCCCTCTGCACAGCTCCAGCAGCAGGCGGGCAGCAGCACTTTTCTCGTGTGGGCGCTCTATCCCTCACTTCCAGGGCGGTGCACATGCGCGCGCATGAGCAGGGGCAGAAGGCCATGCGAGATCCAGTCCAGAGGCGGTGGTGTCGTGGCACAGCAAACCCAGCGACCAGGTGGCCAAGTTGACCGTCAACCTCTTCACCGATCCAGGCGAGCGCGGTGTCGCACGCACCATCACAACCAGAGGGTCACGGCACACCTCCGGAGGCATGCGCTGCATGCGGCTGCGAAGTGCGGCAGCCAGCAGCCTTTGCAAGGCTGTTTCTGTGCATTGGGCGGGTCCGGTTTCTTCACGCGTTGAACCCCTCTAAGCTTTCCCCCTCCAGCGGTGCTACGGGGGAACAGAGGGGTTAGGGCAGGATAAGGGGGGATACCATGAGGGTTTTTCATCGTGTAGGACAAAACATTTGGGGATACCCGTCTTCTGCGGGTATCCCCGGGGATTTTTGAATGCGCCGACCCAAAGTGCAGTCGCGTGTCAGCCAGGACGTGAAGCTGGCTATCGAGAAGCTGATGGAGAAGACCGGGCTGTCGGAATCAGCGCTGGTCGAGGAGTTGCTGGTGCAGGCGCTGAGTGAGCAGGACACAGAGTTGGCCACGACGTTCCTGGTGCCCAAGCTCGAAGCCATGATGGACAAGGCGATGGATCAGTATTTCCAGCGCACCTCCAAATTGCAGGCGCGGGCGGCGCTACAGGCGACGATGAACACGCAGCTTCTGCTGGCGATGTATCAGGTGATGCATCCCAAAGCGGATGAGTCGATCTTGCGGCAGGTGTTGCAGGAGTCCAGGCGCATCGCGCATGACAGCATGACGCGGCGCAACAAGGATGTGGAGGCCGTGCTGGGTGCACTGATGGAAGTCGGTGCGGACGTCACGCCATGAGTGAGGGCATGCGTAAGGGGAAGGTGGTCCGGGCCAGTGGCTTGAGTGCCCAGCTGACGGCGGGAACGCGGCGAAGTCAAGCGCGGACTGCTGGCCGGCAGAGTCGAGGGACCCGCACGGTCGCCAAGGGCAACTATGTCCGCACGAACGCGAAGGGCATGGGCAAACTGTTCGCCAGTGCGAATTACATGATGTTCCGCCCCAATGAGGAAGGGGAAACGCACCGGCAGGGGCATGATGGATTGAGGCTGCATGAGCCCCACGAGGTGCACACGTGGCTGGCGGAGCAGTCGAAAGAGCACCAGTATTGCTACCGCCTGGTGCTCAGCCCTGGCCGGAACCTGGGTGAGGAAGCCACGCTGCACTGGGCGAACCGGACACTGCGGGAGGCGGGGCACGACCGGTACATGGTCTTTGTCCATGCGGGTGAGAAGGGGCATACGCAGCAACCGCATGTGCATGTGCTGCTGATGAGTGATCTGCGGTTGGACAAGCAGGACTTCTGGATCATGCGCACGGCTGGTGACCGACTGGTTGCCGGCATTGAGGCGGCCTACCAGCACACCCCGCACCTGTCCTGGGACAAGTGGCAGGCCATGCAGGCGGAGCGGGTGGCCAAGGCGGATACGGTCGAGGATGACAGTGGGAAAACCGGTGTGAAATCCAAGGGCCAGGACGAGATGGGTGAGTCGGGGGGCAGTAAAGCGGAAGAGCCGCAGAAAGCGGAGCGGCAACGCAAGCTGCAGATGGATATGGACATGTAGGAGGTCAGCAGGGGAGGGGAGAGTGACCAAGGGGGGACGCAAAGCGCCCCCCTTTCGCATGCTGGGAAAGCTATGGTTCTCTTTTTGGTTGCAGTTGCTATCTGTGGTGCTAAGCTCGGGTTATGAGCATAACTTTCAATCAAGGAAGATGCCCGCCAGGGCTTCCGCTCACGCCCTCTTCGCAAGTCCAACCAGGAGGTGAGGCGTGACCTACATTGACCTGCGGCCGAGGTGGCTGCTCATCCTGGGCTTCGTCCTGATCTGCGCGGCCGTCATTGCTGGTGGCCTCGGTGCCGTCGCGGACATGACGGTGGTGCTGAACAGCGTCAAGGCCAAGTACCTGGCGACGTACCAGGAACCCATGAACGTCGGCCGGTACCTGTGGCAGTGCAGCTCCAAGGCGAGTTGCATGGAAACTTACCTCGCTGCGTGGCAGGCCCCGGCGTGGCTGCGCGCCGTCCACCTGACGAATCTGGTAGCGGGCGTACTGTTCGTGTTCTACGGCCGGATCTGGAAGCCCGAGACGCTGTACCGCCGTCAGGTGCGGGTGGCCTCTGCCCGGACGGATGTGGCTAAGGATCACTCCATGACGCAGCCCAAAGGCACGCTGCAACGGATGGCGCTGAAATGATCATCTCCTACCCACTGTTCTTCCTGCGGCTGCTCCTGATCTGGCTGTCGTTCGCCGTGGCGATCTACACGGCGCTGTACGTGTCGGGTTCGAATGCGCTGCCCCTGTACGGCGCCGCGCTGGTCCTCTTCGCCGGTACGTTGTGGTGGTTCGACAAGAAAGACGCCTACTTCAAGTCGATGTACAACGCCCACTGGGCCACCAAAGAAGAGATTGCAGGCATGTTCGTCAAGCAGTTCACCGGCCGTGAGGTCTTCCTGGGGTACGCGTACAACCAGCCCATCGTGTTGCGTGCTGGACTGGCCGGCAAGAAGGAACTCGGTCACGTCCTGATCGTGGGCCCGTCAAGAGCGGGCAAGGGTCTGAACGCCACGGCGAACCTGCTGAACTGGACGGGCAGTACCGTGGTGGTGGACATCAAAGGCGAGTTCTACCAGAACACGTCGGGGTACCGGCAGCAGGTCATGGGGCAGGACGTGTATGTGCTCAACCCCAGCAGTGGCGCGCAGACCAGCCGCTTTGACCCCTTCCTGGAACGCGACACGGATGAGCAGCTGCTGGCCAGTGCCACCGCGATCCTGAATCCAGATGCGGACGGCAGCAACAGCGCGTTTGCCCGTCGAGCGGCGTTCGCGCTGTTCGCCATGATGAAAACGGCCAAGCTGCTGAACGAGCCCGTGATGCCGTTCATCCGCGACTGCCTGAGCCTCGGGTGCAAGGAGTGCATGGCGCTTCTGGACCGGGCCACAGACGACAAAGGGGTGAAGCGCAACCTGACCTTCTTCCTGGGAACATCACCCGCGCTCTATGACTGGGACGGCTTTGCAGGCGATAAGTTCCTGAACAACTCCTGGATGAACCTGATCTCGAAGCTGATGTACATGCTCAGTGATGGCGTCATTGACATGACCCTGCAGAGTGACTTCAAGGCCACGGACCTGCTGAAGAAGCCCACGAGTCTGTACATGGTGTTCCGCGAGTCGGACCTGAAGTACACCGTGCACGCGTTCTCCAGTGTCCTGCTGAGCATCATCGAGTCGATCATCAAGTATTACGACCTGCACCCGGACGAGCCCACCACGCCCATCCTGTTCATCTTTGACGAGGCGGGCCGCATCACGGTTCCCGAGCTGCCGGAGCTGACGAGCACGGTGGCCGGGCGCGGGATGGTCTGCATGATCTACGTGCAGGCGTTGGCCCAGCTCGAAACCACGTACCAGAGCACGGGCAGTGACACGATCAAGGCGAACACGCACACCAAGATCTACTTCGCGCCGAAGGACGCGGAGACTGCGAAGTACATCAGCGACAACGGCGGCAAGTACATGATGGAAACTCAGACGCACGGCACCGGCGGGGAGAACGAGACGGACAGCACGGGCCTGATGGCGCGGGAACTCATCACCGTGGACCAGACGCTCCAGCTGGGGCTCGGGCAGACGATCATTCACAGCAACGAGTTCCCGTACATCGCGGGCTACCGTATGGAGCCGTTCACGCTGCCGCAGTTCAAGAAGGCGCAGACGCTGCCCCCGGCGAAAGTGGTGAAGCGGGACGTGGAGAAGCTGAAGACCAGCGCCTCGGCACAGCGGACGCCGCCCCCCCCGGTGGCAGGGCAGGTGGAGCCCGGGTCGGAAGCACCAGGTGCACAAGCCGGTGAAGTGCTCAAGCCAGACGATCAACCGGGGGGAGCGACGATCCCATTCACGCCACCGTTGAACGAGGACACACGCAAGAAACTGAAGGGCCTGGAGCAGCCGGCCGCGGCGCTCAAGCTGGAGGATGACAGCGGGAATGAGATGCCCAAGCCACTGCCGATGGACACGGAGGATGTGCCGGAAGCGGACGTGCAGGCCTTCTTTCTGAACATCAACCGTCTGCAGGACGAGGAGTAGCCCATGACCTTCATGGCCCAGGTGGTCTCGGAGCGAGGCCAGATGAACCCGGACCTGACGACGCCGGAGTGGGCAGGCGTGCTGTCCTTGATGACTTTGTTTGCCGCCGCCGAGCGACTGGGGTACGTTCGCGTGGACCCGGATGAAGTGGAGACTGCCCGCGCGCTGCATGGGTACTGTGGCGACCATCTGAAGCAGCTGTGGGCCGACGAGCAGGAAGTGTTCTCGCTGGCGTATCCGGTGGCGGGTGGGCCAGGAGGCCCGTACCTGCACTACCGGGGCACGCTGGCCACCAGTGGGAACCGCGAGGAGGGGCGCCTGGTGTACCGCGGTGTGGACTCTGCGGCGGATCTGGAGCGTGTGTACCGGCAGGGGCGGTACGGGCCACTGCTGACCCGCAATCAGGCTCTGCCGACCGAGCATCGGCTGACCTTCGAGGTCTGCCCGGACCTGCCTGCGCCAAACCGCCTGATGGTCCCTGGAATGGAAGGGGCACACCCGGAGCACTGAAGGTGGGACTACTGAAGGTGGGACTACTGAAGGGCGGGGGATCATCCCCCGCCTTCTGCTTGTGTGCAAGGTCTGCCGTCACTTTCGGGAAATCTTCCCCAAACTGGTGGTACTCTGAGCCTATGTATGCAAATCTTTCAATAAAGCGAGAGCGCTTTGGCCCGCTGCTCCAGCCGATTTCTTGTCATTAAGGAGGTGAAGGTTATGCCGATCAAGACATTTCTGACGGCGCTGCTGGTGTTGGGATCTGCTCACGCGCAGGTCCTGCCGGGGTTGCCCTCACTGCCCCAGTTACCCCCCATTCCCGGCCTCCCCAGCAGCCCGAGCGGCACCCTGCCGCAGCTGCCTAGCCTGCCCAGCGTGGGCGACGTCGTGGCCCCGATCCTGGGCGAAACCGGAGGGACGCCCGGCACTGAAGACAAGGGCCAGGAAAAACCCGACTATAGCCCCATTCAGAACGTCTTTTCCTTCCCGGACACCCGCCTCGAAACCCTGCCCAAAGGCAAGTTGCCGTACCTGAGCGTCCACACCCTCACTGACCTGAAGACCTACCAGCAGAACGCCGAGACCTGCCGCAAAGAGCGCCAGGCGGGCCGGACTCCCGACGCCTCGCAGTGCCCCACCTACGAATGGCAGGTGCCGTACAGCCTGGCCAACCAGAGCCAGGAGGTGGCCAGGGATCTGCGTAGGGCGTGGCAGCGGTTCGAGGACCGCTACTACTGGCGCGCAGCCACCGCCCTCAACAACCCGGCGACGTGGCTGACCCGCTGCGTGCTGGATTTGAACCTGGGTCTGAATCCTCAGACTCCTACCCTGAAAACCCATGTGCCTGAGGGCGTTGTGCCGGCACAACTGGCCAGTAAGGTCCCGGCCACCGCGCCAGAGCCAGGGCTCCACCTAGACACCTACCTGTTCTTCCCCCAGGTGTCCAACCGCGATTACTGCGACGGCCTTAACCCGGACCTGACCATCATGTTTGTGCCCGGCGTCTGCAACTACCTCTTCGGCGCACGGATCTTCTGCGTCGAGGGGGACACCACCACCCTCAATCCCCTGAGCCCGCGGCCGATCTACTTCAACATGGACGCCGCCGTGCGCCGCATTCAGGACGCCGTGCAGCACGCCCACACCAAGTATCTCGCCGAATATCAGACGGATACGGTCAAAGCCCTGGTCAACCCGCAGCGGCCGTTGTTTTTCCCCCTGCCCTGGGCATCGAACGTCCCCGGCCAGGGCGCGGTCATTGCGCCGGTCATGAATGCGGACGTAGGCCAGAAGCAGTTCCTCCAGCTGGGCAAGACGGCAAAAGCCCGCCTGGGCGGTGCGCTGGGCGCCAATGCACCCCTCTACTACTACCAGTGGGCGTACAACAGCCCCACCCTGCGCGTGCACACGCTGCCCAGCCGGAATGAAACGCTGACCAGCCTGCCCGGCATCTGGCCGCTCGAAGAGTTCAAGCGCCTCCTGGGCGTCAGCAGCCTGCCAAATCAGGAGCTGTTTGGCTACACCACGTTTTTCCAGGCGTGGCAGGAAATGAAGGCCCTGATGCTGCCTGAGGATATGGGCGCGAAGCTCGCGCGGCCGCTGCTGTACCAGGCCACCGGCACGAACGTTGAGTGGAGTACGGGGGCCTCGGTGGTCGTGCCCGCGCCCATTCCGATCGCGCCGTACTCCAGCCTGGGCCTGCCTTACGCCGGGCCTCAGATGCTGTTCGACTGGGTGAGCGTGCCTGAGGGCTACACCATTCCCCGCGTGCAGGGCCGACCAGCCTTCACGTATGCGCCGCTGCTGCGGTGAGGATGACCATGATTAAAACCGACAATCGAAATGGATTCTGGCCGTCGCTGCTGCACTTTCTGGGCTTCAGTACGGATACCAGGCGTGAAGCGTTGGATATTCAGCGGGCAGGGAAGTGGGGCGGTGGCCGCGTGAGACGCCTGATCCTCTTGGCGGCGCTGCTGTGTCCGGCCGCCAGTGCGGCCGCCCCAGCAGTGAAGACCAGCACACTGACCGATTCCCGTCTGGTGCTGGCCACCTTGAAAGGGAACGTGCAGCTGTACGGCACGCGCTTCGGCGATCAGGCGTTTCAGGCGGGCGTGCTGGCGCTGCTCAGGGCCCGGAAGATCCAGGTCACGGTCCTCACCAGTCAGGCGGCCGTGAAGTCCATGGCGCCCCTGAAGGCGGCTGGGGCGAAGGTGTTCTACCTGCCAACCGGCGTGAACATGACCGGCTCGCTGGTGCTGAGCGGGAACGACACCGTCCTGATGAACAAAGACGGCCGCACCTGGTACGTGATGCAGGGCCCAGGGCTCGCAGTGCAGGCCAAAACCCAGATGACCACGTATGCGCCCTATGCCAAGGCGTACTGAAGGAGACCTGTTGTGAAAGCCCTGTTATTAGCGATGACGATGATCTGCACTATGACCGCCTGCACGAGTGCCGAGCTGGCCCAGCTGACCCCGCCAGAGAAGTCCGTGCCAGCCTTGCCGGCGCCGATGGTGTTCAAGCTGAGCAACCCCGCCACGAGGGAGGGGAGTGTTCCGGTGTGTGAGCAACTGGGCGTGACGCTGACCCTCGTGAGCGCCAACGGGCAGCCGGTCGGGGGTGTGGGCGCTGAAGTGGTGGCCGGCCCAGGGGAGGCCTGGGCGCGGAGCCTGGAGGCCACGGAGCTGGAGGGCGTGGCCCGGGTGGAGCTGCGGGCCACGTGCACGAGTCAGGACGGCGCTGTGGCGGGCTACAGCGTGTCCCGGCATGACGTGACGGCTAAGGGTCAGGGCGCCGTCGAGGTGACGGTGCCACAGGCCGCGCAGCGCCTGGACAGAAGGGTGGAGTGGAAGTCTCCGGTGCCGACGGTGTTGCCACTGGACAACTGAGCCCCCTGAAAGCACTGTGCCCACGCTTCTGGCGTGGGCACATCCTTTTACGGGGAAGGGGTCAGTTCTGGTGTGGTGAGTTCGAGCAAGGTGGACGCCTGGGCATCCGTCTGGTCGGCGGACTGAGATTGAGTTGGGGCAAGCCCCAATTCTTCCCACAGCAGCGCAATCTGCGCCAGATTTGCCTCTTCATGCTCACCCATATCGCTCCAGCATGTCACGCCTGCAAAATTCTGGATGCCTCATCTGTGCAGGTGGTCATCTGCAAGGTTGTGTGCTCTGAAATGGGGTGAGAAGCAGGCATGAATTCCTGTTTTTTCACTTCAGAACGGCAAAACCTTCAGTATGGTACTGTCAGCGCAATGAGTATGCAGGCGCCCTCTGAGACCTTAAAAGCGTTTATTGATGATCTCTGGGTCTGGGGTCCGCGTGCACGTTCGGCCTGTGAAGCGTCGTATGGCATGGACACCATCCGGCAGGCCACCAAGCGGGACATGATTTTGGTCAAACAGGTGGGCCACATGCGCGTCTATGTCCTCACGGGCCGGGGCCTGCGCGAGTTTGGGTACGCCAAACGGTACAACTACGTGCCCGCGACAGACACGCTCAAAGCCACGATGCTTATGCGGTACGTCCTGCACCAGCTCAAAGAGCAGGGTTACACCGATCCGGCGCGGTATGAGGGGTACGCTTCTGGGCTTCAGAACATCGTGACGCTGAGAAAGGATGGAGAAACCATTGCGGTCGTGGCCCGCGCGTCCTTGACCACGCGGACGATGTACAACATCATCGCCCATTTCGCCTCGCTGGACGGTCAGGAGCAGCCTGCGCGGGTGCAGTTCTTCGTGACCAATGCCATGAAAGAACAGGTGGAGAGCGGCAAGATCATCAAGGGTTACCCCGTCGAGGTGCAGCATGTGCCTCTCGCACAGATTAAAGCCCTCGAAGCGGTGTTGTAGACCGCGAAAGGACACAAGAATGGAGGCCCAAGGGCCTCCATTTCACTGCCTTGGGTGATCCGCTCAGGGCGTTTGGGCCTTGGTGTCCCCCAAACCGAACAGCAGCATGAATGGGGTTCCGGTCGGCACCTGACCCACGGTGACGAAGGACTGCTGGTTCTCCGGCAAGGCGAAGACCTTGCCCAGCTCGCCCCTCAGGACCGTGACCAGGGACGGGGCCGATTTGGTGTTGACGACCGTGCCGTTTGTGATGGTGGTGGTGCTGGCCTGCGCGAGCTGCTGCGCGTAGGTGTTCAGGGCGCCGACACCGCTGCGCAGCAGATCTGCAGCGAGGTTCGGCGCCACGTCCTTCACGGCCGCCTGTACGCCAGAGACCAGGTTGCCCTTCACGTCCTGGTAGGCGAGCGCCTGTACCGGGAACACCTGGCCGTTCTTGACGTAGGTGGTGAATTCCATTTCCACCCGGCCCAATGAGGCATTCAGGACCGCGCGACCCACGAAGTTCCCTTCAGGCCCCTGGGCCACCACCGGCACCGGCTGACCTGAGGGCGTGTAGATGCTGGTCACGAGGCGCACAGCCACCATCTGGGTTGGGGCAAAGGGTGCCGGGGCCGCGGAGCTGGCCGCGACCGGCGCACCCTCAGCACTCCCCCCTGCTGATGGGGTTTGCGGTGTGGGTCCACTGACCAGATCGGCCCCTGCTGCGCCGCTGGTGCTGCCGGCAGGGGCAGCGCGGGTATACATCACCGCTGAGCGTGGTGCCGCCGTGCGGGTCTGCGCCTGCAGCATGCCCGAGCGGGCGCCCTCTGCCCCGGTGATCTCCTGCCCGCCAGCGGCGCGGGCGGTGACCACCACTGCGCTCCGGGCCTGGGTCTGCGCGGATGCAGCGCTGTCTTGCCGGGCGGCCTGATAGACGACGGCCTGCCGGGGCGCGCTGGCCACTCCAGAGGCCGAAGGTGCATCAACAGGGGAGGGGGCTCCTGTCGAGGTGGGCGTCTGAGCCGCAGGTGGAGCAGCCACCGTCATGGCGCCACCAAACGGATCGAAGGCGCTCTCCGGGGGCGTCGCTTCAGGCGCTTTCGTGGGCGCCACAGCGCGCACGGTTGGCGTGCTGGCCGCAGAGCGGACCGGCGTGGAGCGCGGCGTGACTGGGGCCGGGCTGGCACTGGCGAAGGGGTCAAAGGACTCAGCCGACTGAGCGGCCACAGGAGCGGGCGCCGTGTAGATCGGCGCAGGTGTGGCGACCGGTTCAGGGCTGGGTGCGGCGACCACAACAGGGGCAGGCGCTGAGGCGGCAGGACTGAAGGGCTCCTCGCTGACCTGCTGGAAGGCTGGAGGAGGGCTGGGCCGCACGCCCACCGTGGGTGATGAGGGCGGCGCGTCGAACGGGTCAGCTGGGGGGTTCGGGTTGGCCGGGATGCCGTCAGCTGTGGGTTCTGCACCGGCCAGCTGCTCAAGGGGTTTGGGCGCCGTGTCCTTGTTCACTTCGCCCAGGAAAGCGTCGTCTGTAGACGGGGTTTTCCCGGTGGCTGCGGCGGCACCAGCCCCAGTGGCGGGCGTGGTGCCTGGGCTCGCCTCAACTGTGGTGGTCGAGGTCTGCACGGTTTCCGTCATAGCCACGTCCTGCGCCTTTTTCGCAGGCAGAGTCGAGAGCATCAGGTACCCACCCGCCAGGAGCAGGGCTGAGGTGAGCGCGGTCGTGCCCGCTTTGCGCTTGTCCCAGACGTAATCGCCGTCTTCAGTCGGGCGCATCAGCAATTTCTGCTGCACGGCACTGAGGCGGTCTTTGAACGTCACTTTGCTGGGGGCGGTGCTGGCCCGGGGCAGCTCAGCGTCGGGTTCCTCGTGCAGCGCCTGGGTGAGGCGCCGGGCATAGGCGGGGTGAGTGGCCTGGAAGGTGGCCATGAAGTCCAGGAAGCCCGGCGAGTCCCGGTCAGGGATGGTGACCTGCACGCCCTCGTGCTGGAGGCGTTCGTTCAACTCATCGCGCACGAGGGCGTACCGGCTCTGAGGTTCCATGTCTTGAAATTCGGTCATACCCACAGTCTACGCTTGCGCATGAAAGTTTTGCACACTACTATCTCTGTAAGATCGTTAGAGCGATCTAAAAATTATCGGAGGTAACAGGATGCAGGGAATGATGATCGGTGAAAACGGCAAGACTTTCAGGGCAGTGAGTCGGATGGTCAACCTCCAGGTCGTGCGGGCCATGAAGGCGCGGTACCGCCTGTTCGTGTACGCCATGGCCACCGCCGCCTTTACCGGCAGCGAGTCGCTGGCGCAGCTGATCCAGCCGGGCGGCAACAACCGTCCCGACAACGTGATCAACGGCGGGGTCTGCGGTGCGAACGGCATCCTCAGTTGGCTGACCGGCACAAAGATGATCGCCACCTTCCTCGCCATCGGCCTGGTCGGCTACTTCCTGGGCCGCGCGGTCGGCAAGCAGGGCGCGCAGGACGGTCTCATCGGCGCCGGTGTGGCAGTCCTCGGTCTGGCCGCCATCAAGGCCATCACCAGCATTTTCGTCGCGGGCTGCTGAGCTGTTATGACCCGCCGCTTCAAGGGGTACTCCACGGACAGCCGACATGCCTTGATCGGCACCATGAGCCTTTACAACCTCATGGCCGTCGTGAGCGCTTTCCTGATGGGTCAGGAGATCGCCAAGCGCTTCACCGCGCACGGCCCCATGCAAAGCGCGTTTGCCATTGGGCTGGCCGTGGGCGTGTTCGTGCTGACCCTGATCCTGCGGCGGGAATTCGCGGCCAAGCCCAAATACATCCAGCACTGGTGGCAGTTCTGGAACGGAGACGATCAGGCCGTGGTACGCCCTGATGCCCGCCCCGTTCCGCTGCTGTCCAGAAGGGAGGACAAGTGAAATCCAAAGCGGCCGCCCGGCAAAAAAAAACCCCGTTCAAGGTGGACGCCTACGGGGCGAAAATCATGGACGTGGGGGACACCCAGCCCTACTGGGACATCGTGTCCGATGCCTGGGTCAGGGGTGCTGAGGAAGACCTGACAACCGCTGGCCTAATGGTCAACGAGACCGGCCACATTGAATTCAGTCTGCGCCTGGACCCCCCGTCACGCATGCTCATGAGTGACGAGAACCTGGAAGCGCGGCACTACGACCTCAAGACCGTGCTGCAGGTGGGCATTCCCGAAGGGGAGCGTGCCCGCCTGTACATTCGCATTTCCACGATTCCCTATGACCGCTTCCAGAACCTGAAGCAGGCGGGCAAGAACGGAAAGAACCCCGTCGCGCAGTTTCTGGTCAAAAAGAGACTGGACCGCCTCGACGACAAACGCCGCCAGGGCACCATCAAAGAGTGGTCGTTCTACCTGACCTGCACGGTGAAACCGAGCCGGCCCTTTTCCAAGGACAGCCCACCCGACCCCGAGCACCTGCGCAAAGAAGTGCAGCGTGCTCAGCGGCGCCGCGAAGAACTGCTGAACCGCGTGCGCAACGCCGGATACCGGTCCGAGGCCATGAGCGCGCAGGAGATGTTCCAGGAGGCGTGGTACTACCACAACCTGGACTTCCTGGGCGGCACGCCGCCCCAGCTGCTCACCGAAAGCAAAGCGCGGTACGAAGGCGCCCCCACTGTGCAGGGCGCCAAAGACTTTCTGACCCTCAAGCGTCAGATCCTGACGACCCCCACCCGCACCGAAGATCACGCGGTCGTGGTGAACGGCAGCACCCTGGTGTACGGAATCAGCCTGCATGAACTGCCCCGGCAAACGGAATTCGGCGTGCTGAACGCTGTGGCCGAGCGCATCACGACAGGCAACATGCTCTTCTGCATTGAGATTGCCCACCGGGATCACGGGATGGAAATGGAGGCGCTGGAGGGCGCGAACAGCAAACTGCACAGCGCCACCACCAGCACGAAGTACGCGCCGAGCGCAAGCGCGCAGCAGCGGTACGGGTCGATCAAAGAGACCCTCGCCCTGGTGTACGAGGAGGGCGACAACTTCTATGACGTGGGCGTGAGCCTGCTGCTCTTCGCGCAGGGCCGCGACCAGCTGAACGAAATGCTCAGCCAGGCCAGCACCGCCTTTGCCCTGTTCCGGTCCCCCAGGCCCGTCATGCACGGGTACCAGAGCAAGCACCTGTACCGCGCGCTGGCGCCCTTCAACGGCCGCCGCACGGAGTTCTCGTTCAAGCTCGTGGAGACCAACGCGGTGGGCTTCATGCCCGCCATCGCGCCCTTCCAGGGAGCCGGTGGGGGCACACTGCTGTACCGCAACCGCGCCAACGCCCTGACCACCTTTGACCCCTTCGCCGCAGGCATGGGCGCCACGCATTTCATGGTCATCGCCCCGACCCGCTGGGGGAAAACGTTCCTCACGCAGAGCATGACCCTGGCCCTGATTCCCGAGTACGACCCTGTGGTGACGGTCATTGACCGCAAGAACGACTTCAAGGACATGATCATGAGCCTTGGGGGCGTGCACGTGGAGTTTGGTGGGGGCGGCAGCGCCACGTTCAACCCCATGGACCTGCCGGGCGCCGAGAAAGTCCCAGACGAAGGCAAGATGACCTTCCTGCTGACCCTGTGGCGGGACTTCATTCCCCGCAACTCCGATGAGGAGCGCGCTGGCCTGGAAGACACGGTGCTGCGCGAGGCCATTCTGATGACCTACAAGGCCTACCTGCAGGAAGAGCTGCCGCCCCGGCTGCGCGACGTGCACAGCACGTTGGACACCATGACCATGTACTCCGACGGCGACCCCATGCGGGTCAGCGCCGTGGATGTGGCCCGGTCCCTCGCGGCCCGCATGCGCCCCTTCCTAGGGGATTCGAACTGGGGCAAGGTCATTGACCAGTACACCAACCGCGACACGAACGCGAAGTACATGTACTACGACCTCTCGAAAATCCCCATCAACGCCGAGCAGGAAACGAAAATCGCCATGCGCATCGTGCAGGACCGCGTGTGGCAGAGCGCCCGCCTGATTCCCGGGCGCAAGCTGTGCCTGGTCGAGGAGATGGGTTCGACGATTCGCACGAAGAGCGACCGCGACTACATGGCGTCCTGGCTGCGCATGGGCGCCTCGTTTGGCCTGAGCGTGGGCGGCATTACCCAGCTGGCCGCCGACCTGGAGAACATGCCGGAGTTGCGCGACTCCTTCTCTTGGTTCTTCTTCGGCCGCCTGACGAACACCGAGGGGCTCACCAAGCACCTGAAGATGCCCGCGACCGTGGCCAAGGCGGTCTCTGGTCTGCAGAAGGTGGACAAGGACTTCACGGAATGGGTGCTGGCGTTCCGCCCCGACGAGGGCGACGTCAACGGCGAAATCATCCGCGTGGAGGAATCCGAGCACTTCTTCTGGCTGTGCAGCAGCCAGGAGAACCACCGCCGCCTGCGCGAAGCGGCGATCAAGGCCCGGCATGGCGACCAGTTGGCCGCGGTCGAGGATCTGGTGGCCGGACGGTACCCGGAGATCGAGCTGGCCGCTGAGGAGTCAGCTGAGGAGCTGGGCAGTATGCCCCTGCATCAGCTGCCCGTACTGGAAACGGAGGCATTCGCATGAAGACACGCAGCATCACCCTGTCCCTGATCCTCTTGACGGGCAGCACAACGGCCTCCGCCGCCACCGGCTGGGAGCAGGTGGGGTCGTACATTCAGCAGGCCTGCAACGTGGCCTCAAACGGCGACGGCGGGTACTGGGGCGGCAGCTCCAAGCTGGAGTGGGTGTGCAACCTCGCCAGCACCTACGGGTTCCTGACGAACAACATCCTCAACGGCGACTGGGAAGCGTTTGCCAAGGAAGTGATCGGCAAGTACAGCACGCAGCTCGTGGACCACCTGGGCGAGAAGCTGGGCATGACCCAGCTGAACAAGATCACGGCCGACATCAACGACAGCATGCAGCAGTCCTACTCGGATTTCCGCAGCACTCTCATGGGCGCCATGACGGCGGCGCTGCGCCAGGAAATGGCGGGTGCGCGGAAGGATGACAACGCCGGCATGGCCATCACCACGCCAGGCGGTCTGGCCGATCACGCCGTCCGGTCGAATGCGTACCTGACCCTCGCGCAGACGGTCGGCCGCGCGCAGGAGACCGCGGACCTGTTTGCCCGGCTGACGCAGGCCGCTCAGGCCAAGAAAGTGGCGGAGCAGAACGCGGAAAGCACTCAAGCGGCCATGAAACCCGCATTGGAGAGTGCGGTCAGTGTCATCGGAACACCGGTGACCCCCGGGTATGCCGACCAGCAGGACGCGAAGGCCAAGACGGCGCTCAGCGCCCGCGAGGTGCAGGAACTGCAGCTCAACTCGTTCAACGCCTTCATGAAGCAGGACGCGGCGTTTCGCGTGACGGAATTCCAGCTGCTGACCGAGATTGCCAAGCAGCAGGCCATGACGAACACGCAGCTCATCGCCAAGCTGGGCGACGCGCAGGCCGCAATGGATGAAACGGTGAACGCCATGAAGGCCGAGATGGAACAGGTGGCGCAGGAGAACCTGGACGCGGCCGCGCAGCTCAGCCGGGAGTACGCCATTCTGATCAACTCGTTTAAGGATCTGACCGACGCGGACAAGCTTCAGGACGCGAAAAATACTTACTCGGGGAAACTGTGAGCCGGGCCGTGAAGGTGTGGGCGGCATTGGGACTGCTGGCCTGGATCGGTATGGCGACCGCCAAGGTTCCCACCACGCCGGAGATTGAAGCCACCGCCCGGTGGCTCACCGCGCAGACCAATTCTGGCTTCGCGCAGTACATGGAGGCGTTCCTGGGTGACCCGTTCAAGGCCTTCTTCGGACCGGCGAGCGCCGTGGCCAAGAGCGGGATCTACATGATCTGGGTGCTGATGGCGCAGGCCGTCGCCGTGCTGGGCTACACGCTGCGCGTTGCCAGTCTGCGCAATGGGGGTGGCAACACCCTGAACGAGTTCTGGACGGCCACCATCACCTTTGCCACCACTCTCTCTCTGATGATGTGGATGTACGTCCCCGGCAGTTACGGGCTGAAAAACGTGATCACGTCGAGCGCGACCGTCTCCTACATGTTCAGTGTGGAGACCTTCGGTGGGAAGGTCGATGCGAAGCTGAAGGAGAGTGAGGAGGCCTTCACGCGCATGCTGGCGTCAACCGCTGTGGTGGCGACCAGCGTGGCCCTGCCCGGCGCGGGTGGCGCGGCGATCAACGGCACCAAGATTGCAGCCAGCGCCGTGCGGAGCGGGGCAACCCGGATGGGTGCCGCCGCAGCTGGCGCGAAAGCGGCGGCGCCCGGCCTGCAGAAAGCCGGCATGGGGTTCATGGGCAACATCGTCAAGCGCCTGGGCGGCGCCATGACGGCCCTGAACACCTTCCTGGCTGGCTACGGCGTGCTGCTGGAAGGGGCAGGGTGGGGTATCACCATCATCCTGGTGGGCCTGCCAATGGCCCTGGCCCTGCTGAACTTCGGGCAGACCAGCGTGATTTTCGTGATGTTCGGGACCTGGATGGGTACCCTCGCGGCCCTGATGCTGATGCCGCTCGTGCTGGTGCACGCCATTGACACGGCCTTCGTGGGGCCCGTGCGGGCGATGGATACCTACACGGAGAAGCTGGGCCTGTACGCCCAGAAAAGCAAGGATCTGGCCGACGAGAGCGCCGCGAAGGTCAACACCGAGATTGACAAGGTCCTGGTGCAGTGCGAGCAGGCCCGAGCCAAGGACGCCGCGAACGTGGACAGCAACGCCTGCACGCAGATCACGGAACAGGGGCTCATTGACAAGATCGGCGGCTGGATGGGCGGCTACCTGAAGAGCATGATCAACGGCGCGGAATTGCTGCTGGCCAGCGTGGCAGACACCTTCATCTCGTTCGGGGTGCTGGTGATCCGCTTGATGGTGGGCCTGGTCCTGGCCGGCGCGCTGATGTTTGGGGTGCCCGCCATGGCCATCACCATGTTCGGCGGGGTTGGGCTCCGGAAGTGAAGCGCGCCCTCACCCTGCTTCTTTCCCTCAAGGGGGCGGCCAGTGCCGCCCCGGTGGGGTACGCCAAGGTTCTGGATCTGATCAGCACGGCCCAGACGCGGGTGCTGCTGTACGCCCCTCAGGTGACTGACGCAGCACTGGCCGACGCGCTGCGCCTCAAGGCGATCGAGGGCGTGCCCACGTACCTCGTGACCGTGCCGTACTTCAGCTACCAGCCAGGCTCCACCGTAAACGGCCTGGCGCTCGCGGGCGCCCGGGTGTTTGAAGCCAACATCAACAGTGTCGAGGCGGTGCTGATCGTGGACGACAAGGTGTTCACGGGCCGCACCTTTGGCAAGACCAACGCGTCACTTCAGTACCTGGGCAACAGCCCAGCCGTGACGAACAAGCAAGTGAAGTGGTTCGAGGCTGCGGCCCGGACTGCCCGCCCCCTGTCCGCGTGGAACGCGGCTCAACGCCTCTGGAGCCTACAGAAATGACCCGAATTGCCCAGTCCCACGAGCAGGTCCGTCAGAACCGCACTGAATTCCGGGATTCCATCGTGAAGTCGATCATGACCCCGTACACGCTGCTGTGCGTGGTCCTGATTGTGTTTGGCGTGGCGGTGACACTCCTGGACGCCAAAGGGGTCCCGATCCTGCTGATCTGCCTAGTGCTCGTGGCTGGCGTGCGCCTGCTGTTCACGCTGCGTCAGGCCCAGCGCCGGACGAATGAGCTGCTGGAGCAGATGATGGAGCGGAGAGGTTAATGAGCGCCCTGGAGGTGGCCCCCCAGGGCCACCGGTACCCCATCATCAATCAGCAGGAGGACCTGAGGGCCCTCCTGTCCTTCTTGCCGCAGGATATCCAGGCGCAGATCAAGCCAGTTCTTTACGACTTAGAGGAGCTGAAGATCATCGAGGATCAGCCGCTGTGGGTGCTGACCAGTGGCGAGGTGTACAAGGCTTTCCCCCTGAAGATCATCTTTGACCACATGACGTTCATCGGTTCGAAGTGCAAGACCTTCCGTGACGACAACCGGCGCGGCATTGATCGGACTGGGCATCGCATCAGCCGCGTGCTGTCGGCCGGTGCGCCGCTGTCCTACACCTTCCGCGTGGGCCGGTACTTTGACGGGATCGGCGAGCCGTTCCGGAAGTTCATTGAGGTCAACCCGAGCTTTCTGCTGGTGGGAGAGGCGGGCACTGGGAAAACGACGACTCTGCGCGGATTGATCAAGGTGACAGCAGAGTATTACCCCATGCAGGTCGTGGTGGTGGACACCTCAGGCGAAGTGGGGGGATCGGGGAAGATCCAGCACCCCGGCATTGGCCAGGCGCACATCATTCCGGTCGAGAACAAGGCGTTGCAGGCCCTCCTGATGGAGGAGGCGGTCAAGAACCAGAACCCACGGGTGCTAGCCGTGGACGAGATCAACCGCCTGGCCGAGGCGGAAGCCATTGTGGTGGGCAAGACGAACGGTGCGCGCCTGATCGGGACGACCCACGGAGCCACGATTCCTGGCCTGCTGGCGAACAAGAACCTCACGCCCCTATTCGATCCGGAGCCGGTGTTTCACTGGCTGGTGATCACAGAGCGGCGCGGGCAGTACCGGGTGTACCGTGCAGCGGAGGCCGTGGCCGCAGTGCGGGCAGGCCGGGTCCCGGAAGGCGAAGTGGTGTACGTCTAAGGAGGCGTCCATGAATGCAGGCGCAAAAGACACCTTGAAAGCGGTCCTCGTGGTGCTCTGGTCCCTGGTCAAGATCATCTGCTCCATGGTCTGGGCGCTGTTCACGGGATTGCTGGACGTAGCGCAGGAGGCCAAGCCGGTGGCCGCAGGTCGGGTGGATGATGATCACTTCAGGGACCAGGCCAGCTACTGGTACCGGGGGCCTGGCAGTCAGAACAGACGGTAAAACCTGCGCAGGAAAGACATTCTGAAAAAGTGTAGATCCGTGCCGATGGCACGGATTTTTCTGTTCCGCAATTCTTTTGAAAGTTGTGCAGTATATCTGTTAATCTGAGCCTATGCGACGAATTTCACTGTTGATGGTCGGCGTTTTATTCACCAGCCCTCTCGCTCTGGCCGTGGACAGCGGCCGCGTGACGCAGAACGCCACGCAGATCTTCACCCTGGACACGCTGGAGAACGGCCGGGGCCAGCTCACCGCGTCTAGTGAGTACCAGGTGGTGATCGAGTTCCCCCGCGACGTGGAGAGCGTGGCGGTCACCATCAGCAAACAGGGCGCACTCACTCCCACCGCTGGAGGCCGCTTCGTGTACCTGGACGTGGTGCAGCCGGGCGGCAATGCCACGCTGAACGTGGTGCTGACCGGCAACCGCCTGGTGCAGTTCGACGTGGCCCTGACCACCCGCGCAGACGGCATCACCCGGTACCGGGTGGTCAACCCTGAGGAACTGCAGTCAGTGGCGACCGCCCCTGCCATCCTTCCTGTGGCAGCCATACCCGCTCCAGCATCGGCGCTGGCCACCACTGACCTGCCCGTGCAGAAATTCAGTGCGAACGGCGTGGACGCGCAGTACACCGTGCGGGTCGAAGGGCAGGAAGCCGTGGTGACCTACGCACTGACGTACAGCGGCACGGACACCGTGTTTGCCAGTCCTGCCAGCCTCGTGCTGACCGGTCCTGCCGGGACCACCCTGCCTGTGAAGGTGGAGACCACCCCAGAAAGCAGCCTGCTTCTGGCCCGCGTGCCCTTCACGGGCCGGGTCCGCGTGACCCTGCCGGCAGGCGTGACGGACCTCTCCGCTGCGTGGACCCTGCGCACCCTGCTCAGCAAAGAGCCCCTGACCATCACGGCGAAACTCGCCGTGACCCGGTGAGCCCCGTGCAGGCGCGTGCACTGCTGCTCACCCTGGCGCTGCTGGGGACCGCTGGCGCCCAGGCCACACAGCTGCCGGTCACCGCCCCAACTGCCGTGACGATCCGCGACGTGCCGGCAGGTCACTGGGCCCGCGAGGCCGTGGAACTCCTGGTGGGTCAGGGCCTGCTGCTGGGCTTCCCTGACGGTACATTCAAAGGCACGCAGGGCATCACGCGGTACGAGGCGGCCGTGATCTTTGGCCGATTCCTGCAATCGGGTCAGTTTGCCCGTGCCGCACTGACGCAGGAGCAGGTGCAGGTCCTGAGCCGCGGCCTGCTGGAAGTCAGCGACGAGCTGAAAGACGTGCTGGGGCGCGTGGCCGCCATCGAAGCCAAGAACGACACGCAGGACGCCCGCCTGGGCGCCGTGGAAGGCGCCTTGGCCACCATGAACGACAACCTGACGAACCTCAAGCAGGCGAGTGAACCCGCCGTGGACGCTCGCCTGACGAACCTGGAACACACCGCGTCCACCCTCCCGGCGCTGGCCAGCAGCCTGACCCCGAAAACGGAGCATCAGGCCCTGGAAGCGCGTGTGCTGGCCCTGGAGATGGGGGGCGTGCAGGTGCCGCCCGTGGTGGCCCCCCTGCCCTTCCCGACCGGCCCTGAACCCACCAGGGACGGATACGCCGGGTTAGCCGTGGACCGGCAGAGCACCTTTGGGGTGACGGCCACCGTGGGAAGCCGCGCACTGCTGGGCCCGATCGGTGGGCAGGTGGGCGTGAGCTACAGCGGCGGGGCTGTGAGCGCCGATGTGGCCGGAACGGTTCACTTCGGGAATGCGAGTGGCCTGTCTCCCTACGTGGGGGCCGGAGCGGGCGCGACGTTCAGCCAGGGCCGCAGCACCGGGTCCGCCACGGATCTGTACGGTCTGGGCCTGGCCGGCGTGAACTACGCCGTCACGCCACAGGTGGGCGTGTTCGTCGAAGGGGCCGGGCGGTACTACCTCTCCAACGCTGGGCAGGGCACCGGACTGGCCAGCACCGACAGCAAAGGTCTGCGCGCACAGGCCAGGATCGGCCTGCGACTGAGGTTCTGATGTTCACCTACCGCCGCAACTACTCCACCAAGTACCCCTACCCCATCAAGCGTTCGCCCTGGACCGCCCGTGTGGTCTGGCTGTGGCTCGCTGCAGGCGCGGCCGCTGTGTGTGCGGCGGTCCTGCCCATTCCCGGCTGCTGAGCAGCTGCAAGGAGCACCATGACCAAGTTTGGCTTTCTGCTCCACCCCCGCACCCAAATTGCCAGTGACATGGGCCAGTTGTTCGGTGCTCCTTTTGGCTGGGTGCCTGATCAGGCGTACAACTGGGCACTGAGTAAGATGCCCGTCCCCCCCCTTGTCACTGGACGTATCCGGTTTGAACACAGCGAGCCCACCCCAGAAGGCCTGCTGGTCACCGTGCCCTTGAGTGCGCCGCTGCTGCTGGGCATGAACCGCCGCGACGTGCAGCACCGCGTGGAAGACGCCGTGGATAAGGCGCGGGATCTCGGCGCGGGACTGGTGGGCCTGGGTGGGCTCACCGCCCCGGTGACTGCTGGAGGGAAAGCGTTCCTGCACCGCACGGACATTGGCATCACGAACGGGAACGCCTTCACCGCTGCCATGACGTATCTGGCCATTGAGCGCCTGTTGCCGCATCTGCCGAGTTACCCCATCATTGCCCTGGTGGGCGCGACGGGCAGTGTTGGGGCCTGCGTCACTCAGCTGGTGGCTGAGCGGCACGTGGGGCAGCTGCTCTTGGTGGCGCGCAATGAAGTGCGGCTGGAGCTGCTGCGTGCCCCACTCCAAAGCAAGCATGTCCGCATCTCAACAGACATGCTTGACGTGCGCCAAGCAGACCTGATCGTGCTGATGACAAGTGCGGCGGACGCGTTGCTGCACAGCGAGCACTTGAAGGAGGGGGCCATTGTTCTGGACGACACGCAGCCGCGTAACACCAGTCCGGCGCTCGTGCAGACCAGGCCGGACGTGCAGGTGGTTGATGGAGGTTTGGTGGAAATCCCAACCATGCGGCTGAAGGGCACCATTGGCCTGAAGCGGGGACTTGCGTATGCGTGCTTGGCCGAAACCATGCTGCTGGCGCTGGACGGTCACCGCGGCCACTTCTCGCTGGGGCATCCGCGTGTGGATCAGGCCGAGTACATGCTGCACCTCGCAGATCAGCACGCCCACCTTGGCTTCTACTTGGCTCCGTTTCACGGCTTTGGAGAACCTATTGAAGTCAAAGAGCCTCCTCGCCAGGTCTTGCAGGTAACTTGATTCATGCTATAAGGAGAAAAGCCTCAAACCTGAGGCTCTTCTCCTTTTAGATTGTCGCGAATATTCTAGCTAGCTGGTATATAGCACATTAGAGAACTCGAAATATGAAGAGGCCGCAGAAGCGGATTCTTATTAATTCTCTGATGTCATCGAGAGATGTGATAGCTTTAATATCATCAAGAGTAATCGTGATTACTCTTATTCCATCTTGCATTGCGGCTTGTATGATCCCTATGGCGCCATCCATTCTATTATAGTTGCCTGTTACTCCATTTGCGGCGATGAATATGCCAGTTGTTAATCTTCTTCTTCGCATTTTGCCTATAAAGCTATCTAGGACGGGAGCGCCGGAAGGAGTAGACCAGTTTTTGCATTCAACTAGAATGATTGCTTCCCAAGGTCTTAATACATCCTCTACTTGGGCATTCCATAATACGAGGTCTATTTCTTCTGAAGGTGTGTTCTGATCTTTATGTTGAACAACAACTCCATTCAGATGCTCAAAAAGATACTCAGAAAGGCTTTCAAAACTATCACCTTTATCCTTGGCGGTTGTGGCTTGCTCGGATGCAGTAATGCGGCGCTTTAATTCTGATATATCAAACGTCACCTGAAACCCCGAATGCGACGTTTAAAATCTTTTCTGCGAATATTTTTAGAAAGTCTCCAGTTGTTTCGATTGTAGAAAGGTCTTGTCTATCAAAGATAATTACGCTTACGCCGTCTGCGTTGACCCTCTGTGACGCATAAGTTATGGCTGATCGCCTGACATTGCCCGCTGTAAAAATTACAATTGTTTTTAAACCATAGCTTTTACCAATTTTAATAGTTCGGGAAATATTACTCTTATCCATCTCCTGTATAAACTTAATTTGTACGCCAATAGGATTGGCTATTAGATTGAAATTATAGTCTTCTCTTTTATTCCAAATAACGACATCAAAGGTTGTATCATTGTTTTCCGTTGGCGTACTTATATCCAAGCCATTAATGCTTTTTAGCAAGTTAAGTACATAATCTTCAAATTCCTGCGCCTGCTGGTTGACATTTTGATTGAACTGTGGAGTTTTAAAAGGTTTTAGGAGCCGGCTGCGCTCTAACGTCAATTCATTGGAAGAGAGAGCAGACTCAAAAGAGCTGTGTCGCGTGGCATCTCGTTCGCTTAAATATTTGAGACTGGTAGCAATCATGTGATGCGCGCCGCTAAGTCCAAAGGGAGATTTAAAATCCATCTCGTAAAAAAATCTCCTACTTGTCACCGCTAGAGGTAAGTTGGAGAACTTATCAGCTATAATTAATGTTGGAACATTAGAGCCGTCTGCGACACCTAGCTCATATAGTAAAAAAGGTGAATTCTTAGATATAAGAAGGATAATTAGATCTGCATTGCGGAATATTCCCCGTGCCTTTTTATAAATGTCATCTCCAAAATTCACATCATGCATTCCCTGCACGTTATGTCCCAGAGAAGATAAATAACCGACAACACTGTTCCTGAGCTGAACGGGAACATCAGTGGAGTGACTTATCGCTATTTGCATCTTGATTGCAATTTAACCACAGGTTCCTCAGCACCTGACACTTCGGGAAACTGACGTGCTGGCGGTTGGGAACGGCATTCCGAGGAGCCGCAGACAGTCCCAGAAGACCTCGCCGCCCCACCGTGCCGCTTGACTCAGGATCTGCCACCCGATCCGCGTCACGCTCACGACCGCTCGCCCACGCTTGTCCTGCCGAGGGGCGCAGGTCTCTGTCGGCTGCGCGCCGATCCGGGTCATCCAGGCCAGTGCGATACACAACAGTCCGAAAAGCCGAGAGATTCGTTCCGGCGCTGTCATGTGCGTGGCCTCCAGATTCAGGCCTCGGGCTTTCATCGCGGAAAACG
>CALPYF020000045.1 GCA_943327755.2 Deinococcus hopiensis KR-140
ACCCGCGTCAAACCCGACCCCGAGCTCTACACCCTCGCCACCCACCAACTCGGCCTGCACCCCCACGAATGCCTCGCCGTCGAAGACAGCCTCAACGGCGCCACCGCCGCCGCCGCCGCCGGACTCCACGTCGTCGTCGTGCCCAACGACGTCACCCGCACCCAGGCCTTCCTGCCCGAATGGGGACGCGTCGACGGGTACGAGGGGGGGCTGGAATCACTCCTGGCCACTGTTCGGGGGTGAAGTCGTGTGGCTGCGCCTGGCGGCGGGCTTCCCCACCCCCAAGCCCCCTACCCCAGGGGGGCAGGGGGGGCAGTCGCTGCGCTCGGCAGGAGTTTTTACTCCTGTGGCGTGTGTGTGGTGGGCGGTGACGGGTCCGGCTTCGACGCCATCCTGCCGCCCCCCTCGTAGGCCCGCGCGCTGCGCGCACGACGGCCGGTGGTGGTCTGCGTTCGGTGGCAGGGCAACCTGAAGCGATCTGCTGATCGACTTTGAAAAGCCTGCTTCTGCTGAAGCCAAAAAAGTAGGACCTTCGGGCACGCATCAAGTTGGCTGGCCCCACAACCGTCGTGGCAGCCGAGCCCGTCGTGCGCGAAGCGCGCGGGGCGCACGCGGCGATATCGGAGGAATGCAGACACATACGTGGCCGAACCCGCCAGTTACCCGCTGACCAAGCCAGAGAAATACCTGCCCAGTGCCAACGTAAACTCCCCCTGCCCCTCTGGGGTAGGGGGCTGGGGGGTGGGGCAGCCCGCCGCAGGCGCAGCCATTCCAACGGTGAGACCCGCCGCAGGCGCAGCCCATCAACCGTCCGTCCGTCAGATGTCCTCACTCCCGGTGTCCATGCGCACCACGCGCGGCTGAAAGCTGGCGATGACGTTCACGAGGTCGTCCTGGCGGGCGATGACGTCCTCGATGCGTTTGTACGCTTGGGGGGCTTCGTCGATGCCGCCGCCGATGAGGGTGACGCCGCGGGTGGTGAGGTACGCCTGGACGTCTTTCTTGTTGAGGGTGCTGGTGGCGGCTTTGCGGCCGAGCTGGCGGCCGGCGCCGTGGCTGGCGCTGCTCAGGGCGCCGGGGTGGCCGAGGCCGCGGATGACGTAGCCGGGGTCGGCCATGCTGCCGGGGATGAGGCCGAGCTGGCCCTGGGCGGCGGGGGTGGCGCCTTTGCGGTGCACGATGAGTTCCTGATCGCCGACCTGTTGTTTCCAGGCGAGGTTGTGGCTGTTGCTGACCTGCGCGAGGGGCGTGACGTTCAGGGCGCGGGCGAGGCGGGTGTGGATGAGGTGGTGGTTGGCGAGGGCGTAGCGTCCGGCGAGGGTCATGGCCTGCCAGTACGCCTGTCCGTCTTCGTGGTCGAGGGGGAGCCAAGCGAGTTTTTTCGCTTCGGGGGCGAGGGTCGGGTGGTGGCGTTCGGCGAGCTCAGTGAAGTGTCCGGCGACCTGCGCGCCGAAGCCGCGGCTGCCGCTGTGGGAGAGGACGGCGAGGTACTCGCCGGGGTCCAGGCCGAGGTCGGCGGTGGGGAGGGTGAGGGTGCCGAATTCGACGAAGTGGTTGCCGCTGCCGCTGGTGCCGATCTGCGTGGCGGCCTTGTCGTAGAGGTGGCGGAGGATGGGCTGGTCCTGCCAGGTGCTCTCGTGCAGGACGTCATGGTCCTGGCGGTCGCGTTTCTCGAAGGCGACGCCCGCGCCGAAGCGCGTGTGCTTGAGCAGCAGGGTGGTGGCGTCGTCGGTGCGCAGCGCGCCGGGCTGGATGGGGAGGACGGACAGCATCATGGAGCAGCCGATGTCCACGCCGACGCCGTAGGGAATGACGGCGTTCTCGGTGGCGAGCACCCCGCCGATGGGGAGGCCGTAACCGACGTGCGCGTCGGGCATCAGGGCGCCGGCGCGGCTGACCGGCAGGCGCATGGCGACGTCCATCTGACGGTGCGCGCCGGGGTCGATCAGGTCCGCGCCCCAGGTGGGGTAGGGGAGGGGCTGGGCGCGCAGGTCGCTGCCCCGGCGGGCGTCGAGGACGGCCTGCTGCGCGAGGAGTTCGGCGGCCAGCGGGGCGTACACGCCGCCCGCGGCGTACGCGGCGGGGTTCTGCTGCACGGCGCGCAGTTCGCCCAGGATGTCGTCGCGGGTCAGTCCGGCGGTTTCGCGGGTGGTGGCGGCGGTCTGGGCGAGGGCAATGGATTTCTTTTCCAGGCCGAGTTTCACGAGGTGTTTGCCGTTCATGGGTGTCTCTCTTTCAGGTGGATGGGGAGGCGACGGCGCCTCGGGTGGTGGGGCCTCCGAAGTTGCGGGTTGTCCGGTCGCCGGGATCGCCGTCCGGGGCGTCGGAGATGCTGGGTGTGGTGCTGTCGGGTGTTCCTGCGGGCATGGTCGCCTCCTTTCCCTGAATCGGGTCTGGGTGAGTGTGCCGCGCGGGTGGGGTGGCGGGCATCCGCGCAGTGGCGTAGGCCAGTTAGACGGACTCCGATTGAATGGGCTGCAAAGCCCGCTCGATCCGAGCGAAGCGAGAAGGAGAGAAACGGGTTCCGGGCGTGGAGCTGGCAATCCGGTGAAGTTCCGGATTGTCGGCGAAACAAACGGCAGTCCGTATTACTCCAGCGGGGTCGGGTCGAAGTGGATCCGGTTGGGGATCAGCCGCCCGCCCTGCGCGCGGTACGTCAGGACGAGGCGGCCCGTGAATGCCCAGGCGCGCTGCACCTCGACCAGCGCGGTCAACTGGCCGCCCTGCACGGTCCAGCGGACCTGATCGCCGATGCGGGCCGCCTCGGTGCGGGGCACGCCGGGCAGCGGGGGGAGTTTCACGCTGCGGCCGGGCAGGGTCAGGCTGTTCGCCCCGAAGCGCACCTGCTGCCGCAGGTACGGGACGGGCGGCGTGACCGGCCACTCGCGCAGGTCCGGCAGGCTCAGCACGCGGGCGTCGTACACGGCCACGCCGGTCCCCTCGTCGGTCATGAGGGTCACGAGGACCTCGGGCCGGGCGTCGCCGGTCAGGTCGGTGACGCTCAGGCCGGGCCAGAAAGTCGGGTTGCTGATCGTCCGCCACGCCGGGAAGGTGCGCGTGGTGTCCCCGGCCGTGACGCGCAGACCGGTCAGCCAGCCCTGGCGGGCGGGCGCGGTCGTCTGCACGGTCACGGCCGGCCCCTCGTGCCGGGCGACCGTCGCCCCGGCGGGAATGCCGCCCGTGGGCGTGGGGACGGGCACCTGCGCGGCGTGCGCAGTCAGGAGCGAGGCGGCCAGGGGCAGGTACAGGGGTCGCATACCCCATCATGTCGCTCCTGGCCGGTCAGCGGACGGCAGGACGGCCCAGCGTGTCGGGCTGCACCTCGCGCGCCAGGGTGGGGACGCGGCGGTCCAGGCGGAAGCCGAAGCCGGTCCAGTGCCACAGGCTCAGCGCGTGGGCGGGCGCGCCGGGCGCGGCGTAGGTGGTTTCCAGCGTGGCGAGCGTCCCGCCGGGCAGCACGGTCAGCGTCGCGACCGGCTGGAACAGGGCGCTGCCCACCCAGACCTCCCGGTACCGGCCGCCGCCCAGGGGGCGCAGCACGGCCACGTGACTGCTCCGGCCGCGCGCGTCGCGGTTCCCCTGGATGGGCGTGGGGCGCGTGGTCCACTGGGCGGTGCGCCAGTCCCGCCAGGTGCGCCAGACGGCCAGCACGCATTCGGGGGTGCCGTCGCCGGTCACGTCGGCCAGGACGCTGGCCCGCACCTCCCAGTCCGGAGGCAGGGTCAGGGCAGGACAGGGCGGCGGGGCGCGCCGGGCGGGGCTGGGCGTCCACGCGCCCGCCGGGGTGAGGCTGCGCCAGGGCAGACTGCCGCCGCCCGCGAGCGCGCCGCCCAGCAGCAGGAGAAACAGGATCGGGCCTCTCACCGAATCTCCGGGCAGGCGGGGAGGCCCAGCCGGGTCAGCGCCTGCGTCCGCTGCGCGCCGCTGGCGGGGGTCACGCGCCCCGCGCGGGTGCGGGTGGGGGCGGCGCAGGCGTGCCTCACGTCCGGCAGCGGCACGCGCACCACCGCGCCGAGTTGCGCCGACGGGAACGGCTGGTCGAACAGCAGGTTCCCCAGGCTGTACAGCACCAGCGCCGCGCCGCGCGGTCCGGTCAGGACCTCGTGCCCCTGGAGGACGTGCGGGCCGCTCCCGGCGATCACGGTCGCCCCGGCCGCCACGAGCGCCCGCGCCTGCGTCCGCTGCCGGGCGGTGGTCAGGCCGTACTCCTCGCCCCAGTGGGCCAGGACGATCACGGCGTCCGCCTGCCGGGCTGACGCGCGCACCGCCGCCAGCGGCAGGAGAGCCGCGCCGTCGTCCAGCCACGCCAGCAGCGCGACCCGCTGCCCCCGCACCACGCGGACAACCGGGACAGCGGTCACGGGGGTCCGCCCGGCGCGGCGCAGCGTGCCCAGCGACTGCGCCTCCCCGGCCGGTCCGGCGTCCCGGCTGTGGTTGTTCACCACGCCCAGGTGCGTCAGGGGCCACAGGGCGGCCGCCGCGCCGGGGGGCGCGCGCAGGTCGAGGCCCGGCGTCCCCCGGGGCGCGTCGGTCAGGGGGGATTCCAGGTTCGCGGCGACCAGATCGGCGCGCAGCAGCGGCGCCACCGCCCGCAGCGTGGCGGGCCAGTCGGCGGCGTTCGCCTGCGCCACGCCCCGCGCGAGGCTCAGGTCACCGCCCAGCGCCAGCGTGACCGCGCCTGCGGGGGCCTCCCGCCCGCCCGAGGTGAGCAGCAGGCCCGCCAGCAGGGCGCAGAGGGGGCGCCTCATACGGACTCCGATTGAATGGGCTGCAAAGCCCGTTCAATCCGAGCGGATGCGAGTGGGAGAGAAACGGGTTCCGGGCGTGGAGCTGGCAATCCGGTGAAGTTCCGGATTGCTGGCGAAACAAACGGAATCCGTATCACTTCACGAGCACGCCGTCCAGCCAGGGGTGCGCGGGCGGCACCCTGCCCTGGCGGAGCTGCGCGCGCCACGCCTCGTCCGTCAGGCGGCCCGAGGAGGGCACCGTGAACTCGTACTGCGAGTACACGCCGCCCCGCGCGACCTGCAGCCCGCCGCGTCCGTCGGGTACGACGGCGTACAGCTCGTGGATGAAGCCCGTCCCTTCCTCCAGGGCACTGTCCCCGGCGGTGGCGACGTCCGCGACGACGGCGGCCATGGCGTCCTCGTCGAACTGGCTGGCGTTCTCGCCGTCCTCGGGGTCGGCGCTGGCCATCTTCATCTCCTCCAGCCACCCGCCGAAGTAGTGGATGCGGTCGTACTCGTCGCGGGTCAGGGGCGTGCCCGCCAGCTGCTTGGTCGTCGCGGCGCCCAGGAAGGCCAGCATGTCGCGCAGCGAATCCATGCTTTGCGCGGTGCGCTCCGACAGGACGCCCTGGTCTTTCAGGACGCGCCGCGTCAGGGCCTCCAGCGTCTGGAGGCGGGCCCACAGGGCCGGGTTGGGTTCCACGTAGCCGCGCGGGGGCTGCGGGGGTTCCCCGGCGCCCATCTCGGCCATGGTCTGCTTGGCGTACAGGATCGTGTCGTGGCGCAGTTCCGTCCAGGAGCCCAGCGCGGTCAGCATCTCCTTGCGGGTCCAGGCGGGCGTGCGCATGAAGGCCGGGTAGCGCGCGTCGCGCGGGTCGGGTTTCGCGAGGGCCTGCAGGGCGTACAGCCAGCCGGAGTACACGTTCGCGGTCCAGTCGCCCTGGTTCAGCGCGGCGAAGTTCGCGCGGAGCCTCGCCATGTTCGTCTCGTAGTTCGCGTACTTCGCCTGCCCGGTGCGGCGCAGTTCGTTCAGGGCGGCGTCGCTGCCCAGCACGGCCAGCAGGTCCAGGCCGCTGGGGAGCAGGCGTGGCTGCTCGTCCGTGCCGACCTCGCGGTACACGAGGCGCTGGAAGGCCGCGCCGTCCAGCGTGAAACGCTGCCCCATCAGCCGGAAGCCCAGCGTCTGCGCGTCGCGCACCTCGCGGCCCTCGCCGGGCTTGGCGACGACCACGGCGCTGTTCACCTGCGGGGGCGGCAGTTTCCGCAACTCGGCCTGGAAGGCCGCCAGGACGGCGGGGTCTGCCAGTCGGCGCACCTGTCCGCCCGCCGCTGCCCTGAGGGCCTGCGCGTACTGGCGGTAGTTCAGGTCGTCGCTGCGGCCCACG
This sequence comes from Deinococcus hopiensis KR-140, assembly GCA_943327755.2. Lineage (GTDB taxonomy): Bacteria > Deinococcota > Deinococci > Deinococcales > Deinococcaceae > Deinococcus > Deinococcus hopiensis_A. The sequence continues at coordinate 6,113 of CALPYF020000045.1, forward strand.
AGCAGCGCGGTCGGGTCGTAGATGCGCGCCCAGAGTTTCTGCGCCTCGGCGTTCGCGCCCATCAGCGACGTCAGCAGGCCCGCCACGCGCGTCTCGCTGGCCTTCTCCACCCGCAGGTTCATGCGGCCCAGCCACATCATGGTCCGGAAGTACCGTTTCAGTGCCTCACTCTTGGTGTAGTGCCCGCGCGGCACGTACTGCGAGTAGTCCTCCCGCAGCCCGCTGCCGCTGAAGATGGGGGAACCGGCGATGCCCTGATGCGCGTCGATCAGCTTCAGTTCCGCCGCCACCAGGGCCGCGACCTCGGCAGGCGGGGTCACGGCCGGATCCGCCAGTTTCTGCGCGACGGCCAGATACGCCAGCGTCAGCCGGGCGTCGGCCTCCAGCGGCGTGCCCTTCAGGGCCGTCAGCTGCCGCCGCGAGTCCGCCACGAGCAGCGCGGTCAGGCGGCGCGCGGCGGGCGCCAGGGACTCGCGTTCCAGGTCGCGCAGCAGCTTGTCGAAGATCAGGTGGTACACGTGCAGCGTCGCGTCGGCCGTGACGAACACCGGCTGCTCCGCGTAGCGGGTGCTCTCGTACACGGCGTCGAACTGCCGCCACTGCGCGGGCGTGATCACGAAGCCGCTGCGGGACAGCGCCGAGCGCTGCGCGGCGTTCAGGCCGGGCAGGTCCAGGTCGGCGTTCCCGCTGACCAGTGGCGACTTCAGGGGCCCCAGGTTCACGGGGAGCGAGTACGGCGTGGGGGCGGCCAGGGCGCTGCCCAGCAGACTGACGGTCAGGACGCATGCAAGAGGACGCATGCGGTCGTCATACCACGCCGCTGGGCGCCCGGTCAGCTCAGGTGCAGGGCGTCCGCGGCCTCCTGCGTCTCGTTCCAGGGAATGGTCTCGTGGGCGCGTTCCAGGGTGTCCTCTGGCCCTTTGCCGGCCAGCAGGACCGTGTCGCCGGGCTGCGCGAGCCGGATGGCGGTGCGGATGGCGTCCCGGCGGTCGGGAATGGCCTGGAAGTTGGTGAGCCCAGCGTCCTGCGCGCCGCGTTCCATCTCGCGCAGGATGTCGGCCAGCGGGGTGTCACGGCAGTCCTCCTCGGTGAAGATCGCGTGGTCCGCGAGGCGGGTGGCGACCTCGCCCAGGGGGGCGCGCTTGCCGGGGTCGCGCGGCCCGCCCGCCGAGCCGAGCACGACGATCAGGCGGCCCGCCGTGGTGGTCCGCAGGGTCCCCAGCGCCTTTTCGAGGCTGGGGGGCGTGTGCGCGAAGTCCACGACCACGCGCCGCCCGCGCGCATCCGGCACGAGTTCCATGCGGCCCGGCACGCCCCGGAACGACGCGAGGCCCGCCGCGAGGGCCTCCCAGTCCGCGCCGAGGTGCGCGGCGGCGGCCATGGCGGCCAGGGCGTTGGCGACGTTGAAGCGCCCGATCATCGGGAGGTGCGCGTCGAACTCGCCCAGCGGGCTGATCACGTGGAAGTGCAGCCCGGTGCTGCGTTCCTCGATGTCGGTGGCGCGCCAGTCGGCGTGCTGCCCCTCGGCGGAGTAGGTCGTCTCGGCAGGGGCGACGCCGCGCAGCTGCGCGGTCCAGGGGTCGTCCACGTTCAGCACCGCGAACGGTGCGGCCTCGACCAGTCGGCGTTTGTCCGCGAAGTAGTTTTCCAGCGTGCCGTGGAAGTCCAGGTGTTCGCTCGACAGGTGCGTCCAGACGGCCACGTCCCAGTTCACGCTGCGCACGCGCTCGAGCGCCAGGGCGTGACTGCTGGCCTCCAGCACCGCCGCGTCCGCGCCCGCCGCGACCATGTCGGCCAGGGTGGCCTGCACCTGCGGCGCCTCCGGGGTCGTGAAGTGCGCCGGGAAGTGCCGCAGCGTCCCGTCCGGCAGTTCATACCCGACGGTGCTCAGGAGGCCGGTGCGCTGTCCGGCGGCGCGCAGCAGGTGCCGGGCCAGCCAGCTGGTGGTGGTCTTGCCGTCCGTGCCGGTCACGCCCACCACCCGCAGGTCACGGCTGGGGTGCCCGGCCAGCGCGGCGGCGGCGTCCGCCAGCGCGGCGCGGGCACTGGTGACACGCAGGTACGGCAGGGGGCAGGTCATGCCGTCCGGGAGGCCCTCGCCGATCACGGCCACCGCGCCCGCCTGCGCCACCCGGTCGATGAAGCTGTGCCCGTCGAAGCGCGCCCCCCGGATCGCCACGAACGCCGAGCCCGGCTGAACCCAGTCGGCATTGTGCGTGACGCCCGTCACCTCCGGGTTCAGCTCCGGGCCAACAGGGGTCAGGTGGGCGTGCAGGTGGTCGGCCAGCTCGGCAAGGCGCATGCCGGGATCATAGCGGGCCGCCACCTGAGCCCCTCAGCGTTGGCGGGTGTACAGGCCGCTGAACGTCACGTTCAGGCCGCCGCACGCGCCGTTGTCTGCCGCGACCAGCCACGGGCCGACCGGCCACAGGTTCAGCTCGCAGCCGTCTGCTGCGGTCTGCCACGTGCCGCCCTGGCGGGTCAGGGTCCCGTCCACCTCGCCCAGGTTCGCGCTGCCGCCGGGGGTGGGGTACAGCGCGTCCCCCTTCACCCGCCACGCGCCGGCAGCCGTCTTCGTGAGGGTCAGCGTGCCCGTTCCGGACTTCCAGGTGCCGCTCAGGGCGGCGCTGGCAGGCAGGTTCTGCACCTGCATGGTGTTCAGGTACCCGCCCGCGCCGGTCGGCACGCCGCCCCGCACGAAGTAGCTGCAGCGCCGACCGTTCACAGGGGGCCCCTGGAGAAGCAGATCACCCTTGACCACGTACGCCTTGCCCGGCTGGCCACTGGCGTCGGTGAACACGGCGCGGCTGGCCGACACGCGGGCGGCCCGCAGGTCGCCGGGGTTCAGGGTCAGCCAGTCGGCGCAGCCCAGCTGGGTCGCCGGGGCGGATGCGGGGGCTCCCTGGGCGTGGGCGAGCGGGGTGGGGGCGGCAGCGCCCAGCAGGGCCAGGGTCAGGACGGAACGGGACAGGGCAGGCATCCCGGTCAGCGTATCGGGCAGCGGGACGGCACGCCGCCTCATCTGACCGGGCATCCGGTTGCGGGCCTGTCAGCGCAGCAGTGGCAGGCCGTAGCCGTTGGCCTGCACGCGCTGGCACACCCATTCGAAGGCCTGCGGGTCGGCCACGAAGTCCAGCTGGTCGCCGGGCACGCGCACGACTGGGCAGGCGTCGAAACCCGCGACCCAGCTGTCGTACAGGCGGTTCAGGCCGCCCAGGTACGCCTCGGGAATGTCCTGCTCGTAGGCGCGGCCGCGCTGCGCGATGCGCCTCTTCAGGGTGGGGAGGCTCGCGTCGATGTGGATCAGCAGGTCCGGGACGCGCAGGGCGGGCAGCACGCCCTCGTACAGGCTGCGGTACGTGGCCCAGTCGCGTTCTTCCATCTGCCCGCTCTCGTAGAGGTTCCGCGCGAAGATGTTGGCGTCCTCGAACACCGTGCGGTCCTGGATGACGTAGCGGGCGCCGGTCACGAGATTCAGGTGCTGCTCCAGCCGCCGCGACAGGAAGTACACCTGCGAGTGGAAGGAGTAGCGGCGCATGTCGCCGTAGAAGTCCTCCAGATAGGGGTTCTCGGCGTAGGGTTCGTACACGGGGCGCAGGCCGTAGCGCCCGGCGAGCATGCGGGTCAGGGTGCTCTTGCCGCTGCCGATGTTTCCGGAGACCGCGAGGTACATCAGTCCGCAGCCTGTCCGGCGCGCAGGGCCTCGTCGATGCGGGCCAGGAGGCCGCGCTCGTCGTCCGGGTTGTTCACGAAGTCGATCCCGGCCGCGTCGATGATCAGGTGCGGGTGCGGGTACGTGCGGAAGTACTCGTCGTACCGCCCCGTGAGGTTGGCGAGGTACTCGGCCTGCATGTCCTGCTCGAAGGGGCGGCCGCGCAGCGCGATGCGGCGCAGCAACTCGTCGGTGTCGGCGCGCAGGTACACCACGAGGTCCGGGGTGGGCAGGCGTGGCGACAGGTGCGAGTACAGGTCCTCGTACAGCGCGAACTCGGCGTCGCGCAGGTTCATGGAAGCGAAGATGAAGTCCTTGTCGAACAGGTAGTCGCTGACGACCGAGTCGCGGTAGAGCCCGGGCTGCCACAGCGCCGAGAGCTGCTTGAAGCGCGACAGCAGGAAGAACGCCTGCACCTGAAAGGAGTACGCCTCGGGCTGCTCGTAGAACTTCGCCAGGAAAGGGTTCTCCTCGACGATCTCCAGGTTCAGTTCGGCGTTCTGACGCGCGGCGAGCCGCCGGGCGAGGCTTGTTTTCCCGACCCCGATGGGCCCTTCGACGACAACGTACATGGCAGGGCTGAGCATAGCGCCCCCCGCGAGTCTCAAGGGTGGATGAAGACCTTGACACGCGCGGGGGGAGTGGGGGGGAGGGGTGAAGGGACCTCGATCCTCTATTCCCCGTCCTCCTTCTTCTTGTCTTTCAGGCGTCCGGCGTCCCGTGCAGCGCGGGTCAGGAGGTATTCGATCTGGGCGTTCACGCTGCGCAGGTCGTCCGCGGCCCAGCGTTCCAGCGCGGCGTACAGCTCCGGGCTGATGCGCAGGGGGAAGTTCTTGCGCGGCGGCATGATCAGTACAGGCTACCGGCGTTCACGACCGGCTGTGTCCCGCGCTCGCTGGTGAGGACGACCAGCAGGTTGCTGACCATCTGCGCCTTGCGTTCCTCGTCAAGGTGCACGATGTCCTGCTCGCTGAGTTCCTTCAGGGCCATCTGCACCATGCCCACCGCGCCCTGCACGATCTGCTGCCGGGCGGCGATGATCGCGCTGGCCTGCTGACGCTGGAGCATCGCCCCGGCGATCTCGGGGGAGTACGCGAGGTGCGACAGGCGCGCTTCCAGAACTTCCACCCCGGCGTGCCCCAGTCGGGCGGCGAGTTCGCGGCCCAGCGCCTCGGCGACCTCGTCGGCGTTGCCGCGCAGGCTCATGCCCGCACCGTCGTACTCGTCGTAGGGGTACTGGCTGGCGAGGTGCCGCAGCGCCGTCTCGCTCTGGATGGCGACGAACTCGGCGTAATCCTCGACGTCGAACACGGCGCGGGCACTGTCCACGACCCGCCAGACGATCACGGCCGCGATCTCGATGGGGCTCCCGGCGGCGTCGTTCACCTTCAGGCGTTCGCTGTTGAAGTTGCGGATCCGCAGGCTGACGCTCTTTCGCACCGTCAGGGGGTTGGTCCAGTACAGGCCGTTGCGGCGTTCGGTGCCCACGTAGCGGCCGAACAGCGTGAGGTTGGTCGCCTGGTTGGGCTGCACGATGAAGAAGCCGATCAGCACGAACAGCAGGATCAGGCCCAGCAGGCAGGCGAGGGCCACCTGACCGCTCAGGAGCAGCGCGCCGCCGCCCAGCGCGGCCAGCAGCCAGACCAGGAAGACCGGGACGCCGGGCAGGCCGAAGGCGGGGCGTTCGGCGCTGGCGACGCCGGTACGGGTGGAGACGCCGCCCTGCGGGGCGGGGGTGGGAGCCTGCTGCAGTTCATTCATGGTGGAACCTCCGGGGGAGCGGGGCAGTGATCTTGAATGCCTATCAAAGTGATATCACTTTTGACTCGAGTGCACCAGGGGAGTGGCCCACGAGCGCGGACGACGCCCCGGGGCTTCACCACAACAAGTCGGTGGCGGGAGTGTGCCCGCCACCGACCATCCCGCCCTTACTGCAGGGTGCGTTTGAGGAGCGTGACCTTGACCTGCACGCGCTTCTTGTTGCGCCAGACGTCCAGCGTCACGACCTGCCCCGGGCGCTTGGCGGCCACCAGCCGGATCACGTCGAACGCGTCCCGCACGCCCTGGCCGTCCACCGCCACGATGATGTCGCCCAGCGGCGCGAGCAGCTGGTCCTTGCTGTTGCGCAGGCTGCCGCGCAGGCCCGCCCGGGCCGCGGCGCTCCCCGCCGCGACCTGATCCACCAGCGCGCCCTGGTTGCTGCTCAGGCCCGCCAGCTGCCGCAGCGCCGGGTCCAGGCTGTCCAGGTCGACCAGCGTGGCGCCCAGCGTCCCGCGCTGCGGCACCCCGATCTTTTCCAGGTCGTCCAGGCTCTGCTTGACCAGATCGCCGGGAATGGCAATACCGATCGTGCCCGGCACCAGCGAGTTCGGCGCGGCGTTCAGGTCGGCCACGCCCACCACCAGACCGCGCGAGTCCAGCACGGGCCCGCCGCTGTTGCCCTGCTGGATGCTGGCCGTCGTGGTGAGGTATTGACTGATCTCCGCGCCGAGCTGATCCGTGCGGGGCACGTCGCGGGCGCTGGCGGTGACACTGAAGATGCCGCTGCCCACGAAGTTCTGGATGCGGAACGGCGTGCCCAGCGTCATCAGTTTCTGCCCCGGGATCAGGCGGGCGCTGGAGCCGAAGGGCAGCGTGGCGGGCGCGGTGACCCCGGTGACGCGCAGGATCGCGATGTCGATGCCGGGGTCCACGCCCTCCAGACGCGCCGTGACGCGCCGCCCGTTGAACAGCGTGACCGTGATCGACTCCTGAAACTGCACGACGTGGTAGTTCGTGACGATCAGGTCCTTCTTGTAGAAGAAGCCGGTGCCGGTCTCGATGGGATCGTCACCGGGCTGCAGCTGCTCGCGTTGCAGCCGGGTGTCCACGCGCACGACGGCCTGCAGGGCCTTGCGGGTGATCTCGACCGTATTGATCTCGTCCGGGGTGACCAGGGTCCGCTCGGCCGTGACGCGGCCGGTCAGGTACGCGCCGCCGAGTCCGCCGCACAGCAGCAGCGTGAGTCCCAGCGCGCGTGGGAACTTCACTCGCTGCTCTTGGGTCGGGAGTCCGTGACGTAGAAGCCGCTGCCCTTGAACGCGATGCCCGGGCGGGCCAGGACGCGTTTGACAGGCACGCCGGTCTCGGGGTGCGCGGTGTAGGGTTCGTCGCGCATGCTCTGCTGCAACTCGTAGATTTCGCCGGTTTCCAGATTCTTGTACAGGTAGGTGGGCATGACATCCTCGCGTGGCCCCGCACTCGGGCTGGGGGCGCGGGGCTCATCCTAGCAACTGCCGCCGGGCGCGGATGTAAGGTCGCTGAAGCGTTTCCTTGAGTGTTGCCCCAGCCCCGAACGGGCGCGCCGGCATCGTGAGTAGCGTACTCACGTGAGCCCGGGTGCGGATGCTATGCTGCCCGGGTGGGCCGACTTGGTGTCCGGCTCACACGAAACAGGGCAGCGCAAGGCCCCTGCCCGCCCAGGCGGGACAGGGGAGACGAGGTGGAAGTCAGCGAGTTTCTGCGGATGCTTCCAGGCCAGCGTGGTTGGCCTACCCGACGCCCGGCGGTTCCAGCACGGAATCCAGGGCGTGAATCCCGGCCATAACCCCCGTGGCGACACGGACATAAAGCCGGGGACCCACGCACCAAATTCACAGACACCAGCGTAGAGGACGCGTTCTCATGCGCGGCGGGAGCCCCAGGCCCACACGCCGCGCCTGCTGACGCGTTCCGACAAGGAGCACCATGTGCGGCATCGTTGGATACATCGGCCCCCGGCAGGCGCAGGACGTTCTCATCTCCGGTCTCTCGAAACTGGAGTACCGCGGCTACGACAGTGCGGGCATCGCCGTCCATGACGGTACGCAGATCGAGGTGAAGAAGAAGGCCGGGAAACTCGAGAACCTCAGCACGCTGCTGGAAGGTCAGCCCATGGGCGGCTCGCTGGGCATCGGGCACACCCGCTGGGCCACGCACGGCCTGCCGAACGACACGAACGCGCACCCGCACGCCACCGAGGACGGCCGCATCGTGATCATCCACAACGGCATCATCGAGAACTACCTGCCCCTGAAAGAGGGCCTGATGAGCCGCGGGCACGAGTTCAAGAGCGAGACCGACAGCGAGGTGCTGGCCCACCTGATCGAGGAAGCCTACGCGGGCAACCTCGAAGAGGCCGTCCGCGCGGCGCTGGCGCAGGTGCGCGGCGCGTACGGCATCGTCGTCACGCACGTCGACCATCGCGAGATCGTCGCGGCCCGCACCGTCAGCCCGCTCGTGATGGGCGTCGGCGAGGGCGAGATGTTCCTGGCCAGTGACGTGCCCGCCCTGCTGGCCTACACCCGCAACATGGTCTTCCTGCATGACGGCGACATGGTCGTGCTGAACGACGACGGCTTCCGCGTCATGGACCTCCAGGGCAACCCCCAGGAGCGCACCATCGAGCACATCGAATGGGACGCCGAGGCCGCCGAGAAGGGCGGGTACGACACGTACATGCTCAAGGAGATCTACGAGCAGCCCCAGGCGTTGACCAACACCCTGATCGGCCGCCTGCACGACGAGACCGGCGAGGTGAACCTCGACATCGACCTCGACCCCGGCAGCTTCAAGCGCATCAGCATCATCGCGTGCGGCACCGCCTACTACGCCGGTCTGGTCGGCGAGTACCTCATCGAGCAGCTCGCCCGCATTCCCGTGGAAGTGGACGTCGCCAGCGAGTACCGTTACCGCGACCCCCTGGTCAGCGAGCACACCCTCGCCATCGTCGTCTCCCAGAGCGGCGAGACCATCGACACCCTGGAGGCGCTGCGCGAGGCGAAGAAATTCGGCGCGAAGACCCTCGGCGTCATCAACGCCAAGGGCAGCTCCATGACCCGCGAGCTGGACGACACGCTGTACATCCACGCCGGACCCGAGATCGGCGTGGCCAGCACCAAGGCGTACACGAGCATGGTCAGCGCGTTCCTGATGCTGGCCCTGTGGCTGGGCCGCGCGCGCGGCACCCTCAGCGCCGAGCAGGGCGCCGAGCTCCTCAAGGCCGCCCGTGAACTGCCCCGCCTCGTCGAGGACGCATTGAGTCCCGAACGCGTGGCGCGCATCAAGGAAGTCGCCGAGAAGTACGCCATGGCCAGCGACTACCTGTTCCTCGGGCGCGGCGTGAACAGCCCCACCGCGTACGAGGGCGCGCTGAAACTCAAGGAGATCAGCTACATCCACGCCGAAGCGTACGCCGCCGGTGAGATGAAGCACGGCCCCATCGCCCTGATCGACGAGAAACTGCCCGTCGCGGTGATCGCCACCGAGAGCCGCCTGCTGGAAAAGACCATCAGCAACGTGCAGGAAGTCCGCGCCCGCGCCGGGAAGGTCATCCTGTTCCTCAGTGACGGCGACACCGAGAACGCCCGCCACGGCGACGACGTCATCTACGTCCCCCGCGCCCACGAGATGGTCAGCCCCGTCGTGAACGCCGTCGCCATGCAGCTCCTGGCGTACTTCACCGCCACCGCGCTGGGCAAGGACGTGGACAAACCCCGCAACCTCGCCAAGAGCGTCACCGTCGAGTAACAGCCTCCAGAAGGAGGGGGCCGCAGCCAGTCGCGCTGCGGCCCCCTCCTCGCCTGTTCGGTCAGAAGTTGGCCATGTCGCTGGCGACGGCGTTCGCGGGGATGTTGTACACGCCGTACACCTCCTTGTCCATGAAGCTGTCGGGCAGGTAGGCGTAGCCGCCGTCGCCGAAGCCGCAGCTCCAGGAGTTCTTGATCACGAAGTACCCGGTGGGCAGGGACAGCTTGACGTTCACCAGCCCGGCGAGCTTCACGTCATAGGTCTGCATGCCGGTGGTGACGTACCCGACGACGTGCACGGCGTGCCCGCCGCGGACCTTGCCGCCCATCAGACTCAGGTTCGGCAGGCCGGTGGCGCCGATGGCGTCGAAGGCGGGGTCCACGTTGAAGCCCAGGATCAGCTGGTCGCCCCGGTCGATCATCTGGCGCATCAGGGCGCGGCGGTAGGCGCGGGCGGCGTCCCCGCTGCCCAGGGCGTTGTTGGCGAGGGCCACCCAGACTTCGGTGCCCTGCGTGGCGCGGAAGTTGAACGCGGCGTTCGGGGCGATGTCCCATTCGGGTTTCCAGGCGCAGTTGTTCGTGCCGCCCTGGCAGACGAGCTGGGCCTGCGCGGTGGTGTCGCTGCACGCCTGGTTGGCGTAGTTCAGGCAGGAGTTCCGGAATTCCGTGACGGCCTTGGTGGTGTCGGCGGGGATGCGGACGCGGCTGCGCGAGGGGTTGTACTTCCAGCGGACCTCGGTGGGGATCATGCGCTGCTTGCCGATGATGTCGTTGAAGTCGCCCCACCCGGCGCCGTCGCCCAGGACGCCGTCGTCGCCGCGCAGCCAGTAGTACGCGTACTGCTCGGAGAGGTTGAAGGGGGTCTTGATGCGGCGCGCGATCTGCGTTTCGAGCGCGGAGACGTACGCGAAGGCCATGCAGGTGCCGCGCCCGCCCTGGTCCTTGATGGTGGTGATCTGATCGATGCGGTTGCCGCGCATCTGCCCGAACAGGGCGTTGGTGGGCGTGAAGCGGCACGCGCCGTCGGTGGGGTTGTTCACGAAGCCGCCGCCGAGTTCCTCCTGCGGCTGCGAGGGTTTGGGGGGCGTGACCTTGTTCAGGATCGTGGTGGGCACCGTGAAGCGGACGTTCGGGGCGATGTTGACGGCGCGGACGGATTCCGGCGCGAGGAATTCGCGCGGGATGGGATTCTGGTCGCTCAGGCCGAAGGACTGCAGGATGGCGGCGCGGTTGGCGGGCGCGGCGGCCTCGGCCTGGGCGACGCTCAGGGCGACGGTGTCCTGGCCGTACAGCAGGACGTTCTTGATCTCACCGGTACGCAGGGTGACGCTGGCGGGGACGGTCAGACCGCGTGGGAGGGCCAGGGCGGCGCGGGCGATGTCGGCGCGCAGGTCCGCGCGGCCCTGGAGGCCCTGCACGAGGCTCAGGCTGCGGCTGATCTCGGCGTCGCGAGCCTGGATGCGCGCGGGGAGCTCCTGGAGGTCGAGTTGCAGGGAGTTCGGGCTCTGGAGGACCTGCTGGAACTGGGCCTGCGGGACGCGCAGGACGTTCAGGTTCGAGATCTGGATGGGTTGCAGTTGCAGGTTCTGGAGGTTCACGGTGTTCTGCGCGTGCGCGGCGGACAGGGCGGCCGACAGGGTGGTGAGGAGGGCGGTGCCGATCAGGGTGCGTGCGTTCATGGTGGACCTCCGGTGGGGTGTGGACACAGTGAAGCGGATGGGGCGTTGCGGCGGCGTTGCGCGAACGGCTTCGGGCGCTGGGTGCAGTTCAGCAGACCGGCCATGATCGGGCCGTGATCGGGTGGCGAGGGGAGGATGTGCGCGCCCGGAGCGGGCGGGCGCTGTCGCCTAGTCCGGTGCGCGGCGGGGCTTCGGGTGGGCTGACTGTCGGGAATGTTGAACCAGGTCAAGCCTTCCGGGTGGGTGGGGCGTGGGGATTGACAGGGGCAGGCAGGGCGCGCACACTGACTGCATCTCAATGTAATCGTTTGCAACCGGGTTTCCTCGTCTGGGAAGCCAGCCGCTCCACTCATCACCCGCAGCCGTGCCGGGGAGGTGTAATCGATTTCAATGGCCAGCATTCAGGACGTCGCCCAGCTCGCCCAGGTCAGTACCGCCACCGCCTCCCGCGCCCTGTCCCGCCCGGACATGGTCGCCAGCACCACCCGCGAACGCGTCCTGAGCGCCGCCCGCGAGCTCGGCTACCAGCCCAACGTCATCGCCCGCAGCCTCCGACAGGGCGAGACCCGCACCATCGGCGTGATCGTCACCGACATCCTCAACCCCTTCCACGCGCAGCTCGCCAAGGGCATCCAGGACGCCGCCGACCGCCACGGCTACACCGCCTTCCTGTTCAACAGCGACGAGGACCCCGCCAAGGAACGCCGCGCCATCGACACCCTGCGCGGCCACCTGCCCCAGGGCCTGATCATCGTCCCCACCAGCGGCGCCCGCGAGAACCTCCAGGCCCTGAGCGGCGTGCCCATCGTCGAACTCGACCGCATGAGCGGCACCCCGGGCGTCACCACCGTCACCGCCGACAACTCAGGCGGCGCCACCGCCGCCACCCGCCACCTCATCAGCCTGGGGCACACGCGCATCGGCATGATCGTCGGGCAGCAGGACATCAGCACCGCCACGCAGCGCCACGACGCCTACCGCGCCGCCCTGAAAGCCGCCGGACTGACCTACGACCCGGCCCTGGTCCTGCCCGGCAACCACCGCGAGGACGACGGCCACCGCGCCGCGCTGCGCCTGCTGACCCTGCCCGAGCACCGCCGCCCCACCGCGCTGTTCATCGGCAACAACGAGATGACCGTCGGCGCCGTCCTGGCCGCTCGCGCCCTGAACCTGCGCATCCCCGAGGACCTCAGCATCGTCGGCTTCGACGACAGCCGCTGGGCCCAGACCATGAACCCCCCCCTGACGGTCGTCGCGCAGCCCACCTACGACCTGGGCACCTGCGCCACCGAGCAGCTCATCGCGCAGCTGCGCCACCCGCGCGACGGACCCCCGCAGCACCACCAGCTGTCCACCACCCTGATCGTCCGGCACTCCACCAGCCCGCCCCACACGCCCGCCCCCGCCCACAGTCACTGACCCCCCCGGCCCATGCGGCCACCCCCGGAGGAACCACCATGCGCAAAGTCATCGCCACCGCCGCCCTGACCACCCTCGCCGCCAGCCTGACCCTGGGCGCCGTGCAGGCCCAGAGCAGCGCCCAGCCCATCATCGGCCTGATCACCAAGACCGAGACCAACCCCTTCTTCGTGAAGATGAAAGAAGGCGCGCAGAAGGAAGCCACCCGCCTGGGCGCCAAACTCCTGACCGCCGCCGGGAAGGCCGACGGCGACAACGCCGGGCAGGTCGCCGCCATCGAGAACATGGTCGCCGCCGGGGCCAAGACCATCCTGATCACCCCCAGCGATTCCAAGGCCATCGTGCCCGCCATCGCCAAGGCCCGCGCGCAGGGCGTCATGGTGATCGCGCTGGACAGCCCCACCGAACCCGCCAGCGCCGTGGACGCGCTGTTCGCCACGAACAACTACCAGGCGGGCATCCTGATCGGCCAGTGGGCCAAGAAGGCCATGGGCAACAAGAAGGCCGTCATCGCCACGCTGGACCTGTTCCCCGGCCACCCGGTCGGCATCGCGCGCCACAACGGCTTCCTGGCGGGCTTCGGCATGAAGGGCATCACCGCCAGCACCAAGGACCTCGTGAACACCAGCGTCGCCTGCGCCCAGGACTCCTTCGGGGACCAGACCAAGGGCCAGACCGCCATGGAGAACTGCCTCCAGAAGAACCCGGACATCAACATCGTGTACACCATCAACGAACCCGCCGCCGCCGGGGCGTACCAGGCGCTGAAGGCCGCCGGGAAGGAGAAGGACGTCCTGATCGTCTCCGTGGACGGCGGCTGCGCGGGCGTGCGCAACGTCGAGGGCGGCGTGATCGGCGCGACCAGCCAGCAGTACCCCCTGAAGATGGCCAGCATGGGCGTCGCGGCGGGCGTGAACTACGCCAAGACCGGCAAGAAGGTCAGCGGCTACACCGACACCGGCGTCACCCTGATCACCAACAAGGCCATGAGCGGCGTGAAGAGCCAGAACGGTAAGTTCGGCCTCGCCAACTGCTGGGGCCAGTAAACCCAGGCGCCGAGCGGCGTTCCTGACCCGGCCCGCCCCTGACCCTCACCACGCCTTCGCCACGGCCCGCGCCCACAGAGCCGCGCCGTGGCGAACCACTTGAACCGGGGAGACCCATGAGCATGACGCAACCCACCACCACACCCGCGCGGCGCTTCCAGCTGCCGAACCTCAGCACCCTGGGCCCCCTGATCGCCCTGCTGATCGCCTGCCTGTTCTTCACCTTCCAGTCCGACCGCTTCCTGACGCTGGGGACCTTCAGCCTGATCCTGCAGCAGGCGTCGTTCGTGGGCGTGATCGCCATCGCGCAGACGCTGATCGTCCTGACCGCCGGGATCGACCTGAGCTGCGGGATGATCATGGCCCTGAGCAGCATGGTGATCGGCAAACTGGCCGTCGAGCAGGGCGTGCCCGTCCCACTGGCGATCCTGGCGGGCTTCGCGGTCGGCGCGTTCGTCGGCTGGGCCAACGGCCTGCTCATCACGAAGTGGAAACTGCCGCCGTTCATCGTGACGCTCGGCATGTACTCCATCGTGTTCGCCGCCGTGAAGATCTACTCGAAGGCAACCAGCGTCCCCATGCCCGCCGACGGCCTGACGTTCCTCGCGCAGCGCTTCACGATCTTCGGGACGCCGTTCACGTACGGCAGCCTGCTGATGGTCGCGCTGTTCGTCCTGACGTGGATCTTCCTGAACTACACCGCGCCCGGACGGCACATCTACGCGCTGGGCAACAACCAGGAAGCGGTGCGCCTGAGCGGCATCAACACCAGCCGCCTGCTGCTCAGCGTGTACACCTTCGCGGGCGTGCTGTACGGCGTGGCGGCCCTGCTGCTGCTGGAACGCATCGGCGGCGCCTCCCCCGAGGCGGGCACCACCGAGAACCTGGAGAGCATCACCGCCGTCGTGATCGGCGGCACCAGCCTCTTCGGCGGGCGCGGCAACGTCCTGGGTACCCTGGTCGGCGTGCTGATCGTCGGCGTGTTCCGCTCGGGCCTGACATTCATGGGACTGGACAGCGTGTACCAGAACCTCATCACCGGCATCCTGATCATCCTGGCGGTCGCCACCGACCAGTTCTCCCGGAGGAAAGCATGACCGCCGCCGCCCACCTGCCCGTCACCCCGCCCGGCCCGCAGACCGCCCGGCCCCTGGTCATGGAAGCGCGCGGCCTCGTCAAGCGCTACGGGCACGTCACCGCCATCGGCGGCGCGGACTTCGAACTGCGCCCCGGCGAGATCATGGCCGTCATCGGCGACAACGGCGCGGGCAAGAGCAGCCTCATCAAGGCGCTGTCCGGCGCGCTCATCCCCGACGAGGGCGAGATCCTCCTGGACGGGCAGCCCGTGCACTTCCGCACGCCCAGCGACGCCCGCCGCGCCGGGATCGAGACCGTGTACCAGGACCTCGCCGTCGCCCCGGCCATGACCATCGCGGAGAACCTCTTCCTGGGTCGCGAACTGTACCGCGGCGGCGCGCTGGGCCGCGCGCTGAAACTCATCGACCGCCGCCGCATGCTGACCGAGGCCACCGAGCACATGAAAGGCCTGCAGTTCGCCATCAAGAGCATGAGCCAGCCCGTCGAGACGCTGTCCGGCGGGCAGCGGCAGGGTGTCGCCGTGGCCCGCGCCGCCGCGTTCGCCCAGCACGTGGTCATCATGGACGAACCCACCGCCGCGCTCGGCGTGCGCGAGGGCAACATGGTCCTCGACCTGATCCGCAAGGTCCGCGACCGCGGCCTGCCCGTCATCCTGATCAGCCACAACATGCCCCACGTGTTCGAGATCGCCGACCGCATCCACGTGCACCGCATGGGCAAGCGCGCCGCGCTGCTGAACCCCCAGAAGATCAGCATGGCCGACACCGTGTCCGTCATGACCGGCGCCATCCGCCCCGAGGACCTCAGCGCGGACGTCCTGGCGCATTAGGGGTGTGGGATTCGGGTTGTGGGAACAGACGAGAGGAGGCGGGTGGCTGTCGTGCCCCCGCCTCCTCTCCTTTGGTTTCCTACCGGCTGGGGGTCAGGGCGCGGCCCTGCGTGAGCCAGAGGTTCAGCGCGCACACGAGCAGCAGCGCCCCCAGCGGGAACGGCACGGCCCCCAGGTCCAGCTGGACGTTCACGCCGCGCGTGAAGCTGCCCAGGCGACCCCGGACCTCGCCCGCGTAGTGCCGCAGGGTCACGTCCAGGCCGTCCGTGAAGCTGCCGTAGCGGCCCGTCACCTGATCCGGCGTGAACTCCAGCCGCGCGTCCACGCCCTGCGTGAAGCCGCCCAGCCGGACCGTCATGACGCCCGCCGCGATGCCCGCCCGGACGTCATGCCCGCTCGTGACGCCGCCCACGCGGCCCACGAGTTCGCCGCCCTCGAGCCACACGCGCACGTCGGTGCCGTCCGTGAAGCCCCCCACCCGCGCGCTGAGGCGTTCCCCGTCCCAGGTGGCGCTCAGGTTCACGCCGTCCGACACGCCACCGAACCGGCCCGTCAGGGCCTCCTGCTGTGCTACGCCCGTCATGCCGCCCAGGGTAGCGGACGCACTCTGGCAGAAGCCTCACTGGGGGGAGTCGTGAACAGTGCACAGTTGATGGTTGATAGAGGGGGTGTCCCTTCCATCAACCATCAACTTTCAACCATCGACGCTGTTTACAGTTCCAGCAGCATCCGCGCCGGGTCTTCCAGCAGGTTCTTGATCATGACGAGGAACTGCACGGCTTCCTTGCCGTCGATGATGCGGTGGTCGTAGCTCAGGGCGATGTACATCATGGGGGCGATCACGACCTGCCCGTTCTGCGCGATCGGGCGCTCGATGATGTTGTGCATGCCCAGGATGGCGCTCTGCGGGGCGTTGATGATCGGGGTGCTCATCATGCTGCCGAAGGTGCCGCCGTTCGTGATGCTGAACGTGCCGCCGCTCATGTCCTCCAGCGTCAGCTTGCCGGACTTGGCCTTCTGCGCGTACCCGCCGATGGCCTTCTCGATCCCGGCGAGGCTCATCTGGTCGGTGTCGCGCAGGATCGGCACGACCAGCCCACGGTCACTGGCGACCGCGATGCCGATGTCGTAGAAGCCGTGGTAGATGATGTCCTTGCCCTCGACGCTGGCGTTCACGACCGGGAAGGCCTTCAGCGCCTCAGTCGCGGCGCGCACGAACAGGCTCATGAAGCCCAGTTTCACGCCGTGCTTCGCCACGAACTGATCTTGGTACTTCTTGCGCAGGTCCATCGCAGGCTGCATGTTCACCTCGTTGAAGGTGGTCAGCAGGGCCGCGGTGTTCTGCACGTCCTTCAGGCGCTCGCTGATGCGCTGACGGATGCGGGTCATGGGCACGCGCTGCTCGGGGCGCGCCCCGGCGGGGATCACGGCGGCGGGCGTCACAGGCTGGGCTGCCTGGGCGGGCGCGGCCTGCTGGCCCACCGCACCCAGCGCGTCGGCCTTCGTGATGTTGCCCTTGGGGCCGGTCGCGGGAATCTGCGCGGGGTTCAGGCCGTTCTCCACGACCACCTTGCGCACGGCGGGGGAGAGGTCGTCGCGGCGCGTCGCCTCGTTGCCCGCACTGGCCCCGGCAGCGGCGCTGTCGGGCTGCGCAGCGGTGCCGCCCGCGCTGGCCTCGTTCGCGATCGGACCGCTGACGGCCTCCTGGGTGGCGGCCGGTGCAGGCGCGCTGCCCGCGTCACCCACGACGCCCAGTACCTCCTCGCTGAGCACCGTGTCCCCCTCGTTCTTCGCGGTGCTGACCAGCACGCCGTCCTGCAGGGCGGTGACTTCCAGCACCACCTTGTCCGTCTCGATCTCGGCCAGGACCTCGCCGCGCTTCACGGCGTCGCCGGGTTTCTTATGCCACGCCAGCAGCGTACCTTCGCTCACCGACTCGGAAAAAACAGGAACTTTGATGTCCGCCATAACGCTCTCAGTTATACCCCCCCGGCGCTGTGACTGCGCCGGGGACGCCCGAACACAAGGCACGAAAAAGATCCGCCGCCCGCCAAAGGAGCGGGGCCGCCCCGGTCATCCCGGAAGCGGCCCCACTGGACTCGGCGTTCAGCCCTGCTGTTTGGCGGTCTCGGCGAGTTCCTTCTGCTCGGCGACGACCTCGCCGCTGAGTTTCTCGCCCAGCGCGTCGGCGATGACCTTCGCCTGCTCCTTGGCGTGCACGCTGGCGTACCCGGCGGCGGTGCTGGCGCTGCGCGGACGGGTGGAGCTCTTGAGGGTCTGCCCGGGGGCGAGCACCTTCTCGAGGTCCTCCCAGATCATCAGCCACGCGCCCTGGTTCTCGGGTTCCTCCTGCGCCCAGACGACCTGCGCGCCGGGGTGCTTCGCGAGTTCGGCGGCCAGGGCCTCGGCGGGGAAGGGGTAGAGCTGCTCCAAGCGGATCAGGGCGGTCCCGGCGTAGCCTTCCTTGTCGGCGTCGCGGGCGTCCACGAGTTCCCAGTGCAGTTTGCCGCTGCTGATGACCACGCGGCGGGCGCCCGTGACCTCGGCGTCCCCGATAACCTCGCAGAAGCGGCCGTCGGTCAGGTCGGACAGGGGGCTCATGGCGGCCTTGTTGCGCAGCAGGCTCTTGGGCGTCATGACGATCAGGGGCTTGCGGTAGGGGCGCAGCACCTGACGGCGCAGCAGGTGGAAGATCTGCGCGGCGCTTGAAGGCACCACGACCTGCATGTTCTTCTGCGCGCACAGCTGCAGGTAGCGTTCCAGGCGGGCGCTGGAGTGCTCGGGACCCGCGCCCTCATAGCCGTGCGGGAGGAGCAGGGTCAGGCCCGACAGGCGCTGCCATTTGCTCTCACCGGCGCTCAGGAACTGGTCGATGACGGCCTGCGCGCCGTTGGCGAAGTCGCCGAACTGCGCTTCCCAGGCGATCAGGGCCTTGGGTTCACTCGTGGAGTACCCGTACTCGAAGGCCATCACGGCCTCCTCGGACAGAGTGGAGTCGATGACCTCCACGCGGCCCTGCCCGTCACGCAGGTGCGCCAGGGCCATGTACTCCTCGTTCAGGGGGTCCTGCGCGTTCTGGTCGTGCAGCACGGCGTGGCGGTGCACGAAGGTGCCGCGCCCGGAGTCCTGACCGACCAGGCGCACGCCGAAGCCCTCGTCCAGCAGGCTGGCGTACGCGAGCATCTCGCCCATGCCCCAGTCCAGCGGCTGCTCGCCCTTCGCCATCGCCTGACGGGGCTTGATCACGGTGCGTTCGATGGTGCGGTGCACCTTGAAGCCGTCGGGCACCTCGGTGAGTTGCAGGCCCAGCGCGGTCAGTTTCTCCTGCGGGACGGCGGTGCTCACCTCGTCGCGCCAGTGGGTGCCGGTGTACTCGCTCCAGTCCACGGCCAGTTTGCTCTGCGCGGCGTTCTCCATCTCCTCGACCACGGCCTCACCGGCGTCGAGCTGATCACGGAAGCGGTTGACGAGCGCCTCGCCCTCACCGGCGGCCAGGACACCCTCGGCCTCCAGGCGCTTCGCGTACAGCGCGCGGGTGCCGGGGTGCTGGTCGATCTCGCGGTACATGATCGGCTGGGTCATGCGTGGCTCGTCGCCCTCGTTGTGCCCGTTGCGGCGGAAGCAGATCAGGTCGATGAACACGTCCTTGCCGAACTCCTGCCGGTACGCCAGCGCCAGATCCCCGCAGAACGCCACGGCCTCCGGATCGTCGCCGTTCACGTGCAGCACGGGCGCGTTCGCGATCTTCGCGACGTCCGTGCAGTAGCGGCTGGAGCGGGTGTCGCGCGGGTCGCTGATCGTGAAGCCCACCTGGTTGTTGATCACGATGCGCACGGCCCCGCCGGTCGCGAAGCCACGCAGGCGCGACAGGTTCAGGGTCTCCATGACCACGCCCTGCCCGCTCACGGCGGCGTCGCCGTGCACGGTGATGGGCAGCACGCTGCGCCGAGCCTCGTCCCCGCGGCGGTCCTGGCGGGCGCGGACGCTGCCGTGCACGACGGGCGACACGATCTCCAGGTGGCTGGGGTTGAACGCCAGCGCCAGGTGCATGGGCCCGCCGGGCGTGCGCACGTCACTGGAGTACCCCATGTGGTACTTCACGTCCCCGGCCACGTCCGGGTTGTCGCTGAGTTTCTTCTTGCCGTCGAACTCGTCGAACAGCACGCTGCTGGGCTTGCCGAAGATGTTCACCAGGGTGTTCAGGCGGCCACGGTGGGCCATGCCCAGCACGACCTCCTTCACGCCGACCGCCCCGGCCTGCTGGATGATCCGGTCGAGCAGCGGAATGAAGGACTCGCCGCCCTCCAGACCGAAGCGCTTCACGCCCGGGTACTTGTTCTTCAGGTACAGTTCCAGGCCCTCGGCGGCGTTCAGTTTGCTCATCAGGCGGCGGCGCTCGTCGCGGCTGAACACACCCCGGCCGCGGTTGGCCTCCACGCGCTCCTGGAACCACGCGCGCTCATTGGCCGGCAGGTAGTTGAACTCGAACCCGATGGGGCCGCAGTACGTGTCGTGCAGCTGCGCGATCACGTCCCGCAGCGGCCCGCTGAAGGGGCCGTCCTGCACCTGCTCGTTCAGGTCCGCGGCGGACAGGCCGTAGTACTCGGGCGTCAGCTCGGGCACCACGGGCAGGCCGCGCATCTTCAGGGGGTTGGTATGCGCGCTGATGTGCCCGTACACCCGGAACGCCGTGATCAGCGCGCCCGCCGCCTGCTGCGCGCCGCTCACGCCCTGCGGCGCGGGCACCACGGCCCCGCCGCGGCGCTGCGTGCCCAGCTGGTAGAACGCCTGCTGGATGGCCGAGTGCGGCGTCTCGTGCGCGCCGCCGCGCAACTCGTCGAAGTAGGCCCGCCACTGCGGATCGACACTCTGGGGGTCCGCCAGGTACGCCTCGTACAAGCCCTCGATGAAGGCCGCGTTCCCGCCGGACATGATCGTCTGCGACTGCGTCATAACGCCTCAGCATACTGCCCCCCGCGCGGCGCATTGGCACCCGCACCCCCCGGAATTTGTTCCCGCGTGCGTAACCATCCCCCCACCCCGGACATCTCCCGCCCCGGGGGGCCGGGGCACCCGCTTACACCACCCCCACCCGCGCCGGCCCGTGACCCGTCACCATGAGGGCATGACGCACCCCGCCTTTCAGGTCACGCACGCGGACTTCCACGCCCTCTTCCCGCCCGGCGCGGCGCCCGAGCAGCTGGGCAGCGGCTACTCCTGGACGGAGGGGCCCACGTACGTCGCGGCGCGGCGGCGCGTGATCTTCAGCGACCTGCGCCAGAACCGCACCTGGGCGTACACGGACGACGATCGGCTGCTGGAGGAACTGCACCCCAGCGACTACCAGAACGGCCACACCGTGGACGCGCAGGGCCGCCTGATCGCCTGCTCGCAGGGTCAGCGGGCGCTGCTGCGCCAGGAGGAGGACGGCACCTGGACGACCCTGGCCGACCGCTTCGAGGGCGGCCGCCTGAACTCCCCGAACGACGTGGCGCTGCACCCAGACGGGAGCCTGTGGTTCACCGACCCCACCTACGGCCTCGACAAACCCGAGGAGGGCGGGCGCGGCGAGGCGATGGAGGTGTCGGGCCGCTGGGTGTACCGCCTCGCGCCGGACGGCACCCTGAGCGCCCCCATCCGCGAGCGGCACAAACCCAACGGGCTGGCCTTCGCTGGTCCCGGCACGCTGCTGCTGGCCGACACGGGCGAGAACCCCGGCACGTACCGCTACCACGTGACCCCCCAGGGCGAGGCCACGCTGGAGGGCTTACACTTCACTGTGACGCCCGGCAAGACCGACGGCCTGCGCCTGGACGAACAGGGCCGCATCTGGAGCAGCGCCGCCGACGGCGTGCACGTCCTGACCCCGGACGGGCAGGAACTGGGCCGCATCCTGTTCCCGCAGACGGTCAGCAACCTCTGCTTCGGCGGTCCCGACGGCACCACCCTGTTCGTGACGGCCAGCAGCGGCTTCTGGCGCGTCCCGACCACCACCCGCGCCCTGCACCTGTAAGGCGGGATTCGCCAAGAACGTCATAAGGGCCGCCCGCCCGAACGCCGGGGCGGCCCTCCGTACACTGGAGTCATGCAGATCCTGTCACGCGTGACCCTGACCTTCGGCGTGATCATCCTGATCGCCGCCGCGCTGCTGCTCGGGAAGGACGTCATCGACATCAACCAGCTGCACGCCGTGGCGAACGCCAACCGCAGCACCAACTTCCCCAGCCCGCTGAACACCGTGCTCATCACCGCCGTGCTCGCCGTGATCGGCGGGTTCCTGACCGGCCTGGGCCTGGGCATGCCCAAACGCCTGCCCCGCACCCCCAACCCCCACTGAGCCCCGCGCTGCTCCCCTGCGCCCCGCCGTCCGGTGGGCGTTTCCGTCGCCCGGGCTGCCCAGCGCGTGCCATCCTGAACGCGCCCCATGAACCTGCGTCCCCTGATCGCCGCGCTGCTCGTCACGACTGCCCACGCCGTCCCCGCCGTGCAGGGCGCGTGGCACGGCCCGTTCTACCGCCTGACCCTGACCGGCCTGGACGCCCGTGACGGCACGATTCGATGGACGCCCGGCGGGACCGGCGCGGACCTGAAGTTCAGCGCGGCGCTGCCCACCCTGACCCGCACGGTGCCCACCGCGCAGGACCAGATCCAGATCCGCGTGCAGGGCAAAGACATCCAGATCCGCAGCGCCCAGGGCCGCCCCCTGCGCGTGAACCTGACGCCCGTCCGCGCGGGCGTGGAAGGCCCCACGCGCTTCACCGCCATCGACGTGTACCCCGAGGAAGCCTGGACGACCTACGAGCCCGTGCCCGTCACGCCCTGCCGCGCCCCAACCCCGGTGCCGGAACTGCCGTACCAGCCGCCCGCCTTCGCCAGCGGCCCGGTCGGGTTCTACCTCGCGCAGATCGACCCGCTCACCGGCACGCCCCTGCGCGTCATCGCCAACGACCCGGATAGCCTGTACCCGCTGGCGAGCACCTTCAAACAGATCGTCCTGTGGGGCACCCTGCGCGACGTGCAGGCCGGACGCCTCAGCCTGAACACCCGCCTGAGCGTCACCGAAGCCAACCGCAGCATCGAGGCGTACCAGCCGGGCGCGCGCACCGTGCAGAACCTCGCCACGCAGGCCATCCAGAACAGCGAGAACACCGCCAGCGACGTCCTGCACCTCCGCTACGGCCCCGACCGCCTCCAGACCCTCGTGACCGCGCAGGGCGCGTGCCACACCCGCGTGAACACCACCACCAAGGCGTGGTGGGCCGCGCAGGCCGGACTCCTCCAGGGGCTCTACGGCCCCGACGTGAACGCCGGCGCGCAGCAGGCCTTCAGCCTCCCACCCGCCCAGGAAGCCCAGACCCGCGCCCGCGCCGTGCAGCAGGCGCAGACCCTGAACGCCGACCGACTCCTCGATGACCTCGACCGCGCGTTCTTCAGCCCCACCTACCACCCGCAGACCGAGGTGTACCTGCAGAACCGCAGCACCCCCCGCGAATGGGCCACGCTGCTCACCCGCATGCACCTCGACCCCAGCCTCAATGCCACCAACCGAGCGTTCCTGCAAGGCACCCTCGCCCGAGGATGCTGCCGCGCCAAGGACCCCGCCGTCGCCTACTGGGGCAGCAAGGCGGGCAGCGGCTGGCGGAACGTCACCATGAGCGGCCTGCTGAGCCTGACCAGCGGGCAGACCTTCGTGTACGCCTACTTCAACCCCGGCTCGGACGTCATGGACAGCCTGCTGATCGAAGAGCAACTGCCGGACATCGCCCGGTACGTTCTGGAGAGCGCCAGGAGACTGGCGCGCAGCAACCCATGAACAAACACCCCCGGACGGCGCGCCCACATCAGGGCACCCCCGTCCGGGGCCTTCAGGTACACCGCCCAAGCGGCGGGACTACTCGGTCAGGCTGCGGTTCAGGCGGGCCTTGTCCTCGGCGATCTTGCCCAGGATGAAGAACGTCGGCGCCCAGTGCCCCACGAACAACCCGTCACGTTCCTTGTCGGAGGACTCGTTCTGGAAGTACTGCGTGGCGCTGATCAGAATGGACGCGAACCCGGCCAGATACAGGATGTTATGCAGTTTCATGACAGACCTCTCCTCCCGGCCGCGCAGAGCGGACCGGCACGTGGGGGGCACGCAGCCCCGGTTCCTGCGGCCCCGCCGCGCGCGGAAGGGCCTGCCCTGTGGACACCCTCAGAGAACCGCACCGGGCGCTCCGGGACGGTACCCGACCGCACCCTGTGAGACCACCCTGAAGACCACCTGAACACCCACCCGCCGCTCAGCCCCCGCAGCGCGCGAAGCGACCCAGCGCCGCGCGGCCTTCCGGCGTGCCGCCCGGCACCTCCGCGCCCGCCAGGGAGATGAACGACCACCCGCCCCGCGCACCATGCTCCAGCACCAGATAGTGCGTCCCGGCCCCCAGCGTGCGCGCCAGCGTCGGCCCGCGCCACCCCACCACACCATGCCCCGAGTACGCCGAGTACGGCCCGGACACACCCACCGCGCCCCAGCCGTCCGGCACGAAGTCCGGCCCCCCCGCCCCCACCGGCACGCCCGGCCCCACCAGCCACAGGCGGGGACGGTACGCCGCGTCACACGCGGAGCTGACGAACACCGCCACGTCCAGGCGGAACCCCGCTCCGGTCGTCAGGGCGTACCAGTCGCGGCCTCCCGCGCGGCCCTGCACGGTGATGACCTTCGACACGGTCGGCTGCGGTACCCGGAACGCCGAATCCAGCGTGCCGCTGCCCGGATTGAACAGCGGCTGATGCGCCCCCGCCCCGCGCAGAAAAGGGAGACTGCCAAGATTGCGCCGCGCCACAACCGCAGATTTGCCATGATCGCAGTGTGCAGAACAACCGAGATGCCTTCTATAGACGAAGGCTGATCCTTATCTAATATTTTATAATTCAAAGGCTTTCACGAGGGATTTAACGGCAGAAGAATACTCTTTATCGGTTAGTGTCTCTCTATATATTCTTCTTTTTAATACCGTTTTCATCTCAGGATCTTTTTCTCTTAAATAATTACTTATTAATTCGCCCACTTCTTTGATTCTTCTTCTAATACTGATGACCAAATCATCTCTGATATCTAACTCTAATATTGTGATGGTTTTGTGACCTTCATCTGTAATGGCGATTGGTAGATTACCGGAAAACCTAATATGATGCTCCGGCCGATTCGAATAAGGAGATAGAAGGGGTGATGATGATCCAAACGAGCTTTTTTTTGAATTGCATGTTCTACACGATAGAGTCAGATTATTAAAATCGTAGACCAGTGAAATTTTATTATCTGATATACACTTTGCTTTAGGGATAATATGATCTAATTCTCCAGGTTGATTCGCTAGAATTTTAGATTCGCAATAAACGCATTTACCTGATGATTCTCTAATTTTTATTTCTTTTAGTGGGTGATAATTATATTTAGAAATAGTTTCATCACTCAGTTTTCCGTTTGAGGCAATCTCATTAACCGCTTCTTTGGAGACCGATTCTATATGATCGGTGATTTCTTTATTCGGAGTCAAAATTCTTAATCTTCGCATTTCTTTCTCTTAGAATATCGTTTAATCCGGTAAGGTTGTAATCCTCTAATCCGCTGATTTTTAGGTCCCTTTCTAGAGAAGCGATATTTTCGGGATTAACATCTAATTTCTTGTATTTATCTACAATTTCTGTGTATATTTCTCTTGCCCATATGGGCATTGAGGATGAGAGTCCAAGAATACCTCTAAGAACATCTTCTGTATCTAAAGGATTGTTGGAATATGCAATCTCTTTTGCAATTACGTGTTCTTCGTCGAATGTCAAGCCATATGTTTTACAATTTCTGACAGAAGAAAGTATTAATGGACTATGTGTTGAGATGATGAATTGAGAATCAGGAAAAGCTTTCATCAGGTCGGGTATGATTGATTGCTGTAAAGACGGATGAAGATGATTCTCTGGTTCGTCGATTATCACAATATTTTCATCATTTTCTGAGCCAAATAACGATACATAGCATTTCCAGCAAATCTCGATGATATTGGCTAATCCACTTGACTCATCGTCAAGTGGAAATCTGCCTCTATTGGTTTTGCAATAAATATCGTTTGCTACTATTAGAAATCTTTCAAACCCTATTTCATCTGGTAATACTTTTCGTAATATCTCCTCAAAATCCTCAAAGTTTTTTCGCATTGAATAATTTGATTCAATAACCTCATTTCCATAGCCATAGACTGCCCACCCAAGCAGGGTATTTTTGAGCAATTCAAGAAAGTTTATTGTTTTTTTTCCTCTTATTGCCTTTTTATACCTTTCATCGTCAGCAAACATGCTGTCATACACAAAATCCTGAATTTTTTCTGGTTTGAATGTCCCACTGATAGGCGTATATCTATATTCTATTCGATTCGATTTTATATATACACCGAAGTGATGTGCGGGTACATTATCGCCCAAGACGGTATAAGTCTTTCCTTCGGCGGAAAAAAGTCTTTTTGTTATGTTAGATGAAGCTGCATCTAATTCATTGGTTGAGAATTTGACACATCCTAGAGGTCATCCGGAAATTGGATGACAGTGTGGCGCCCATCTGGGCGGCACACTCTGCCAATGCGGCTGAGCGATGCCCAATGGGCCGTCCTTGCACCTCTTATCCCACCACCCACCACGCGCACCACCCGTGGTCGACCACGCCGC
>CALPYF020000046.1 GCA_943327755.2 Deinococcus hopiensis KR-140
GAGGTGGCGGGGCACGCGAGCCTGATGTACGCCGTGCGGGTGGGCGGCGTGCTGTACGCGGCGGACGCGCTGTTCGGCCCGGAGGCGCTGGCGAAGCATCCGCTGGTGTTCTGCCAGGATTCGGCATTGCAGAAGGAGGCGGCGGCGCGCCTGGGTGAACTGGAGGGCGTGGAGGTGACCCTGCCGGGGCACGGTGACCCAACCGGGGACCTGCCGGAGCTGGTCGCCGCGAACCTGTCGGCGCTGGAGCGCGTGACGAACGCGGTGCGCGCGGCGGTCCATGTGGGCGCGGCGGGGGTGGACGACCTGCTGGCGCGCGTGTGCGACGGGCTGGGCGTGACCATGTCGAACGCGGGCGCGGT
Source organism: Deinococcus hopiensis KR-140 (assembly GCA_943327755.2). Classification (GTDB taxonomy): domain Bacteria; phylum Deinococcota; class Deinococci; order Deinococcales; family Deinococcaceae; genus Deinococcus; species Deinococcus hopiensis_A. The sequence continues at coordinate 363 of CALPYF020000046.1, forward strand.
GGTCCTGAACCGCGCGGTGGTGAGCGCGCACCTGACCGAGCTGCTCGAGCGGGGCGAGGTGGGCCTGCGGGTCGCGGGGAACCGGCTGGTGTTCTTCCCGGAAGCGTAAAGGTTTCCCGTATGGGCGGGCGTGGGGGCGCGGGGGTACGGTGACCGCATGACCAAGAAGAGCAAGGCCGCCCCGAAGAAAGCTGACACCAAGGCCACGAGTGACGGCAAGGCCTCGACCGGCAAGGCCAGCGGCGCCGCGAAGGCCGACGCGGCGCACCTGACCACCACGAACAACGCGCTCGTGGACCACGCCTACCTCTCCGAAGCCGAGTTCGGGACGGTCGCGGAGACGCTCCAGCGCAACCTCGCCACGACGATCAGCCTGTACCTGAAGTTCAAGAAGTACCACTGGGACATCCGCGGCCGCTTCTTCCGCGACCTGCACCTCGCGTACGACGAGTTCATCGACGAGATCTTCCCCGGTATCGACGAGCAGGCCGAGCGGCTGGTCGCGCTTGGCGGCAGCCCCATCGCCGCGCCGAGCGACATCGAACGCTTCAGCACCGTGAAGGTCCCCACCGAGACCGTCCGTGACGCGCGCACGCAGGTGGCGGATCTGGTGGCTGACCTGACCCGCGTCGGCAGGGGCTACCGGGACGACAGCCAGACGGTGGACGACGCGAACGACCCCGCGACCGCCGACATGTACAACGGGTACGCGGCGACCATCGACAAGATCCGCTGGATGCTCCAGGCGATCATGGACGACGACCGGATGAACTGATACGGACTCCGGTTGAATGGTTTGCACAACCGTTCAACCCGAGCGGATGCGACTCGCAGAGCTGCGCAGCAGAGCAGGAGCAAAGCGGGTTCCGGGCGTGGAGTTGGCAGATCGGTGGTGTTCCGATCTGTCGACGAAACAGACGGAATCCATATGACGCCTGCCCGTCAGGGCCGAGCGAAGCGAGAGAGGCGCGAGGCCGCCGGGCCGTCCCGGTGGCCTTTTCGTCCTCAGGAGGACCGGTGCCGAAGTTCGATTACTCCCTGAATTACGCGGAACTGGACCTGCGCGCGCATCCGGAGCTGTACCGGGTGGGCGTGGGGGAGCAGGGCGTGCTGCTGGTGCAGCCGTACAAGTCCGAGATCCTGCCGCACTGGCGCTTCGCGACGCCGGAGGTGGCCCGGGAGAGCAGTGAGGCGATCTACGGGATGTTCCTGGCGTACCTGGGGGCGGGGGATTTCGTGGGGGCGGACATGGCCCGGAAGTTCCTGCAGATGGGCTTCACGCGCGCCCGGCGGTACGCGAATCACCGGGGTGGGAAGAAGTACGAGGGGCCGGTCCCGGAGGGAAAGAAGGGCCAGAGTGGCGTGCATGGCCGCGCCGAGCGGCCCCGTGATCCGGAGGACCCGGTGAAGGCCGAGTCCGCTCGGATCTTCAAGGCGCGGTGGGATGAGGCGGAGGCAAACGTGGAGTACGCCCGCCTGAAGCGGGAGCATAAGGCGCGCTTCGGGTAGCACACCTCGGGGGGCGCGTCTCGGGTCGAGGCGGTCAGCGGGCGCCGGGCAGGTCCGCGGGCGTGTTGACATTGCGCAGAAGGGCCGGGTTCAGCCCCGGGACGTGGCGCACCTGACCAGTGGGGACGGCAAAGCGCAGTCGGCGTTCACCTCCGTCGAGCAGTTCGGTGACGTGCGCGCGCAGGCTGGTGTGGTACAGCGCGGCGAGCGGCTGGGGGCGTTTCAACCCGTCGAGGGCCTGCACGCCGAGCACGCCAGGCGCGCGGGCGGCGAGCAGGGTGTCCCAGTAGTCGCGCGTCAGGCAGGGCAGATCCACGCCGGTGAAGGCCACCCAGCCGTCCGCGGCGGCGTGCAGCGCGGCTTCCAGCGCGGCCAGGGGGCCCTCGCCGGGGCGGGTGTCGGGCGTGACGCGCCAGCTGGGCACCTGGTAGCGGCCCTCAGGCGCGATGATCAGGCGCGTGGCGGCGGCCTGAAGGGGCGTGCAGGCGCGGTCCAGCAGGGTGCGGCCCTGCCACGTCACGAGGGCCTTGTCGCTCCCGAAGCGGCTGGAGCGGCCCCCGGCGGTGACGACGCCAGTCACGTCGGCCCAGGGGTCGGTCATTCGCGCGGTCCGCTCTGGCGTTCGAGGAGGCGCAGCGCCCACGCGACCAGCCGGGGGCCGGGGCGGCCGTAGGGGGGATACAGGAAGCGCACGGGGCTGCGGGCGGGTTCGGTCAGGACGGCGCGTTCGTGGCTGAAGGCGCGGAAGCCGTGCTCGCCGTGGTAGCTGCCCATGCCGCTGGGGCCGACGCCGCCGAAGGGCAGGTGCGGGTTGCTGAGGTGCACGACGGTGCCGTTCACGACCATGCCGCCGCTGGTGGTTTCCTGCTGCACTCGGCGGGTGACCCCGTCGTCGCCGCTGAACAGGTACAGGGCCAGCGGGGCGTCCAGGCGGCGGATGAGGTTCAGGGCGTCGTCCAGCGAGCGGTAGGTCAGGACCGGGAGGACCGGGCCGAACAGTTCCTCCTGCATCAGGGGCATGTCGGGCGTGACGTCCGCCACGACGGTCGGTGAGATGAAGCGCTCGGCGGGGCTGAACTCGCCGCCCAGCACGATCCGCGCGCCCATCTGCACGCTCTGGCGGGTCAGGCGTTCCAGCCGCTCGACGCTGGCGGCGTCCACCATGCGGCCGTAGTCGGGTCCAGCGCGCAGCCAGGCGCGGTCGCCGTAGCGGCGGGCGATGACCTCGTCCAGGCGCAGGATCAGTGCGTCCCGCTGTGCTTCTGGCACCAGGGCGTAGTCCGGCGCGACGCAGGTCTGCCCGGCGTTGAGCAGCTTGCCCCACGCGAGCCGCTCGGCGGTCAGGTTCAGGTCGGCGCTGCGGTCGATCAGGGCGGGGCTCTTGCCGCCCAGTTCCAGCGTGACGCTGGTCAGGTTGGCGCTCGCGGCGCGCATGACGTGCTTCCCGACGGCGGTGCTGCCCGTGAAGAAGATGTGGTCGAAGGGCAGTTCGGTCAGGGTGCGTGCGGTGTCCGCGTCGCCCTCCACGACGGCCACGAGCGCCGGGTCGAAGGTGGCCTCCAGCAGCTCGCGCAGCGCGCGGGCCACGTTGGGGGCCTTCTCGCTGGGTTTCAGGATGACGGTGTTCCCCGCCGCGAGGCTCGCGACCAGCGGCGCCAGGGCGAGGTTCACGGGGTAGTTCCAGGGGCTGAGGACCAGCGTGACGCCGCGCGCCTGCGGCTGGATCTCGCTGCGTGCGCCCGCCAGCACGACCGGGGTGTCCACGCGCCGGGCGGCCATCCAGCGCGGCAGGCGGCGGATGGCGTGCTGGATTTCTTCCAGGACGGGGTGCAGTTCGGTGATCTCGGCCTCGGCGCGGCTCTTGCCGAGGTCGGTGCTCAGCGCGTCGGCGAGGTGGACGCGGCGGGCCCTGACCGCGTCGTGCAGGCGGCGCAGGATCGCCTGCCGCTGCGCCGGGGTGCTCTGCGCGGCCGTCCAGCGGTGCGCGCGCTGACGCTCGAACAGCGCCTGGAGGTCGGTGGGGAGCGGCTGGGTCTGCGTCATGGTCGAACCTCACGGTGAACGGCGGGCCTGGAACAGCGGGGGCTTTGCACCCAGTATAAGTCTGCACCGAGCCTTCAGCGGCCCTTCAGTGACCCGTCACAAAGGGAGCAACCTGACACTCTGCGCCGCCTGGTCAGGCACAGACTGCCCCGTTCAAACCAGTTCAACGGAGGCACCATCATGAAAAAGATTCTGTTCATGCCCGCCCTGGCCCTCGCCCTCGGTTCCTGCGCCATGATGTACGCCCCCATGACCTACACGCTGGCCAAGCAGCCGGCGGGCGGCGCCCTGAGTTCCAGCGGCACCGTGACCACCACGCGCGACGGGATGACCGTCATGACGAGCGCCATGGTCAGCGGCCTCGCCCCGAACACCTACTACGTCGCGCACTACCACGTGCAGGGCACCGCCAGCACCGACCCGTGCAGCAGCGGCGGCGCGCCCATCATGAGCAGCATGATCGTCGGCCAGAGTGACGCGATGGGCATGCTGAAACTGTCCGGCAGCGTGGCGGCCGCCGACGTCATGAACGCCACGTACTTCAACATCCACACCGCCAAGGACGCCAGCGGCGCCCCCGCCGACGCCGGCGTGACCTGCACCAGCGTCAAGATGTAACAGCAGACGGCAGAAAGCAGATGGCGGAGGTTCCGTGACCGGGTCTCCGCCATCTGCCATTCGCCATCTACCTTTCCTACAGCCCCAGCATCTCGCGGTAACTGCCGATCAGCGCGCCGCCCCACAGCAGGGCCACCACGGCGCCCAGTGCGAGGAACGGCCCGAACTTCACGCGGTTCTCGCTGCGCGTGGCGAGCTGCACCACGCCGAAGATCGCCCCGGCGAACACCGCGACGACCAGCGCCAGCAGCAGCCGCTCCCAGCCCAGGAACGCGCCGATCACGGCGGCGAGTTTCACGTCCCCAAAGCCCATGGCGCTGGCGTCCACCTGCGTGTCGTCGGCGGCGCCGTCGTCCTCGCGGTGGCGGCGCCAGTGCAGCCACCAGTACACGCCGCACGCGAGCGACACCGCCCCGGCGGCCGCCAGGGCGCCCTGCACCATCAGGATCATGCCGGGGCCGTACCCGGCGCTGCCCAGCATCACGCTGACGAGCAGCCCGCCCAGAGTGAGCAGTTCCGGGATGCGGATCACGCGGCGCGCCGCGACGTTCACCAGGGCGGACAGCAGGCCCACGCCCGCCCCCCACCACGGCCCCAGCCAAGCGCCCGCCAGCAGGCCAAGGCTGATCTGCTGGTACCCGATGGGAAATTCCGGGAAGGAGCGCTCGCGGAAGCGGCGCAGCACCCACGACCCGAACTGGTTGATCGCCACGACCACCCCGGCGCCCAGCAGAGCGCCCTGCACCGCGCCTGCAAAGTCCGGCAGGCCCTCCACGCCCGCGCGTCCGTTCAGGACGCCGAACAGGACGCCCAGCGCCACGCCGGGCAGGGTCAGTTCGTCGGGAATGGTGTACGTGTCCAGGTCGATGGCGCTGCCCACGAGCAGCAGGGTGAACAGCACCATCAGCCCCAGCGCGCCCCAGCCGATCGTCAGCGGGGGGAACAGCGCCGCGATGGCCGCGTACCCGATGCCGGTCAGGAGTTCCACGACCGGGTAACGCGCCTTGATGGGAGATTTGCAGTAGCGGCACTTCCCGCCCAGGCTCAGCCAGGAGAACACGGGCACCAGATCGGCGACGCCCAGGCGGTGGTCGCAGTTCGGGCAGTGGCTGGGAGGGAACGCGATGTTCTCCCCGCGCGGCAGCCGCCAGATGAGCACATTCGAGAACGAGCCCACCAGCAGGCCCAGCAGCCCGGCGAAGATCACGAGAAGGACGTCAGGGGTCACCCCGGCAGTTTAGGGAACATTCATCACACGCGTCTTGCACCGAGGGGAGACCCGACCCTACTGGACGCGGCGCAGTCTCAGGCGGGCGTCCGGAGAGAGATTCGCGGAATGAAATGGTCTCATCCGGAAGCCCTTCGGGAACAGTTCGAACTGACCATGTGTGACCGTGACCGCCAGGATGGCCGCCAGCAGGGCCTCAGCCATGCCCGCCCCCAGGCAGGTGTGGGCTCCCGCCCCGTAAGGCTGGAATGCTCCCTTCTGACGGTGCTCGTTCCGAGGCGGCAGGAACCGGTCCAGGTCAAAACGGTTCGGGTCGCTGAACAGAACCGGGTCGCGCTGCGAGGTTGCCAGGGCCATGAGCAGCCGCTCGCCCTGACGGACCCTGTACCCCTGCACAGTGAAGTCCTGGGTGGCGTACCGGGGCAGAATGTTCGCAATCGGGTACAGCCGCATGACTTCAAGCACCGCGGCGTGCAGGACTTTCAGGTCCCGCAGACGCTCGGGGGGCAGCCCTTGTTCCACGATGGGCCGCGCCTCAGCCTGCACGCGGGCAAGCACCTCAGGCCGCCGGTACAGTTCGTACAGCGTCAGCGACAGCACGTTCACCACAGTGTCCAGTCCTGCCACGTAGGGGATCAGCATCATGAACAGCAGTTCCTCGTCGTTCATCAGATCCGGGCGGGTATCACGCAGGCGACGGAGATCCGTCACGTAACTGGAGGGGTGCTCCCCGGTCTCCTGATCCAGGACTTCCTGCGCGAACGCACGGGCACTGGCTTTCGCGCGCAGGTATTCCGCTCGGCGCAGCGCAGCGGGACGCGCCGAGCCGACCAGGTGGACGGCGAGTTGCGTGTGCCAGTACGTCATGAAGTCCGTCAGGTGCGGTCCTGGCGTGCGGCCCAGGGTGAGCGTGCCGATGCAGTCCGCCACTAACCGCTGCGCGAAGGGTACGACCTGCAGCAGCTCATCCGGGCCCACGCGGTCCAGGGCCTCGCGGGTCAGGGCCGTCACCTGCGGTAGGCCTTCCAATACGCGGCCCTTCGCGAATCCAGACCGGGCCGCCGCGCGGTAGGCGAGGTGTTCGGGACCCTCAAGCATCGTCAGCACCTGCCGCCCACCGAACTCACGGATAATCCCTTCCCAGACGCGCCACGCGTCCACCTCGCCCGCATTCTGGGACATGACCTGTGCGGCGACTGGCCCGGCGATCACCACCATGGACTGCCCCAGAACCCGCACCCGGTAGCACGGTCCGAGCCGCGCCGCCTGGGTGGCGAGGAAGAGCTCACTATCCCGGAGCATGGGGATCAGGCTCCCGACGAGGGGGAGACCCGGCGCGACCGGTAGGGGCTGCGTGGCGGAGGTGGCAGTGGACGTGGTCATGGTGAAGCCTCCTGAAGGCAGGCGAAGGATGAGACGGGACGGACCCGTTCACCGTACACCCCCTGCGCGATTCAGGTTTCGGGGAAGCCGCCTCACACAAGGCAACCCCAGGTTGAGGCCGTGATCATCGGCATCCATCACAGCCCGCTCGGGCAGACCGCAGAAACGACCAGCGCCAGCCGAATCAGACGCCGAGAGTCTGCAGCGCGTCCAGCCACGCGCGCAGCGGCAGGGGCACCCACGTCACCCCGTCCGGCAGGGGGGCCGAGGCGTGCGGGAGGTTCAGGCGGGTGATCTCGGCCTCCAGCGCGCGCAGGGCCACCTCGACGTCCACGTCCCCCTTCTCGCCCAGTGGGATCAGGGAGGTGCGGGTCAGCGCCCCGGCCCGTTCCAGGTCCGCCCAGTTCAGGCGGTACACGTCCTCGTACACGAACGACACCTGCGGTTTGCCCGGCACGTCCGCCGTGAAGCGGACCGGGGGATAGCAGTCGCCGTCGGTGATCGTCACCTTCGCTCCGCACGCCGCACAGGTGAAACTGCCGACCAGTCCGTAGCGACTGCCCACGTACCGCCGCGCCTCGGGGGGCGTGAAGCCGCAGTTCGGGCAGACCGTGAAGATCGGGACGTCCAGCAGCCACGTCGTCGGCTGCCGCCCCGTGCGATTGAAGTGCAGGCGGATCATGCCCGGAGTCTCCCCCATCCAGACGTGAGCTGCTGCCCGGAAACGGTGAAGGGGCGGGCCACCCGGGCAGCCCACCCCCAATCCGTCCGGAGACCGTCTGTTCCGTGACCCGGTCGGAACATCACCCACCGGCCCACTCCACGCCCGGCCTCCGTCAGACTCCTTCTCGCGCTGCTCGGGCGACCGGGCACAGGGCCGCCCGGCCACCGGAGTTCAGTGCTTGCCGAAGTGACCCAGCTGCGGCACGTTGGGGCGCCACTCGGGCGTCTCGACGACCTCGCCGTACAGGTCGTACTCGTCGCTGTCCTCAATGCGCACGCGGACGATGTCCCCGATCTTCACGGCCCCGGCAAACTCGGCGGCGTACACGTACACCTGCCCGTCGATGCCGGGCGCGTCGCCCTTCGTGCGGCCGATCAGTTTCGTGCCGGGCTGGTCGTCCTCGTCGTCGTTGAACTCGTCGATGATGACGTCCATGACGGTGCCGACCTTCTCGGCGAGCTTCTCGGCGCTGATGCGCTGGGCGACCTCCATGAAGCGCGCGAGGCGCTCCTCCTTGACCTCCTGCGGCACCGCGCCGGGCAGCGCGTTCGCGTCCGCCTCCTCGACGTCGCTGTACGCGAAGGCGCCCACGCGGTCCAGGCGGGCGTCCTCCAGGAACGTCAGCAGCTCCCGGAAGTCCTCCTCGGTCTCGCCGGGGAAGCCCACGATGAACGTCGAGCGGATCACGAGTTCCGGGCAGATCTCGCGCCAGCGGCGGATGGTGTCCAGCTGCTTGCCCGCGCCGGGGCGGCGCATGGCGCGCAGCACCTTCGGGCTGGCGTGCTGCAGCGGCACGTCCAGGTACGGGAGGATCTTGCCCTGGGCCATGAGTTCCACGATCTTCTCGACGTGCGGGTACGGGTACACGTAGTGCATGCGCACCCACGCGCCCATCTCCCCGAGTTTCACGGCGAGGTCGGTCAGGTGCGCGCGGACCTGCTCACCCTGGAATTCCGACTCGCGGTAGCGGACGTCCACGCCGTACGCGCTGGTGTCCTGGCTGATGATCATGAGTTCCTTCGTGCCGCCCGCGATCAGGCGGAACGCCTCGTACAGCACCGCGCCCGCGTCCCGCGACACCTGCAGGCCGCGCAGCTTCGGGATGATGCAGAACGAGCAGGTGTGGTTGCAGCCCTCGGCGATCTTCACGTACGCGTAGTGGCGCGGCGTGAGCTTCACGCTGGGCGCGAACACGTCCCCGTGCCGGGTGTCCTCACGCGCGGGCTGCTCAGCCCCGGCGCGCGTGCCGGGCACCGCGACCGGCAGCAGGCCGGTAAACGCATCCGTCTCGATGGGCAGCAGGGTTCGCACGTGCCCCATCACGTCGTCCACGGCCTCGCTGCCGGTGATGGCCGCGACCTTCGGGTGACGTTCCATGATCTTCTCCGGGCGCTCGCCCAGGCAGCCGGTCACGATGACCTTCCCGGTCGCGTCCAGCGCCTCGCCGATCGCGTTCAGGGATTCCTCCACGGCGGGCGTGATGAACCCACACGTGTTCACGATCACCGCGTCCGCGTCCTCGTAACTGGGCGCGACCTCGTACCCCTCCACACGCAATTGCGTCAGGATCCGCTCGCTGTCCACCAGCGCCTTCGGGCACCCCAGGCTGATGAACCCCACCTTTCTCGCGCCCGCGGTGGCGGGCTTCACTGCTTCCGTCATGCTCACTCCTCGCCACGCCACACCCGCTCGGGCGGGGGCACGGCATTCAGCCCGCCACTCTACCGTGACGGGCCGCAGGGGGATGGAACTGGATTACAGGTGGGTCACTGGCAGTCGCGGACGCTCAGCTGCCCGTTCAGGTCCGGGCGGAGCGTGCGGCCCGCCAGCAGGCCCTGGGCGGTGCGGTCGATGATGCGGCGCATCTCCAGCTTGGCATAGTTCAGGCGCTGCTCGCGTAGCGAGAGGCTGCTCAGGGTGGGTTGCGCGAAGCACAGCGCGCCGCTTTGCACGTTCAGGGTCTTGACGGGCACGACGGTCTTCTCGCCGGGCAGCGGCAGGGCCGCGCAGGTGCTCAGCTTGGCCGTGGGCATCTTGCCGGTCAGGAAGTACTCGGTGATGGGCGTGTCCACGCAGGCGGTGCCGTAGGGGAACGCGGCGTGCTGCGGCTCGTCATCGATGAAGATCATCTTCGCACTGGGCGTGCTGTTCAGGGCCTTCAGGGCGCCTTCCTGCGCGGTGGCGGGATCGAGTTCGTTCTGGAGCATCAGGACGGGCGGCATGTTCGCGGGAATGGCGGGCTGCTTGACGCTGGGGCCGCCCTTCCACTGGTAGCAGGCGTTGGCGACCGAGGCCCCGCCGAGCAGCGGGTACGCCTTGGCCTCCTGCTCGTCGCGGGCGCGGGCGGCGGTCAGGTCGGTGGGCCAGGCGGTGTCGTTGCAGGTCACGGCCGTGAACACCGAGGAGGACGCGTCCAGTTCGACGGGGCTCGGCGCGGGGTTACGCACGTCCTCGCGGATCTGGAGGAACATCAGCGCCAGCTGCCGGGCCAGGTCGTTGGTCTCGGCGTCCGGGAAGTAGGTCTGCTTCAGGGCCAGGGCGCCCAGTTCGTCGGTCGTGGCGGTGGGATTGGTCCTGATCAGGCCGCTGAGCACGGCGGCGGGTTTCAGGACGACGCCGATCAGGGGGAGGTTGTCGCGGCCGTACATGAACTGCGCGATGTAGCGGCTGGTGATGAAGCGCAGGTTCTCTTCCAGGCCGTTCTGCGTGGCGTACACGTCCGTTCCGGTCGCGCCCAGCCCGAAGTACGCGTTCTGCCGCGCCAGGTAGGGGGCGACCGCGTCACGGAAGTCCCGTTCGAAGGCCATGGGCTGGAAGCCGAAGGTCTCCTCGAAGGGCGCGTTGAAGGAGGTGTTCCCGTCGAGCAGCATGCGGCCGGTGTGTTCGGGGAACAGCTTGGCGTACCAGGAGCCCAGCCACGTGCCGTACGAGTACCCGATGTAGTTCAGTTTCTGGTCGCCCATCAGCTGCCGCGCGAGGTTCAGGTCGCGGGCGGTCGCGTCGGTGTTCACGAAGGGCGTGATGGGGTTTTTCTGGCAGGCCAGGGCGGTCAGTTTCCCTTCGCGGATCATGGCCTGGACGTTCGCCTCGCTGCGGTCCGTGGCGGGCGGGCGGATGGGGGCGCTCAGTTCGTTCGTGCCGCAGTTCAGGCGGGTGCTGGCGCCCACGCCGCGCGGGGAGAAGCCGATCAGGTCGAACTGCTCGGTCATGGTCTTCAGGTTCTCGGCGGCGGGCGTATCGATGACGCCGTTCTCCCAGTAGAAGCCGAACAGGGGCGCGAAGGCCAGGCCGTCGCCGCCGGGGCCGCCGGGGTTGAAGAAGATCGAGCCCTGGCGTTTCTTGCTGTCGGCGGCGGCGTAGCGGATCAGGGACACGCTGGCCTTCCCGGCACTGGGGTTGCTCCAGTCCAGGGGAACGCTCAGGTCGGCGCAGCTCAGGCGGGTGCCGATGGCCCCGAACAGATCCGTGTCGTCGCTGCCCAGGATGGTGGGGTCGCAGGTGGTCCAGTTCAGGGTCTGGCTGGTGAAGGGCTTCAGGGCGTCCACTTCGGGGGTCTGGGGGGGTTTGCAGGCGACGAGGGTGGTCGTCAGGGTCAGCAGGGCGAGGGCTGCTCGTTTCATGGTGGTGCCTCCGGTGCGTGCGGGTCTGGGCCTTCATGGAACGTGCATGGCACGCTCACGCTGCGACCCGGTCGGAGCGTAGCGCCCTCCCCCATCCGGGTGCGTCCCGAACTGACTTGACTTTCAAGTGTTGCCGTGGTCTGGGGCAGGGACAGGTCTGGGGCTCGCCACAGGTCGGTGCACACCCCCTCATTCGGGCGCGCTACACTGCCGGGACATGAATGCCAAGGTGATTGTCGTCACGTCCGGGAAGGGGGGCGTGGGCAAAACCACGACCACCGCGAATATCGGAGCGGCCCTCGCGAAGCTCGGCGAGAAGGTCGCCGTCATCGACGTGGACGTGGGTCTGCGCAACCTCGACGTGGTGATGGGTCTGGAGTCCCGCGTGGTGTTCGACCTCGTGGACGTGCTGGAAGGCAAGTGCCGCATGAGTCAGGCGCTGATCCGCGACAAGCGCGTGGAGAACCTGTACCTGCTGCCCGCGTCGCAGACGCGCGACAAGGACGCCCTGGATCCCGAGGTGTTCAAGGGCGTGGTGCGGGATCTGGTGGAACAGGAAGGCTTCTCGCGCATCCTGATCGACTCCCCGGCAGGGATCGAGTCGGGGTTCAAGACGGCCGCCGCGCCCGCCGAGGGGGCGCTGGTCGTGGTGAACCCCGAGGTGTCCAGCGTGCGTGACGCCGACCGGATCATCGGGCTGCTGGAAGCGCAGCAGGTGAGCGAGATCCGGCTGGTGATCAACCGCCTGCGCCCCAAGATGGTCGCGAGCGGGAACATGCTCTCCGAGGCGGACATCCTCGACATCCTGGGGGTCAAGCCCATCGGGATCATCCCGGAGGACGAGGGGATCATCGTGAGCACGAACGTCGGGGAGCCGGCGGTGCTCGGCAAGACGAAGGCCGGGGAGGCGTTCATGGCGACCGCGCGGCGCCTCAAGGGCGAGGACGTGCCGTACCCGAAGTTCGAGGAGGACCGGGGTTTCCTGGCGGCGCTGCGCCGACTGTTCGGGGGGGCGTGACGTGTTTTCCTGGATGAAGCGGGGCCGCAGCAAGGAGACCCTCAAGGACCGCCTGGAGCTGGTGCTGGCGTACGACCGGGCGCAGATTCCGCCCGGTAAGGTGGACGCGCTGCGCAACGACCTGCTGGAGGTCGTGCGGCGCTACTTCCCGGCGGGGAACAGCAGCGTGGAGATCGAGCAGCGCGGCGACATGGTCGTGCTGATGGCGAACATCCCGCTGGACGAGCCGCCCGCGACGGGGGGCCGCGCCCGCTGACCGCGGGCCTCAGGTTCGGAGGGGCGTCGGGGGCTGACCCTGACGCCCCTTCTTCTGCCGGATTCACGGGAGACGGGCAGCAGCTCGGGCTCCCTCGGGGCCACTGGATGAGAGCCGGGCCAGCGGCTCTTAGGATTTTCTGGGTGCCGGGCCCTACGCTGGGGGGCGTGACCTGCCCTGCCCGGAGTGCCCCGTGAAGTACGACCTGCGATTCCCCGTGATCATTGCCCTGCTGCTCGTGGCGGGCCTGCTGACGGTCAGCACGGCGGCGCTGTCGCCGCGCGCCTCGGAGGGCATCTTCGTGAAGCAGGTGCTGGGCGTGGTGCTCGCGGCCCTGCCGCTGGGCGTGCTGTGGTGGGCGGGCCGCGACCGGATCTACCGTTTCGCGCCGCACCTGTTCGGGCTGGCGCTGCTGCTGCAGGCGAGTACGTTCGTGATCGGCAAGGAAGTCAACGGGCAGAAGAACTGGATCATGCTGGGGCCCATTCAGTTCCAGCCGCTGGAACTCACGAAACTGGCCCTGATCCTGATGCTGGCCCTCGTGCTGCGCGGCGGCTTCAAGGGGCTGCCCACGTACGCGCGGGCGCTGGCGGTGTTCCTCCCGGCGGTGGGACTGGTCGTCGTGAACGACTTCGGCGGGGCGATGGTCCTGAGTGTCATGTTCGGCGTGATGCTGCTGGCGGCGCGCATCCCGTGGTGGCACGCGGCGCTGGCGGTGCTGGCCGTGAGCGTGGCGGTGCCGACCGTGCTGTTTCCGCACCTGGAGCCGTACCAGCAAAAGCGCCTGACGATCTTCGTGAATCCGTATCAGGATCCGCGCGGGGCGGGCTATCAGGTGATTCAGAGCATCATCGCGGTCGGCTCGGGCGGGGTGGAGGGCAAGGGGTACAAGCAGGGCAGCCAGTCGCACAACGGCTTCCTGCCCGAGGCGCACACGGACTTCGCGTTCAGCACCTGGGCGGAGGAGCAGGGGCTGGTCGGCGCGCTGGGCGTGCTGGCGCTGTACGGGGCGCTGTTCTGGGGGCTGGCGGGCATGGCGGCGCAGTCGCCCCGCCTGCAGGATCAGGTGCTGTTCGCGGGCATCCTGGGGCAGATCGGCTTTCAGGTCGTGGAGAATATCGGCGCGGCCCTGAGCGTGCTGCCGCTGACGGGCATCACGCTGCCGCTGATCAGCTACGGCCTGAGCAGTCTGGTCTCGACCCTGTCGACGCTGGGCGTGGCGTACGTGGTGTACCGCGACCGCCTGGACGGGCAGATCTGACCGGCGTCTGATACGGGACTCAAGTGATGCCACATCACTCGGAGTCGCCCGGGGGCCCCCTCACCCTTCCGTCGCTTCGCTCCTCCCTCCCTCTCCCACAGGGGGAGAGGGGACAACGGAACGCGATCACGGTGCAAGCAAGTCAATGTAATCCCGTATGAGCCGCCGGGCGGATGGGCAACCGGGCGGGGGCCGGGTAGGCTGGGGGCATGACGACCTTCCGGGTGTTCATCGCGACCAGTCTGGACGGGTTCATCGCGCGGCCCGACGGGCGGCTGGACTGGCTGCCGGGCGCCACGCCGGACGGGGTGCCCGCCCCGGCGGGTGAGGATCACGGCTTCGGGGCGTTCATGGCGGGGGTCGAGGTGGTCGTGATGGGCCGCGCGACGTTCGGGGCGGTGCGGGACTTCAGCCCGTGGCCGTATGCCGGGACGCGACTGCTGGTCCTGAGCCGCACCCTGACCGGGGCGGACATCCCGGAGGACCTGCGGCGCGAGGGGGTCGAGGTCCACCCGGGGCCGGTGGAGGTCCTGGCGGCGGAACTGCGGGCGCAGGGCGTGGAGGGCGTGTACGTGGACGGTGGGCAGACCGTGCAGGCCTTCTTGCGGGCGGGACTGCTGGATGAGTTGACCGTGACGCGCGTGCCGGTGCTGCTGGGCGAGGGTCTGCCCCTCTTCGGGCCGCTGGGCTGGGACGCGTGGTGGGTTCACGAGGGCACGCAGGCCTTCCCGTCGGGGCTGGTGCAGGATCGCTACCGCCGGCGTCCGGCCGACTGACCTCTGTGGAGGTGCCCCGTCAGGCACCTGTGAGAGTCCGGGGTGCCCAATAGGGGCATGACGCCGCGCCTGCCCGCCCTGCCCGGAACGGACCGTGATCCGGTGAAGTTCTGGGTCCTGGTGATGTTCTTCGGGGCCGGGGTGGGGCTGGCCGTGCTGGGCCTGCTGCTCCCGGACGGGCGGGGGGCGTGGCCGGACCTGGGGCGGGCGCTGATGCTGGGCAATGGGGTCGGCAGTCTGGGCGCGCTGGCGCTGCTGGGTCGGGCGTGGCGCCGGCCACCGCTGCGGCGCTTCGATCTGCCGCTGCTGCTGCTGGCGCAGGTCTGCACCCTGGGGGGCGTGCTGGGTGAGACGTTCCTGTTCGGGTCGCAGGTGTCCAGCATGACGCAGCTGTGGGTGACGGTCTTCGCCGCCGGGTTCCTGCCCCGGCGGCTGGTGTGGGCGCAGCAGCTGGTGGGGCTGGCGAGCGTCACGCTGATGGTGTGGGCGCGCGCTCGGTACGGCCTGAACCCGCCGCGCCTGTGGCTGGTGGACGTGCTCGTCACGGCGCTGCCGGTGCTGCTGACCGGGGTGGCGGTGGCGTACTTCCGGGGTGCGGCAGAGCGGGAGGCTCGGGCGCTGGAACGGGCGGTGCGGACCGATCCCCTGACCGGGCTGGGGAACCGCCGGGCGCTGTTCGAGACCTTCGGTGCCGGGCAGTCCGGCGCGGCGCGGACAGGACTGGTCATGCTGGACATCGACCATTTCAAGGGCGTGAACGACCGCTACGGGCACGCCGAGGGTGACCGCGTGATCCGGGTGCTGGCGGACGTCATGCGGGAGCATGCGGGCCCCGGTGACCTGCTGACCCGGCATGGGGGAGAGGAGTTCGTGTGGGTGACGGCCGCCGGTGACCACGGCGAGCTGCTGACGCGCGTTGAGGCGCTGCGGGGAGCGTTCGCGCAGCGGGTCGAGGTGCTGGGCGTGACCGTGAGTGCCGGGGTGGCCGTGACGGACCGGCCGCTGGATGATCCGGCTGTCCTGGTCGGGGTGCTGCGCCGGGCCGACACGGCGCTGTATCAGGCGAAGGCGGCGGGCCGCGATCAGGTGCGGCTGGCCTCCTGAAGGTGTGGGCGCGCAGAGAGGCCGTCGCACAGGCGGGGCACATCGTGATGAGCCTCTCTTTATGAAATCTCCATCTGACTTGCCGCGAATGCTTTAAGAGATAAAGTGTCGCGCATGGAATACCGGAACCTCGGCAGGAGTGGTCTGAAGGTCAGTGAAGTCGCCCTGGGCGGCTGGGAAACCTACGGCATCAACCAGGACGCCTCGGCGATGGTGCGCGAGATCGTCACCGCCGCGTACGAGGGCGGCGTGAACTTCTTCGATCAGGCCGATATCTACGCCAAGGGACGCAGCGAGGAACTCATGGGCGCCGCCCTCAAGGAGTTCCCCCGTCACACGCTGGTCATCAGCTCTAAGGTCTACTGGCCCATGAGTGACGACGTGAACGACCGTGGCCTGAGCCGCAAGCACATTCTGCACAGCATCGACGGGAGCCTGAAGCGACTGGGCACCGATCACCTCGACATCTACTTCGCGCACCGCTACGACCCGGACGTGCCCATGGAAGAGATCGTCATGGCCTTCGATCAGGTCATCAGGGACGGCAAGGCGCTGTACTGGGGCACGAGCATGTGGCCCGCGGCGCGCATCGCCCAGGCGGTCGAGTTCGCGCGGGCCAACGGCCTGCACGCGCCCGTCACCGAGCAGCCCGAGTACTCCATGATCCGCCGCGACCGCGTCGAGGGCGAAATCCTGCCCTACACCGAGGAGGCGGGCGTGGGACTGGTCGTCTGGAGCCCCCTGGCGATGGGCCTGCTGACCGGCAAGTACGACGCGGGCAAGCCCGAGGGCGCGCGCCTGACCGAGAAGGAGAACTGGGGCAAGAACTTCCTGACGGAGGAGAACATCCAGAAGGTGCGCGACCTGAAACCCATCGCGGACGACCTGGGCATCACGCGCGCGCAGCTGGCCCTGGCCTGGATCCTGCGGCAGAAGGGCGTGAGCAGCGTCATCACGGGCGCCACGAAGGTCCAGCAGATTGAGGACACCGTGAAGGCGGCGGGCGTGCGCCTGAGCAGCGACGTGATCGAGCAGATCGAGACCATCCTCAAACGCTGATCCGTGCGGAGCGGGGGGAGGGCGAGGCGGACGTCTCCCCTCCCCCCCCGCCTGTGGTGGTCAGGAGCGCAGCTGGCCGGGCGTGACGGGTTCGCGCAGCAGCCGCGCGTAGGCGTCTGCGCCGCCCCGGTCGAGTTCGGCGCCCACGAGGTCCCCGCCGACCGAGTACGTGAAGATGTACGCGCGGAAGTTCGGGTTCTGGATGAAGCGCAGGGACTGCGCGGCGCGGGCGTCGCTGGCCAGGGCGTAGGTACGCAGGAAGTCCAGCACCTCGGCCTCGGGGGCACCGTCGGCGTGCAGGCGCATGGCGGCCTCGCCGCTCACGCCGCCCAGCGCCTTCTTGACGTGGCTGGCAGCCAGGAACGTGCGGATGTCCTCGGGGTCCACGCCCGAGAGCGCGGCGAGGTCGCCGGTCAGCCACGCCTCCAGTTCCTCACGGGTCATCACGGCGCGCAGGGCGTTCACGGCGATGCCCTCCGACACGACGCATTCCGGCGCGTTGATGAGCTGGATGCCGTGCTCGTGCCAGCCGCGTTCCCGCACCAGCCGGGCCTCCTTGGTGGCGTGCTCGGTGTGGTGGCCGGGGTAGCCCTCGTGCGCCATCAGGTCGGGCAGGGCGGGCAGCAGCACCGGGAGGTCGGTGTTGATGTCGATGCGGCTGCGCAGGTTCCCCAGCGGCCAGTTGTACCCGCTCCAGGGCCTGTCGGTCACGAGTTCGATGCTGAAGTCCTCGCCGCCGGGCAGGCCGAAGCGATCTGCTACGCGGGCGCGCAGTTCGGCCAGGATCGGCTGCGCCACGCGCAGGATCTCGCCGCGCGGCACGGCCAGCCGGGCGCGCAGGGCCTCCTCGCGCGCGGGCAGGGGGCCGCTGCCGGGCAGGGTGGCGTCCAGTTCGGCCAGTGCGGCGTCCAGGGCGCCCAGGTCGGCGCGGCGCGGTTCGATGTCGTACAGGCCGCGCACCTCGTCGGCGTAGGGGATCGCCTCGCCGGACAGCAGGCGGGTCATGGTGTGCATGGCGCGCACCTGCACCTCCAACCACGCGCGCCGCTCGGGTTCGGGCACGCCCGCCACGTCACCCAGGAGGGCCTGCGCCTCGTCCCGCAGCGCCTGCGGGTCGCGCCTCTCCCGCACGGCCCAGTCCTGCGGGCCGCCGTACCCGTCGATGAAGCCCTCGGAGTGCGCGTCGATGGCGTGGGCCAGCCGCACGTAGCGTTCTGCGATGTCTCTCATGCCCCGGAGGATAGGCCCTGCGCGGGGTTCGGGGCGCGCGGCGCGTCCGGCATCGCGGGGCAGCAGGCCGCGCAGCAGCGGCAACGCGGCCCCGCCGCATCCGGTGGGCCGCGCTGAGCGGAGAGTTCAGGGGCGCCCGAAGGGGTTCAGGCCCAGGGTGGGCGCGCCGCTCAGGGCGTCCACCCCGGCGCTCAGGAGGCTGTCCACGCCGCGTGTGAGTTCGCGGGTGGTGGTCTCGTTCTGCTCGCGCACGACGTCCGGCGTGACACTGACCGGGTAGGGGGTGCCGTCGGGTTTGGCGTAGTTCAGGATGGTCAGTTGCAGCGCGCCCTCACCCACCGGGTAGACGCGGGTGGCGGTGTTGCCCACCCCGGCGGTCTGCTCGCCCAGGACCGGACCGCGCCGGGCGTACTGGATCTCGAACGCGAAGAACTCGCTGCACGAGGCGCTCCCCTCGTCCACGAGCACGGCCATCGGCCCGCTCCAGAGGTTCGGGTTGCGGACGCTGCCCGCCAGTCGCCCGTCCTCCAAGCGGGTGCCGCGACTCACGACGGTGCGGGCGTTCCCGTCGGCGCTGCGGGCCAGCCGGGTCAGGTTGGGCACGAAGGCGCTCACGGCGCTGTCGCACTCGGCGAGGCTCCCGCCGGTGTTGCCGCGCAGGTCCACGATCACGCCGCTCGCGCCGCGCGCCTGGGCCTGCCCGACCAGATCGTGCACGCGCTGCGCGACCCCGCCGCCCGACAGGAACGTCGGAATGCGGATCACGGCGGCCTGCCTGGTCCCGGCGGGCACGAAGCTCAGGCGCGGCAGGTCCACGGTGCTGCTCTCCCGCGCGGTGATCGTCAGGTTCAGGGGTTGTCCGAGCCGCTCGGCGCCCAGTGTGATGGTCTGGCCCTTCTCGCGCGCCGCGCGGAGGTTCTCGTAGGTGTACGCCTTCCCGTCGATGGTGAGGAGCACGTCCCCACGCCGCAGCCCGGCCTCCTCGGCGGCGCTGCCGGGCACGACCTCGGTCACGACGCGGTTCTGGCCGTCCAGTGAGCCCAGCTTCACGCCGAACTGCAGTCGGTTGCCGCCCGTGACGCTGGCGCGGAAGTCGCGGTAGTCCTCGGGCGTCTGGAAGAAGGAGTGCTCGTCGCCCAGCGCGGTCAGTTCGGCCTCCAGCACCGGGTACGCCTTCGCCTCGGCGCAGGTGTCGGGCGCAGGCGCACAGACGTTGTCGAGCCGGGTCTGGTACTCGCGGGTCAGCGCGGCGCGGTCCACGCCCGACAGCCCGCCGTACTCGTTCTGGATGAGCAGGTTGGCGCGGTTGAAGAGGTCCTGCGCGGGGGACACCACGCCCTGCGCCCGGGCGGGCGCGAGGCTGCCGCCCAGCAGCAGCGCCGTGAGGCCTGCCGCTCGCGCGACGCGGAGGAAGGGCCGGGCGGTCAGGGTGTACGGGGCGTTCATCGGTCCCCGTATTGTGCGCCGCACGCATGGGAATTTGGTGGGTGGCGATTGCGACAGAAGTCACAGGATTTGCCCGCCAGGACGCCAAAATCCACCCCAATGGGGGCGTGCTGCGCGGCGGGTCAGCGCCCGGATCTCAGCGCCGCAGCTTCAGCGGACGGGGCGGCGCTGGTACAGCTCGACCACGCGGCGCAGGAACTTCAGGCCCGGCGCGAGGCTGCTGGCCTGCACCCACTCGTCGGTGCGGTGCGCGTTCCCGCCGCGGTACACCCCGGCGGCCAGGGCCGGTAGGTCGTGCGGCACGGCGGCGTTCGCGTCGGTGCTGCTGCTCGCCACGCGCAGGTCGATGCGGCCGTCGCGGCTGGCGTCGCGCACCAGGTCCAGCAGCGCCTCGCCGCGCAGGTCCCCGCCCGGGCGGTCCCCGACCCGTTCCAGGTGCAGTTTCACGCCCGCCTCACGCGCCGCCGCGTGCAGGGCCGCCACGGCCCGGCGGTCCAGGTCGCCCAGCACCTCGCCGTCCAGGGACCGCAGGTCCAGCAGCAGTTCGGCGGTGCCCGCGATGGAGTTCACGCTGGTCCCCCCGGTCGCCACGCCGACGTTCAGGGTGGTGCGCGGGTTGACGGGCAGGTGCAGGGCGTACAGGGCGCTGATCGCGCGGCCCAGGGCGTGCAGGGCGCTGGGCGCCTGATCGCCCCAGGAATGCCCGCCGGGCCCGATGAACGTGGCGCGGTAGCGGCGTACGCCCACAGCGCGGGTCACGGCGATGCCCAGGTAACCGTCCACGGCCAGGAACGCGCCCAGCTGCGGGCGGTGGGCGCGCAGCAGGTGCTTGGCGCCGCGCAGGTCGCCCAAGCCTTCCTCGCCGACGTTCGCGGCGATCCACAGCGGGCGGCGCAGCTGGGCGGGCCGCTCGCGCAGGTCGCGCAGCAGGGCGGTCATGACGGCCAGGCTAGCGCTGTTGTCGCCCACGCCGGGCCCCACCAGCCGCCCGCCCTCCTCGCGGACGGTCACGTCGGTGTCCGCGTCGAACACGGTGTCGAGGTGCGAGGCGAGCAGCAGCGCCGGGAGGCCCTCGGTGCCGGGGGGCGTGAGGCGGGTCAGGACGTTCCCGGCCTCGTCCCGCTCGACCGCGTAGCCCAGGTCCGTCCACAGGCCCGCGATCAGGTCCGCGCGCCGCTCCTCGTGGAAGGTCGGGGCGGGGGTCTGGGCGATGCGCTTGAGGTACGTCAGGGGCATTGCGCGCCATTGTACGTGCGCCTGCCCGGGCGGATGCCCAGATCAGGGCCGCGCTGCCAGCGGAGGGGCCCGCGCGTCCCGGCCGCCGGAGGGCAGTCAGGACGCACGGGCCCGGGGGGGTGCGGCAGGGCTCAGCGGCGCAGCATGCGGCTGCCGATCATCCCGGCCAGCCCGACCAGTCCGGCCTTCACCAGGGGGCTGCTGAGCATCCCGCCGGGCGCGAACGCGGCCTCCAGGGGGCTCTTGCCGTCCTGCGCGGGGGCCTGCGCGGTGCGGGTGTAGGCGTCCACGAGGTCGTTGTCGTCGTCGTGGCGGACCTGGGTGACGGGGTTGGCGGGGCTGCGCACGATGGCGTCGCCCATCTCGCGGCGCTGCTCGGGGCTCATGCCGCCCACGTAGTCACGCAGGATCTGGCTGCGTTCCTCGGGGCTGGCCTGCTGCAGGTAGTCCTGGATGTACGCGGCGGCTTCCTGGGGGCTGACCTGCCCGTCGCCGTTCGTGTCGCGGGGGTCGAGGCGGGCCATCTGCTCGTGACGGTCTTTCTGCTGGAAGAACATGCGGGTACCTCCGGGGTGGTGGGGGCGCGGTCAGCGGCTCGCCGCGCGGGACGTGGGGTGAGGGGCAACGCTGCCCACGCTACCCGCCCCCAGGCAGGGCAGGCGTGAGGGGGGACTTCAGTGGCGTTCACGCTCGCCGCTGCCCCGTCCCGCACTGCCCCTGGCGGGCGGGGCGATCCGGGGAACACTCGCGGGGCACGCGGGACGCTACAGTCCGGTCTGTATGCGCTCACTGGTGCTGATTGGTCACGGGTCCCACCTGAACGGGGAATCGGCGGTCGCCGCGTACCGCTACGCGGAACTGATCCGCGCGCGCGGCCTGTTCGACGAGGTGATTGAGGGCTACTGGAAGGAGGAACCGTCGCTGCGGCAGGTCCTCCGGACGACCGCCAGCACCGACGTGACCGTGATTCCCATGTTCATCAGCGAGGGGTACTTCACCGAGACGGTCATCCCGCGTGAACTGGGCCTGGGCCACCAGGGCCCCGTGCCGCCCGAAGGCATCGCCCGCGTGATCGGGGGGCGCACCGTGCGCTACACCCTGCCGTACGGGGTGCACCCGGGCATGGCAGACGTGATCGTCGCGCGCGCCCGCGAGGTGCTGCCCGAACTCGGCCCGGACGGCCCGGTGGACGGCGTCGAGACGGCGCTGATCGTGCTGGGGCACGGCACGACCCGAAACGAGAACAGCAGCCGCGTGATCTACGAGAACGCCGCGCGCCTGCGGGAGCGCGGGCTGTTCAGCGAGGTGCACGCCCTGTTCCTCGACGAGGAGCCGCGCGTGACCGGCTGGGCCGACCTCGTGCGGGCCCCGCGCGTGGTGATCGTGCCGTTCTTCGCGTCCGAGGGCTGGCACACCCTGGAGACCATCCCCGAGGAACTGGGCCTGAGCGGCGTGGTCACACCCTTCCCGGACACCCCGCACGGCCCGCAGCAGGTGCACTACGCGCGGCCCGTGGGCACGCACGCGGCGGTCGCGGAGGTCATCCTGCACCTCGCGGAGGAGGCGCGCGGCGCGGGCGGCCCCGGCGGGGACACCGAACGCGGGCACGAGGCCGCGTGGCAGGCGTTCCTGAAGCTGGCCCGGCGGGGCGCGCGGGTGGGGGAACTGCTCGTCACGCCGGAACTGGGCGTGTTCGAGATCCGCAACGCGCTGGACGAGGGCCGCCCGGGCGGGGACCTGATGACGCTCGTCACGCCCGAGGGCGTGCGCGACCGGGTGCGCTTCACGGACGGCGGCGAGCACCGCCCCGTGCACACGCTGCGCACCCTGCCGCGCGGCTGGCGGGCCGTGCTGAACGAGACCGACCTGCGCCGCGCCGTGCACTACACCTACCCGGCGGTCGTGGAGGAAACGTACGCGCACGGCTGCCACGCGCTGCGCCCCACCCCCTGGGCGACCACCGCGCGGCGGCAGACGGGCATCTACGCGAAGGTGCAGCGCGCCGTTCCCGAACAGGTCGAGCGGGTCGCCGAACGCGTGTGCGCCCCCTGTCTGCGCACGCGCCTGTGGGCCGGGGAGCGCCTGACGCACTCGTTCCTGGACGGCGTGCCCGGCGGGATGCCCTGCGCGGAAGCCTGCACGTTCCTCGTGGCCGAGGTCCGCGAGGAGGTCGCGCGGAAGAAGGCCACGGCGACCAGCGACGACTGACAGCAGCATCCAGAGGTCTTGAAGGGGTGTCCCAAGACCTCTGAATCGAGCGGAGCGAGCAGCTGATACGGGACTAAAGTGATTCCACATCATTCGGAGTCGCCCGGTGGCCCCCTCACCTTTCCGTCGCTTCGCTCCTCCCTCCCTCTCTGCTGCGCAGCTCTCCGAGTCCCACAGGGGGAGAGGGGACAACGGAACGCGATCACGGTGCAAGCAAGTCAATCTAATCCCGTATGAGAAGGACAGCGGTTGAACGTGGAGCCCTGGGGCGTGCTCTTGACCCCAGGGTGGAACGGGAAACCGCTGTGACCCCACACGCCCGCCCGGGTCGGGGGTGGGTGTTGTCCAAGTCCTCTGAACACCTCCGCGTGCACCTCATGCGGGGGTGTTACGCTGCGCAGCGGTGACCGCCCTACCGGGGCGGGCATACATCTTCTCTTCCACCCGCGTCCCGTGAGACGCCCCGCACCCCACGCACCGGGAGCGGTAAGCCCGTCCGAGAGACGGCGATGGAGGCCTGCACATGCTCAGTTCTGCGACATTTCAGCGTCGCCCCGCTCTGCTTCGGGGGACGCGTTTCCTACATTCCGGGGAGCGCGTGCTCCCCACGGAGGGCGTATGACCGGTAGAGGCGAACTGAAGTACGAGGGGAAAGCCAAGCGCGTCTATGCTACCCCCGACGCGAACGAGTACGTGGTGGAGTACAAGGACGACGCGACCGCCTTCAACGGTGTCAAGAAAGCCCAGATCGGGGGGAAGGGCGCGATCAACAACGCGATCACCGCGCACCTCTTCCCGCAGCTGGAAACGGCGGGCGTGCCCACCCACTTCATCCGGCAGCTGTCGGAGACCGAGCAGCTCGTGCGGGCCGTGACGATCATCCCTGTGGAGGTCATCGTGCGCAACGTCGCCGCCGGGTCGTTCAGCAAACGCCTGGGCGTCGAGGAAGGCACCGAACTCTCCCGCCCGGTCGTGGAGTACTGCTACAAGAGCGACGCGCTGGGCGACCCCCTGATCAACACGGACACCGCCGTCGCGCTCGGCTGGGCCACCCCCGAGCAGCTGACGCGCATCCGGGAGCTGGCACTGAACGTGCAGGCGTTCCTCGTGCCGTACTTCGCGGCGCGCGGCGTGCGCCTCATCGACTTCAAGCTGGAATTCGGCACGCTCGCGGACGGCACGGTCGTCCTGGCCGACGAGATCAGCCCCGACACCTGCCGCTTCTGGGACGCCCAGACGAACGAGAAGATGGACAAGGACCGCTTCCGCCGCGACCTCGGCGGCGTGGAAGACGCCTACGCCGAGATGCTCCGGCGCGTGACCGCGCCGGGCGCGAATGGCTGAAGGTCGATGGCCGACCGCCACGATCCACCTGCGCCAGCACTCCTGACCATCTGCCATCAGCCTCTTGCCATCTGCCCTCCGAAGGAGCCCCACCATGTCCACCTTTAAAGCGAAAGTGTTCGTGACCCTGAAGCCCAGCATTCTTGACCCGCAGGGCCGCACCGTGGAGCGGGCGCTGTCGCACCTCGATCACGGGAACGTGAGTGGAGTGCGCGTCGGGAAGTACATCGAACTGACCCTCTCGGGCAGCCGCGCGGAGGTGGAGGCGCAGCTGAAGGACATCACCGAGAACGTGCTGAGCAACCCCGTGATGGAGGACGCCCGCTGGGAGATCAGTGAACAACAGGGCGAGGAGCTGGTCGGGGCGTGAAGACGGCCGTCATCCAGTTTCCCGGCAGCAACTGCGACGGCGACGCGCTGCACGCCGCGCAGCTGCTTCTCGATCAGGACGCGCAGTTCGTGTGGCACACCGAGGCCGGACTCCCGCAGGGTACGGAGCTGGTGTTCCTGCCCGGCGGGTTCAGTTACGGCGATCACCTGCGCAGCGGCGCGATTGCCGCGCGCAGCCCGATCATGCAGGCTGTCAAGGCGCACGCCGAACGCGGCGGATATGTGCTGGGCGTCTGCAACGGCTTCCAGGTCCTGACCGAGTCCGGCCTGCTGCCCGGCGCACTCTCGCGCAACCGGGACCTGCACTTCCTGTGCCGCCCCGTGCACCTGCGCGTGGAGAACACCGGCACGGCGTTCACCGGCGCGTACACGAAGGGGCAGGTCATCGAGGTGCCCATCGCGCACGGCGAGGGCAACTACTACGCCGACCCCGAGACGATCGCGCGGCTGGAGGGCGAGGGGCAGGTCGTGTTCCGCTACGTGGACAACCCCAACGGCAGCCTGAACGACATCGCCGGGATCGTCAGCGAACGCGGCAACGTGCTGGGCATGATGCCCCACCCCGAACGGGCCGTGGAGGCCCTGCTGGGCAGCGAGGACGGCCGCGGTCTGTTCGACAGCCTGAAGGGCGCGCTGGTGTCCCGGTGACCACCCCGTCGCCCGGTGCCGTGACGGCCTACCTGGCCGAGCAGTTCCGCAGTGAACTGGAGCTGTTCCGCGCCGCGCTGGAGCAGACGCCGGGCGACGCCTTCCACACGGCCCGCCTGGGCCACAGCCCCGCGTGGCACGCCCTGCACATCTCCGAGTGGCTGCGCCTGATGGTCCTCGACGACCGCACGCCGAACTACCACCACCTCGGGTGGGAGGACAACGCCCGCGTGCAGGCGCTGGGCACCCAGCCCGCGCCCGTCCGCGAGAACGACCCGCGCGAGCAGATCCTGGCCGCGCTGGAACAGACCGGCGCGCAGGTCGTCGCGTGGCTGGAACAGGCCGACGACAGCGCCCTGGACGGCGAGGTCTTCAGCGCCGCCACCCCCAGTGGCACCCGCCCCCGCCGCCTCGCCCTCGGCATGCAGCTGCGCCACGTCGGCTACCACCGCGGACAGCTGAACCTCCTGCTGAAATCGCAGGCGTGACCCACACCCCCTCTTCCCCACTCCCGATCCATCCCCGCCCGGGCCGCGCCCGGGTTTGCAAGGAGCTTCAATGACGCAAGCCGCCACCCTCCGCGACCGTGCGGGCACGTTTGGCCTGTCCACCGAAGAATTCGACCTGCTCGTCACGCGTATCGGCCGGGAGCCGAACGCGCTGGAGGCCGCCATCGTGGGCGCCATGTGGAGCGAGCACTGCGGCTACAAGAACAGCCGCCCGCTGTTCCGGCACTTCCCCACGACCGGGCCGCAGGTGCTGCAGGGTCCCGGTGAGAACGCGGGCGTGGTGGATATCGGGGACGGGTGGGGCGTGGCGTTCAAGATGGAGAGCCACAACCACCCGTCGGCGGTGGAGCCGGTGCAGGGCGCGGCGACGGGCGTGGGCGGCATCCTGCGCGACATCTTCGCGATGGGCGCGCGGCCCTTCGCGGTGCTGGACTCCCTGCGCTTCGGGAACCCGGACAGCCCCCGCACCCGCTTTCTGCTGAACGGCGTGGTGGAGGGCATCGCGCACTACGGCAACGCGATCGGCGTGCCCACGGTGGGCGGCGAGGTGACCTTCCACCCCAGCTACCAGGAGAACCCGCTCGTGAACGTGATGGCGCTGGGCCTGCTGCGCCACGAGGATCTGGCGAAGGGGACGATGGGTGAGGTCGGGAACACCATCGTGTACGTGGGGAGCAAGACCGGGCGCGACGGGCTGGGTGGCGCGGTGTTCGCGTCCGCCGACCTCAGCAACGCCAGTCAGGCGGACCGCCCCGCCGTGCAGGTGGGCGACCCGTTCATGGAGAAACTGCTGCTGGAGGCGACGCTGGAGGCCATCCAGGCGGGCGTCGTGGCGGGCGTGCAGGACATGGGCGCCGCCGGACTGGTCAGCAGCACCTGCGAGATGGCGTACCGCGCCGGGCTGGGCATCACCATGGACCTCGATCTGGTGCCCACCCGCGAGGACGGCATGGTGCCCATGGAGCTGTGCCTGAGCGAGTCGCAGGAGCGCATGATCCTGGTGCCCGTGCCCGGCAAGGAGCAGGAGTTGCTGAACCTGCTCGCCAAGTGGGAACTGGACGTGGTGACCATCGGGCAGGTGGAGGCGCACACGAACTACCGCCTGACGTGGCGCGGCGAGGTCGTCTGCGACCTGCCCGTGGACCTGCTGAACGAGGCGCCCAAGTACACCCGCGAGGGCATCGAATCCGAGGAGATCAGGGCGAAGCGCGAGCGTGACCTGAGCGGCGTGCCCGTCCCCGGCGACCTCGGCGCGGTCCTCACCGACCTGCTCGCTCATCCCACCATTGCCAGCAAGCGCCCCATCTACCAGCGCTTCGACCATCAGGTCATGACGAACACCGTCGTCGTGCCCGGCGCCGCCGACGCTGCCGTGATGCGCGTCAAGGGCAGCGGCATGGGCGTGGCCGCCACCAGCGACTGCAACCCGCGCTTCGTGTACCTCGACCCGTACGCGGGCGCTGCCGCCGCCGTTGCCGAGGCCGCCCGGAACCTCGCCTGCGTGGGCGCCACCCCGCTGGCGATCACGGACAACCTCAACTTCGGCAACCCCCACCGGCCCGAGGTGTACTACCAGCTGGAACGCGCCGTGCACGGCATCGCGGACGCCTGCCGCGCCCTGAACACGCCCGTCACCGGCGGGAACGTCAGCCTGTACAACCAGTACACCGAAGGGGACGAACGCGTCGCCATCCACCCCACCCCCACCATCGGCATGGTCGGCGTGCTGCCCGACGTCACCAAACGCGCCACCATGGACCTCAAGGGCGCCGGCCACACCCTCTACCTGATTGGCGAGCACGCCGACAGCATCGGCGCCAGCCAGTACCTCGAAACCGTCCACGGCCTCGAAGCCGGACACGTCCCCACCCTGGACCTGACGCGCGAACAGGCCGTCATCGACGCTGCCCTGCACCTGATCCGCGCGGGCCTGACCGACACCGCGCACGACTGCGCCGAAGGTGGCCTCGCCGTCGCCCTGAGTGAAATGGCCATCGCGGGCAACACCGGCCTGACCGTCACCCTGAACGCCCCCACCACCACCCGCGCCGACGCCCTCCTGTACGGCGAGGCGCACGCCCGCATCCTCATCGCCACCCCCGACGAGGCAGGCACCGAAGCGGCCCTCAACGCCCAGGGCGTCCCCTTCACCCGCCTCGGCACCACCGGCGGGGACACCGTCACCATTGCCCTCCCAGGGCACCACATACACTTGAGCGTGACCCTCAGCGCCCTCACCCACGCCTTTACGACCCCCCTCGCGGAGATCCTGGGATGAACAGCGGCGGGAGCGGTGGTCACGCGGCCACCCCCCTCCCAACCTCCCCCACAAGGGGGGAGGAGTCACGTCACGCCTGCCAGATGCTCTGCGACGCGCGCCAGCACACCGTCCAGGTTGCCCCGCACCTCATGGTTCCAGAAGCGCAGCACCGTGAACCCGTCCCCTGTGAGCTTCGCGTCCCGCAGCCGGTCCGACTCGCTGCCCGCGTGCTGGCTCCCGTCCAGTTCCACCACCAGCCGCGCCGGATAGCACACGAAATCCACCACGAACGGCCCGATCACCTCCTGCCGCCGGAAACTCACTCCCAGACCCGCCCAGCGCAACCACGACCACAGCAGCCGTTCCTCCGGCGTCATGTCCCGCCGCAACCGCCGCGCCACCTCGGTGCTGACGCTTTCCCTCTGTCGCCTACGCTGCATCCCGCCCATCTTTTCACCCCTCCCCCCTCGTGGGGGAGGCTGGGAGGGGGGGCCACGCGCGCCCCCAGCCCCACCTCTGGAGCCTCGCATGATCTTTGATCCGATTCTTGATAAGCCGCAGGATGAATGCGGTGTGTTTGGCATGTTCTCGCCGGAGCCGCTGGATCTGGCGTGGTTCACGTACCTGGGCCTTTTTGCGCTACAGCACCGTGGGCAGGAGGCGGCGGGGATGTGCGTGTCGGACGGGGAGAAGTTCCATGTGGAGAAGGACCTGGGTCTGGTGACGCAGGTGTTCGACGAGCGGCGCCTGGACAGCGTGCGGCTGGCGAACGCGCGGGTGAGTATCGGGCACGTGCGGTACAGCACGACCGGGAGTAACCTGCGGTTCAACGCGCAGCCGCTGACGACCCGGACGAACAAGGGCATCCTGGGGCTGGCGCACAACGGGAACTTCGTGAACGCCCGCGAGGTCCGCAACGACATGCTGATGCAGGGGGCGCTGTTCCAGACGACGAACGACAGCGAGGTGATGCTGAACCTGATCGCCCGCGAGAGTCACATGGACCTGATCGAGGCGACCGCCGCCGCCATGAAACGCCTGAAGGGTGGTTTCGCGTGCGTGCTGATGAGCCGCACGCAACTGCTGGGCTTCCGCGACCCGAACGGCGTGCGCCCACTGGTGATCGGGCAGCGGGACGACCACGCGTACGTGATCGCGTCCGAGCCGTGCGCGCTGTACGCCGTCGGCGCGCGCCTGATCCGCGACGTGCAACCCGGCGAACTCGTGTGGATCGACCGCACCGGCCTGCACTCCCTGATGGTCGAACCCAGGAAACCCACGCCGTGCGCGTTCGAGTGGATCTACTTCGCGCGCAGCGACAGCCAGCTGGACGGCGCGGACGCCCACGAAAGCCGCATCCGCATGGGCCACCAGCTCGCGAAGGAACACCCCGTGGACGCCGACATCGTCGTGCCCGTCCCGGACAGCGGCATCGGCGCGGCCATCGGGTACGCCCGCGAGAGCGGCATTCCGTTCGATTACGGCCTGTACAAGAACCCGTACGCGGGCCGCACGTTCATCGCGCCCACGCAGGAAGCGCGCGAGTTGAAAGTCAAGATGAAACTCAGCCCCACCAGCGCCGTGCGCGGCAAACGCGTCGTACTGGTCGACGACAGCATCGTGCGCGGCACCACCAGCCGCCAGATCGTGAACCTCCTGCGCGAAGCAGGCGCGACCGAAGTCCACTTCCGCGTCAGCAGCCCACCCATCAAGCACCCGTGCTTCTACGGCATCGACACCGCCGCCCGCAAGGAACTCGTCGCCAGTACGCACAGCATCGAGGAGATCCGCGACCTGATCGGGGCGGACACCCTGACGTTCATCAGTGAGCAGGGCATCCGCGAAGCCGTCGGCGGCCCCGGCCTGTGCCTCGCCTGCTTCAACGGC
Organism: Deinococcus hopiensis KR-140; assembly: GCA_943327755.2. Classification (GTDB taxonomy): domain Bacteria; phylum Deinococcota; class Deinococci; order Deinococcales; family Deinococcaceae; genus Deinococcus; species Deinococcus hopiensis_A. The sequence goes on from CALPYF020000046.1 coordinate 30,120, forward strand.
GAGTACCCGGCAGGCACGCCGCTGTTAAATGACGTCGACAAGCTGGCACTGGAGGTATGAATGAAAATTATCAACTTGAAAGTAGATAAATGGCAAATTTTTAGAAATCTAAACATTGACTTTGACCCACGGATTACTTTCATCACAGGAGTTAACACAACGGGCAAGACATCTCTTTGCAAATTATTAGTAAGTATATTTATATCGCCACAAGATTTTCTCGCAGCCCTTGACGAAAATGATGACCGTAGCACTTTAGAAGTCATCCGGAAATTGCGCGGAGCAGGATGACAATGCAGGCCAGCTGAACCATCCCGAGGAAGTTGTCTGCCTTCACTTCATCACGCGTTCGAACCCTCCGGAAGCTCTGCAACCACGCGATCGTCCGCTCGACCTTCCAGCGCC
>CALPYF020000047.1 GCA_943327755.2 Deinococcus hopiensis KR-140
CCATCCACGATCACGTCGGTCAGTTCGGGGAAGATCTCCAGAAACTCCTCCAGAGAGCGTATTTTCCTCGGCTTCTTGATCGCCCCTCCAGGAGCCTCATCCGACTCGGCCTGGAGCGTCCGGGGACGGAGGGGAGCAGGCAACGCCTGCTCCAGGACCGGCAGCAGGGCGTGGATGTTCCGGCAGATGTTCGCCGCGTCCAGATCGAACAGGATGCCCAGAACGTGCATGGTGAAGTACTGTCGCAGATAGAGCAGCGTCACCAGCAGCCGCTGGCTGAGGTCGAGCTTGAAGGTGTTGCCCGCTCCGATGCGCCGGACCCGTCCGGCGCGGGAAAGGGAGCGGTGATGACTCCGTTCCCACAAGGGCTCCAGTTCAATCAGCAGCTGGTCGAACTCGGCAGGACTCAACCCCACCAGCCGTTCAAAGGACCGCCCCCTGGATTTCAGCTTCTCAAGCCGCAACACCCTTGAACCTACCGCTCCGACCTCTACTGCGCAACAGGTCTTGAAGAAATAAGGTCACTCAATGCAGGGCGGCCGTACCGCGGCCGCCTGCATGTTGGAGGCGGTATGTCCCACGCACGCGCACTTCTCTTCCGCTCCCTCACTGCGGCGCTCCTCCTGACTCCCTCTACCTTCGCCGCCACGCCCAGTCCCCAACCCGCCCCCCTGGCCGCCGCTGGCCAGTGCGTTCCGCCAGCAGCACCAGGCGTGCCGCAAGTTGGCCCACTGCGCCCACTCCCCAGTGGTGTCGCCGGACAGGTGGCGTTTTACGCCGCGATCTACACCGCCGAGGGCCAGAAGACGGCCGAAATGCGCCTGGGCGACGTGGACCGGGTGTATCCACTCGCTTCAGCCTTCAAGACGACCGTCGTCCACCAGGCCCTGCAGGACGTGGACGCTGGTCGTCTCCGGCTGGATCAGATGCTCGAAACGACCGCTGCGAACCGGAGTATCGAGGCGTACCCACCAGGGCGCAACAGCATCCTGAAGCTGATCAAACTGACAATCGGCGAATCAGACAATACGGCCAGTGACATCCTGCATCTTCAAGTCACACCGTCACGCCTGACCGCCAACGTGCGGGCCCTCAGCCCCTGCACGTCCGTGCTCATGACGACCAAGGGACTGTGGAGCCTGATGGCTGGCCTCGTCCCACAGGTGGTCAACGGCACCACGCCAGCAGCCTTCTCGCGCTCTGCACAGGCCTTCGGCAACCTGACCCCAACTGAGCGTCTGAAAGCTGCCGGCGTGGTCAACCAGCAGGCGCAGCGGTTTACTGCACCCACCCTGCTCAAGGCCCTTGATCGATACTTCCTGGGAAGTCTGTATCAGGCGAGTAACGACGCAGCCCTGTACAACACCAGCACGGCCCGCGCCTACGCCGACCTGACCGCCCGCCTCCTGCGCGGCAACGGCGACCTGCGTCCAGCCACGCAGACACTGTACCGGCAGATCATGACGACCGGCTGCTGCACCCGCTCGAAGACCCCACTGCCCTTCACACCCACCTACTGGGGTGCGAAAGCCGGGAGTGGCTGGGGCCTCCTCACCATGAGCGGGTACATGGAGTTGCCTGACGGCCGGAACCTGGCGTACATGTACATCAACCACGACAGTCCCGTGCGGGACTCTGAACTGATCGAGCAGCAGATCTACCCGGTCAATACGTGGATCCTCAATCAGGTCAATCAGCTCAGGCTCGGTGCGCCGTGAGGCCGTCCCTTCCCCGAGAAGCGCTACTGCGGCGAGTTGCCGGGCGGCACCATGTCCTGATCTGCGCCCCATCAGGCTACGGCAAAACCCGGCTGCTACAGCAGTACGAGCAGGCGACGCCCGGAAGCGTGTACCTGTCGGCCGGCATGACCTGGACCTATCAGGATCTACTGAACGCCGCCACATGCGCGGCTTGCCTCTCAACGGTGGCCACCTCACTCGAAGACCTCGCGGCGCATGGCATCGGAACGCTGCTGATTGATGATCTACACCGCTTGCCTGACACCACCACCACGCCGCTCTTCACCGAGCTGCACAACGTAACGCTCAAAGTGATCGGGGCGGCCTATCACAGTCAATACCCGCTGGTGCATCAGATGCTCGCCAAGGACCGCATCCTGCTGCTGAGCAGTCAGGATCTGGCGTTCAGTCAGGACGAGATCCTGGCAATCGATCAGGGCCCACTGCCGCCGCAGACGCTCGGCTGGCCCAGCGTCTGCGCGCTGTCCGGCACCGCACACTTCAGCCTGCCGAACTACCTAGATGACCTGATCAGCCTGCTCCCGATTGACGCGCAGGCGCAGCTCAACGCCGTCGGAGAACCGGCCGCCGTGGACGCCCTGGTGCTCGAATGGGAGCTCAGCGGGCAGCGGCGAAGTGTTCTGAACAGCGGCTTTCCGCTGATCGACTCGGACGGGCGCTTTGCCATCCACCCCCTGATGGTCAACCGGCTATTCAACAGGCCGCTGGCGCGTCCCCTCAACACCAGCAGCATGTACGAGCTATACCTGCGCATGGCGAAATCCGCACTGGACGCCCACGGCACGAATCTGGTACTTGAAACCTACTTCCGCCAGTTCGGCGAAACGGACGCGTCGCCCCGCGCAGGTATCACCATGCTGCGCGTCTTGCCTTACGAGCAACTATCTCCGCCCTTACGTGACCGCCTGGCTGACCTGCTCATCACTACCCAGCATCTCGACAAGGCCGAGAAGATCATCGACTACCAGCGGATGTCGCAGCAGGAAAGCAGCCTGACCCACGTGTGTCAGGCCCGCCTCGCCAATTACCGCAGCGACATCCCTGCCCTGCGCGCCCACAGCCAGCGGGCGCTGGACACAGCCCAGACCCTCGAGGAGAAGTCCAGGGCGATGGGCATGCTGAGCCTGTATTACACGCGTACCGAGGCGGCTGACTACGCCATGGCCCTGAAACTGGCAGACGAGCGGTATGAGGTCGCCCTCCAGAGCGGCTCGCTCCGTGAGGAGCTAAGCAGCGTGTGGACGTACATCAACGCGTACCAGTACGCAGGCCGCATTGACCTGGGGATCAGCATCGCCCGGCGGCACTGGCTCCGAGGCCAGGGACAGCAGCAGTTGGCCGCAACCATCGTGCCGATCCTGAACGAATTTGCCGATCAGCTCAAAGCTACTGGTGAATACACGGAGGCTCTGGAGGTGATTCAGGAGGCTCTACGAATGAATGAGGAGGAGCCCACCACGAGTGAGCCCTACACCCTGTTCACCCGTGGGCTGATCTACTTGGAAATGCGGCGTGACGAGGACGCACACCAAGCCTTCTTGCAGTCGATCAAAAGCTTCAAAGAAACTCAGATCGCCGCCGGACTCCTCATGCCCTACGCTTTCCTAGCCTTCTTGCAGTGGCGCAAGGAATGGTTCGAGGAGACCGAGCACACCTACGACGAGATGCAGCGCCTGCTCAAGCAGATCGGGGTTCAGAAGGACTACGTGGAGTGGCGTGCATACGTTCCGCTGGTCAACGGCGTCTTTTATCTGGGACGCCGGAATCCAGAGCGGGCATTACAGGAGTTCCGAAATGTCCAGATTGACGGTCACGAATCGTATGACAGCGTGCTCCTCACACTCATGCTGATCTGCAAAACGGAACTGGACCTACGAGGGACCGTGCCAGCCGAGGATGTATCTAACCTAGTGCGGGTGCTGGACTACGTAGCTCAGAACGAGCACATCCTCACTGCATACGCCCCGGATTTCGAATCGGTGCTGAAGCACTTCGTGGAGCGCGGGATTCATACTGAACGCTTCGAAAAAGCGCTACAGCAAGCCACTCAGGAGCCGATCTCCAAACCGAGCTATCACATCCACGTGATTACGATGGGCGACGCGCCGCAGATCATCATCAACGACACGGTGCTGCACACGCGTAACAACTGGGTGATCTATACGCTGGCATACCTGATTCTCCAGCCCTTCCTGCCCAATGGAACGCGCCGCTACGTCACCAGCAGCGTCCTGGCGGCAGACGTGTACGGCGGGCACAAAGGCCAGGCGCACAGTAGTTTGGCGTTTTTGCGGAGCGACCTGGGCAGCCGGGATCCCGAGCTGCCTGAAGATCTGCTGTCACCTCGCCGTGACCGGCATGGGTACCGCATCAATGTAGCCAGTCACCTGAAAGTCACCATTGATGTCGACGAGTACCTCTCACGGCGGTTTAGCCCATCGAACCCCGACCTGCAGGACCTGTGGAAGCTGATGCGGGAGTTCAAGCCGTTCCTAAAAGAGCGGGAATTAACCAAAGACGGAAGCTTCGCCAGTCACATCAATGACGAACTGATCGCCCGGTTCAAGGCCGTCGTGATGCACGTTCAACACACTGAATTGTTGCTAGGGCGCCCGCAGATGGCCCTTCTGGCGGTGCTGCTCTACCTGCGGCACGATATGGATTTTGAAGTCATTGACGTGATGAACAGTCTCGTGCAGGAGCACAAGATCATGCATGTCGAGATGGAGCGGCTCTTCACGTCGGCTCAGGGCGACGACGAAGACGAATTCCAGGCCCTCGTGGCTACGTTCATTAACGTGCTAAACGCGTCCTAACGATCTGTCAGCTTTGGTTTGTCAGTTGTTCGGGATACAGACATGACGTCTGACCAGTGGTCATACAACCCGAACGAGTCCAGCGTACTTCATGAGCAACTCATGTCCGCCGTTGCTACGACCGCTCATGTGAGACTGGGCAAGGTATTGCCAGGGCAGAGCCAGTGGGTTCCGGGCCCCAGCGTGCAGATCGGGGCCGTGAAACTCGCACTGAACAGGAACTCCCCGTGCAGGAGCACGACCGGGCGCGCCTCAGGTGGGGTCACGCGCGGCGGCGTTGCAGCATGCGCACAAGAACCACGGCCGCGCACCCGCAGGCCAACCCGACGACCAGGGCGCGCAGCGGCGGCGGGTAGGGAAGCAGGCTGAGCGACAGGAGCCCGGCTGCCCATCAGCATGTGAGGCCAGAGCCGGTGACGCAGAGTGAACCCGGTGGCCGTAAAGGCAACGGAAGCCAGCAGGAATTCCAGTTGATGCGGGACGTCCGGCAGGATGCCTAATAGGATCAGGATCACTATCAGGATGCCGAAGGTGTTGAGCAGGGGGGAGCGGTGCTCACTCGCAGGCCACCCCGTCGTTATCCCGGTCGAGTTTCGGCGCATACCCCGGCTGGCCGCGCAGGAGCGGCGCCTTCCCGGCGGCCCGCACCGCGGCGCAGTTCGCGTAGGTGACGCTGGTTGTGGCCGGGGCAGGCGGCACGGTGTTCGTCCGGACCGTCCCGGCCGTGGGCGGACTGCCCGGATTCTTGCGGTAATCCCAGGGGTTCTGGAAGGTGCCGGCGTACAGGCCCTTCCCAGCTCTCTTCGCCTGACTCGCCGCGCTGCTGTATATCCCGCCCCCATATTGCAGGTACGGCAGTGCCCAGCCCTGCTGCACCAGCCAGCGGTTGATCTCGATGCCGCCGACGCTGCACACGCCGACCATGCGCCCGTAACGATCGGTGTCCTTACGGGTGCAGGTGACGGTCTTGTTCCGCACGAGGTCCGCCAAGGCGAAAGCCGCTTCGCGCCCGCAACCGTACAACTTCCCAGCACGGGTGCAGGTCTGACTGGATTCCGGTGCGTTGATGCCGTGCAGGCGGACCTTCACGCCCCGGATCTGCAGGGTGTCCCCGTCGGTGACGGTCGGAATGCCGATCACCGTGGCGGGGACCTGCGCGGCGGCGGTCGACAGGAGCAGCAGGGGGATCAGGGCGCGCATACTCTGAGCGTACTGGCCCGCTGCCTAGCCGGGTGTGGCATGTGCCCGGGCCGACCTGCGCCGGTGAAGCAGATCAGCGCTTCCAAACGCCTGTGGCGGGGCATACTGCGCGGCAATGCACCCCTCTGAATTCGCCGCCAAGTGGTGCACCCGGGCCTTCCTGGTCACCGAGGAACAGGCTTACCAGGAGCACTACATCGACGTCGCCAGTCTCGTGGGTGGCCCCGTGCCCGGTCAGGCCGGGGCACCGAGTGGGCTGACGTATCAGGCGGGCGTGAGTAAGGTCGGCTCGACGGACTTCGGGAAGGCGGACGTGTACCTGCCGGGGCACTTCATCTGGGAGGCCAAACGCGCGCAGAAGACAGCGGACGCCCGCGCCAGGAAACTCGGGGATGCCCTGGCACAGGCCAGCCTGTACGCGTACGAGCTGGGCAACCCGCCCCTGATGATCGTCACGGACTTCGTGGAGATCCGCGTGCACACGGTCTTCACCGCGACCGCGCCCCGCATGTACCGCATCACCCTGGACGACATCGAGCACAACCGGAAGCTCGAAGCGACTGACCTGACCACCCTGCAGGTCCTGAACGCCGCGTTTCACCGCCCGGAGCTGCTGAACCCGGCGCGGCAACGGCAGGAGATGACCACCCAGGCGACCGCGCAGGTCGGGGAGGTCGCGCAGAGCATGGTCCGCCGCGGCCTGGGCCAACGGGAGGTGTCGCACTTCCTGATGCGGCTGGTGTTCGCGATGTTCGCCGAGGACGTCGGCCTGCTCGACGACACGCCGCTCACCCGCGTCCTGAAACGCAGCGCCGAGCATCCCGAACGGTCACGCGGGTACCTCGAGGAGTTGTTCGGCGCGATGCAGACCGGCGGGGAGTTCTGGGGCGCGGACGTCCGGCACTTCAACGGCGGGCTGTTCGACAGTGACCGGGCGCTGGACCTCACGGCCACGGAAGCACAGGCGCTGCTGGGCGGGAAGGCGAAAGACCGCCTCCAGAAGGCCACGGCGGCCCTGCAGGCATTCCACGAGCGGCTCGCGGGCGTCACCGTCCTCGACCCGGCCTGCGGGAGTGGGAACTTCCTGGTGGTGACCCTGGGGCACTTGCTGGACCTGGAGAGTGAGGTGATCGGCCTGGCCCGGGAGATCGGCGCGCCGTTCGTGCTGTTCCCCAGCCGCATCACGCCCGAGCAGCTGCGCGGCATCGAGGTGGAACCCTTCGCGCATGAACTGGCGTCGGTCAGCGTGTGGATCGCGTTCCTCCAGTGGAAGGCCGCGCACCCCAGCGACGAGTGGCCCACGCCCATCCTGCGGAACTACGGCAGCATCCAGCACATGGACGCCGTGTTCGACGCGGCGACCGGCAAAGAACCCGAGTGGCCGGCAGCGGAGTTCATCGTGGGCAACCCGCCCTTCCTGGGGAACACCCGCATGCGCCAGCGGCTCGGGGACGCGTACACCGAGGGCCTGCGCGCCGCGTACGAGGGGCGCGTGCCGGGCTTCGCGGACTTCGTCATGTACTGGTTCGAGAAGGCCCGCGCGGAGATCGACTCGGGCCGCACGCGCCGGGCCGGATTGATCGCCACGAATAGCATCCGGGGCGGCGCGAACGCCGTGGTGCTTCAGCGCCTGCAGGACACCGGGGAATGTCATACGCCTTGTCCGCATGCAACCGCTCCGGACGGCTGCGGGGCCGGCCCCGCAGCCCGTTATGAATGGGCGGCACCGCGTCCAGCAGGGGTTCGAACAGCATGCTGTCATGCCGATTGGCGGGCGAGATACAGACCGCCAATGGTGTCCCGCGGCCATCGACGATCACACGACGCTTGCTGCCAGGCCGGCCTCGATCCGTGGGATTCGGGCCCGTTTGGGCCCCCCCGGGCCGCAGGGACACTCGTACTGTCCACACATGCGCGGGTCCAGTCGAGTTGATGCGCCTGGGCCATCCGGTCAAGAAGCACGTGGTGTAGGCGGGTGTTTTCACCCGCCGCGTGCCAGTCACGGAGACGTCGCCAGCAGGTCATGCCGCTGCCGTACCCGAGCTGGTGTGGGAGGTGTTCCCAGCCGATCCCGGTCTGGAGGACGTAGAGGATGCCTTCCAGGGCGGCTCGATCGGGCACGCGGGGTCGACCTCCTTTGGGCTTTGGGGGTTCAAGTGGGAGCAGCGGATGGATCAATTGCCACAGCTCGTCGCTGACCATAGATGTGGCCATGCTTCACCTTGCCCTCCCAACCTGAGGTTTTGATAGGCGTTCTTAGGCCGTTTGGTCAGCGTGCCGTTAAATCCTCGATGCTGTCCAGACGCCAGCGTGGGCCTGATCTGCCGCTCACTTCGGCGGCGCCATCTGCTCCCGCCTCTGCCGGAAACGCGACCAACACGGTAAACGTCCTACCCTGCCAACGGGGCAGCACCTGCGCGTGCCAGCGGCGCGCCAGCGCCGCGACGAGTGCCAGACCCAACCCACTTCCGCTGATGGCCTGCTCCCCCGCCCCTCGCTCGAAGGGCAGTTGCAATTGCAGCCAGTCGTCGGGCCTTGGCCCCGGCCCTTGGTTCTGCACTTCGAGGGTTACTCCGGACACGCGCAGGTATACAGGGCCAGCGGCCCCGTACTTCAGAGCGTTGTCGAGCAGGTTGCTGATGACACGCTCCACCCCGTCACGCTCGGCCATGACCCAGCTTTCCTGCACGTCCAGGTGCAGGGTCCGGCCGTGCATCCGCGCAGTGTCCTCCCAGCTTTCGCTGACGCTCAGCGCGGCGCTGCCCAGGTTCACCCGCGTCAACTGCACCGGGGCGTCCGTGCGGGCCAGAGCCAGCAGGCTCTCGGTCAGCGCCCCCAGGGCGTCCACGCGCCCGGCCATGCCCTCCAGTGCCCGCACGTACTCCGTCTCGCTCCGTGGCTTCTCCAGCGTCAATTCCAGGCGGCCCTTGAGGGCGGTGAGCGGCGTGCGCAGTTCATGCGCGGCGATCCGGGCGAACTGTTTTTCCCGCTCAATGGTTCCCGAGAGGCGGTCGAGCATCCGGTTGACCGTGGCGGTCAGGCGCGCCATCTCGTCGTGTCCGGGGGCAGGCGTGACCCGCTCGGCGTAATCCCCACGCTCGGCAATGCTGTGGGCCGTGCGGGCCACCTCGTCGACCGGCTTCAGGGCCCGGTGCGCCAACCAGTACCCCGCGACACAGGCCAGGATGACCATCCCGGCGCTGCCCGCCAACAGAATGCGTGCCAGGGTCTCCAGGAACTCCCAGGTTGGGGCCACCGGCTGGGACACGCGCAGGTACAGCCCTGCGTTCACCGGTTGCGTGAGCGATCGTTCCCCCTGTACGGTCCGCAATCCGGCGCGAACCGCGCCGGGTTCCTCCGGTCCGGGACGCCCGACGCGGGAGACGACCGTCCCGTCGGCGCGCAGGAGCAGCACCGTGACGTCCCCACCGGGTTTGAGTTCCGGCGTGAAGCGCACCGGGCCGCTGTCGGCTTCCAGGCTCCCCTGCGCGATGACAATCGTGTTGCGCAGCGACGCGTCCAGCGCCTTCAGCACCGTCCGCTCCGTGGCCAGCCAGATGCCGGCGCAGCCGAGCAACAGGATCACGATGAAGACCAGCGCGTACCCCAGCGTGAGTTTGACCCGCAGACTCAGGCGCTGCGCCGGGCCGGTCACGCGCGGCCCAGGCGGTACCCGGTGCCGCGCAGGGTCTCGATCAGGCGATCCTCGGTCTTGCGGCGGACGGTACTCACGTACACGTCGATGACCTTGGGCTCCACGCCCGCATCCCCGCTCCACAGGCGCTCGATGATCTCGTCTCGCGTGAAGGCCCGCCCTGGGTGCAGGGCCAGCAGTTCCAGCAGCGCGAATTCCCGCCGGGTCAGGTCCGCGCGGACGCCCGCGCGGTGCAGTTCCCGCCCGCCCAGATCCATCACCCAGCCGTGCGGGAGCGTCAGGGCGTTCTGCGCGTTCCCACCAGCCCGGCGCAGCAGTGCCCGGATGCGGGCGCGCAGTTCCCTGAACGCGAACGGCTTGACGAGGTAATCGTCCCCACCGGCCTCCAGACCCTCGACGCGGTCCTCGACGGTTCCGCGCGCCGTGAGGTAGATCATGGGCGCGGCGATCCCTTCTGCGCGGAGCTGCTGGCCGAGGTGGTACCCGGCGTCGATCCCTTCAGGCAGCATCACGTCGAGCAGCAGCAGGCCGTACGGGAAGAGCCGGGCCAGTTCCGCCCCTTCTGCGGCGCTGCGCGCGAGGTCGCAATCGTAGCCGTCCTCCGTCAAACCGTCGCGGAGCAGTTCGGCGATGTGGGGATCATCTTCAACGATCAGAACGCGCATGGGGTCTCCCGATAGGTGGGTAGAGCAGGGTCACGATACTCACGCTCAGCACGCCCACCAGCATGCCAGCGAGGACGTCCGTCGGATAGTGCACGCCCAGCACCACCCGGGAGCCCGCCATGACGGCCGCGTACAGCAGGCCCGCGATCAGCGCTGGCCGGCGGTGCGGCGTCCGCCAGGCCAGCAGAACTAGGATCATGGCGAGGGCCGACGCGGCGGTGGCGTGCCCGCTCGGGAACGACCACCCGGAGACGTGGATATCCGTTGGCCACAGGTGTGGGCGCGGCCGACCGTAGAGGAGTTTGAGTCCCCACTGAAGGGCGGTCGCCGTCCAGAACGCGGCCGCCGTGAACAGTGCTGGCCGGCGCCGACCCGTGAGCCACAACAGGGCAGGCAGGAGGATCAGGACGGGGTAGGTGACCCACGGGCCGCCCAGAATGTTCAGTGTTCGGCTGAGGCTGTCCAGCAGTGGTGCCGTGTGGGCATGCAGCCACATCAGGCTGCCAGTGTCCTGCCCGGACACGGCGCCGTCCCGGATGGCCACGCCCAGGCCAGCCACGCCCGCAGCAGGCGTGGCGATGCCCGCGGTCCACCACCAGATCCTGGAGGCGAGGTGCGGCAGGGCCGACGTGTGGGTGCTGGGGACGTTGGCCATCAGGCACCGCCGGGTGTCGAGTGTGACTTCAGGGAGGAGCTGAGTACCTGGTACGTCCCCAATACGAGGCTCAGGCCAGTCAGCCAGCCAGCCAACACATCCGTCGGGTAGTGCACGCCGAGCACCAGACGGCCGTAGCCCATCAGCAGGGCGTACAGGCCGCCCAGGATCAGCACCGGCCAGCGCCAGGGAGTGCGCCACAGCAGCAGGACCAGGCACGTGACGAGGGCGGCGGCCGTGGTGGAGTGCCCACTCGGGAATGACGCGCCGTTCTCAGTGATCAGCCGGGGCCACAGTTCCGGCCGGACGCGGTGGAAGACCAGTTTCATCACCAGCGCCACCCCGACCGCGCTGCCCAGGCCCAGCAGGGTGAACGTGGCCTGCGCGCGGCGCTGCGTGAACCACAGACCCAGCACGATCAGTACGAAGACGCCGCCCATGACGACCGGTCCACCGATGGTGTTCAGGAGGACGCTGGTTTGCGTCAGCGCCGGACTGGTGTGGGCGTGAATCCAGGTGAGCATCGGTGTTTCGAAGGTGAATCGCTGCTGTTCGAGGACATCCTCGGCAAGGTACCCGACGACCAGGAGGGGCAGCAGGACACCCAGGAGCAGGCGCAGGAGGGTGCGCAGGGGAAGGTTTGGTGGGAGCGTCATGCCCGGTACCCTGCGCCGCGAAGGTAAAACTTCGGTATACCGCGCGGGCGAGCCGGGACAGGCGGACCCGTGAGGCCGCCCTTCAGGGTTGATGCGCGCCGGGTATACCGGGATTTCACCTTCAGCCCGCACGCTGCGCGCATGACGACCCGACCCCCAGAGCCCAGCCGCTTCACGTCCCTTCACCTGCTCGGAGCGGCCCTGCTCGGCGTGATCGCCTGGGTGCACTTCAAGGACATTCCCGACAAGCTGAAGGAAACCGACTACCTGGGGTGGGCGTACATCCTGCTCGTCGCCGGGTGCGCCGCAGCGGGCGCGTGGCTCCTCTCCAGTCACCCCCGGCGCGGGTACGTGCTGGGCAGCGTCATCTCGCTGGGAGCGATCATCGGCTATGTCCTGACCCGCACGACTGGCCTGCCGCACGCCACGGACGACATCGGCAATTGGGCCGAACTGAGCGGGATGGTCGCACTAGTCACCGAGGGGGCGTTCCTGATTCTGAGTGCCGTCGCCCTGCGACCGGCCCGGACCCCGGAGACGGTCCAGACCAATACGCCGTTTCCGAACGACCACTGACAGAGCGGACCGCCCCTGCGGACGCTCCAGCAGAGCGTCCGCAGGGGCCCGCTCCCTCAGGCCAGACCCCCTGGCGGCTGGGCCCTTCCCACACGACAGGAGGCTTCTCATGACCACGCCCGCCAAACTTGTGCTGCTGCTCGTGATGGTCGGTCTGATTGCCGGTCTGGACCTCAGCGTGTTCCGGCACCATACACTCGCGCGTCTGGCGGCGAACGTGGGCGTGGTGCTGCTGGCGCTCGCCTTCTATCTCCGGCTGAACTGAACGCCACTGTCATGCTGCCGGCGGTCACCTAGTGACGGGGCGGGTGTCCTCACGGCAGGAATCCTCTGCGAATGCCGTCTGATACAGACACCACCCGGCGTTCTGTCGAGTTGCCTCTCATCCATGCCCGGAATCTGACTGGTCCCACGTTCATCCACTCAGCCTGACCGGGTGGCGCCATTCATTCAGCGAGGGTGCGCACATGCTGTCACCAGCGCCAAAGACTGCGGCCGCGCTCCGCGTCACCGCCGTATGGACGTCGGACCGCTCGGTGAGGCATGCGGTTGCTCAGACCCACAGCCACGATCACCTAGTCACTTCAGACCGTGTCACGTCCTTCACGCTGCCGGGCCTTGCGGAGTTCCAGCGCAATAGGAATGAAACTCAGGAGGATGACAGCACCGATCACCAGCAGGATGTACCGGTCGAGATGGGGAATGAGCTGGCCCAGCAGGTAACCCAGCAGGGGCACACTGGTGGCCCACAGCAGTCCGCCCACGACGTTGTATTTCAGGAATTGCGGGTAGCTCATCCCGCCGATCCCGGCCATCGTGGGGGCGATGGTGCGCACCACGGGGACGAAACGCGCGAGGATCACAGCTTTGCCCCCGTACTGGTCGAAGAAGGCATGTGTCCGGGTCACGTACTCCGGTTTGAGGAACCGGCTGTTCTGGCGATTGAAGACCGCCGGACCAAACCTCCTGCCGATGAGGTACCCGGCGCTGTCCCCGATGATGGCCGCGGCGGCGACGGTCGCCACGAGGAGCACGAGGTTCAGCTGGCCGGACCTGGCGAGGAGGCCCGCCGTGATGAGCAGACTGTCCCCCGGCAGGAAGAACCCGGCGAGCAGACCTGATTCTGCGAACACGATTCCTGCGATGCCGATATACGACACGGACTGGATCAACTGCGGAAGATCGAACATGCGGCCACCGTAGTGGTCACAGGTATAACGGCGGTATAGCTGTGACTCCGCGCGCCCTGGATCTGCGAAGCGCACCGGCAGGGGAACCTCCGGTCCGCCGCGGTGAACTTCAGCGCTGTCCAGTTCCAGTGGTCGTGTCGGGTCCGCCTCGGTATTGGGCTGGGTATCAGGCGGATGCTGGACATGGTCGAGGGTGCCGGAGGGACCGCTCATGCCGCTGACCTGCCGACCCGCTCTGGGGCCGTGGACCGTACGCGTATACCGTGTCTTTACCTTCGATCTTTACGCTGCCGGGCATGATTCCAGAGGTGCAGGCCATCCTGCTTGGTGTAGTGGAGGGTGTCACGGAGTTCCTTCCGGTGTCGTCAACTGGGCATTTGATCGTGGCCGAACGGCTGATCGGCTTCAGGGATACGGGTGAAGTGTTTACCGTCGTGGTGCAACTTGGGGCCATTCTGGCGGTGCTCTGGTTCTACTGGCGGCAGCTGTGGGAGAAAGTGACTCACCTGTTTCAGGGCAGTCGGCGGGCCCGGGGGTTCTGGCTGAACCTCATTGTCGCGTCGCTGCCGGCAGTGGCCGTGGGTCTGCTGCTTGAACAGGCCATCAAGGGGGTGCTGTTTTCGCCGCTCACGGTTGCGATCACGTTGATCCTGGGCGGACTGGTGCTGTGGTGGGTGGACCGCAGGCCTCAGGCGGTCACCCAGCCGGAAAAAACCGAACCTGACCTGGACGCCGTCACCCTGAAACAGGCAGCCCTGATCGGGGTGGCGCAGGCCGTGGCCGTCATTCCGGGCGTGTCCCGCAGTGGGGCGAGCATCGTGGGCGGACTCCTGACAGGACTGAACCGCGTGACGGCCACGGCATTCTCGTTTTTCATGGGCCTTCCGGTGCTCGGCGGCGCTGGACTGTACAGCCTGTTCAAGGCGCGGCACGCGCTGGGCAGCCTGCCTGGGGGCAGCGCGCCCCTCCTCGTCGGCACGGTGGTGGCGTTCATCACCGCGCTGCTGTCGGTGTCGTGGCTGCTGAAGTACGTCTCCACGCACAGCTTCAGGGCGTTCGCCGTGTACCGCGTGGTGTTCGGGACGCTGCTGCTGGGACTGATCGCGTTGGGGCTGCTACGGTAAAGCCGATGGCCCTGTTGGAAGCGCGTCACCTGCACCGCCACGTGGCCGGCCGCCTGCTCTGGCAGCGTGTCGGGTTCACCCTGGAGCCAGGGCAGTGCCTGCTGCTGGTCGGTCCATCCGGCTCGGGCAAGAGTCTGCTGTTGCGGGCACTCGCGGGTCTTGACCCACTGGAGGGCGGCGAGGTGACCTTCCGGGGGCAAACCCAGCAGTCGTGGCGCATGCCAGCCTATCGCGCTCAGGTCATGTACCTGCCGCAACGCGCCGTATTGGTGGGCGAAACAGTGGCAGATGCCCTGCGGCACCCGTTCTCGCTGCGCGTGCACTCAGGATTGACGTTCCCGCAGCAGGACGCCAGGAGTCTGCTGCGCGACCTGGGCAGAAGGGACGACGTTCTGGCACAGACGACCGCGAATCTGTCCGGTGGGGAGGCGCAACTCGTCGCCCTGACCCGCGCACTGCTCCTGAGGCCCTCAGTCCTGCTGCTGGATGAGGCCACCTCGGCGCTGGACGTGGACGCCACCCATCAGGTCGAGGCCCTGCTGCGTGGCTGGGTGCAGGAGGGGGAGCGCGCCGTGATCATGGTGTCGCATGACCCCGATCAGCGGGAGCGGCTGGCAACGGCCGTGCTGGCCCTGAGCGTGCGGTGAGCGAGCCAGTGGCCCTGTGGCAGGTGGCCCTGGCCGCAGGGTTGATGCTGCTCAGCGTGGGATTGAGTGCCTGGATGAAGCTGGGGCTGGGCCGGGACATCCTCGTGGCTGGGGTACGGATGACCGCCCAACTGCTGCTGGTGGGACTGATTCTGGACTGGGTGTTCCGACTCAACACCCCCGTGCCCATCCTGGCGATTGGACTCGTCATGACCCTGCTGGCCGCTCAGGCGGCCTCCAGTCGACCAAGGCAACGGTATCCGGGCCTCCTGCTCGACAGCTTCCTGTCCGTGTTCGTGAGTTCGTTCCTGCTGACTGGCCTGACCCTGAGTGGCGTCATCCGGGTCAGGCCCTGGTTTGAAGCGCAGTACGCGGTGCCCATCCTGGGCATGGTGCTGGGCAACACCCTGACGGGTGTGGCGCTCTCGCTCGACCGGTTCACTGGGGATCTGCGTGCGCGGCGTGGGGAGGTTGAGACTCTGCTCGGGCTGGGAGCGACCCGCTGGGAGGCGGCGCATCCGCTGATCCGTGACGCGCTGCGCACTGGCATGATGCCGACCCTGAACAGCATGTTGGTGATGGGCATCGTGAGCCTGCCGGGCATGATGACCGGGCAGATTCTGGCTGGAGAACACCCGCAGAACGCGGTGCGTTACCAGATCGTCATCATGTTCGTGCTGGCGGCCAGCTCGGCCCTCGGGAGCCTGAGCGTGGTGCTGCTGGCGTTCCGCGCACTCTTCGACGGGCAGGACCGGCTGAGGAGCGAACGCCTCAGGGGGCAACGTGACCGATGATCTTCCAGGCGTCCTGACCATGACGCAGCGGCGCTGGCGGAGGCTGATCCTGCTGGCTGTGACAGTGTTCTGCGGGACGTACGGCCTGCTGGTGCGGACCGCGGCGGGGCAACGCCTGGAAAACGCCGCGTTGCGCGGAGCGGATCAGGTGGTCTGGGTTCAGGACGCCGCGAATGACGTCTTGAACCTCATCACCGTGCGCTCGCTGGCTGGGGCGGTTCTGATCCTCGCCAGTATCGGCCTGATGCGCCGCCGTCCCCGTCTGTCGCTGGCGGCAGTGGGCCTTGTTGGGATGTCGCTGGGGCTGACCGAGGTGTTCAAGCGGGTGCTGCTGCCACGTCCGCCCCTGGCCGTGGCACCGGACGTGTACATGCACAACAGTTTTCCCAGTGGGCACACCACCATCGCCATGTCGGTGCTTTTGGCGTTGGTGCTGGTCAGCCGCTCCCGGTTTCGCGGCTCCATCATGCTGCTCTGCATGCTGTACGCCCTGGGCGTGGGAAGTTGGACGTTGATCGCCAAGTGGCACCGTTTCAGTGACACCGTCGGGGCCGATGCCGTGGCGCTGGGTGTGGCCTGCGCGGCCAGCCTGTGGCTGTCACGCCGTGATCTGGTGCAGCCCGCAGACACGACGGAGTTGTGGCCCAGGCAGGTGCTGGTGACCCTGCTCGTCCTCGTCCTGCTGTTCCTGGTCGGTGCCAGCCTGCTGCTGCTGGAGAACGCGGGGGCCGACCTGCCTGCCGGCCAGGCCAGGGATTTCCGCATTTTCCTGGCCGTCACCGCTCTGTCCGGTGCGTGTTCGATCGGTACGGCGCTCCTGTTCTGGTGGACCTGGTTCCGACTCGATGTGACACCCCGCCTGCCCGAGCGGTCCAGGTGAACAGCTGTGGTGGTCCACTTCCAGTCTCGGGTGCAGCCAGGCCCTGATCCGTGTCGCGCGGCGATTCCGATTCGTTGAGCGCGGCCGGCGGTCAAGTCGCCCGTCATTCTGGCAGCGGTTCGGGGCTGAGCAGTTCGTTCTGCCGGACATAGGACCGCAGGAAACGACTCATGACCTTCGTCTGGGTGCGGTACGTGTTGATGGTCTGAAGTTTCACGCGCTCCCGTTCGGGGCTCAGGTCAACCCGAAGCCAGGGAAGGTGAGTGGCGAGTGGCGGCATCATCAGCGGCAGGTGCCCGTGCAATCCCTTTGGAATGGGCCATTCCAGACCGCCGTGCACGACCCAGTAGCGCAGGCGGTCTTCCTGTCCGCGCCCCGACAGCAGCCTCAGGGCCATGTACGAGAGGGTGTGATGATCGGGGTGAAAGTCTTGCGTCGCGGGAGCCAGCACGAGGTCCGGCTTCACGGCGTCCAGGACCTGGCCGATGTCTGCTTCCAGTTTGCCCCCGGTGAAGGCGTGCCCAGGAGAACGTGCGCCCCGCACGTACACGCGGTTGGTCTGCGTGGGCGGCGCGGTGTACAGGTCATCGTAGTTGGTGGTGAAGAGGTGAAAGAGGCCGCCGTCGGGGTAGCCCAGCATGAAGGTGTGTGCGGCTGGGATGCCCAGGACCTGCGCGGCGGCCTGCGCCTCGACAGCCCGAGTGTCACCCAGGCGCTGCATGTTCTGGGGCGTGGGGTCAATGACATGCTGGGTGAGCATGGCGTCGAACTCGAAGCCGTCCCCGGCCGTGATCCAGGCGACGTAGATCGTGGCTCCTGCCTGCCTGGCCTGCTGGATCAGTCCACCGCAGCACAGCGTTGGAGCAGCCATTCTTTTGTGCGTGATGAGCGGTTCATTGCAGGACATGCACCGTCCCACTGCTGTCGAGCAGGAGGGTCCGCTGAGACATGGAAGGGTAGACCTTGCCACGGTCGCAGGGCCAGTCAAGGGCTGACGCTCAGCGTGCCTCTGGCCACCTGAGTCGAGGGTGGCCAGAGGCACGCAGCCTCATCCTGCGCGCAGGACTTCGGTGACCCTTCTCGTGGAAGCGCGGGCGGCGAAGCTCAGGGCCAGGGCCGTGGAGAGGCCAGCAGCCAGGACCAGGGCCAGCAGGTACAGCCACGGCAGCAGCATGTGTTCAGGTGGTGGGTCGAAGACACCCTGAAGCAGCTTGATCAAGGTCTGTGCCACGCCCAGGCCGATGATCGCCCCGAACAGTCCACCCAGGCCGGCGACGACCAGGGCCTCTCCGTTCAGGAAGGCCGCGAGTTGTGATCTGGTGGCGCCCAGGGCGTTCAGGACGGTGAAAGTGCGGCGGCGCTCCGCGAGTCCCAGGGCGAAGACGAGGCCGGTGGCGGCGCTGAGCATCAGTACCGCGAAACTGAGTTCAATGCGCGACAGGCCCGCGAGATTCACGGCGGTCAGGCCGGACGCAATCGTGCTGCGAACGGACTTCAGGTCGGTCACCTGCACGCCGGGCAAACGTGCCGTCAGGTGCTGGGCGTCTTGCATCACGCGCGCAGGGTCACCGCTGACGCGCAGCAGGGCCACTTCCGCCTGTGGGTTCCCGGTCTGCTGGGCCAGGTAGCTGGCGTTGGCCACCAGGAAGGAGTCTTTCGGCGCGGTGGGGAACTCCCGGATCACACCCACGAACGTGAATGGCACCACCTGGTATTGATGGGTCTGGGCGTTGAGCAGGCGCAGGTGAATGGCGTCACCCAGCGCCAGGTTGTAATCGTTCACGGTTTCCTGTGAGACGAGCACGGCGTTCGGGGTGGTCAGCAGGGTGGCGAGTGCCTCCTTGACCGTCATGTCCTTGAAGTAGGTGTTGGACAGTCGACTGACGTCCGTGAAATGAGCGGCGTCGATGCCGAAGATGTCCTGCAAGTCTGCGCCGACGTAAGCGAAGCGGTGCATCAGCGGCTGGGCGTCGGTGACGCCGGGGAGCGTTCGAAGGGCCGCCAGTTGCGTTCCTGCGGGCGCGTTCGGCCCGCCGGTCACGGTCACGTCGGCGCCGTTGGTCAGGACGGCGTCCACCCTCGCCTGATCGTTGTACGTGGCATTGAAGATCGCCGTGGATACGGCGAATGACACCGCCAGGGCCACCAGGGCTGAGCCGCGCTTCAGCAGCGATCCCTGCCGCTCCAGTGCCGCTGCCACCACGGCCGCCAGGTGACCACTGATGGGCCGCAGCAGTCGGCGCAGGGCCGCGCGGCGCAGCAGCCGGTTCATCACGCGCAGGGCGAGCAGCGTGCCACCCAGCCAGAAGGCCACTGGAGCGATGAACGCTTCCGCCTGAACACTGGCTTTCGCCACGCCTTCCGGGGCCAGTACCAGCTGGTACCCGCCCGCCGCATTGCGCCAGAACACCAGTCCGGCCAGGGCCAGCAGCGCCACGTCCAGGTAGAGCGTCTGCCACAGGGGCGTCGTGGTGCGGGGCACGCTCTGTCGCTGGGCCGTCACCGTGCTCTGTCGGACGGCCTGCCAGGTCGGCAGCAGGGTCGCGCTCAGGGCCAGTGCCACGCCCGCCAGTGCTGGGGGCAGCAGGGACAGCAGGCTGACGGGCGTTCCGCCCGTCAACCATGGAGACGTCAGTGCCGCCAGCAGGGCGCCCAGCGCGGTGCCAAGCAGGGCCACCGTCAGGGCCTCCGCGCCGCCGAGGTGCAGGATGCGCCGTTCGGACGCGCCGCGGACCCGGAGCAGGGCCGCCTCCTGACGGCGCTGCGCGGCACTGGCACCAGCCACGTTGAAGGTCAGCGCGGCAGCCAGGATCGCTCCAGGGAGACCCAGGAACAGGAACAGCGCCTCGGCGTACAGCGCACTCTCCCGCGCGCCGTCCAGCCTGGCGGCCAGGGTGTTCCCGACCACTGCGGAGCCTGCCAGTCGCGCCTCGACGTTGTTGGCCAGCCTGTTCACCTGGTCGAACGCTCGGCCTGGGTCCCCCGGCAGGATCTGATTCAGGCGGACATGCAGTTGCTGGCGGACCGTGTCCGGGCGGGCAGTCTGCTGCGGCGTGAACAGGGCGCTCCACTGGGCTGCGGAGAGCAGCAGGACGTTGTCCGGTGGAGCTTGCGGCGCGAGGCCCTTCGGTGCGCCCACCGCCTGGAACAGCGAATCGGCTTGTGGCAGGTCCACCACGCCCGACACCGTGACGGCCACGGGTGGCGCACCATACCGGCTGATCTGCACGCGGTCTCCTACACCCGCATGCAGGTTGGCGGCCGTCTGCTGTGAGAGCAGGACGCCCGTCCCCGCCCCAACCAGGGGGCGCAGCTCGGCGGGGAAGGCCGCGGCGTAGCCGATCGGCAGGCCCAGCACCTTGCCGGCGCCCGTGGTCTGCACGGTGCCGCCCGTCCTGGAAGTGAAGCCCGGCACGTCCGCGTATCCCACGGGCAGGATGGTCTTCGTGGGTGTCGCGGCCTGGATGGCCTGCACCGCTTCAGTGCGGGACGCGGTCTGACCCAGCAGCACCTGCCAGTCCACCGGAACCGACTGAATGGCCCGCGCGGTCATGTTGGCGCGTCCTGCCAGCACGAAGGTCAGCAGAAGGGACAGGAACAGCACCGTGAGGGCCACGCCCGTCACGCTGCCCCACATCCGCAGGGGGCGGCGGAGCAGCAGCCCCCTGATCCACGGGCCGATCACCGGGTACCTCCTCTGGCCGCCGTGATCATGGTGAGTCTCCCGTCCCGCATGTGCCAGATGTCGTTCAGGCGCTGCGCCACGCCCGCGTCGTGCGTCGCCATGACCAGCGCGGCATCTGAATCCAGCACGCACAGAAGCGTGTCCATCAGGTGCTGAGCCGTGACGCTGTCGAGTTGCCCGGTGGGTTCATCGGCGAGCACGAGTTTCGGGTGCGTGACCAGGGCGCGGGCGACCGCGACGCGCTGCGCCTGCCCGCCGGACAGTTCATCCGGAAGCTGATCGACCAGCGCCGACAATTCCAGTCTATCCAGCCAGACCTGCGCCTCACGCTCGGCGTCCGCCGTGCCCTGCCCCAGCAGGATCAGGGGCAGGGCGATGTTCTCTAGTGCAGTCAGGGGCGGCATCAGGCTCTGCGCCTGGAAGACGAACGCCACGTTCCCCGGCCGGAGGTGCTGTGCAGGGCCCAGCGCGGGCCAGGTCAGTGTGCCGCTGCTCGGCTGATCCAGCCCGCCCAAGAGGTGCAGCAGCGTGCTTTTCCCGCTCCCCGACGCGCCCAGGAGAGCAACCCGGTCGCCGGGGCGTACGGCCACGCTGGTGTCATGCAGCGCCGTGACGCAGTGGCCGTCCACTTCGAACTGCCGGGTAAGGCCCTGACCCTGCACCAGCAGGGACGGAGTGGAGGCCTCAGGCCGCAGCTCAGGCGGAAGGGAAGGCGTCTGACTCATCCTGCCACCTCCCGTCGTGCAGGGTCAGGACGCGGTCGGCCCGCCGGGCTAGCCTGGTGCTGTGCGTGGCGAGCACGGCGCAGTGCGGCTCGTCCCGCTGAGTCACGAACGCCTCGATGACGCCTGCCACCCGATCCTCGGTCTTGGCGTCCACCTCGGCGGTCGGTTCATCTGCCAGCAGAACGGCCGGATTGTGGGTCAGAGCAGCGACCAGCGCGGCGCGCGCCGTCTCGCCTCCAGATAACTGACTGGGGTAAGCGTGCAGGCGGTGACTCAGTCCCACCTGCTGGAGCAGGTCACGCGCCCGCGCCTCGTCAGGGTGTCCGAGCAGGGTTCCCGTCAGCAGGGCGTTGTCCAGCACGGTCAGGTGCGGCATCAGGTTCCCACTTTGCAGCATGACACCGATGTGCTCGGCGCGGAGTCCGGCCCGCCAAGCTTCCGGACGGCGTGACATCCGCGCGCCGGCGATGTCAATCTGCCCGCCGTTCGGGTCGTCCAGACCCGCCAGACTCGCCAGCAGGGTGCTTTTCCCGCTGCCGCTGCGGCCCAGCAGTACCACCAGCTCGCCCGGCGCGACACTCAGACTCACGCCCCGCAGGGCGCGGGTTTCCTCGTCCGCCACGTGGTAGAAGCGGTAAACGTCATGAACCTGAAGTAAGCTCATGACCGCTCACTGCCACCGGAACGAGTGCGCCATGCGCGTCCAAGCGTCGACGGTGTCCGCGCCCAGCGGCGCAGAGAACCGCACCGTGACCCGCTGCCCGTTTCTCGCCAGGACGTACAGGTCGTTGTCCTGCCGGGTGGCTCGCCCCGTGACGGCATTCACGTCGCCCGTGGAGGTGAACCTGACCAGCACGGCTGGACCCGCCGGAAGCTTCACGTCCCTGACGGCCATCACGTTCAGGTTCCTGACCGTCTTATGCAGAACCGTCAGCTCCCGCGCCTTGACGTTGGCCAGCGTGAGGGGCGGCGCTCCCTTCTGGACCGAGAGTTCTACTGCGCCCAACTTCGACGTGAACGTCACCGTCTGCCCCTGCGTCCGTCTTGACCAGCCTTCAGGGACCTCTAGGCTGAAGTGGCCCACCACGCTGCTATAGCGCACGAAGACCTGTGAGTCGGGAATGTCGCCCACCGGATGCGTTTCCGGAGCGACCTGCGTGCTGGCCGATTGAGCGAGGGCGGCGCCAGTCAGCAGGACGCCGACCACGAGCAGGATGTTCATTTTCACGTTGGACCTCCGACGCGACGGTAGGCGGTGAAGGTAAATACGCGGTATAGCCGGAACTTTCGACTGGCCGACCGGTTATACCCTCCTTTTACGTTCGGCCCGTACGGTTCACGCAGGCTCAGTCTGTGCGCAGACGCCGCGAGGAGAACCCATGAACGAAACCGTTGCTGCCCCCGCCAGCGCCCAACGCACCACCGAACGGCGGCCCAACCTCTGGAGTAAAGTCCCGGAGGTCACGGCATTCTTCTGGATCATCAAGGTCCTGGCCACCACCGTCGGTGAGACGGCCGCCGATTACCTGAACGCTAATCTGCACCTGGGTCTGACCGGCACCACCCTGGTCATGAGCGTGTTCCTGATCGCCGCGCTGATCGCGCAGTTCCGGACCAGGAGGTACGTCCCCGGCGTGTACTGGCTGGCAATCGTCTTCATCAGCGTGGTGGGCACGCTGATCACGGACAACCTGACCGATCACTTTGGTCTGAGCCTGTGGGTCAGTTCGGGCCTGTTCGCTACGGCCCTCGCGGCGACCTTCTTCGCGTGGTATCGCCGGGAGGGGACGCTGTCCATCCACTCGATCAACACGCCCCGGCGCGAGGCGTTCTACTGGCTGACCATCCTGTTCACCTTTGCCCTCGGGACCGCTGCCGGTGACCTGATGGCCGAAAAACTGTCACTGGGGTACCTGCCTTCGGCGTTCATCTTCGCCGCCCTGATTGGCGTCGTCGCCCTGGTTCAGCGTGTCGGCCGACTGAGCCCGGTGTTGACGTTCTGGCTGGCCTACATCCTGACCCGCCCGCTGGGCGCGTCCATCGGCGATTTCCTCTCGCAGGCCCGGAGCGACGGTGGCCTGGGCCTGGGCACCACCACGACCAGCCTGATCTTTCTGGTGGGCATCCTGGCCCTGACCGCCTACCTGACCGTGACCCGTGCAGACCAGATCGGGCGTGACGAGGCGGCCTGAGGAGGTCCTGACCAGAACCCAGGGAAGCTCAAGTGACAAGGCAGCGAACTGCCGGGAGGGCGTCATGAACCGAACGCACTGGTTCTGGATCTGGATGTGTTGCGCGTTGCCGCTCCTCGCGGGGTGCGTCCCTGCTGCGTGGGAGGCGTGGGGACCGAACTGGGCGCTCAGCGCCATTCATGTGCCCCCTGGCGGGGCACCCACGGCCGTCACCGTGGTCGACGGCCCCCTGGATGGTCCACTCCCACCCTGGCTGCACCGCGGACCGGATTTCACGTCCGGTCGGTCCCAGGGCCGGGCGACGCACGCCTGGCGGGTCGCCTCATTGATTCACGCGGTGAACCCGGACGCGCAGGTCACGGTCGTGACGGTTCTCGATGGGCAGGGTCGTGGTCGCCGAGCTGATATTCTGCGCGGTCTGGCGTGGGCGGCGGGACAGCCCGTGCCGGGTGCACCCGTGAACCGTCATCCTGCACGAGTCATCAATGCGTCGTTGGTGCTGGCCGCGCCGGATAGCCAGTGCGCCCCCGACCTTCAACGTGTCGTGGCGGCCGCTGCTGCCCGGGGCACGGTGCTGGTGGCCGCGGCAGGGAATGACGGGGGGCGCGCTGCGACGCGCTCCCCTGCCAACTGTGCGGGCGTCGTGGCCGTGACGGCATTGACCGTTCAGTTACAGGTTGCTTCATATGCCAACACGGGGGCGAGTGTGGCGGTGGCCGCGCCAGGTGGCGACGCAAGGGACGGTATCGACCTGGGGTTCGGCACGAGCGCATCAGGCACGAGTTACGCCGCGCCGCTGGTGGCGGGCGCAGTCAGCCGGGCGCTGGCCCTGCATCCGGGCTGGTCGTCGGAGGCCCTGCGCGATCAGGTGCGCCGGTCGGCCCGGCCCCTCGCGCAGGCGGCGTGTCCTGGAGGGGGGTGCGGAGCGGGTCTGCTCCAGGTGGATCGTCTGCTATGGCCGAACCTGTGATTCGGGGCCCGGTGAAGGGATTGTGGGCGGCCAAGTCAGCCGAGTCCTATGTAGGCCTGCCGGTTGTTTGGGTCTATCCCACTGGATAGGGGCGATGATTCTCTATAAGTGGAGGAATTTCAGTTACGCTTGGACAGACGACGTCGGTCACGAGTTCGTGTAGGGCAGGAGGTCGAAAGTGAGGGTGCTGCCTTCCGCGTGCCGATCGTGGCGTCTAGTGGATGACCACAGGCATGACGATGGCTATTCATTGACGTGGTAGTGGCGTTTGAGTTTGTCCCGTGCCACTGACATCGAGAACTGCCAATTCGCCCGCACCGACCGCGCATTGCGGTCGGTTTCCCACGCCAGCAATTCCGCCTTCACAGTGTCCACACTGGCCAAGCGCTGCCCCAGACACTGTCGTTGCAGGACTGACCACTCCAGTTCCGCCATGTTGAGCCACGACACATGTTTGGGCGTGTACACCCACTCGAAGCGTCGGCTCAGCCGACGCGTCTCCTCCGCCGGGAGGTACTGATACAGCACGGCCGGACTATGCGTCGACAGCTGATCCAGCACCAGCACGATCGAGTCTGCTGCCGCGTACCGCACGTCCAGCGCCTGGAGCTGCGCCGCGAACTCGGCGTTCCCTCACCGCTCCGTGACTATCACGGTGCGCTGACCCACCAGCGGTTCGAAGGCCACGAAGAAATTCACCGTGCCATAGCGTTTGTATTCATGATCGGCCCGTGCCGGGTATCCAGGTACGGGTGGCAGCGGATCGCGCACATGATCAAGCAACTGGTAGGACTTCTCGTCGAAGCAGATCACGGGCCGACGGGCATCGTAGGGCAGGGCATAGGTGTCCAGTACGGCTTCCATACGCCACACGAAGTCTGCGCCTACCTGGGCGACACACCAACTCTCGACCTGCCACGGCTTGAGGACGTTTTTTTCAGCGTACGCCGGACAGTTTCATCACTGATGCTGTCCACGACGCCCAGCGTCACCAGGCGATCAGCCAGCAACTGCATCGTCCAGGTTTCGCGCCCGACGGGCGCGGAGCACACTTCGGCAATGAGGATGGCCGTCCCGTGCGCATCAAGTTTGGGCGGCTGTTTCGGCCGGGCTCTTTCGTATAGGGCGGCCTGAAGGCCGCCCTGTACGAACTTACGTCGGATGGACGCTACGGTCACGGTGCTGACTCCCACGCACTCGGCGACGTCCCGGTTCTTCAATACCTGCTCACTGAGCAGCAACAGCCGTGCGGGGGTCATGACCCGCGCACTGTGGCCGCCTTTGCGGGTCATATCCGTCAGTTCCTGCCGCTCGTGTGCCGTCAACGCCACCACAAACTGTTTCTATCGCCCCATCCCTCAACCTAGATCAAGCCAAGCCTGTGGTCATCCACCAGGAGTAGCTTGTGGATCTGACTGCAGGTTAGGGCGGTAAGTTCGGTCACCCCTTCGGGATCGGCCAGTCGGAAGCCGACCTCCGTGCCGGTGAGGACGCGGGGGGGTTGTCGCTGTGGGTGACCTGGCGAGCAGGCTGCCAGCGGGGACGGTCGCGGTGATGATCACACTCTTAATTCATTTATCCGGATACGCGAATGATAGGGTGTGGACATGCAGCACCATCCTCTTCACGTCCCCCCTCACCCGGACGACCTCTGGCACGTCACCACCCTCTTCAAAGGCCTCTCCGAACCCATCCGCATCCAGATTCTGCTCCGTCTTGTGACTGGCGAGCAGAGCGTCACGGCCCTCGTGGACACCCTCCAACTCCCCCAGAGCACTGTCAGCCGTCACCTCGGCGCCTTGCGTCATGCCGGGCTCGTCCAAAACCGCCGGGACGGCACACACGTCCACTATCAACTCGCCGACACCCATCTCATCACCCTGCTCCAGGAAGCCTTCAGCCACGCCCAGCACACCCGCCTGGAACTCCCTGACCACCCCCACACCAACTCGGCCCCCGGGAGCGTCCATTGAACGCCCTGACGCTGTTCAGCGCCCTGCGCAACCGCCGCTACGCCCGTCTGTACGCCGCGCAGACCATCAGTCAGATCGGTGACGCCCTCACCTGGGTGGGCCTGGCCCTGCTGGCCGCCCAGCTGGCCGGACCCGCCCAGGCGCCCGCCATCCTCGCCGTGGCCCTGACGATCCGAGTCACCGCCTTCGTCCTGCTCAGTCCCCTTGCCGGGGTACTCGCCGACCGCGTCAACCGCCGCACCGTCCTGGCTTCGTGCGACTTCGGCCGCATGCTGATCCTGGGCGCCATGTTCTTCGTCACGGAGATCTGGCAGATCTACGCCCTGATGTTCCTCCTCAACGCGCTGACCGCGTTCTTCACGCCCACCAACCAGGCCACCATTCCCCTGGTCGTCGGCCGGCAGGACGCCCGGCCCGCCTTCGCGCTGTCGAGCGCCACGACCGAACTCCTCGGCATTCTCGGCCCGGGCCTCGCGGGCCTGCTGGCCGCCACGCTCGGCACCCGCACCCTGTTCATGGTCGACGCGGCCAGCTTCCTGTTGTCCGGCCTGCTGATTCTGAGCCTGCCCGCCCTGCGCGCCAGTGACGCTCCCGTTGAGCGCAGCACGCTCCAGGACGTGAAAGACGGCACGGCGCGTCTGTGGCGCGACCCTCCCATCCGCTTCGCCCTACTGATGGAACTGGTCGCGGCCATGGCCGGGGCGCTCATCCTCACCGTGACCATCTCCCGCGTGGAAGGCAGCCTGAACCTGGGGGGCACGCAGTACGGCTGGGTCATGGCCGCCTACGGCCTCGGCGCGGCCCTGGCGTCCCTCGCGGTCGGCAGCGCCGGCAAGCGCATCCCCCTGACGCGCTTCATCGCGCTGGGCGCACTGGTCACCAGCGTCGCCATCCTCCCCGGGGACGTGCTGCCGCTGGGTGGCCTGATGGTCTTCTGGCTGCTCGCCGGGGTCGGGCAGAACTGGGTGAACCTCCCCACCGAGACGCTGCTGGCCGAACGGACCGAGGAGGCCGCGCAGGGGCGCGTGTACGGCGCACATTTCGCGTGGAGTCACCTGTGGTGGGCCTTCGCGTACCCCGTCGCGGGTCTGCTGGGCACGCGGCTCCCCAACCACGCCTTCCTGGTCGGCGGCGGCCTGGCCACTGCGCTGCTGCTGGGTATCTGGTGGACGCACCGCGCCCGTCTGGAGGGTGGTCGGGCCGCGGCATGATCCGACCCTGAAATGGGAGGGCGCTCCCGTGCAGGACGGGCGCCCTCCCATTCCTTCATTCCGTCACGCTACCCTGCGCGCAGTTCCCTGAGTCGCCACTCCACAAGGATCATTCATGTCTGACCCTCAACCCAAACGCCGCACCTCATTCCGCATCTGGTGGATGTTCGGCGCCGCCCTGATCGCCTGGCTTGTCGTTGCCACTGCCCTCCTGCCCAAACTGGCGCCCCGCCTCCGCTCTGAACTGCACGACCCCCCGGTCGAGCGGGGGCACGCTACTCGCGCACGATCAGGGTCAGGGCCGCACCTACCCACTCGGGTCTAGCGGCGCGGCCCTCGTCGGGCTCAAGGGCCGCAGCGACGGCCTGGAAGGCATTGAGGCCAGTCATGAGACGGTCCTGCGCGGCGGACAGGCCGTGACGCTGACCGTTCACAGCACCCTCCAGGCGTACGCGGAGCGCGCCCTGTCCGTTGCAGCGCGGGACGTGAACGCCGACTTCGGCTCGGCCGTTATCCTGGAGGCCCATACCGGCCGGATCGTGGCGGCCGCCACGTACCCGACCTTCGACCCGAACGCCTGGCAGGCGTCCAGTCCGGACCGCTGGCGCAACCGCGCCCTGATCGACGAGTACGAACCGGGCAGCGTCATGAAACCCCTGATCGTGGCGGCACTCCTCAACGAGGGCCTGACCACGCCGGGTCAGACGTATGACACGCCCATGCGGCGCCGCGTGGGCCGCGCGAGCATCGGGGACATCGTGCCGCACCCGGCTCGCCTGAACACGCAGCAGATCCTGCGCTACTCCAGTAACGTCGGCATCTCCGAGCTGGTCGAACCGTTCACGCCGCAGGCCATGCACGGCTACCTGCGGGCGTTCGGGTTCGGGTGCGCCCCGGCCGTCGGGTGAGTACCGGGGCCAGCTGCGCGCGCCGGACGCGTGGGATGACGTGGTGCGGGCCACGAACGCGTTCGGGCAGGGCCTGACGGTCACGACCGTGCAGATGGCCGCCGCGTTCAACGTCCTGGCCAACGACAGGCAGTACGTGACGCCCACCCTGATCAACGGGACGCCGGTCCAGCGGCGTCAGGTGCTGCGCCCGGAGGTGGCGCGCACCACCCGCGCCATGCTGCACGCGGTGATCGACGAGGGGATCTCGGCGAAGGCGGGTGTGCCGGGTTATCACCTGGGTGGGAAGACCGGGACGGCGCAGGTGGCCATCGGGGGCCGCTACAGTGACCGGGTCTTCACGAGTACGTTCGCGGGCTTCCTCCCGGCCGACCGGCCGATGTACACGGTGGCGCTGATGGTGCGGGGCGCGAAGCGCAATTACCAGGGGTCGCAGCTGGCCGCCCCGATCTTCCAGGAGATCGCTGCGTCCCTGATCTCGTACCACGCGCTGGCCCCCCAGCCGCTGCACCCGGTGCCAGCACCTGCACCGATCATGGATTGAAGACCGATTGCGCAGTCGGGATGCGAGTTGATCGGAGGAGGCTCTGCCTCTCGCGATCGGTGTCCCCGTCCATCAGGCGAACTGTGGTGAGCGGTTCATGGTGCGGAGGTTGACCAAGCCGGCCACGCAACCCCGGAACAGGCCGCGCTGTACCCCGCCAGGGCCGGCACGGAACTGCCCAGCAACTTCAGCCGCCCCGGGGTGCTCGCCACCTTCGGCCTGACCACCTACGAGAGCCTGCAGGGCTTCACCGCCGAGCAGCTCACCCAGCTGCCCGACATCAGCGACAACCAGGCGAAGAAGATCGTGCAGACCGTCGCCACGCACTTCCAGGGCTGATCGGGGTGACCGCCTCGGAAAACCCCCCGGCCCTGACGACCATCGACCGCCTCGAGGGGCTGTACGGCCTGACCAGCGCCGACTTGGGCCTCGACGAGGCGGCGTTCACGCGGCGCGGCGCGTTGTGGGAACAGCTGGCCGCCGAGCAGGGCGGCACCCCCAGGCAGCAGCAGGCGCGGGTTCGAGTCACCGCGCTGACCAACACCATAACGGCCCTGATGCGCCGCGCCGACGAGTTCCGGGCGGAGGGCGACATCACGACCGAACGGGACATCCTCGGGCGCGTCGAGGTGTTCCAGGGCTGGCTCAAAGCCGCGGCCGCCGAGGCGGACCCCACCAGCCCCAGCAGCGGCGGGCCCAAAAGCGCCTTCCGCGTCGCCCCTGGCGCCCTCATCTGGGTGCGGACGCAGGTCACGGCGCCCGCCATTACCAGCAGACCATGCGCTGGAACAACACTGCCGAGAGCAGCGGTCAGGCCCAGACGAACTTCAAGGCTGAATCCATCACTGAACTGATAGAGTTTGGTGGAGGGTAATTTCAGTGTGCTCCACACTGGAGGACAGATGAGCCGCTCCCAGAAACTGGTCCAGGTCAGTTTGGAGCCTCCGACGGGCGTGAGCCGCGCCCAGATTTGTGGCCAGGTCAGGTTGGCGGGTCTGACGGGCGAACAGACGAAGCAATCCGGGCTCTGTACGCGCTGGGCGCAAGATGATCGAGCGAGGAGTGCGGCCTGAGGTTATTCTAGTCCCCCCTCCAGGTTTCG
>CALPYF020000048.1 GCA_943327755.2 Deinococcus hopiensis KR-140
CGACTGATGAACCGACTGCCCAGGCACGTTCGGGTGTGGGGAGACCGGGGCTATACCGGAATGGAGAAGGTCTATCCGGACTGGGAAACCATCGTGCCCGCCAAACGACCGAAGAACGGCGAGTTGAGCAAGGAGCAACGTGAGCTGAATCGGCTGATCTCCAAGGTGCGGATTACCGCTGAGAATGCCATCGGCCGCATCAAGAAATTTCGCGTCTGCAAGGAGTTTTTCAGGAATCAGACCTCACAGCACGGCGTGATGTGGGGGTGTGTCGCTGGGCTCGTCAATCTCCGTTGGCAACGCCGCCACCACCTCTGCACACCCTGAGTGCAGGGACAGATCAGTGGGGAGCCGATTCACGGCTCCCCACTGATCCTTCAACTACTGCGCAACAGGTCTTCAGCCGAACGTGAGAGTGATCGCCAACCCTGCAGGCTTCGGGCGAGGCTGTGTGGATAACGACTGGGAACATCGGCGTGCACTGCCTAGAGAAGCGTCGCATCTCACATGGACAGGACGGTGCCGTGCGGCGTATAGCTCTTTGAGCGGCATTCTGCAACTGAACATCACAGCAGTTGTTGGCGCATCAGTGGCAGTGGGATTCATGATGTGTCTGGCCCTGTGCCCACATCTGAAGCTGCCCGGACTCCGTAGCTCGCGGGTTTCTCGCTGGACTGTGACGCGACAACGTAGGTGATCTGACTCACTGGTCACAGTACCCGTTTTCAGGTCAGCACAATGCAAGCCCTGACCTTTTGGAGTCAGGCCACTGACCCACCATGTGATCAGACAGCCGCGCATCGACTCATTCCGTTGGTGTTCGGTCACCAGTGAGCTCGTTCTGGCGCAGTCATGAGGGCTCGGCTGGGACAACCATGAAGCGCGAGGTGGACCGCGCGGAGTAGAGTCACTGGCATGACTGAGTACCCGCCGCGGGGGAGAGCCCTGGCTGGGCTCAGGGCACAGTGACGCGAGCAGAGCTGGCCGACGTTCCATTTCGCGTCCTTCTGATTGATGACGACCTGACAGAGCTGCTGCTGCTGGAGGAGCTTCTGGCGCAGCCCGCTGTGGACCTGGTGACCTTCGCAGACGCAGCCGCCGCCTGGACGTGGCTCCAGCAGCAGCCTGCCCCGCCGCATCTGACACTGCTGGATCTTCATTTGACCGGTCTTGACGCACTGACGCTGCTGCGCTGGATCCGGGCGCAGCCGATCTACAACGACATGGCCGTGGTGCTCCGGTCTGGTCTGGTGAGTGCGGAGGAGTTGCGTACCGTCTACGAAGTGGGCGGCAACGCCATCGTGGATAAGCAATTGTTCCTGACGGAGAGTGGCGCGCAGTTGCAGGCGATCATGACTACCTACCGCCGCTTACGGGACGCCGCTGGGCCGTAGAGCGCTTCCACTGGCTCAAGCTGAAGCGCTGCACGCTCAGCGCACTGTAGACGCGCACCCTGGTCACCGGCACGGACACCACGTCCTGCCACCTGAATGTGCCGCCGCGCCAGGTCAGCGGCGCAGTGCAGTCACCTGCTGAACCAACCACGCGCGCTGGGCAGTCACGCGGCGCAGCCAGCTTTTCAGGAAGACCCGCTGACTGGGCAAGGCCTGCACAGCGGCCCGCAGGAACTGTTCTCGCCGATCAATCAGCCGCGCCGCTCGCTCAGCAGGGGTGCCGTACGTCCCAATCTCGGTCAGCATCACGCCAAGACGGAGAGTGCCGTGATCCACCGCGATGTCATAGGCCACACCCGCCAGGGGCCACGGCAGACCGTTGACCTGGCACCACCGTTGCCAGGTGGCCGGCGTGAGGTTGAACGTCTCGTCCTGACGACGGTCGACGGAATGGGGCGGGTGCACAGACGCCCAGGTCTGGGTGAACTGCCGCGCTTGTTCGAAATGGGTCGTCACAAGGTCACACTCCAGTTGGACGTTCGGGCGAGGCGGGTGCGGTGTTCAGGCCACGTCCGGTGGTATCCCGGACAGCTGCTGATCCTTTCACGCAGCGTATGGAGGCTCGTGACACGGGGCGGCGCAGCGTGCCACCTGGCATTGATCAGGGTTCAGGGACCTGAACACCGCCCGGTGTCACGCTCCACGCCCTGAGAGGGGTCGCGTGCTGACCCATTTGGGGTTATGACGCTTGAGGCGGGACGCTTGACAACGCCGCGCGGTGAGGCTGACCACACGCGGACCGGTCGGCTGCTCGGCATTCAGCGGAGCGTCACCTGCACCTGATGGGTGGCGCCGTCATCAAGCAGGGGAATGACGCTGCCCGCGAGTGGATGCCCATCCAGCGTCACGCCGGGCGCGCCGCTGGGCCGGTTGTCGACGTGCAGTTCATACCGGCTGGTGCCGTGGTGGTACGTGACCTGATAGCCGGGCCAGTCGTCCGGGATGCAGGGCTGGACGCGGAGGGACGCACCCGTGCGGCGGATACCCAGGAGCTGCTCCAGGCCCAGGCGGTAGGTCCAGGCGGCTGAGCCGGTGTACCACGACCAGCCGCCCTCACCGCGGCGCTGCGGGTGGCTGGCGACGTCCGCAGTCATGACGTACGGTTCGGTCTGGTAGGTCGCGACATTGGCCGGGGCGCTGGTGCGGTGAATGGGATTCAGCCACTGGAAGAGGGTGTGGGCCTGGCTGGCGTCGCCGAGCTCCGCGAAGGCCCACGCGGTCCAGACAGCGGCGTGGGTGTACTGCGCGCCGTTCTCGCGGATGCCCGGCGGGTACCCCTGGATGTAGCCCGGGTGAGGTACGCTGCGGTCGAAGGGTGGGGTCAACAGCAGACTGAGTTTCGCGTCCTCGTCGAGCAGGTGAGTGCGGACGGCGTTCATGGCGAGGCGGGCCCGGGTCGGGTCGGCCGCGCCGGACAGCACCGCCCAGGACTGAGCGACCGCGTCGATGCGGCACTCGCGGTTCCCCGCCGAGCCGAGCACGGAGCCGTCATCACGGTAGGCGCGGCGGTACCACTGGCCGTCCCAGCCATGCTGCTCCAGATGGCGCCCCAGGGCCTGCGCCTGGGCCGTGAATGTCTGGACGGACGCGTCGTCACCCTGCAGGCGGCACAGGGGAAGCAGGTCATTCACGACGCGGTGCAGGAAGAAGCCCAGCCAGACGCTTTCTCCCTGTCCACCAGCCCCGATGAGGTTCAGGCCGTCGTTCCAGTCCCCAGTGCCCATCAGGGGCAGGCCGTGGCGACCGGTGCGGCTCGCGTGCCGCACGGCGCGCAGCAGGTGCTCGTACAGGGGGGCGCCCCCGGTGGCCGCGTAGGTGTCGTACCGCTCGTGCTCGGCCGGTTCGAGTTCCGCGCCGGTGAGGAACGGCGCGACCTCGTTCAGGATGCCAGTGTCGCCGGTGACCGTGACGTACGCGGCCGTGACGTACGGCAGCCACAGCAGGTCGTCACTGATGCGGGTGCGGACACCGCGCGCCATGGGCGGGTGCCACCAGTGCAGCGCGTCACCTTCCGTGAACTGGCGCGCGGCGTGCCGCAGGATCTGCTCGCGGGCCAGGTTCGGCGCGGCGTGCAGCAGGGCCAGCACGTCCTGCAACTGATCGCGGAACCCGTACGCGCCGCTGGATTGGTACAGTCCCGAGCGGCCCCAGACGCGGCACGAGACGGTCTGGTACAGCAGCCAGCCGTTGAGCATCACATCGAAGGCGGGGTCAGGGGTCTTCACGGTCACGCGGCCCAGCAGGTGCTGCCAGCGGGCCCGGGTGTCCTGCACGGCCCGCTCGCAGCGGCCAGGATCGAGGTAGGTGTCCAGCAGCCGCGCGGTGTCTGCCGCGTCGTGCCCCGCGCCGAGGAGCACCGTGACAGTCTGCTGACCGCCGGGTGGCAGATGCAGGTGCACCTGCAGGGCCGCGCCCGGATCACCGGGCGGGTCGACGGTGCCACTCAGCCCGACCCGTGTGAGCGCTGCGGGCCGGGCAGGGGTGCCGCCCTGACCGAGGAATTCCAGGCGGTCGGTGGTCACGCCCTGCGGGGCGGGCGTGACGGCCAGGAAGGCCACCTGCGCGCCTGTCTCGTCGCGCCAGGGGTTCCGGACGAGCAGCGCGCCGTGATCCGCATCAAAGTCGGTCAGGAGGTGTGGCCCCTGACCGTCACGGTGTGGACCGAGGACGAAGTCGGCGGTGCAGGTGACACTGACGTGCCGGGCGCGCTCCGCCTCGTTGCGCAGAGTCAGGGTCATGATCTTGACCGGGTCGTCCGGGGCGGCGGACATGAGCAGGTGCTGAGCAAGGTCGTGACTGCGCTGCTCGAAGGCGGTGTACCCCCAGCCGTGCCGGATCAGGCAGGGCGCGCCGGACGGGGCGGGCTGCGGCGTCGGCGTCCAGATCTGCGCGGTGGCTTCGTCCCGCAGGTAGAGCGTGTCGGACGGGGTATCGGACACCGGGTCGTTCGTCCAGGCGGTCAGTCGGTTCTCACCGCTGTTCCCAGCCCAGCTGAAGCCGCCGCCCGCCTCGGAGATCACGAACCCCCCGGCGGGACTCGCGATCACATTCACCCATGGACGGGGCGTGGTCTGGCCTGGCTGCAGCCGCAGGTGGTACTCGTCCCCAGTCGGGGTGAAGCCGCCGAGGCCGTTCCAGAACGTCAGCGGCGCGCCCCCTCTATCGGACACCGTGGGCATCCAGGGAGACCGCGACGGCAGGAGGGGGGGCAGGTCAGCCGGGGGCGCGTGGCGACGCAGTTGCTCGTCGAGCGGACCGTCGGCGCTGGACAGCCGCACCCGCGCGGCGCCGAGCAGCGCCTGCCGGGCCGCGCCGCTCAGGGCGCTGCCCCGCACGAGGTGCAGGCCGCCCGCGCGGCCCAACCAGCTGTCCGCGCCGCTGGCCGTGATCAGACGCGTGGTGGCCAGCGTGACGTCTTGACCGTAGCCCTGATCCCCGTCGTTGAGCAGGGCCAGATCGACCAGTACCTCCCGTTCTCGCCAGTGCCGGTGGAGGCGCAGCAGCTGCGAGAGGGCTTCCAGGTGCTCGGCGTCCCGCAGGTGCAGCAGCAGCACCGGGTGATCCCCGGACAGCCCTAGGGGCCACAGGTCACGTTGAGCGTGGGGGTTGGCGTGCCGCTCGCCCACGCTCGTCCGCCACTGCGCACGCGGATAGGTCAGGGCGCTGAGCAGCCGCGCGCCGAGTTCAAGTTCTGGCGTGCCGATCCCGGCGGCGCGCAGCGACCGGTGAATCTCGCGCCGGGCGTCACTGAACGCCGCCTGCACGCGCGCCCAGGCCGTCAGGGTGCGGGCCGAGGTCAGCGCCGACGCTCTGGTCTCGGCGGCCACCGCCACCCACGCCAGCGTGACCGGACGGCCCGGACGCAGCGTGACGTCCACCTGCAGGGCCGCGACCGCATCGAGGGTGACGCCGACCGTGCCGGTCAGGCGTTCCGCGCCAAGCAGCCCCTGCGGATCACGGGCTGAGCCGTGCCGCCCGAGGACCTGCGCGCGCGCCGCCGTCCAGGTCAGCCCGGGCGGGACGCCGTCCGGACTGGTGAGGAGATGCCCCCACCACACCTGGGATTCCTGTGGACTGCGGGAGCGTCGGCGCAGCAGCAGGGTCTGATCCCTCGCCGCCCACTCGCTCTGCACGAACAGTTTCTGGAAGGCGGGATGTGCCAGGTCCGCCGCGTGTGACCCAAGCACAGCCTCGGCCACGCAGGTGATCCGCAGCCGACGTGCGGCGCCGCCCGGATCAGCACGCAGCGTGATGCGGCGCACCTCAGCGTCCAGCGCTGCGTCGACGGTGACGTCCAGCAGGGACGTGACGCCCGCCTCGCGCCCCTGAAACTGCGCGCTGTGTGCGGAGAGCAGCGCCTCCCCCGTCCCCGTCCCGCGGGGCTGGGAGGTCAGGGTCCAGCAGATCCCCGACTCGAGATCCTGCACATAAATCCAGTGCCCACAGTCCAGCCGCGCGGGATCGGCCCGGAACCGGGAGAGTTGCAGACCGTTCCAGCGGGTCGCGCCGCCGCCAGATTCACTGATCAGCACGCTGTACCGCCCGTTCGAAAGCAGGTGCAGTTGCGTGCTCCGGCCGCCCGGCACGGCCCACGGTTCCAGGGACAGGCCCGGCACCTGGCCGGGCAGCGCGCGGCGCTGATCGAGGTGCAGGCGTTCGAGCGGTACCGCATAGGGCACCTGCTCATACAGGAGCAGTTCCGCACTCGCCACGCGCGGGTCAGCGTGGAAGCGTTCAACCATGCCTGGGCGGCCGGGCTGTCCAGCGGCGAGCGCATTGGCGACACTCAGGAGCGTCATCCCCTGATGGTGTGCCATGTACGAGCGCACCACACTCACCCGCGCGCCCACCGGCAACCGCGCGGGCGTGTAGTCCGCCGCTTCGAACAACCCGTAGCGACCCAGCAGGCCCACGCCGCCCAGGCGCGCCAGGTTCCGGGTCACCGCCGCAGGTTGCCAGGGCAGCGCCAGCAGGGACGCGTACGGCGCGATCACCAAATCATCCGCCAGTCCACGTTGCAGGCCCAGTCCGGGCACACCGAACGCGCGGTACTGGTAGTTCAAGTTCGCGTCCAGGCGCGCGTACCCGCTCTCGGAGACGCCCCACGGCACGCCGTGGTGGCGGCCGTGCGCCCGCTGCGTGGCCACGGCCGACGCGCAGGCCACGCCCAGCAGAGTCCCAGGTGGGGCGCGCATCAGCAGGCCCGGCATCAAATACTCGAAGGCCGTGCCACTCCAGGACAGCAGCAGGCGCCGTCCCCCCACCCGCGTCATCGGGCGGGCCAGGTGCAGCCAGTGCGTGGCCGGCACCTGCCGCAGGGCAATCGCCACGAAACTCGCCAGTCGCGCCTCGGACGCCAGGAGGTCGTAGGCGTTCGGATCCGGCCGGTTCAGGTCAGGACGGTACCCCAGCGTGAACAGTTCCCGCTGCGGATCGAACAGGAACCCCCAGCGGGGCCGCTCGATCTCGGCGTCCAAGTCGCGCGTCAACTGCGCGAGCGTGTCCAGCCACGCGGCCGCCTGCCCGGCGGCGCCGCGCAGCCCCGCGCGCTGCTGCGCACACCAGGCTCGCTGCGCCGCGTCCGTTGCCCCGGCCGCTGCGGCGTCCAGCGCGGCGTGCGCCTGACGGTACGCGTCCGGCAACGCCGCGAGGCGGGGTGCACATGGCAGCGCGCTCCAGGCGCCGGACGGCAGCCCGGCCGGCAGAGGAGGCGCGGCCAGCCACGGCAGGAAGCTGTCACGCTGCGCCCGGAGATTCACCAGGTGATGCCGCAGCCGCTCGAACCAGGTGCTCACTTCCCACAGGATCGGTTCGTCCAGCGGGTCGGCCGTCTCGACCAGTTGGAGGACCTCCGCCTCGAGTGCGGCGAGGTGCGCGTCACTGGCATCCAGCAGCGCGCTCCACCGTGACGGGTGCAGATTCGCCAGGATCAGTTCCTGCAGCTGCGCGCAGCGGGTCCGGGCGCCCCCGGCAGGCAGCGCGGCGTCCAGCAGCGCGAGGGTGTCCAGCAGGCCCTCCCAGCGCTGCGCGCGCCAGACCGGCTCATCCGGGAGACTCAGAAGACCCTGGCGGAGCGCGATCAGGTGACCGGTCAGGTTGCCGCTGTCCACCGTGGAGACGTACGGGGGCGGCAGGGGCACCAAGCTGCGGGTGTCGTACCAGTTCAGCAGGTGCCCCTCGTGCCGTTCCAGCCGCCCGAGCGTATCGAGGGTCGCCTGCAGCCGCGCAGTCAGTTCCAGCGGGCCCAGGTACCCGAGGTCGTACGCACTGAGGGTCGCCGTGAGCATCAAGCCGATGTTCGTGGGGGAGGTGCGGTGCGCGGCCACGCCCAGCGGGTCCTCCTGGAAGTGATCCGGCGGGAGCCAGTGGTCGTCCGGGCCGACGAACCGTTCGAAGAACAGCCAGGTGCGCCGCGCCAGGAGTCGCGCGGCCCGACGCTGCAGAGGACCTAACGTCACGGCACGCCGAGTCGGGGGTCGGCTGAGCTGCCACGCGAGCTGCGGGGAGCAGGCCCACGCGAGCAGGAGCGGCGCGGCCAGTGGCCAGCTGCCGGGGTGCCGGGCCGCCAGCGCCCCGAGCGCCGCAGCCAGGACAGGAGCGCCCCACATGGCGCGCCAGCAGGCGCCGGGGCCCGCCCGGGCCGCGAGCTGCCCGTCGACCTGCCCGGCCGGCGTCCATTCCAGCAGCCGGCGCCGCGTCACGAAGGTCCGCCCCAACGCCCGGCTGACCGCGCCAAGAATCACCAGACTCTCGAAGGGCAGAAACGTCAGTGTCAGGAGGGTGCGCTGGCCCTCATCCACCACGGCGGCCAGGAGCTGCTCGCCGGACCGGACACGCACGCTGCCCAGCAGCCCGGCGGCGCTGCTGACGAGCAGCGGCCCAGTCAGGGCGAGCAGCGCCAGCAGCGTCCAGAAGAACGCGCCGCCCAGCACCCCACTCCAGGCGAGCGCCAGGACACCCAGCACGCCCACTGGATGCAGACTGCGGGCCAGGTTGTGCAGCACCTTCCAGCGCCCGAGCGTCCCAAGTGCCGCGCCGCGCCCCCCCAGCCAGGGGAGGAGTTGCCAGTCGCCACGCACCCAGCGTTCCATCCGCCGCGTGAACGCCAGGTAGTGACTGGGCACCCCCTCAATCAGCGGCACGTCACTCACGAACGCCGCGCGGCCCAGGGCACCTTCGAGCAGGTCATGGCTGAGCACCTGACCGTCCGGGATACGCCCACGGACACTCCGGTCGAACGCCGCGAGGTCATACAGGCCCTTCCCGGCGTACGTGCCTTCGGCGAAGAGATCCTGGTACGCCTCGGACACGGCCTGCGCGTACAGGTCCAGCCCGCGGCCCCCGGTGATCGCCCGCACGTACCGGGACGCCTGCACGCTGCGCGGATGCGGCTCCACACGCGGCTGGAGCACCGTGTACCCCGCGCGCAGCCGGCCGCGTTCATCCCACACGGGCCGGTTCAGGGGATGATCGAAGGTGCCCACCAGGGTGCGGAGCGTACCGGGCGGCAGCCAGGTGTCCGCGTCGAGCGTGAGCACGTACCGGACGTCCTCCAGGGCTGCTGGACGCCCGACCGGTACACTGAACAGCCCCGGCGTGCCGTTCAGGAGCAGCGCGCCGAGATCCATCAGTTTGCCGCGCTTGCGTTCACGGCCCATCCAGCAGCCCTCGGCCGCACTGAACTCACGCGGCCGGTGAAACAGATGAAACTGCGGTCCGCGCCGGACATTCAGGGCGTCCACGCCGGCCTGGGCCTGCGCGAGCAGCGCGTCATCTCCAGGCATGGTGGCCTGCGGCGCGTCCACGTGGTCACTCAGCAGCGCGAACTGCACGTCCGGATCCCCGTTGCCCAGCGCGTGGCGTTCCAGTCGGCGCAGCAGGGTCTGCACCTCATCCGCGTCGCTCAGCAGGCACGGGATGACCACGAGGGTCAGGCTGCCAGGCCCCGCAGCCACCGGCTCCAGTTTCGGCAGGACGCGTGGCGCGCGGAACGACGACGCCCAGTGCAGCAGTGTCGTGGCGTTCACGAGGGCAGGGGCGGCACACAGCGCCGCCAGGACCGCCAGCGCCCAGGGCGCCGCGCCCGCCCGGCTCGCGACCCCCAGCAGCAGCGTCACGGTCAGCATGAACAGCCCCAGCAGCGCCGTGACATACACCCCGAGCCGCGCTCGCCACAGCGCCCGCCGCCCCGCGCGCCACAGACCTGGCCTGATCCCGAGCGCCCGTTCCAGCGGCGTCAATCCATGCCCGTCCGGCTCGGCCAGTAGGGCGTGGCCGACATGTTCGCCCGGCGCCATGAGCCCCGTGGCAGTCCGCGCGACGTCCACTTCCGGTTGACGGGCCGCGCGGGCCAGCCGCTCCACTACCTGCCGGTACTGGTTTCGGGTGGCGCGGTCCATACGGGCGTACACCCGGGCAGGATCCTCCTGCAGCGCCTCCTCCACGACGCTCACGCTTTCCACGAAGGTCAGCCAGTCCACCCGGTTCAAGGCCCGTAAGGTCTGCACGGCGCGGGCAACCACCTCCCCCTGCGGGGGCGAGCGCAGAAGGCGGTCCAGGGTTTCCAGGCGCAGGTAGGCCGGAAGCGCCCACAGTTCTCCCAGGGTCAGTGGCCACTGACCCTGGTAGGCCCGCACGAACCGGGCGGCGCCGGCTGCATCGAACCCACCCGGCACGTCCAATACCCCGCAGGCGAGTGCGTGCACGCGTGGCGCGCCGCCCGGCAGGACGGGCAGAGTCCGCACGAAGCCGCCCGGCAAGTCCTCCCGCGTCTGCCGCAGCGCCCCCTCGATGACGTGGGCGTTGTCCAGAAGCCACTCGTCTGCTGGCGCGCGGGCGGGCCCGTGTTCCTGCGCCGCCCGGGCCAGTGCGCCACGCAGCACCTGCGTGTACCGCGCCGCAGACCGTCGGGCCGCGCCAGTCGCGGCCCGGCCCACCCGGCGCCGATGCGGCTGACCATGCTGCTCAGCCAGCCCCACTGCCGCCCGGTCCAGATCCTGCAGGTCGCCGCGCTCCGCCATGATCTTCTCCTCCGTCACCGCGGGTCACCCGTCACGGCTGTGAACGCGCCGCGAACTCCCGAGCGCAGAGATCCTGCACGATCAACACTGGAACGGGCGCGTACGTGAGCAAGTTCAGCGCTGTGCGGCCATACGGCCAGCGCCGCAGCCCGGAATGACCGTGAGCGCTCAGAATGACCAGGCCCACCGCCTCGTGCCGGATCAGGTCGTGCAGGGCTTCCAGCGGGTGCGTTCCGTCCAAGAGCCGCACGTCACAGGCGCCATCCGGACGCAGGCGTGACGCCAGGCCGTCCAGGTAGCGCGCCATCGCGTGTCGATTGAGGGTCATGAGTTCCTCTTTGAGCGCCCTTTCCCGTCCAGTGAGCGGCACCCCGCGCGGCACCTCCGGTTCTGGCAGCGCGTGCGCCAGCAGCAGCGGCACGCGCCGGGCGAGCGCGATTCGCTGCGCGACGGGCAGGACATGCTCAGCCCGGGCCGAGCCGTCCAGTGGTACCAGCACCGCCCCGGGCTGGTTCGGCACGTCACGGATCAGCAGGAGCGACACGCGCGCCTGCAGCAACACCTGTCCGGCCTCTCCGCCCAGCGCCCCCAGATCTGCCCCGCCCTGCCCGTGACGGGTAAAGACCAGCAGATCGGCGTTCCGCCGCCGCACCTGCTCCATCACCTGCGCGGACGGGTCACCCGTCACGACCGTCGCCTCCGCCTGAACGCCACGCGCCGCGAGGCCCGCCGTCAGCCGCGTCAGGTATCCCAGCGCCTGCGCGCGGTGCAGCGCGCCCTGCATCGGATCAGGCGGGAGGACCTCACCCGCCACCCGGTCCGGCTCAATGACCCGCAGCAGACTCAGCCGCGCTCCGAAGGTCAGTGCCAATTCAGAGGCGGGGTCCAACGCCGCTTCCGAATGCACCGATTGATCAAGCGGCACCACGATATGACGGAACAGATGCTCCACCCTGCCCTCCAGTCCCACACGCGCGGGACACCTACTGCGCGGTGTATCCGCCGTCCATGACCACTTCCGCGCCCGTCATGAAAGGCGCGTCGTCCGACGCGAGGAAGGCGATCACCGACGCGACCTCCTCACTTCGTCCCAGGCGTCCCACCGGATGCCGGGCCGCCAGGGCCTGGAGTGCGGCGTCTGGTTGGCCAGACGCGTCAGCGAACGCCTCCACTACCAGCGTACCGATGAAACCGGGATGCACCGAATTCACCCGAACGCCGTGGCACGTCACCTGCAGCGCGGTGGCCTTGGTGAACAGCCGCACGGCCTCCTTGCTGGCATGGTACGCCGCGGCGTCCGGTGAACCCACCAGGCCGTACAAGCCGCAGACGTTGACAATGACCCCTCGTCCCGTCGTGATCATGCGGTCAATGTCTTCGCGCGTGCATAGGAAGACACCGTCAAGATTCACGGCCATCAGGGCCCGCCAGTCCGCCAAGCTGACGGTCTCGACGGGCCCCTGCGGACCCGTGATCCCAGCATTGTTCACGAGAACATCCACCCGCCCATGGTGAAGTTTGATCTGCGCGAACACGTCCCGCACTGCCGCCTCGTCCGAGACATCACAGGCGTACCCTTCCGCGAAGCCGCTGGCACTGTTGATGCGGTCCGCGGCCGCCTGCGTGAAGGTCAGATCCAAGATCATCACGGCGCCGCGCTCAGCTGCCAGGCCGCCCGCCGCCGCCTCGCCAATCCCCATGGCGCCGCCCGTCACCACACACACCCGATCCTGGAATCTGGTCATTCTGGCCCCCACACGCCCTCAGGGACATCCGGCCCGGATGCTGGCGAAGAGGCCCTCAGGGCCCCTTCTGCCCTGACCTTAGGCGTGCGCTGTTACGGGGCCATTACCGCATCGGCAGGGCCCTGTGTCAGGGGCCGAAACCAGACGTACCCCTCAAAGGAGCGCCGCCGGTCCCTCAGGGCATTCTTTTCCTGTAGCACGCCTTCCATCCATCCGAAAGGCGAGCGGAACCGCACCTCACACCCGCCAGGTGTCTCAAAGGCCTCGTTCAGCGCAGCAATGTCTTCAGCCCACACGCCACTAACGGGTCGAAGTGGCGCGGCGAGAATGATGAGGCGCTTATTGGGGGACGCCGTATACGTTCCTTGAAGTTCGAGCATCCATGACGCTACCAGACCTGACTTGAGTCAAATGGGACGACTGCTGGATAAACCGCACGGCAATCGGCGCTCATGGCTCAGCGCCGCTGATCAGCTGATCCCCGGGCGCTGCATTAAAGTGCGTCTAAAAAACGTGCTGGCGCAGGTTTTCCCAGAGGCGTCGTGCGCGCACGGTAGAGGTCGGAGGTGGGGTACCCATGACCCGAGCTGCGTATCCAAACGATCTGACCGACGCCGAGCGGAGCGTACTTTTCCCCCTTCTGCCTCAAACGTCATCCGTTGGTCGTCCACGGAAGTGGTCACTGCGAGAGATCCTGGACGGGATCTTCTACGTCCTGCGGGGCGGAATCGCTTGGCGGGCTACGGCCACACGACCTCCCTCCATGGCAGACGATCTACCACGATCACCGTCTGTGGCGAATTCATGGTGTCTGGCAAGCACTCCACACCACCCTGCGAGAGCTCGTCCGTCAGCGTGAGGGTCGCCCAGCGACCCCCAGCGCCGCGATCATCGACAGCCAATCGGTGAAAACGACCGAAGCCGGTGGACCCCGCGGCTACGACGGTGGAAAGAAAGTCAGTGGCCGTAAGCGTCACCTCCTCGTCGACACCCTGGGACTCGTCATGGCGATCAAAGTCCATGAGGCCGATATCCAGGACCGCACCGGTGCGGTCCTCCTGCTGCGCGACCTGCGCAATGTGTTCCCACGCATGGAGCACGTGTGGGCGGATGCGGGGTACACCGGTAAGCGAGCGAGCGACATCAAGACCCATCTGGGCTGGACGATGGAGATCGTCAAACATCCTTGGTCCGGGTGGCAGGGGACCTGGGCACCAGAGGACGCACCTCCACGCGTCGTGGAGGTGCCAAAAGGGTTTGTGGTGCTGAAGCGGCGTTGGGTGGTGGAGCGGACGTTCGCGTGGTTAGGCAAATCCAGGCGGATGGCCAAGGACGACGAAGCGCTGATCGAAACCGCCGAGAACCTCGTCTATGAAGTCATGATTCGGCTGATGGTGCGTCGCCTGGCAAAAGATCCACCTTGATGGTTTTCAGATGCACTTTAGTGGACGCGGCCAAACCCGAGACCTTCGGCGGTGCGCATGGCGTCGCGCGCGCCCTCCAGGTACGGGGCTGCGGCGTCCACGATACCCAGGTCACTCAGGAACAGTGACGCCTGCATGATCCCTGTTTCTGTCGCCTGCTGCCCCCCGCACCCCTGCATCAATGCCAGTGCGTACCAGCTTGCGGCGACCTGCCGAACCATCGCAAATACCATACTGTCCATATGTCCCCTACCCACCTGCCACACCGAACCTGTCAGTTCTCCAGGTAGGGTAGAGCGATTCCAACGTGGCAA
Source organism: Deinococcus hopiensis KR-140 (assembly GCA_943327755.2). GTDB lineage: Bacteria > Deinococcota > Deinococci > Deinococcales > Deinococcaceae > Deinococcus > Deinococcus hopiensis_A. The sequence goes on from CALPYF020000048.1 coordinate 13,958, forward strand.
TTGCAGTGGTTGACCTTTACGGGCGTTCAAACTGTCGGCGGCCGTGTCTTTGGGGGGGGACGATTCCGCGAGTGAAGAGGCGCACAGTACAAAGGTGCATGCACCGGGGTCGTCTATACCCGCACGTCTCACACGTGATTCGGGGGGCGGGGTGTCGAGGTCATGGGAACCTCACTTTGAGGGGCGTAGGGTGTGCCATGGACGAACGACTGCGTAGGGAACTGTGGGAGACAGATGCCATTGCCGCGTTTGAACTGCGTTGGCAGGTTCACCTGGATCAAGGACGCCTTGACCGGTTGCATGCCTTGGCGGCTGGGGGACGCAGCATTGAAGTCACGGTGTCCTCGCTACAGCCCTATACCTTCATGGTGTCGTGGGTGGACATCTTAGGAAGTCCACTGACGAGTTCCGATTCCTACGCCTACCCCCCGCACAGTGAGGTGGTGCGTGAGTTGTTCGATCAGGTCTGTCAGCGTCTAGAGCAGAATTTTTAGGGCGACCGTCACCACGCAACTCCATCACCTTATCCGTGGGAGATTGCGGGTGTGCTGACGTAGGTTGGGGAATGGACGCCAATCGAGTCATCTGTTTCTGCTGGACATCATGATGTTCTCCTCGATCAGTACGCAGCAGGACTTGATCACATCGGCAGACGCGGCGGTGGAGAGTTAGCTGGTGGCGTGCGGCATGTCGCATGCAGAGGCGGTGCGTCCCCGGGACAAGATCATGCTGTCGCACGGGGGCTAAGCAGGATGCGTGCGCTTTGTTGGGGCTTGTTCATGCGAGTCACTTCCGGATGAAGAAGTGGGGCCGTAGTGTGAAGGATGGAACGCTTAGAGACCGTGATTGATGTGGGCGTCTCGCCCTTGAGGAGCGGTCTTAAGGTGTACGCCAGTCGCATGTCGAAACGAGATGCGAATCTGTTGCAGACGGCCAGTATGGTCAATCCTCCAGTCCCGTTGGAGATCGTTACGAAGTTCGGTGTGGTGAAGGTAGTCGTGAGTCAGGAGCGGTCGCTGGAGACCTTCATGCTGTGGCGCGCGACGTGAAGTGGCCATTTTTACGGATTTCTGATTCAGCGGACAGGCGGCATGGTGTCCTCCTTGGACATAGAACTGGGTGCTTCGGGTCGAGCGTATCGGGAGCACCTTGACCGCGCCGTGACTGCCTGGGAAGACCACGGGCGAGTGCCTGTGGCACCGCCCGGCTCCTCGTGGGTCTGCCCCCGCCGCTCCTGAGGACAGGGAGCAGGAGGGGCCCTCGTCAGGTCGTTCTCCTTCCGCTGGGCGACGCGGTAGGACGGTGACGCAGATCAGCGCCTCGTTCCACCTGTCGCGGGGTAAGCCGCGCTGGGTCGCGTCAACAGGTCCGCTTGTTCTTCGTCGGCGGCGAGCCAGCACTTGAGGTCCCGCAGGCCCCCCTCGCTCTTCCTACAACTGAAGTACGTGCTGTTGCAGTTGTCCGTGAGCAGGTTCACGCACGGTTGCAACCACGATGGGCTGCTCGGAACGTTGTTCACGTCGACCCCCGGTACACCTTTCAGCGGTGCAACGCCTGTGGCCACACCTGCCGGGAGAACCGGGCCAGTCAGTCGCAGTTTCGACGTGTCACCTGCGGTCATGTGGACAATGCCGATTTGAACATCTTGGGGCGGGCCGTCCCATCAGGCGTCAACGTAGCGCACCGCGCAAGCGTCGCCTGAGAAGCCAACAGATTTATCCGTTGGTAGGTCACGCCCCTGACGTGGCTCTCTGTGGACGGCAGAGCAGGCCACAGATCTGAACACTATTCCAGCGTGATCCGGGGACTACCCTTCAGCTCATGCGCGCCCTGACCTTCTCCCATTTCGGTGGCCCTGACGTCCTGGACTACCGTGACCTGCCAGACCCGGTGCTGCGACCCGGGCACGCCATCGTCGCACTGGAGGCCATTGGCCTGAATTTTGCCGACCTCTACCGCCGCCGGGGCCAGTATCACCTGGCCGGAACGCCGCCCTATATTGCCGGTTATGAAGGCGCGGGCCGTATCGTGGCCCTCGCCGACGACCAGTCGCTGTTCGCGGTGGGTGACCGGGTGGCTTTCGCGGACAGTCCGCACGCTCAGGCTGAACTGGCCCTCGTCCACATGGATCACCTCATTCCACTCCCGGATGACATCGGCAGTGATACGGCTGCGGCTTTGCTGCTTCAGGGGCTGACCGCCCAGTACCTCGTCCGGGACAGTCACCTCCTCAAAGCAGGAGAAACGGCGCTCGTTCATGCGGCCGCTGGCGGCGTCGGCCTGCTGCTGGTCCAGATGGCCCGCGCTGCCGGCGCGCGGGTGATCGGGCTGACGTCGAGTCCTCAGAAAGCCGAGGCGGCGCAGCGGGCCGGTGCGGGTGAGGTGCTGCTCTATGACAGCGCGTGGGTGTCCGCGGTTCTCGAGCTGACCGGTGGCGGCGTGGACGTCGCGTACGACGCTGTAGGCCGCACGCTGATGCAGAGCTTCGAAGCTGTGCGGACTGGCGGACAGGTCGTCTTCTACGGCATGGCTGGCGGAGATCCGCCCCTCGTAGACCCGCGCTTGCTGATGGACACGTCCAAGACGTTGACGGGCGGTGATCTCTGGAATGTCCTGCGCCGGCCAGAAGACCGGCGGGAACGCGCCGCTGAACTGTTTGAGCAGGTCAGGTCAGGTGCGCTGACCGTGCAGGTCGCCGCCCGCTTCCCTCTACGGGACGGGGCAGCTGCCCACCGCCTGCTCGAAAGCCGTCAGAGCAGTGGAAAGGTACTGCTGCTGCCATGAACACGAGGGGAGAACCAGCTACCCTCATTTGATCTGGGGGTGTGCCGGACCCCGGCTGTTTATAGAGTCCGGCAGCCGGCTCGGCAATCAGGTGAGTGCTCTGCCAACTGCGGACAGAGCGGAGCGGAGGCCCGGCGTCCCTGGATGACGCCCAGGGGACGTGTTGCACAGCGCGGCCCCCGACTGGGGGAGCGCCGGAGTCGTGTCTTCGACAGCGCACATCATGACGCCAGCTGTGGTCAGGTCTGCACGCAGCGGCAGATGTTCACCGGAACGGCCTCAGACCGGCGCGCGCCCTGACTACAGCAGCCTGGAATACAGGTGGCTCAGCACGACCCCTGCATCGGACGTGGCGCCGGCGAATGGACGGTAGCGGGTGGCACTCAGATACCTGAACTGCAGAGTGGCCGATCCGTGTCCAGCCGCTCCATGTGCCTCAACATGGAATCCGGCGCGTGCCTGGGGACCCCGGCGTTGAGCAGATGCTGCTTCCCGCGCGGATGAGACCCTCTCTCAGCGCCCGGTTGCTCGTCTGGGCACTGGAGGCAGAAGTGGTGCAGGCCCAACTTGACAGAGCGGCGCAAAGGCGTACACTGCGGTTGTAACCGCTTACAAAACGCTGTCACCGGTCCTGTCCGGTGAAAGAGGTCTTTTGGCGCATGCATATCCGCAGGATTGTAAGCGGTTACAACCGCTGGGAGGTACGGGTGAACGCCACAATCGATACCATGACTCCACGCCCGACCATTGACGACATTGCCCGCGTCGCCGGCGTCAGTACCGGCACCGTCAGCCGCGTGATCAACGGCAAGCACACGGTCGCTGAACGCACCCGCGCGCACGTGCAGGACGTCATGACCCAGCTCGGCTACACCCCAGACCCCGCTGCTCGCCACCTCAGCTGGCGGCGCGGGCAGACCCTCGGCCTCTCCCTCGACCGCGACGACCCGGTCCTGCACCCCTACCACGTCTTGTTCCGCCGCGCCCTGGAAAGTCAGACCGCCGCCCTCGGCGTCCGGCTTGAGGACCTACGCGCCGACCTGCGCCGCATGACCCGCCTTCCCAGCGCCGTTCTGGTCATGCACGCCGCCGAACACGATCCACGGCTCGACTACCTGCGCCGTCACGACGTTCCTGCCGTGCTCATCGGCCACGAGGTCGGCTCGTTCTGGGTCGCTCCCGACGATGTCGGCGGCGCCCGGCTCGCTACCGAGCAACTCACCCGGGCTGGACACCGCCGCCTTGCCTACCTGGGCCGCGGAACGAGTCAGGTCGCGCAGGACCGAGAGTACGGCTTCCAGGACGCGGCCCGCGCCGCTGGCGCACAGACGCACTTCATTCCTGGCGATTTCACGGTACTCGGCGGGTACCGTGCCGTCCGCCGCGCCTGGGAGAGCGGGATGCGGTTCACGGGCCTCTTCGCGCAGAGTGACGAAAGTGCTGCGGGTGCCATCGCTGCCCTGGAAGACCTCGGCGTCCGTGTCCCGCAGGACGTCAGTGTCGTCGGTTTCGACGGGCTGCCTGAACTGCCCGTCCCGGTCCAACTCACCACCGTTGCGCAGGACATTCCCCGCATCGCCAGCACCGCCCTGATCCTGATGCAGGAAGCCGTGGCCGGCCGGCCCGTCCGCGGCGAATTCATCCCCGTACAGCTCAAACCCGGCGCGACCGTCGCGCCCCCCGGAGGAACACCATGAAGAAGTGCCTGCTGCTCAGCTTCGCCCTGCTCGCCTCCGCCCACGCCCAGACCACCGTGAAGATCAACGGCTACGGCGGCACTGACCCGGCTGTCGTCGGCGATCTGATCAACCGCTTTGTGAAGCCCGCGCTGGCCAAGGACAAGATCACGGTCGTGTACGAGCCGCTGCAGGGCGATTACAACAAGTCCCTGACCACCCTGCTCGCCGCTGGAACCGCCGGGGACGTGTTCTACCTCCCGGCCGAGACCCTCGACGGGTTCGTCGCCACCGGGAAGGTCCTGCCACTGAACGGCCTCGTGAACACCAGCCCGTTCATCAAGAGCCTGAACACGGCCTTTACCCGGAACGGGCGCCTGTACGGCGTCGCGAAGGACTTCAATACCCTGACCCTGGTGTACAACAAGGACCTCTTCGACGAGGCCGGCGTGAAATACCCCGACAGCACCGACACCTGGGCCACCCTGCAGACCAAACTCACCACCCTGAAACAGAAACTCGGCCCGGACTACGCCGGGATCTGCCTGCAACCCAACTGGGACCGTTTCGGGGCGTTTGCGTTCGCGACCGGCTGGACGCAGTTCGACAGTAAGGGCAAGACGAACCTCGCCGACCCGCGCTTCGCGGACTCGTTCAACTTCTACACTGGCCTGGCCCGGGGCAAGGTCGGCATTCAGCCCAGCGAGGTCAGTGAAGGCTGGACCGGCGGCTGCCTGAAGACCGGCAAGGTCGCCGTAGGCATCGAGGGCAACTGGGTCGTGAACTTCCTGCGTGACAACGCCCCCAACCTGAAATTCGGCACGGCCCTCATGCCGAAAAGCACCAAGACCGGCAAGCGCGGAAACTTCCTGTACACCGTGGGCTGGGCCATCAACAGCGGCACCAAGAACCGCGCGGCGGCCCTGAAAGTTCTGAACATCCTGACCAGCCCGCAGGTGCAGCAGTACGTGCTGGAGCAGGGCCTCGCCATTCCCAGCCGCACCGCCCTGACGAGCAACGCGTACTTCAAGAAGACCGATCCGGGCGCCGTGAACAGCCGCCTGGTGTTCGACGGCGCCGATGACGGCAACGTCCGCGCCTTCACGTTCGGGCCCCAGGGCACCGACTGGAGCAAGCCCATCAACGAGGCCCTCGCAGCCGTCCTGAGTGGCCAGAAGAGCGCCGCCGACGCCCTGAAGAAAGCGCAGGCGGATATGAACGCCTTCCAGTCCCGCTGACGTTCTGCCTGAGTGCGGGGAGGGGGTCGGGGATGCCCGCCCCGCCTCCCCGCGTGGCTGGAGGTGTCTCATGCAACGACGACAGACGAGCGCCGCGTGGCTGTTCCTCGCGCCCTTCCTGATCACGGTCGCCGTGTTCTTCTTCTACGCGTTCGCGCGCGCCGCGTACTACTCGGTCACCGACTTCAACCTGTTCAATACACCCAAGGTTATCGGCGTCAAACCATACGCGGACGTCCTGGGTGATCCGTCCTTCCGGCGGGCCCTGGGCAACAGCCTGGTGTTCGCCGTCCTCACCACGGCCCTGCAGACGGTCGGCGCCCTCCTGATGGCCGTCGCGCTGAACCGCCGCCTGCGCGGCCTGACCTTCTTCCGGGCGGCGTGGTACATGCCGTCCATCACGAGCAGCGTCGTGATCACCCTGATCTTCCTGTGGCTGTTCCAGCGCCGCGGCGTCGCGAACTACGTGATCACGCAGGCCCAGGCATACGCGCCGCTGACCCTGACGTTCCTCCTTTTCCTGATCGGCGTGCAGGTCACTCAGGTCCTGCTGGAGCGGCGCCGCGCCCTGCCCGCCGGGTGGTTCGATCCGGCGCTGGGCGTCACGAGTGCCCTCCTGGCCACCGCGGTGACCGCTGCGCTTGCGTGGATAGGCGTGATCAGCGCGCGCGAAGTCCCACCGTTCGATTACCAGTACTTCGCGGACAAGTGGATCACGCTGGGCGGCGTGCGGATTCTGAGCATCCCGCTGCTGGTCGTCGTCATCCAGAACACCTTCACGACCATTCCCACCCTGATGCTCTTCTTCCTTGCGGGCCTGCAAAACATTCCCAGGGCGCTGTATGAGGCGGCCGAGATTGACGGTGCCACACCCTGGCAGCAACTCACACGCGTCACCGTCCCCATGCTGCGCCCCGTGACCTTCTACGTGGTCACCGTCGGGCTGATCGGCACCATGCAGATGTTCGACCAGGTGGCCGTGATCGGGAGTGCCGCCCCGGGCGACACCCTCATCACCCTGGCGTACTACGTGTATGCGAATACCTTCAAGGCGGGCGCGGCGCCCGTGAACCTCGCGTCTGCCGCCGCCATCCTGCTGGCCGCGCTGATCCTCGCCATGGTCGCCGCGCAGCGCCGCTTCTTCCCCTCGGAGGCCTCATGACTGCCGCCCCGCACACCGCCGCGCCGCGTCCCCTGGCCCGCAGCGCTCAGGACCGCTGGCTGGCCCGGCGCCGCTGGGCGCGCGCCGCGTGGCTGTACGCCTTCATGCTCGTCATGAGCTTCGTCTTTCTGGGACCCTTCGTGACCGGCGCCCTGAGTTCGGTCAAGGACAACCCCAACGAGTACCCGCCCAGCCTGAAGATCCCGCAGCTGACCCCCCAGTACATCGCCCGCGCGTGGTCGCTCGGCGCGCAGGGCAGCGGGGACGGCTGGCAGGGTGGCCTGACACCCGGACGGAGCGTGACTTTCGACGTGACGGTCGCCTCGCCTGCCGGGGCGCCGCAGGCTCCCCCCACCGTGGCCCTCTTCCCATACCAGCCGGTCAGTCTGGTCGCCACCACTCGACTGGCGCAGGCCCGCGACTACGCGCAGGTGCGCGTGCAGCCCACCGGGCAGACCGGGAACGCACGCCGCTACCGCGTGACCGTGACCAGCCCCGTCCTGACCAAACAGACAGGGGAGACCGTGCGCGCCGTCCTGACCGCGCCGGACGCGAACCTCCGCGCGCGCCTGCGCGGCGGTCAGGTCGTGCCCGTCATGCTCGATACCCCTGAAGCGCAGGCCCGGCAGTACGACCTCAATGAAGGCCAGCCCGTGGAACTCGTCCGCGGCCCCGCCGGGTACAGCCTGCGCGGCCCGCTGCTGGAACGCACACCGCTCCAGGTGGACGTGCAGCGTGGCCAGGCCATCACGGGCAGTACCCTGCCGCCCAGCGACCGGCAGAACTTCGGGCGGTCCTTCGCGTTTCGCAATGTCACCCCCGGCCTCCTCGGGTACACCCTGAGCAACTACCGCCGCGCGTTCAACGAGACGCGCGACCCGAAAAGCGGCCGCAGCCTGTTCCTGAGCTGGGTCACCAACTCCTTTACGTACGCGTTCCTGCGCGTCGCCGCCGGGATTCTCTTCTGCTCGCTGGCCGGGTACGCCCTGGCCCGCCTGACCTTCCCCGGCCGCACGCTGATCTTCTTCTCGGCCGTGCTGTTCGTCCAGATGGTGCCGAGTCAGGTGAACCTCGTGAGCAACTACGTGCTGCTCAAAGACCTGAACCTGCTGAACCTGTGGGGCCTGTGGCTGAGCGGCCTGGTCCCCGCCGGCGGCGTGTTCCTCATGAAACAGTTCTTTGAGGGCATGCCGCGCGAACTGGAGGAATCGGCCGCCATCGACGGAGCCGGGACCTTCACGACCTTCCTGCGCGTGATGCTGCCGCAGGCCGGTCCAGCACTGATCGCGCTGGCCATCACCCAGTTCCAGGGGGCCTGGAACGATTTCTTCTGGCCCCTGGTGATCCTGCGCGACAACGCCAGTTTCACGCTCACCGTCGGCCTGTCGAACTTCCGCGAGTTGTACGGCGGCCAGGGCGACTACGGCCTGATCCTGGCCGGCGCTGTGCTGAGCGCCATTCCCGTCATCATCCTGTTCGTGGTGTTCCAGCGCTACTTCGTGGACACCGGCGCGGACAGCGCTGTCAAAGGCTGAGCCTTCACCTCTCCTCCTGAAAGGAACGTCATGCTTCAAACCCGCACTGTCCTGAAAGACCAAGACCTGTACCTCGTCGGCGACGCGCACTTCACGGTTGCCGAAGGGGAGAGCGGCCTGTACCGCCGCGACACCCGCGTCCTGTCCCGCTATGAATGGCGCGTGGACGGAGAGGCGCCCCAGATCCTGATGCAGCGTGAGCGCGCGCCGTTCTGGCTCCACCAGCAGAGCGCCAACGCGAACGTCGGGTACACCATGCGCGTCGGTGCGCAGCGCGACCTGACCGTGACCGGCACTGAACTGCGCGACACGCTGCGCGTCACCCGCTACCAGCCCGGCCCCCCGACCCGCCTGAGCCTGCACCTCGCGGCCGACTTCGTGGACATGTTCGAGGTGCGCGGCTGGCCCGGCGCCCTCCCGCCCCGCACCGTGCACGCGCACGCAACAGCTGAGGGTGTCACCTTCGCCTTCGAGGCTGAGGACGGCCTGCGCAGCCGCGCCGTGATCACCTGCACCCCCCCCGCCCACTGGGACGGTCAGGCCCTCCACTGGGACCTGAACGGGGAGACCACGGACATCCAGGTCAGCGTCTATGCCCTTCAGGAGGATGAAACGCCGCGCGCCGGTGACCGGGACGCCCTGCTGGCCGAGTACGCGAAGGTGCAGGCAGATCTCCTCGCGCAGGTACCGGCCGCCAGCGAGCGCGACCGCGCCGTCATCGCGCGCAGCGCCGAGGACCTCCGCAGCCTCACGTTCCCGACCCCGCAGGGCCCCTTCCCGGCAGCGGGCCTGCCCTGGTTCGTCGCGCCGTTCGGACGCGACTCCTTGCTCATCGCGCTGATGACCCACCGGCACTTCCCTGAGATGGCCCTGAGCGTCGCGCGGTACCTTGCCGCGCACCAGGGCCGCACGTACGATCCAGTCACGCTGGAACAGCCCGGCAAGATCCTGCACGAGTCGCGCGTGGGTGAACTCACGCGGTTGGGCCGCACGCCGCACCGCCCGTACTACGCCACCGCCGACGCCACGCCCCTGTTCGTGTGGCTGGTCGGGGAACTCGCGGTCCATCACCCGGACCTCGCGCAGGAACTCCGCCCGCACTGGGAGGCGGCCCTGGCCTGGTGCCTGGGCGACGGCGATCCCGACGGCGACGGTTTCCTGGAGTACACGCCCGACCCCGGCGGCATCACGAACGCCGTGTGGAAGGACAGTGGGGACAGCACCTTCACGGAAGGCGGCGTGGACGTCAGCGGGCACGTGGCGGTCGTCGAAGTGCAGGGCTACGCGTACGCCGCGTACCGCTCGGCCGCAGCCCTCTACCGGCAGCTGAACGAGGCCGCGCAGGCCGACGAGTGGGACGCGCGGGCCAGCGCGCTGCAACGCGCGTTCGTGACGGCCTTCTACTGGCCCGAGCGCGGGTATTACGTGCACGGCCTGAACGGCGACAAGGCGCCCCTGCGTGTCCTGGTCAGCAATCCCGCTCACGCACTCCTGACCGGCATCTACCCACCCGACCATGCGGGCGCAGTCGCCCGCACCGCGCTGCAGGATGAACTCTGGAGTGGGTGGGGGATCCGCACGCTCGGCGTGAACGAACCCCGCTTCAACCCAGTTTCCTACCACAACGGCAGCGTCTGGCCGCACGATACGGCCCTGGCGGCACTCGGCATGGCCCGCTACGGCCTGCACCGTGAGGCGCAACAGGTGGCGCGCGCCCTGTTCGATGCCGCCGCCGCTGCCCCCGACAGTCGCCTCAGTGAACTGTTTGCCGGGTTCCCCCGCACCGGTCACCTGCCGCCCGTCCCGTACCCCGCCGCGTGCCATCCACAGGGCTGGGACGCGGCGGCCCCGATCGCCCTCGCAGGCCTGCTGACACTCCCACCCCCTGCGTCGCCAACAGCCATCGTCCCGGGCGTTCTGACGACTTGAAGTCGTGATTGAAGGCGACCGCGCTCGTGGCGGTCGCCTCTTGTTGGCGCTCACGCACTCGGACGCTCTTCAGCGCTGGGACACGAGACGCTCGGCCTGAACACTTGCGACCAAGTGAACGGCCTGGTGGTTTTGACCCGCTTTCAGGACTACCGAGCGGCACCAGGAGCTCGACTGACTCGACCAGGCGTCAGGTGACTCCACCCCTGTGATTGCTGCCAGGGGAGACGTACATCCGTGACGACGGGCACTGGGGACGGACGTGTTGGGCAGCCGGGAGAGGCGGGGTTCGGGGCGTGGGATGGTGACCAAGAAGGCTGGAGCGTGCTGGCCCGACACACGACCCGCGCGAGTGAACGCGGGCCGTCAGGATTCGCCCTGCTGGGACGGTGCGGGGGAAGCGGCGTGAGCCCCACAAGGTTCCAGCCCACCTTGCCCCTTCCAGCACGGCTCAGTGGGTGTACTGGGAAAGGTTCCCGAGGTTCACCTTGTTCACTGTGGTGCCCTCGAACAGGGCCTTGCGCATGGTGGTGCTGCCCAGGAAGTCGTTGCTGTCATCGATCTTGATGCCGAAGCCGTAACCACCGACTGAAATCTCGAAATCGAGGTTGGTGCCGTCTTTCTCGTACCAGTAGAACCGCACGTCACTGTCGGTGCAGCCAAACACCTGGATGGCGTTCAGGTAATCGCCGGGTTCGGTGATCATGGTGAGCTGACCGTGCCAGCCGATGCCGGAACCCTTGACTGCCACCCAGATTTCCGCTTTGCCTTTCGTCCAGGGTTCCATGTCGTCGTACAGGTCGACGCGGACGAGCTTGACCTGGTAGCAGCCCTGCGCGGCCAGTGTGGCTGCTGGGACGGGCGCGGACTGCACCACTTGGCCGCTGGCGTCCACGCGCTCGTTGACGCCCACGACCACGACCGGCCGGTCTGGAGTGGTCCGGCCATCGAGCACATGAGCGTTCCCCTGCGCGTCGTAGGCGGTCACGGGAGCGAACTCGTCTCCGCCTTCCTGAGCAACCGCCACCCAGGGCACCGTACGGGTGGCGTCCCAGGCGGCGCCTCGAACCGCGACCTGAAGATTGGGGACGCGGGCTGTGAGGTCATGCAGGCTCTGGGCACCAACACCGGTACTCAACGCCTGTGCAAAGGACTGGGGGCCGGCCGCCATGGGGGCCAGGGTGCTGTAGAGGACTTCGGTGTCACCGTCGAACTGCCGGGCGGTTTCCTGGGCGATCAGGGTACGGACGGCGGGGTCGGTCATGGACCGCACGAGCTGCTGAGCGAACGTTCGCAGCGCCTCGTTGGTTCGGCTCTGCGCGGGGGAGACCGCAGGTCGGGACACACTGGGCGCTGGGGTCGGCTGGGCGGGGTTCTGACTGCAGGCGCCGAGCAGGAGGCTGAGGGAGAGGGTAACGGGAAGAAGTCGAGGCAGCGTCATAGGACCCCCTGGGGTGAACCCCCGAGTGCAGGATGAAAAGAAGTTGGGCCGACTGGGCCAGCGTACCGGTTGACTGGTCGCTGAGTGTGCGCACATCGGCTCCTGTGAAGGGTGCATGAACGTTTGCCTGTCGGGCGGTCCAATGGTCGCCAACGCGGGGAGAGCGCACGCCCCCACCGGTTGCCGCATCTGCGGCCCGCACTGGGCGCATACCGACCCATATGCTGATCCATGACTCTGCGGACTGTTCTCCAGGCGTTCCTGAGGAGAGCCGGGCGTGTCCTTTAGAGCACGCGTAGGCCCAGGTGAGCCGTATGACGTTGAAGGCACCTGTGTAGGCTGCAGGCGCAGCCCTGTGCGTTCACGATCTGGTTCCCCAGCACCAGGTACGGTCCCTGCGGGAGCGGCTCAGGGAGCTCCCGAGCGAGTGTCGTCAGTTCTGCCGCTCGCCGTCCTTCCTGTGTCCCGTGGGTCCAGCCTTTATTGATGGCCTCCTAAAGCGCGTCCACAAGGACAGGATGCCAGGGCGCCGCCGCTTTCATCTCTTCACTGTACGCGCCCCCGCTGCGCACGCCTACCCCTGTGCCAGCCACTTCTGCAGCTCGTTCCATCCGCCCGACCCGTAGGCGTCCACCCCGTCCACCGCAGCTGCCGCCACTGCCACAGCCCGGCCTCGCGCGTCATGGTCGCCATCTCAGGGCGTGGAAGAGCGTACGCTCCTACGAGGTGGATGAGTCAGCGAGGAACGTCAGCCGGTCAGCTACCGGGAGGGCGCTGGACGTTCACCCTGGGGTGTCGGCGCGGGCCTGGGCGCAGGTGTGGGCGCCGTAGTCAGGCCCGCGCGCAGGATCTCGATCAATTCACGGTTCGCGTCGTCGTGAGGTGACATGGACGCGTAGCATGACACAGGCCACCTCACAGATTTGCCTCAAGTGACCGGGCAGCGCAGCCAGCCAAGCGGTCACTGTCGCGCGACAGGCGCACCCCAGCTGGGTACGCTCCGGGTATGACCACCACCCCAGGGGGACGCCGCCTCGCGGCGCTGTGCGGAACGCTCGCCACGTTGTACTTGATCGCCGCCCCAGCCGAGGCGCACCGGGACGGTTGCCACCGCTGGCACTCCTGCCCCAGCGACAGTGGCAGTTACGTGTGCGGGGACCTCGGCTACACCACGTACTGCGGGACGAGCACGGCCACGATCATCCCGGCCGTCCCCGCCGCCAGCGCGCCGCCCGCGCAGAGTGGGAACACGCGGTACACGACGGCTGCCGTGAACCTGCGCGGGAGCCCCAGCGCGCAGGGTGCGAAGCTCGCCACGCTGATCAAGGGGACGAAGTTGAACCTGATCCTGTGCGGGAACAGCTGGTGCCGCGTGACCTGGCAGGGCCGCACGGGATACGTCGCGCAGGCCTATCTGCGCCGCTGAGCACCATAGAAAACCCGCCCCTGCCACCGGCATTAGCTAGGGCAGGGACGAGGGATGAGGCGGCAGATCGCCTGAGTTGTCCGTTACCGCTCAGTGATCAGCGTGTACGATCGGCCGTCTAGCTCCGCCAACAACAGGCCGCGCGCCGGCAGCACGGACGCCCGCCCGGCGGTCACACGAACGAGTTGCCCGCCCTACGCCACGCAGTTCGCATGTCCCACCCGGTGAGCGTCAGTGTGGTCGCCTGCACAGCCTGCGTGGCGGTATCACGCTCACGCACGCCGAGGCATGGAGAACTCCCCGCCGATTTGAGGTCTAGCCCGATGCCTGCAGGGCCATCCCCACAGGCGTGGGGAACTCGGGGATGAGTGCGGCGATTTTTCGCCGACTCGCGGGCCATCCCCACAGGCGTGGGGAACTCACCGGGCGCGTGAAGTACCCGCCGAAGTAGGTCGGGCCATCCCCACAGGCGTGGGGAACTCGGCGTTTTGAGGCCGTCAGGGCCGCGCTGGGACGGGCCATCCCCACAGGCGTGGGGAACTCGCGCAAACGGCTCAAGAGCCGCCGCCAGTACGCGGGCCATCCCCACAGGCGTGGGGAACTCAGGACGCGGTCGGCGTACAGCTGGTCCCGGAACGGGCCATCCCCACAGGCGTGGGGAACTCGACGACAGCCTCGCCTGGATCGCCTCCCACGCCGGGCCATCCCCACAGGCGTGGGGAACTCGACTACGGCGCCGGGACCACCCGCACCAGGTTCGGACCATCCCCACAGGCGTGGGGAACTCGGCATCTGCTCGGCGGCGGTCTCTCCCACCAGCGGGCCATCCCCACAGGCGTGGGGAACTCCGCAGCCGCGTGGAGCGGTTCGCCACCGACCGCGGGCCATCCCCACAGGCGTGGGGAACTCCCAGCCCGGCGAACCGCAGCGGGTCGTTCGGCGGGCCATCCCCACAGGCGTGGGGAACTCCCGAGTTGCCCCGCCACGACACCCGCGTCCGCCGGGCCATCCCCACAGGCGTGGGGAACTCCCCGCGCACTGAACACCGCTTCCCGGCACTCCCCGGGCCATCCCCACAGGCGTGGGGAACTCCCGCCCCCTGTCTGCAAACGGGGGGCGGTTCTCGGGCCATCCCCACAGGCGTGGGGAACTCCCAGTTCTCAATCCGCGCGTGAGCCGACCACCCGGGCCATCCCCACAGGCGTGGGGAACTCGGTCGTGACAGCAGTTTGCTTGTCAGGCATGCCGGGCCATCCCCACAGGCGTGGGGAACTCACCAAGTGCAGGGCCTGATCGACGAGGATCGGCGGGCCATCCCCACAGGCGTGGGGAACTCGCCGCGCGGTACTGACGCTCAAGCGGGCCGGGCGGGCCATCCCCACAGGCGTGGGGAACTCTGGATGCCGTCCTCGGCGTCCAGTGCGGCGGCCGGGCCATCCCCACAGGCGTGGGGAACTCCCAGCCAGCCCGCGCCTGAGGAGCTCTCTGACCGGGCCATCCCCACAGGCGTGGGGAACTCGCGCCTGTTAGGGCAGGTGGTCATCAAGTGATCGGGCCATCCCCACAGGCGTGGGGAACTCTGCGCGCTGAATGACGGGCACGCCCACGACAGCGGGCCATCCCCACAGGCGTGGGGAAATCAGGGGCG
>CALPYF020000049.1 GCA_943327755.2 Deinococcus hopiensis KR-140
CAAGGTGAAGGCTCAAGGCCGCCCGGACATTAGCCTCGTGCGGTACGTCGCGGAGCGGCTGTGCCATGCCCTGCGGTGGAATCTCCCCGAGTTACCCGCACTGATCAGGCTGCTGAGCACGCCATTTCACGCGCCAGGCGCGACTTGAAGGCAAGATGTCCGGTACAGAGCTTCATTCGATATATCTCCTAACTGAAAGACTGGAAAGCAGCACTTGCCGTTAGGATCCTATTCAGTTGTTCATGCTCTTCCGCCTTGTGCCCCTTGCGCGGGGGCCGTGATGTGGGCGTCTCTTCGCTGGGCGAGCGTTCGGACTGAGGACCGTGGCGCGACCGTGCCGGACTGAACCCCTCTGGTGGGGCGTGACCGGACTTCCCTCTGTTCCCGCGAAGTGCTGCGTGTGCAGCGACTGCCGGAGTCTACATGCGGTATGCGGGTGGGTCAAATGCAGGTGCGGTATACATCATCTGGTATGACAGCAGAACGCACCGCCTCCGAGGTGGAAGCGGTGCGCGGTGGGATTCAGTCTACGCGGTGACGGGTGCCAGGACGGCGCGGGCGGCGGTGCGTCCGGCGTTCACGCAGTCGGGGACGCCCACGCCGGTGTAGCTGGCTCCGGCGATCTGCTGGTGTGCGGGCAGCGCGGCGCGGATGCGCGCGAGGTGGTCGAGGTGCCCGACGACATACGCGGGGTTCTTGCCACGCCAGTCGCCGAACGCGTGCCACAGCGGGTCGCCCTGCGCGCCGAACAGCCGCTCGGCGGTCTCCTGCGCCAGGACGCGAGCCTTGGCGGGTTCGATGTCCTTGAAGAACACGCGCATCAGGACGTGCCCGTCGGGAGCGCGGCCGTGCATCTTCGCGGAGTGCACCGTGATGGCCTTCAGGAGGGTGTCCTCGCTGGCGTCCACCTGCAGGCCGTGCAGGAGCATGTCGCCGGGGAACTGCTCGGCGCGGTACGCGAGCACCACGGCGACGCTGCTGTTCGCCTTGAGCTGCCCGATCAGGTTGGCGGCCTCCGGGTAGTCCCGCTGATACATGGCGCCCGCGTACCAGGCGGGGGTGGTGTTGATGACGGCCCGGCCGCGCAGTTCCTCGCCGCCTGCGAGGGTCACGCCGTGCTCGTGCACACGCAGGACGGGGGTGTTCAGGCGGATCTCGCCGCCGGTGAGGCGTTCCTGTAGCGCGCGGATCAGGGTGCTCGTGCCCTCCTGGAAGGACATGAAGACGGGTCCGGCGGCGCGGGGCGTGGCGCGGCTGCCCCGGATGACGCTGCCGTACTCCTGTTCCATCTTCAGGAACTGCGGGAACGCCGCTTTCATGCTCAGTTCCAGCGGGTTCGCCACGTAGATCCCGGCGGCGAGCGGCACGATGAAGTTCAGGCTTTCCGGCCCAAACCGCCGCGTGAGGAACGACGCGAGGGACTCGTCCTCGTCGGTGGGGGGCCTGGGCGGCACGTGCTGCTCGTCCAGGTAGCGGCGCAGGCCCTCGGGGGAGAGGACGCCGCTCTGCAGGAACGATTCGTCGTCCAGCGGCACGAACATCTTCATGTTCGGCGGGAACGGCAGGAGCTGGCCGGCGCGCAGGAAGTAGATCTTCTTCGTGTCCTCGCGCGGGTGGATGACCTGACCGTCCAGGCCCACCTCGCGCGCCAGCTGCGCCGCGTACGGCTTGCCGAGGATGAACGCGTCCGCGGCCCGCTCGACCAGGAAGCCGTCCTCGGTGCGTTCGGAGTGCAGTTTCCCGCCCAGGTAATCCCCGGCTTCGAGCAGCACGAACGGCACGCCGCGCGTCTGGAGTTCCCAGGCGGCGCTCAGGCCGGTGATGCCGCCCCCCACGATGATCACGGGCAGGTCACCGCCCGCCCCTGTGCCGTCCTTCACTGCGGCGTCGGTCATGACAGCGCGGCCACCTTGCGTTCCAGCACGCTGGCGAGCGTCCCGATGAACAGCGGGTCCGTGTTCAGGGCCGGGGGGCGCACCAGCGTCATGCCCAGTTCGGCGGCCGTTTCCTGCGCGGCGATGTCGATGTCGAACAGGATCTCCACGTGGTCGGACACGAAGCCCACCGGCACGCTGACCACTTTCCTGATGCCCTTGCCCGACAGGTCGTGCATGTGCTCGTCGAGTTGCGGCCCCAGCCACGGCTCGGGGCTGCGCCCGGCCGACTGGTAGCTCCAGGACCACTGGTCGTCGCGCAGTCCGGCGGCGGCGGCGATCAGGCGTGCGGATTCGTGCAGCTGGTCGGCGTACGGGTCACCCTCGCGCAGGATCCGCACCGGCAGGCTGTGCGCGCTGAGGATCACGTGCACGTCGTCGCGCTCGCCCTCCGGGAACGCCTCGATGCCCTCGCGGACGCGGTTGGCCAGGGCCGTCACGTACCCGCTCTCGGTGTGGTACTCGTTCACGAACTCGAAGTCGATATGGCCGTGGTTCATGCTCAGGCCCGCCTTGATCTTCTTCTGGTACTTCGCGACGCTCATACTGGAGTAGTGCGGGGCCAGCACGATCGCCACCGCCTGCGTGATGCCGTCGTCGAGCATCTCGCGCACGGCGTCCTCGATCCACGGGTTCCAGTGGCGCATGCCGATGTACGCCTTCAGGGGCCGCTGCACGCGCGCCTGGAGTTCCTGCATGGTCGCCTCGACCTGCGCGCGGGTGAACTCCGGCAGGGGGCTCTTCCCGCCGATCTGGCGGTAGTTGTTCGTGATCTCGTCCAGCACGGCCTGCGTCGTCACGCGCCCGGCGCGGATGTCCGCGAGGTACCCGGGCATGTCCTCCAGGCTCTCGGGGCCGCCGTAGGCCATGAACAGCACGCCCAGCGGCGCTTCAGTATGGGTGGAATCGGTCATGTCGCTCCTCTCAGGTCACAGGGGGAATCGGGGTGGGGTCCAGCGCGGTCGCTGCTCGCTCTGCTCGGGGATTACTTCGCGGTCTGTTCGTGCACGTAGTCCACGAGGCGGCGGACCATGTCCACGGGCGTCTCGGGCAGCAGGCCGTGTCCCACGTTGAAGATGTGCCCGGGGCGGCCGTCCACCTCGGCCAGGATGCGGTCCGTCTGGTGCTTCAGTTCACGCCAGGGGCCCTGCAGCAGCAGCGGGTCAAGGTTGCCCTGCACGCCCTGGCCGGGCTGGATGAGCTTCCAGGCGTCGTTCAGGGGCGTGCGCCAGTCGATGCCCATGACGTCGCTGCCCAGCGAGGACATCTGGGGCAGGAGGTGGTGCGTGCTGGTCCCGAAGTAGATGACGGGCACGCCCAGTTTCTTGGTGCGTTCGATCAGGCGGCCCGTGGCGGGCTTCACGAACGTCACGTAATCGTAGATGCTCAGCGCGCCCACCCACGAGTCGAAGATCTGCACGGCCTGCGCGCCCGCCTTGACCTGCTCGGCCAGGTAGTCCGCGAGGATCGTCTCGAACTTGTCCATCAGGCGGTGCCACGCGGCGGGCTCGCCGTACATGAAGCGCTTGGTGCGCTCGTAGTTGCGGCTGCCCTTCCCCTCAATGGCGTAGCTGGCCAGCGTGAACGGCGCGCCCACGAAACCGATCAGCGGCACGCCGCGCGGGTCGAGTTCCTGCCGCACGAGCTTGATGGACTCGGCGGTGTACGGCATGACCTCCGCGGCGGCGGGCACGCCCAGGCGGTCCACGTCGAAGGGCGTCTCGATGCGGTTGCTGATCTGCGGGCCCACGCCCCCCACGAAGTCCAGGTCCAGGCCCATGACGGGCAGCGGCGTCAGGATGTCGTTGAAGAGGATCGCGGCGTCCATCGGCATGGCCTTGATGGGCTGCAGGGTGATCTCGGCGGCCAGTTCCGGCGTGCGGATGCACTCCAGCATGCTGCGCCCGGCGCGCAGCGCGCGGTACTCGGGCATGTAGCGCCCGGCCTGCCGCATGAACCACACCGGGGTGTGCGGGGCGGCCTCGCCGCGCATGGTCTTCAGGAACGCGGAGTCGCGGTTGGTGGGGTCAGGGGTCAGGACGGGGGTGCTGGGTCGGGTCACAGTGAAAGGCTCCTTGCCGGGGTGGGGTGTGCCGCGTGGGCGCAGGTCGAAAAGGGACAGAAAGCCGCACCGGAACGGCGTCGGGTGGGGCAGCGCCCGGTACTCTAGCGGAGAGCCTTCCAGTCAATCATCCCGGACCAACCGGTCGGTCAGTGCGTGCCGGAGGGCGTGGCAGTCACATTCTCCCAGGTGACGCCCGCGCAGACCGTACCCGTCACGCCAGTCAGCCGCGCATCCTGATGGGCTGACTCAGCACGGCGCGGCGCACGCTGCCGAGCAGCGCAGTCAGCGCCACGCCGCCCAGCGCGGCGGGCAGAAGCGTCAGAGTCCCCACGCCCACGACCGACCAGCCCGCCAGCAGCACCACTGTCACCAGCGCCGCGACGCCATGCCGGGCCGCCCCCCTGCGAGCAGACGTGCCAAACAGCCCACCGAGCAGCGCGGCAGGCAGCAGGGTCAGCAGGCCCAGACGCACGAAGTCAGGTCCGGTGGCCTCCAGGTTCCGCCACAGCGCCCGCGGGCTGAACCACGCCTCGCTCAGCCGGAACGCCTCCCCGGCCCGCAGGACCAGCAGCGTCGCCAGGAAGACGAGCACGCTGCCCGCCGTGTACAGGAGCGCCCGCCAGACCCCACCCAGCAGGAACGACACGGGGCCGGAGGGGACGACCTCGCCCAGCCTCCGGCCCGCGCGCCCTGATCCGCTCAGACCTTCACGAATTCCTGCACGCCCATGACGAACATTACCGCGCCGCCCACGGGCACCTCGACCGGGTCGTTCACGAGGCCCTCGTTCTGCTCGCCCATCGGGACGCTGGGCGCGACGAGGCGGGTGCGGGTGCGGCACGTGCGCTGCACGTGCCGCTTGAGTTCGTCGAGGCGTTCGTCCGCTACCCCGATCATCAGGGTGGTGTTGCCCTCGCGCAGGAAGCCGCCGGTGCTGGCGAGCTTCGTGACTTCGAAGGCGTTCTGGGACAGCACGCGGATCAGCGCGGTCGCGTCCGCATCCTGAATCACAGCCAGCACGAGTTTCATGCCCGGCAGGATACCAGACCCTTGATGAAGGTTCAGTCAGGCTGATCAGGTTGCCCCGGGTACGGCCATGAAAAACCCCCGCCGGAGCGGGGGCGGTGCGTGCGCCGGGGATCAGGCGACGGCTTTCTTGCGGCCGGTGGCCTTCTCGGGCGCGGCGGCGCCGTCCTGGCCGAGCGCCTGGGTTTCTTTCAGGCGGAAGATCACGAGGCTGCCCACGAAGGTGCAGGTGATCATGCCGTGCGCGTTCAGGAGGCTCAGGGCGGCCATGACGTCCTCGCGGGTCATGCGCAGCTGGTCGCTCATGTACAGGGCGCTGTCGGCGCGGCCCTCGAGGTAATCGCGGACTTTCTTCGCGTCGCTCGTCAGGGGGGTGGCGGGCACGTCGGCCAGGCCGGGGTCGGCCAGACCGTACACGGCGCGGGTGCCGGTGCCGGGCAGGCGGCGCACGCGCCCCTGGTCGAGCAGGCTGGCCAGCGCGGCGCGCAGGTGGCTCAGGGCCAGGCTGGTCGTCTTGGCCAGTTCGGTCTCGACCCATTCGGGCTTGCTTTCCAGGGCCTTGAGCACCAGTTTCTCGTTGGCGCGGCGGGTTTCCTGCAGGTCTTCGAGGGTGGGGGGATTGAACATTCGGGCCTCCGGTGCGCCGCTGGTCTCCCGGTCAGGGGGCGGCGGCGCGGAACTGTGGCGGTTCGGGGGCGATCCCGGGCTGCGCGGGGCGGCCGGATCGGTGGGCGTGGAGCAGCGGTGGTCGGAACAGGGTCGGTGGAACTCGGCGTGAACGTTGAACGCGGACACTCAACTTGAACGCAGTGCAACCTTGGGGCCGGAACTGGCCTCTAGCGCAACTTTCCTATTGTTACAGATTTTCTCTCATCTTGCATGAGCAATCGGGGGATTGCTTTTCATGTACGTCCTGTGTCCCTGAACGCAAAATGCCGTGCGCGACGGCAGTTCTCCAGCTTTTCACATCCGTCTCATGGACTGGCCTTGATCGATTCAGTGTGGACAGAGGGGTGAACTGGGAACCTGATCCGAACCTGACCCGTACTGCCAGCTACGCCCCCAGACAGGGGGATCGGGAGGTCCATGCTCGACATTCAGAACGTCACCAAGTCCTACCGCGCCTATCAGGCCCTGCGCGGCGTCACCCTGCAGGCCCACAGCGGCGAGGTCTTCGGCCTGCTTGGCCCGAACGGCGCCGGAAAAACGACCCTGCTGCGCATCCTCGCCACGCTGCTCGAACCGACCTCCGGCACGGCCGTCGTCGGCGGGCACGACATCCACCACGATCCGGAAGGGGTGCGGCGCGCGGTCGGCGTCGTGAACGGCGGCATGGGCCTCCCTGCCCGCCTCACGGGCCGCGAGGTGCTGCGCTCCTTCGCCACGCTGTATGGCCTGACCCGCGCCCAGGCGGACGCGCGCATCACGGAACTCGACGACCGGCTGGAACTGGGCCGCACGCTGGACGTCCGCGCCGGGGAGTACTCCACCGGCATGAAGCAGAAGGTCGTGATCGCCCGCGCCGTCATCCACGACCCGCCCGTCCTGATCCTGGACGAAGCGGCCAGCGGCCTGGACATCTTCGCGCGGCGCACCCTGCTGGACTTCGTGCACGCCACCCGCGCCCCGGGCCGCCTGACCGTGTACTCCACGCACGTCATGAGCGAGGTCGAGGAGGTCTGTGACCGCGTCGCCATCCTGCACGAGGGGCAACTCCTGAACGTCAGCTCGATTCCCGACGTGCTCGCGCGCACCGGGGCCAGCAGCCTCGAACGCGCCTTCTTCGCCCTCGTGCGCCCGGACGCTGTACGTCCGGAGGCCAGCCATGCCCGCTGAGCGCCCCAGCCGCCGCGGGGGCCTGCGCCCCGGCATGGTCTGGCAGATCGCCGCGCGGGACCTCCTGACGACCCTGCGCGACCGCCGCACCCTGAGCGCCACCATCCTGATGCCCCTGATCCTCATCCCGCTGTTCACGCTGGGCCTACCCCTGCTGATGGGGAACCTGATCGGCGGGCAGCAGCAGGCCCGGCAGCAGCTGGGCGTGGTGGGTACCCTGCCCGACGGGCTGCGCCGCGCCCTGACCACCGACGAGAAGCTCCCGGACGGCACCGTCACACGAGCCGGGGTCGAACTCGTGCCTGTCACCGATCCCGTCAGAGCGGTGCAGGACGGGACCGTGGAAGCCGCCCTCCAGGCGGCCGGGCCGCTGCCCGCCCGCGCCGGAGACGGCACCGGCACCCTGCGGCTGTACGCCAAGCTGGGGAACCTGCGCGCCCAGACCGGTGCGTACAGCAAGGTTCAGGACGTGGTGCAGCAGTACAACCGCCAGCTGACCACCGCCCGCCTGAAGAACCTGGGGCTGGGCGCGGATACCCTGGAGCCCGTCCGGATTCAACCGGTGGATGCCAGCAGCGCCCAGGAGCAGCGCAGCGGCCAGCTGGCCTTCCTGATCCCCATGCTGATGATGCAGTTCATCCTCGCGGGCGCCCTGGCCACCGCCCTAGACGCCACCGCCGGGGAGAAGGAACGCGGGACGCTGGAGAGCCTGCTCGTGGCGCCCGTGCGCCGCGCCGAGGTCGTCACCGGGAAGCTCATCGCCACCGCCACCACCGCCCTGACAAGCGCCGCGTTCAGCGTGATGGGCTTCCTCCTGAGCGGGCTGATCATGCGCGCCTACCAGGCGCGGCAACCCGGTGGTGTCGCCACGTTCACGCAGGCGATGGGCGGCCAGCTGACCCTCAGCGCCGGCGGCGTGATCACCCTGCTGGGCGTCGCCGCGACCACCGCGCTCCTTATCAGCAGCCTGATCATCCTGATCGGCATCTACGCCCGCACCTTCAAGGAGGCGCAGACGTACGTCGCGCCCATCAACCTGCTGGTCGTGCTGCCTGCCGTGATGCTGCAGTTCGCGGACTTCCTGAAGACCGGCCCGGCCCTGTACGCCGCGCCGCTGATCGGAGGGATGCTGGCCATCCTCGATACCGTCAAGGGCGGCGGCGAACCCGCCCACGCCGCCCTGGCCATGCTGGTCAACCTCGCCGGAACGCTCCTGTTCAGTCTGCTCGCCCTGCGCTCCTTCAGCCGCGAGGAAGTCATCTTCCGCAACTGACCCGCACGGATGACGACCCCGGGGCAAGTGGGCCGCGCCTTCCAGTGGCGCGGCCCACGCTGCCCTAGAATGCCGCCCGATGAGGATCGCTGTCCTGGCCGACATTCACGGGAACGCCGACGCGCTGGACGCCGTCCTGCGCGACGCCCACGACCAGGGAGCCGAGCGCCTGATCGTCAACGGCGACGTGGTCAACCGCGGCCCGGACTCCGTGCAGGTCATGCAGACGCTGCTGGACCGGGACGTGACCTTCACGCTGGGCAACCACGACGACCTGCTGCGCCTGTGGCACGCCCGCAGCGACGTCCTGCCCGCCGACTGGTACGCCGACCCGTTCTGGGGCGCGACCGCCTGGAGTGCCGCGCAACTGGACCGCGCGGGCCTGCTGCAGACCCCCGTCGACTGGCCCATGACCCTGGACCTGCACGAGAGCGGCTTGCCCCCCGTGCAGATTGCGCACGGCACCCGCGACCACTCCCGCGAGAGCCTCAGCGACCGCACCGACCCGGCCCGGCTGGATGAGCTCGCAATCACCCCAGACGGCGGCCGCTACGGCCTGCTGATCGGCTCACACATCCACCGGCCCGTGCAGCACGACCACGCCGGTACGCTGATCCTGAACACCGGCGCGGTCGGCTCGCCCGCCACCGGCGACCCCCGCGCGCAGTACCTGCTGCTCGGCGCGCAGCCCGGCGGGTGGCACGCCACCCTGCGCGCCGTGCCGTACGACCGCAGCGGCGTGCTGCGCCGCTTCCAGACGAGCGGTCTGCTCGACACCGGCCTGAGCGCCCGCATCTTCCGGGACGAGATCATCACCGCCCGCAGCCTCTACACTCCCTACTGGAGCTGGACAGAGGACCTCGGAATCGCGCGCACCGAGACCAGCTGGGCAGAGTTCCTGCGCCTGCATCCGGCCCTGCAGCCCACCTGACGACAGCCTGGGAGGCGCCTGCGCTGGCCAAACTTGAAAAACCCCCTCCGGTAGGGGAGGGGGCGGTCATGTGGAGAAAACTTACTTCAGGGTGGGGGGGATCAGCACAGAGTCGATCGGGTAGATCACGCTGTTACCGGCATCTGCACGGCTGCTGACCATTCCACCCACGATGCCGTCCGCGCCACGCACGCCGACCATGTAGCCGGTGCCGTCGACCATCAGGTCGATGCTGCTGCCTTCCATGGAACGCAGCTGAGTGACGTTCAGGGCCTCGTCAATCACGCGGCCGGTCACCACGTGGAACAGCAGCACCTGCTTGAGCTTGTCGGTGTCGGCCATCAGCATGTCCAGCGTCGCCTGGGGCACCTTGGCGAAAGCGTCGTTGGTGGGGGCGAAGATGGTCACGTCACCGGCCATCAGGGCGTCCACCAGACCTGCCTTCTGCACGAGGCTCAGCAGGGTGCTGAACTGAGGCTGGGCCAGGACTTCCGTGATGTTCGTGCCGGACTGGGCGGCGGGCAGCGTCACGATGGTGGTGGTGGCGGTGGTCGTCGTTTCGGCAGCGGGTGCGGTGGGCAGCACCAGATCCGGGGGCAGCAGCACCTGATTGATAGCGTAGATGAAGCCGTTGCTGGCCTCCATGCCGGCGCCGTCCACCATGGCTTCGTTGACCATCTGGGTGGTGCCGTCCAGCTTGAAGTTCAGGCTGGCGCCCTGCTCGCTGCGCAGCTGTGAGGCAGCCGCAACCTGATCAGCGGTGACCTTACCCTGCACGACGTGGTAGGTCAGAACGGCCTTGAGGGTATCGGGGTCGCTGGCGATCAGTGCCAGGGTGTCGGGATCCACGGCGGCGAAGGCGTCGTTGGTGGGGGCGAAGACTGTGAACTCGTTGTTGATGAGCAGGTCGGTCAGCCCGGCGTCGCTGAGCAGGTCACGCAGGGTGCTGAAGCGCTCGTCACTGACGATCAGGTCGTACACCGTGTTGCTGGCCGCCATGTCCGTGGTGGTTGCCGTGGTGTCAGCCGTGGTCGTGGTGGTCGTGGTCGTGCCGGTCATGCCGACGGGCATGGCGGGGATGGCCATGATGTCGGTGGCGGCAGGGGCCGTGCTGACTGGGGCCGGGGCGGGTGCGGGCGTGGTGACCGTCACGGTGGCGGGGGCCGGGGCGGGCGCGGCGGCCATGGCGGGCATCAGGACCGTGTCGACCACATGCACGATGCCGTTACAGGCCATGACGTCAGCCTTGGTGACGGTGGCGTTGTCGATCATGACCTTGCCGCCCATCACGTTGATCAGCACGCTGCCGCCCTGGGCGGTCTTCGCGGAGGACATGCCCATGACCTGCTTGGCGGTCACCTTGCCGGGCACGACGTGGTACAGCAGGATCGAGCGCAGCAGCGCCGGGTCGTTCAGCGCAGCGGCCAGCGCGTCGCTGGGGAGCTTCGCAAAGGCGGCGTTCGTGGGGGCGAAGACCGTGTACTGTCCGCCCATCAGTGTCTGGCTCAGGCCGGCGGCCTCGACGGCCGTGGCGAGCGTGCTGAAGTTCGGGTCGGTCATGACGATCTGCGCGATGCTCTTGCAGGCAGCGGCGGGGCGGGGGGCGGCGGGAGCGCCGGCCCCACCGGCCAGCGCGGGAGTGACGAGCATCAGGCTCAGGGTGAGCAGACCAGTGTGCTTCTTCATGAGTTCACCTCGGGAAATGGATATTGAACTGCGGGTTTCCGTCAAACAATCTTCACTACGAGCCCAGAAAAAGCAACTTTTGGAAGCATTCTTGCAGGCGAAATAAATAAAAATGCCCCCGTACTTGGGGGCATTCTCATGGAATGTTCAGGACATTAAGTCTTCATTTATTCTTCAGCGGCGCTGGTGTAGACCACGTGGGGGTGTAGTTCAGCGCTCGAATGCCATGAATTCAGCGCCCGAAATACTCCGGCAGGTCCGCCTCGGTGACCAGCACCTCGCGCGGCTTGCTGCCCTGATGCTTACTCACGATGCCCATCGCCTCGAGCATGTCCATCAGCTTCCCGGCGCGCGCATGCCCGACCGAGAGGCGCCGTTGCAGGCGCGACACGCTCCCCTGACCCTCCTCGATGGCGATCTGAGCCGCCTGCCGCAGCAGCGGATCTGAAAAGTCCATGTTCGACTTGTCGCCGCTGGGCCCGCTGGCCTCCACGCCCCCCTCGAAGTCCGTGCCATACGCCTCCACGAACGCATCCTCGAACACCTGACGGCGCAGCTCGTCGGCGATGCGGGCGGACTCCACCTCACTGATGTACGGCCCCTGCAGGCGGATCGGTTTCACCAGGCCCGGCTGGTAGAACAGCATGTCGCCCATGCCGGTCAGGCGCTCGGCGCCCAGCGCGTCCAGAATCGTGCGGCTGTCGTGACTGCTGCTCACCGCGAACGCGATGCGGGCCGGGACGTTCACCTTGATCAGGCTGGTCAGGATGTCCACGCTGGGCCGCTGCGTCGCCAGCACCAGGTGCATCCCGGTCGCGCGGGCCATCTGCGCCAGCCGCATGATCGCCGACTCGACCTCTTTCGGGCTGGTGATCATCAGGTCCGCCAGCTCGTCGATGATGATCACGAGGTGCGGCAGTTCCGGCTCGCCGACCTGACGCATCTTCGCGTTGAACTGCTCGAGGTTCTTCGCGCCCACCTGCGACATCATCTTGTAGCGCCGCTCCATGTGCGCCACGGCCCCCAGCAGCACGCCCGCCGCGTCCACCGGGTTCGTCACGACCGCCCGCACCAGATGCGGAATGCCGTCGTACGGCGTGAGTTCCACCATCTTCGGGTCAATCATCAGGAACCGCAGCTCGGTCGGCAGATACTTGAACAGCAGGCTGGTGATCAGCGTGTTCACGCACACCGACTTCCCGCTGCCCGTACTGCCCGCTACGAGCAGGTGCGGCATCTTGGCGAGGTCCCCGACCATCATCTCGCCGTCGATACTCTTGCCCAGGATGATCGGCAGTTTCGCCCGCGACCCCTTGAAACTCGGCGCGGCGGCCGCCTGATGGAACGTGATCGGCTCACGCTCGGCGTTGGGCACCTCCAGGCCGATCACGCTCTTGCCCGGCACCGGCGCCTCGATGCGCACGCCCCCCACCGCCAGCGCCCGCGCCAGATCGTTCGACAGGCCCGCGATGCGGCTGATCTTCTCGCCGGGCGCCGGTTCGATCTCGTAGCGGGTGACGGTCGGGCCGCGCGCGTAGTCCACCACGCGCGCCTGCAGGTTGAAGTGCCGCAGCGTCTCGTCGATCAGCCCGGCCCGCTGCCGCGCCGAGATGTCCAGCGCCTCGGTGTTCAGCGCCGCGCCGGGAATCGGGTCCAGCAGCGCCTCGTCCGGGCGGGCTAGTGGCAGCGCGCCCTGCACCGGGCGGGGGTTCGCCTCGCCCGTGAACAGCGGCAGCGGCGCCGAGGGGGTCTGGGTGTGGGGTGGGGTCGGCGCGCGGCGTTCCGGCTGCGGGCTCTCCCACGGGGCTGCCGTGGCCGCCCGGACAGGGGCGGGTGCCGGGGCGGCCGGGGTCGTGGGGGCCGGGCCGAACGGCAGGTCGTCGTCATCCCAGCCGCTGAAGGGATCCATGCCGCCTAGCGCGTCCTCCAGGCCCGGCACGACCGGATCGGGCCGCACCTCCGGCGTGTAGGTGGGCGCGGCGCGCTGCGGCGTGGGCGGCAGGGTCACCGCCGGTGTGGGCGAAATGGGGGTGGGCGCAGCCGCCGCCGGGGCAGCCAGCGGAGCCGGAATCGGGGCAGGGGAGAGGTCTGGCGCCGTCCCCGTCAGCGGCGGGGCCGGGGCGACCGCCACCGCGGCCGCCCGCGCCGGGGGCGTCCAGAGGGGTGCCGTCGCCACGGCCGGGGCGGCACCGGTCAGCGGTCCACCGAAATCGAAGTCCAGGGTGGGCAGCGCGGGCGCCGCCTCCGGGAGGGGCTGCGCGGCCAGCGCCTCGGCGCGGCGGCGGGCGTCGTCCTGCGCGCGGGCCAGCTGCGCGCGCCACCCGGACGGATCGGCCATCACCGCGTCCGGATCGCCCCCCAGCGCCTCCGCGAGCGATTCGGCCAGCTCGGTCGGCGCGCGGTCGAACGCGGCGGCCAGTTCCGGCCAGCCGACGTACGCCGCCGCGCGGGCCCGCCACGCCGTGAAGTCCTCGGCGAGTTCCGCCCACTCGCGGGCGCGGCCCGTGTGCGCGGGCAGTTCGCGCGTCAGCATGCCCGCGTCGGGTTTCCCCAGCGCCTTCTCGGCGGCCTTGCGGTCGCGTTCCAGCCGCCCGGCCCGCTGCGCCAGCCGCTGGACCTCCAGCACCAGCGCCCGGCGCAGCCGCTCCAGTGCCGCACTCGCCATGGTGCTCGGCAGCTCGGCGCTCAGGTCGTGCCGTCCGGCCCGCAGCTCGTTCGCGACCGCCTCCACCTGCGCCCCCGCCTCGGGAGCCTCGGCGCTCACGGCGGCCCGCAGGTCCCGCGCGGCGTTTCCCACGAAGGTCCGCGCCACCTCGCGCCACGCGACCAGCTCCCGGTCCAGGTTCTTCAGGCCCGCCTCGTCCAGCGAGCGCACGTCCCGGCCCGCCGCGCGCAGCTCGTCGTGCAGGCCGGACAGCTCCGGCGCCTGCGGGTAGAGGCGGCGCAGGCCCTCGACCTCGCGTTGCAGGTTCGCCAGTCCCTGCCGCGCCCCCACCCGCGCGCGCGCGGCGTCGCGGCCCTCCTGGCGCGATTCGATCACGCCCTGCACCTGCGCCGCGCCGCCACCCAGCAGCACGCTCAGCGACCGGAAGAAGCCCTTGAGGAGCGACAGCGGGGACAGGCGCAGCATCACCTCAACGCCCAGCGTCAGCGTGAGCAGCGGCAGCAGCGCCGCCGCGTAACTCAGCGTGCGCACCAGCGGGTGCATCGCCAGTCCCGCCAGCTGCCCCGCCTGCCCCGGCTGCGCCACCTCGTGCAGCGCCAGCAGGGACAGCACGACCACCACGCCGCCCAGCACGCGCCGCGTCAGGTTCGTCACGTCGCGGTTCAGGAACACCAGCGTCCCGTACGCCACCGGCACGACCGGCAGCAGTGTCGCCGCCCAGCCCAGCCAGCCCACCAGCAGCGCCTGCGCCTGCCCCATGAACGACTCCGACCCGGGCTGCGCCGGCTCCATGAACACCGTCACGCCCAGGAAAATCCCGAGCGCGAACAGCACCAGGCCCAGGGCCTCTCCGTCGAACCGGCTGACCGGAGCTGCACCCCTCGAACGCGCCTTCGCCATGCCGCGCAGTGTACTCCATAACACACTGCAATTCCGCACCAGCACGGCATTTCGACCCCTATGCCCCCGGCGTGGGTCATGCCAGAATGCCCGGCGTGCCCCTGCACCTTCCCGCCGCGCTGCACGCGGCCCTCTGGCAGCACGCCCGCACCCACCCCCACCACGAGGTCGTGGGTGCCCTGGGTGGCGTCCTGCACGGCGAAACGTGGTGCGTGCACACCCTGTATCCCCTGCCGAACATCGCGCCGGACCCCACCCGCGAGTACCTCGCCGACCCCACCTACCTGCTGCGCGCCCTGAAGGCCATGCGGGCCGAGGGCCTGGACCTCGTGGGCCTGTACCACAGCCACCCGCGCGGCCCGGACCGGCCCAGCCGCACCGACACCCGACTGGCCGCGTACGACGTGCCGTACCTGATCGCCGACCTGAGCGGCGGCACGCTGCGCGCCTACCTGCTCCCCGAGGCGCACGAGGTGCCGCTGCATGTCACGGACGGGCCGGAGTGAGGGCCATTCACGCCCTGCACGGTTTCATCGGCGCCGGGAAGACGACGCTGGCGCGCACGCTGGAACGCGATCTGGGCGCGCTGCGCTTCACGCCCGACGAGTGGATGACCACCCTGTACGGGGCCGACCCGCCCGCCGACGAATACCCGGCCCTGCTGGCGCGCGTGCGGACCCTCATGCACGCGCAGTGGACGCGGGCCGTCACGCTGGGCGTCCCGGTCATCCTCGACGAGGGCCTGTGGACGCGCGCCAGCCGCGACGAGCTGCGCGCGCAGGCCGCCGCGCTGGGTGTGCCACTGACCCTGCACGTCCTACCCTTCGACCCGGCCACCGCGTGGGAGCGGGTCGCTGCACGCAACGACCAGCCCGGCGCGCACTTCATCGCGCCCGCCACCTTCGAGCTGTTCCTGCCGCGCTTCGAACCGCTGACGCCCGACGAGGAACCCCTCCATCGCGTCGTCCGGCACTGATCAGGGCAGGCGGCCCACGCGTTCGAGCAGCAGGTCGAAGAACTCGGCGTCGCGCACGCCCACCGCCACCTGCGCGTTCGGGGCCTGACCGGTCACGCCGTACAGGTCACAGACGGTGCGCCCTACGTTGAGGCCCTCGGTGGTCTCCACGCTGACGGGCATCGCCTGCCAGTCCAGCAGGTCCGGGCGGATCGCGGCGGCCACCGCCAGCGGGTCGTGCAGCGCCCCGCCGTCCAGGCCGTAGCGGCGGCGGTACACGTCCGCGTAGAAGGTCAGCAGCTCGGCGCACGCGGCGCCCGCGCGGGTGCCCAGGGCACGCAGCGCCGCGATCCGCCCGGGACCCGCGACCGCCTGCATGGTCACGTTCAGGCCCACCATGCGCAGCGGCACACCACTCCCGAACACGACGTGCGCGGCGTGCGGGTCGGCCAGCGCGTTGAACTCGGCGGCGGGCGTGCGGTTGCCCTGCGCGGTGCTGCCGCCCATCCACACGACCTCCCGGATCAGCGGCGCGATGTCCGGGGCAAGCCGCAGCGCCAGCGCCACGTTCGTCAGCGGGCCGGTGGGAATCAGGGTCACCTCGCCCGGCAGGGCGCGCACGGTGCGGATGATGAAATCCACGGCGTGCTCGGCCTCCGGCTCGCGGGTGGGGTCGGGCAGACCGTCGGCGGGCAGGCCCGAATCCCCGTGCACGGCCGCTGCCGTCAGCGCCGGGCGCACGAGCGGGCGGTCCGCACCCACATACACGCCCACCCCGTCCGCTGCCGCGCCCGCCAGGGCCAGCGTCACCCCGGCGTTGCGGGTCGTGCGGTCCAGGGACACGTTGCCGTGCACGGTCGTCACGCCCAGCACGCGCAGGTCCTCCGGGCTGCCCAGCGCGAGCAGCCACGCCACGGCGTCGTCCAGGCCAGGGTCACCATCGAGAATCACGGGCAGCGGCTGTTTGGTCACGCGCGGCAGCATACCGCCAACGGAAGGGGCGGCCCCCACCTGGGAAGCCGCCCACCGGAAGAGTGTCCTTACGCCTGGGCGGTGCCGGGTTGCTGGGCGCCGGGCTGCGGCACGTCCTCGCCGCGGATGGTGGCGATGGTCGCCTCCACGAGTTCCGCGAAGCCGCCCTTGTGCATCGCGGCGAGCAGCTCGATGGTCTTCGCGGCGTTCCCCTCGAACGCGAAACCGGTGTTGTCGAGCTGGCAGCCGTTCATGGCCGTGCCGTCCGTGCCCTTGTACACGAGAAGGCACTCGACGAACGTGCAGTTCTGGAACTGGGTGCCGTCCAGTTCGATGCGTTTCTTGGTGAAGGTCTGGTTCTCGATGGTCTGCATGAGTGGACGTCCAGTGTACGCGAGGGGATCAGCAGGAGGGGGCCGCCCGGTCGCCCGGCGGCCCCCTAGTGCGGGTTTACTTCCCGACGAAGACGGCGGTGGTCAGCGCGGGCACCGTCACGCTGTTGCCGGTGGCGCGGCTGGTCTTCACGGTCGCGTCGGTGCCCGCCGCCAGTGCGGGGTGCAGGCTGAGGTTCAGGCCCGCGAGGGCCGCGTCGCTGAGGGTCACGCTCTGGCCGGTCGCGTTGAACACCACCACGACGTTCCGGTAGGGGTTGGTGGCACTCACGGCGCCGCTGAGTTTCATGGCGATCACGCCGGGCTGTTGCGCCGGGCCCACGTTCAGGAAGGTCAGGCCCTGCTGCACTTGCGCGGCGGTGTCCATGCGGAACAGCGTGCTGGAGTAGCGCACGCGCAGCATCTCGCGGTAGTGGTCGAAGGCCCGCTGAATGTCGGCCGCCGACGGTTTCAGGGCGGGGTTGCCCAGCAGGCCGCGGTACAGGTTCCAGTTCGCCTCGTTCTTCTCGGCGGGCGGCAGGCCCTTGCCGAAGCCGTTGCCCTTGCCGGTGAAGTCCAGGGTGTTGAACCAGTCGCCGCTGTTGTAGCTGTCGGTGTCGAAGCTCTTGGAGCGCAGGATCTCGTCCCCGGCGTAGCTGAACGGCAGGCCCTGCCCGAGCAGCACGACGCTGTTGGCGAGGTTCTGCATGCGGGTGCGCTGCGCGGAGGTGGCACTCAGGGGCGCTTTCAGGAGGACCGCGTCGAACAGCGTCTGGTTGTCGTGCGCGCTGACGTACGTGATCGCCTCGCGGGGGCTGGCCGCGTACCCGGTGGGCGCGCCGTTGTAGCTCACCTCGGCGCCCTTCACGGCCTTGCCGGTCGCGTCGGTGAAGCGGTAGTCGCGCAGGTTCCCGGTCAGGCCGATCCGCACCTGATCGGCGAGGCTCAGGGCCTTGGCCTTGTTCGTGTTCGCGGGTTGCCCGTTGGGCAGCACGAACATCCCGGTCGCGAAGCCCTGCTCCTGCAGGCCGCCGAAGGGGCTGCCGCCGCGCACCGCGTCACGCAGGCGGTCGTTGAAGGTGCCGATGCCCTGCCCGAACAGGTTCAGCTGCGTGGCGTTGGTGCCGCGCTTGTTGCCCTGCACCTCGCCGAAGTCCCAGCCTTCACCGTAGAGGTAGATGCTCCGGCCGTCCACGCCATCCTTCTGGACGGTCAGGGCGTCGAGCGCCTTGCGGGCGGCCTGCATGTCGGCGACCATGTGGTGGCCCATCAGGTCGAAGCGGAAGCCGTCCACCTTGTAGGCCCTGGCCATCAGGACCAGCGTGTCCACCATCAGCTTGCGCATCATGACGTGCTCGGTGGCGGTGTTCGAGCAGCAGGTGCTGTTCTCCACACCGCCATTGGCGTTCAGGCGGTGGTAGTAGCCGGGCACGATGCGGTCCAGCACGCTGCGGTCCGCCTGCCCGCTGGCGGCGGTGTGGTTGAACACCACGTCCTGCACGACGCGCAGACCCATGCCGTTCAGCGCGGCGACCATGCGGCGGTACTCCAGGGTCCGCTGGTCGGGGTTCACGGCGTAGCTGCCCTCGGGGACCATGTAGTGGTACGGGTCGTAGCCCCAGTTGTACGCGTCCTGATCCTTCACGGCGCCGATGGCCTTCTGCTGCTCGTCGCTGTTCGGCGCGAACTTCGTGAGGTCGCCGGGGGACTTCCACGCGGCCTTGTCCTCGCTGATGGTGGCGATGTCGAAGGTGGGGAGCAGGTGCACGGCCTTCAGGCCCGCGTCGGCCAGGGCCTTCAGGTGCTTGACGCCGTCACTGCCGGGCAGCGTGAACGCGAGGTACGTGCCGCGCTGCGCCGCCGGGACGGTGCTGTCGGCGGCGCTGAAGTCGCGCAGGTGCAGTTCGTAGAAGCTCAGGTCGCCCGCCGAACGCAGCGCCGGTTTCTTCAGGGCGTCCCACGCCTGGGGTTTGGTGGCCGGGTCGTTCAGGTCCAGCAGCACCGAGCGGGTGCTGTTCCGCGTCAGCGCCACCGAGTACGGGTCGGTCACGAGGTTCGTCTCGACCTTCCCGGTGCTGGGCGCGTACACCTTCACCTCGTAGCGGTAGGCGGCGCCGCGCCAGGTCTGCGCGCCCTTGACCGTCCAGACGCCCTTCGCGTCGCGGGTCATGGGCACCACCATTTCCTGGCCGCCGGGCACGGTCAGGCGTAATTTGACGTCCTGCGCGGTCGGCGCCCACAGCCGCAGCGTCGGGATGTTCCCCTGCCACTGCGCGCCCAGCGCGCCGTCGTACGCGTAGAGGTCGTCCAGCGCCCAGGCGGTCTGCACGCCGGTCGCGTCCAGCACCGTGCCGTCCGGCATGACGCTGCTCACCGCCACCTGCCCCTGAAGAACAGCCCCGACGCGCGCGGCGTCCTCGGCGCGCACGCGCAGCAGCGCGTAGCTGCTCAGGTACGGCGCCTTCGCCTTCAGGGCGGCACTCAGGCCCCCCTCGACCTCCTCCAGGGTCAGGGTGTCGCCCCCGTCCACGCCCGCCGCGGTCAGCTTCAGGCCGCCCGCGCGCGCGGCGTGCAGGGTCAGCAGCGCGCCCGGCTGCACGAACTCGGGCTTCACGGCGATCAGGTCGCGCGACAGCATGACCGCCTGTGCCCGCGTCAGGTCGCCCACCGTGCGCACGCTCGTGTCGGGGCGGGTGGTGTTCACGGCCGCGTTCCCGCTCACGATCCACGCCTGATTGCCCATCTCACTCGTCAGCACCTGATCCGCACCCGGATCCTTGTTGTCGCCGTTATGCACAATGAACCCCAGTTTCTTCCAGTCCGTTTTCATGGGGACGTCCCAGTACACGCCGAACGAATTCGTGCCCGTGGGCGTCAGGGGCTTGTCCCAGGCGACCTGGGCGGTCGTGTCCTCCCAGGCGTGCAGGCCCCAGCCGTCGTACTTGCCGTCCGGGCGGTAGTAATTGATGCGCGTCACACCCGCCGGGACGGGCGGGTCGCTGAGCACGGCAGGCGCGCCGTACGCGAACTCGGCCTTGCCGCTCGTGACGGTCACCTCGTTGCCCTTGCTCAGGTCCGCGAACATGTCGGCGCCCGGGTCCTTCTCGTCCCCCTTGTGCACGAGGAAGCCGATCTTCGCCGCGCCGTCCTTCAGCGGAACGTCCCAGTACGCGCCGCCCGCGTCCACCCCCGTGGGCGTCAGGGGTTTACTCCACTCGACCTGGGCGGTGGTGTCCTCCCAGGCGTGCAGGCCCCAGCCGTCGTACTTGCCGTCCGGGCGCACGTAGCGCACGCGCAGGACGTTCTTGGGGATGGGCTGCGCGTTGCTGATGGCCGCCGGCGTCACGGTGGGAGCGGTGGCTGCGGGCGCAGCGGCCTGCGCGACGGGCGCCTGGCTGGCGTCCACCGTGAACGGCCCGGCCTTCGCGTACGCCACGTTCACGCTGCCGGACTTCAGGAACAGTTCGCGGCCGCGGCTCAGGTCGAACCACAGGTCCCTGTCGGCGTCCTTGGTGTCGCCCTTGTGCACGATGAAGCCCAGCTTCTGCGCGCCGGGTTTCAGGGGAATGTCGAAGTAGGTGCCGAAATCGTCCTTCCCGCTCTGGGCGAGGGGCTTGTCCCAGGCGACCTGGGCGGTGGTGTCTTCCCACACGTGCAGGCCCCAGCCCGCGTAGGCGCCGTCCGCGCGCTGGTAGTGCACCCGCGCGGTGTCGGCAGGCAGGGTTGTTTGCGCCGCTGCCGAAGCAGACAGCGCGACCGTCAGGAGGGTCGCCAGTCTTTTCATTGGTGTGGAAATTGTAGCGCTTCCAAACCGGAACGCGGGAGAGGTCGAGGTCATGAGCTCCGGTCGGGCCAGGTTGAAAACATCGGGCAGGACGCTCAATTGCTCACCAGGGGCCGACACGGTCCGGGCCCCTCCTTCTGGAAGCGTTCCACGCCGGATCAAGCCCCCTTGACCCACCCCACACGCAGCCTGACTCGCACCCCCCTACGCTGTGCCCCATGACCGGCACCGGACACACCAGCGACGAAACCCGCGACGAACCCCAGCACGACCACAGCGACGCCGAGAGCCTGCG
This sequence comes from Deinococcus hopiensis KR-140, assembly GCA_943327755.2. Lineage (GTDB taxonomy): Bacteria > Deinococcota > Deinococci > Deinococcales > Deinococcaceae > Deinococcus > Deinococcus hopiensis_A. The sequence goes on from CALPYF020000049.1 coordinate 20,694, forward strand.
CCGTATCCCCGCCGACTACGACGACCGTGGCGTGGTGCAGGACAGCCCCGGCAACCCCGACATCGGTGTGGAGCACGGCGAACCCAACCGCCAGATGGACCCCGAGAACGACAACACCAACGACGGATAACCCCACAAGTGGAGGCGGCGCGCCAGTCCATACGGCGGCGCGCCGCCTCCCTTGTCTGTTTCGTCAGAAGCGCAGTTCCAGGCCCAGTCCCGCCCCGAAGGTCCCGGCACTCGTGCCGCGCACGAAGGCGCGCCAGCCCGCCGGACCGAACACCGGGCCGCGCAGGCCCGCCTCTCCGTACAGCGCGTAGGCGGTGGTGCCACCGCTGGAGGGCAGCAGGGCCTGCCCGCCCAGCGTGGCGAACGCGTCCACCTTCGACAGGGGAATGTTCAGGTCCCGCAGCGTCAGGCCCAGCGCCACCCGGTTCGCCGAGGTGTCCGTGACGCGCCAGGGCCGCTCGGCGCTGCCCTCAAGGCCCACCGTGCCGACGAAAGGGATGGGCAGCAGCGCCGCGCCCGCGTGCACGCCGAAGCCGCCCGTCGTGGCGTCCGCCCCGGCCCACGCCACGGCGGCAGAGGCAGGCGCGGTGAGGGTCAGGGCGGCCAGCAGGGGAAGGAACTGGGTCATGCGCGCAGCGTACCAGCCGGGCCGGTGAGAACGTGACGGAGCGTTCAGTGCGGGCTGACCGTTCACTTCGGCAGCCACGTCTGCCCGCCCCACCGTTCGCCGCCGCGCCCGGCCCACAGGACCGCGCCGCCCAGCACCAGCGAGGCCGCGCCCAGCAGCCACAGCGGCCAGGACAGACCCAGGCCCACCTGCAGGACGCTCCGGGACGGCTGCTGGGGGTCGTAGTGCACGGGGACCGATTGCCCCACCGGGTAGTGCGCCAGCACCCGCCGCGCGCCCCGCAGGGACGTGGTGTTCAGTCGGAAGAAGTTCAGCCGCTCACCGCTGTACGTCTGGCCCTCAGCCCGGTAGGTGTAGTTCACCTCGGGCCGCCAGCCGCGCCGGTCTGCGAAACGGCCCCCCGGCACGGCCTGCGCCCGCGTGACCGTGCCGGTCGCCACCGGCCAGCGCGCCGCCCGCAGGGATTGTCCCGACTGCCACACCCCGAAGCCCAGGAGCATCGCTCCGACCAGCAGCAGGAGCAGGGGTACGGCCGGATAGCCAGGGCGGGGACGGCGCGGGGGACGGGACATGTCCCGCAGTGTCGCTGCCCCTCCTGCGGGCCCGGTCCGGGTTGGGTCCGGATACCTTCATGAACGCGCTGCGGCCGTCAGCCGTCCAGCCGGACCTCGGCCACCTTGGCGAGCATGCGGAACGTCTGGAACAGGTGGTACGCGTCCGGGCTGTGCCAGCCGACCGTGACGGCGTCCACGCGGGTCACGCCGGGCACCCGCTCACCGGCGTCCGCGCGGGCCTGATGGTTGAAACTCACCTGCGCGTGCGCGGGCCAGCGGGTCACGTAGGGTGTGGCGTCGCCCGCCGCCTCCACCGCCCGGCGCGCCCCGTCCCGGATGCGGCGCTGCGCCTCGCGCGGGTGCAGGTGCGCCGCCGCGAAGGCACTCAGGCCCTCCTTCACGGGCACCGTGACCACCCCGGACCCCAGTTCCGCCGTGATCTCGCCCATGGCCACGTCGTCCCCGGACGCGAACAGCACCGGCACGCCGTAATGCCCGGCCAGCAGGGCGTTCAGGCCGTACTCGCCGGTGCTCACGCCGTTCACGACCACGTCCCGCACGAAACCGTTCCAGGTGTGCGCCAGCGGCCCGCGCACGCTTCCGGCCCGCGCGTGGTACCCCACGAACAGCAGGCCCACCACCCCGGCCTCCTGCACGCCCTGCACCATGCTCAGCGGTTTGTCGTTGCCGCTCGTGAAGCGCACCCCGTCGGGCAGCAGTTCCGGGATCAGGTTGCGCATGGTGTCGTGACTGTCGTTCACGAGCACGTCGGTCGCCCCGGCGTCCAGCGCGCCCTGCGCGGCGGCGGCCGCCTCCAGCGTCATGCGTTCACGGGCGCGTTCGTACTCCGCGCCGCTCACCAGTCCGCCGAATTCCGGGGGGCTGACCTGCACCCAGCTCGACACCCCGCACACGCCCTCCATGTCCACACTGATCACCACTCGCCGCTCGGTCATGGCTGGCAGCCTACGCCAGCTGGGCCCACGCGGCGCGGGGCAGGTGGTGCCGTCCACCCGCCCGTGAATCCGTACCCACGGTGACGCGCGGCCGCCCCGCTGCGGCGCGGGCGTGTTAGCCTCATTCGTTATGAGCCGCGTGCCCCTGAAATCCGCCCGTGAAATCGAGATCATGCGCCGCGCGGGCGCGCTCGTCGCCGACACCTTCCGTGTCCTCGCGCCGTACGTGAAACCCGGCGTGACCCTCAAGGAACTCGACCGCTTGGCCGAGGAGTACATCCGCAAGGCCGGCGCGATTCCCGCGTACGTCGGGTACGGCCCGAAGAACAACCCCTTCCCCGGCACGATCTGCGCCAGCGTGAACGAGGTCATCTGCCACGGCATCCCCGACGCCCGCGAACTGAAGGACGGCGACATCATCGGTGTGGACATCGGCGTGTTGCTCGACGGTTATTACGGCGACGCCTGCACCACCTACACGGTCGGGCAGGTCAGCGCGGAGGTGCAGGGGCTCGTGGACACCACCCGCGAGTCCCTGAAGGACGCGCTGGACCTCGTGAAACCCGGCGCGCGCCTGGGCGACATCGGCCACGCCATCCAGAGCCTCGCCGAGGGCCGCGGGTACGGCGTGGTGCGCGAGTACACCGGGCACGGCATCGGCAAGCGCCTGCACGAGGAACCCACCGTCCTGCACTACGGCGCGCGCTACACCGGCCTGAAACTCCAGCCGGGCATGGTGTTCACCATCGAACCCATGGTCAACCTGGGCCGCCCCGAGACGCGCCTGCTGGCCGACGGCTGGACGGTCGTCACCGCCGACGGCAGCCCCAGCGCGCAGTTCGAGCACACTGTCGTCGTCACCGCGAAGGGCCATGAGATCCTGACCGTGTGAGAAGGCCCGCCGCGCCGACCTCCCCGAAGTTCCCGCGTGGCGGCGTCCGCGCGCCCAGCCCCGAGCAGATCGAAGACGAGGCGACCCTGCGCGGCGCGCTGTTCGAGGGGGACTGGCCTGCCCTGGCCGCGCTGCACAGTGTGACGTTCGCCGGGTGCGTGTTCCGGGGCGTGAACCTGACCGGCAGCGTCTGGGAGCGCGTGCGGCTGCTGGACGTCCGCTTCGAGGACTGCGACCTCAGCGGCGCGCGCTGGACGGACGTGAGCCTCGAACAGGTCGAGGTCGCCGGTTCGCGCCTGCTGGGCCTTCAGGCTGGCGGGGTGCGCCTGCGGCACGTCCGCCTGACCCGCGTCCACGCCCCCCTGAGCGTCTGGCAGCGCGCCGACGCCGCGCATCTGCACCTGAACGGCTGCGACCTCAGCGAGGCCAGTCTCATGGAGGCGAAACTGCCTGGCGCGGTCCTGCGGGACTGCCGCCTGCACCGCACCGACCTGCGCGGCGCGCAGCTGGACGGCGCGGACCTGCGCGGCAGCGCCCTGGGGGGCCTGCGCGCCGGGGCCGCCGACCTCCAGGGTGTCACGGTGGAGGCCGCGCAGGTGCTCGACCTCGCGCACCTGCTGGGCGTGACCGTCGCGGAACGGCCCGGCAACGCGTAGGCCGCCGGGCCACCGCACCCCTCAGCTTTCCAGCGCCAGCCAGGTGTTCGGGCCGACGATGCCGTCCGCCGTCAGGTTTCTGCTGGCCTGGAAGGATTTCACGGCGGTCTCGGTGGCGGGACCGAACGCGCCGTCCACCGTGACCGTGTACCCACGCGCCGCGAGCTGCCCCTGCGCCGCCTGCACCGCCGGGCCGCTGTCGCCCTGACGAACCGTGCGGATCAGGCGTTCCCAGGTGGCCGACCCGATCAGGCCGTCCGGCGTGAGGCCCGCCCCCGACTGGAAGGCGCTGACCGCGCTGGCCGTGCCGCTGCCGTAGCTGCCGTCCGCCGTCAGGGTCTGCCCGGCGGCGATCAGCAGGCGCTGCGCGCTACGCACCCGCTCGCCGGTCATGCCGGTCTTCGTGGTGGGCCAGATGCGCACCTGCACGCCCAGCCGCGCCGCCACGTCCGCGCGCAGCTGCGGGAGTCTCGCGTACAGCACGTCGCCGGGGCAGTCGGTGTTGTTGAAGTCCCGGTGCCCGTACAGTTCCGTGGCGGGAATGCCGTACTGCTGGCACAGCCACGCGCACAGGCCCACCAGCGCGCCGTACTGCCCGGCGGGCGGCGAGACCGTCATGTACGTGCCCTCGTTCTCGATACCCACCGCCACGTCGTTCTGCCCGTCGCAGTGGGCGCCCTGCACGTGCTGCGTGCCGCCCTGCGCGGCCTCCAGGCTGCGGTGCCGGCCCTCCAGGACGTACCCGCCCCGGCTGACCGTGAACTGCTGCCCGGTGTCGATCCACCCGCGCGAGAAGTGACTCTGCTGGATGGTCCGGGCCAGACTGAACGCCTGCGCCTGCGACAGGTCCGTGGTGTTCGCGCTGGCGGTGTGGTGCACCAGGATGCGGGTGGGCCGCGCCGCGAGCAGCACGATGGGCGATTTTGCCGGTTGCGCCAGCCACGCCGCGCAGCCCGAGAGCCACCGCCAGCGCGTTCAGCCGGTCCGGCACGCGCGTCAGGGGCACGCCGCAGCCCGCCAGGACGGCACTGGCGCTCGCCAGGAGACCCAGGCGCAGCACGTCACGCCGGTGCACGTTCATCGTTTCCTCCGGGGGGCGAAGGTGGCGTACGGGGCGCGCTGCCGGGGACGGGCGGACGCCGTGCGGATCGCGTGGCCGGGCGTCCGGGGAGCCGCGCTGCCCGTCAGGGACCGGGTGATTTCCGCTGACGCAGTGGCTGGCGCGGGGCGCGGTGCGGGGAGGGTGACGGGGACTGTGGCCTCACCGGGGCTCAGCGGTGTCGTCATGGTCAGTTCCACGCGCAGTGGACGTGGTTGCTGTGCCCGCCGGTCGGGTCGTGGTACGCGTCGAAGGTCTGACCCGGGTCGCTGCCCGCCGCGATGCAGGCGTTGCGCGCCGCCGTGTGCGAGCTGTTCGGGCTGCTGAGGCTCACGCCGTTCCAGATGTCGATATCGAACGCCAGCCCCGCGTAGTGATCCGAGTACGTGGAGTGCACGCCGCCCGCGATGGACGTCACGTAGAAGCTGTTGCTGCGCGACAGGTCGGACATGCCCTGCAACATGCTCTTTTTCAGGTACACGGTCAGGCCGCAGTTGGCGTTGCTGGCGCAGCCGCGCGTGGCGGCCTTCCCGGCGGCCGTGTCCAGCAGGTTCTGGCGGGGGCTGCCGCCGGCGGTGCTGCTGCTGGTGCCCAGCGTCACGCGGCTGGTGTTCAGGATGCTCTGCGCGAGGCTGGCGGCGGTGCTCGACCCGCCGGTGCTGGCCCCGGTCACCAGGGCGTTCCAGGTGTTCAGGCCCACCACACCGTCGGCGCTTAGGCCACGTTTGGTCTGGAAGTCCCGCACGGCGCTGTCGGTGGCCGCGCCGAACGCGCCGTCCACGGTCACGGCCGTGTACCCGTACCCGCTGCGCAGCTGATCCTGCACGGCGCGCACCGCGTTGTTGTTGTCGCCCTGGCGGACGGTGACGATCAGCTTCTCCCAGGTGTTGCCGCCCACGATGCCGTCCACCGTCAGGCCGTTTGAACTCTGGAAGGACCGCACGGCGCTGTCCGTCCCGGCGCCGAACGCGCCGTCCACGCTCAGGGCGTAGCCGCGGTGGCGCAGCAGGTACTGCAGAGTGACCACGTCGCGGCCACTGTCCCCCTGCCGCAGCGCCTGCCACGTCAGCACGGACTGCGCGCCCAGCGTGGGCTCAGAGGACAGCGAGGCCGGGGTACTCGGCGCGGCGCAGCCCGCCAGGAGTACCGTCAGGAGGAGGGGAAGACGAAAGCGCATGGATGAACCTCCGGAACACGCGTGGGGAAAGGGCCCCGGATGCCAGGGTGGGCACCCGCAGGAGTTGAATTGACGCGTGACCCCGACTGTAGCGTGTCCAGCCCGCCCGGCGGCGGCAAGGTGGTGCGCACCAGTCGGGCGGAGCGAAGAGCCCCCGGCGCAGGCTCGGGGGCAGGGGAGAGGGTCGGTTCAGCGCGACCTGAGCAGCTCCGTGTGCGGCGCGCCGAAGCGGTCGCGCAGGAAGTGCCCCTGCGTGAGCAGCCGGTCGGCGGCGGCGTGGTCGTGGCGCAGCAGGTCGTCCAGGCCCTCGTTCAGGCGCTCCAGCTGCTCGCGCAGTAACCCTTCCGGGTCGCGGCCCTGGGCGCGCAGCTGCTCGCGTCCGGCGGGCGTCAGGTGCAGGTACGCGCGCAGGGTCTCCGGCAGGTACTCCAGCCGAATCTGCGACAGCATGGTCCGCGAGCGTTCCTCGGCGGGCGGCGGCGTATCCTCCAGGCGGCACAGCAGGGCCAGCGCGAACAGGCGGTGAGGTTCCGGCAGGCGCAGCGCGAGGGCGGGCGCGTCGTCCCCGGCCCCGGCCTGCAGGAGGGGTGCGGGCAAGGCCGGGTGGTCCGGCGTGACGCGGGTGGGGAGCAGGCCGCGGCGCAGCGCCTCGCGTTCGAGTTCATGACGGTGGATCATCTGGCGGCGCAGCAGCGGGAAACCGAACACGCTGCCGAAGAACAGGGCGGGGACGACGATCGCTTCAAGGTCCATGGGGGTCACCTCCGGGAGGGCTGATGCGCCCGACTGTACCCGCCGGGCATGAGCGGCTCGTCCCCCGAAAGGCGGAGCTGCCGGGCGCGGCCTCTACAATCGGGGGATGACTGTGTACTGGACCGGGGTGACGCCATCAGCGGCGTGACCTTCAAGGGAAAACGCCCGCGTGATCTCGCGGCCGACGCGGCCGTCAGCGTGCGCGGCGTGCGCAAGAGCTTCCGCTCGCCGGGCGGCGCGGAGACGCGCGTGCTGGACGACATCGACCTCGACATCCGCCGTGGCGAGTTCTTCAGCCTGCTGGGCCCGTCGGGCTGCGGGAAGACGACGCTGCTGCGCATCCTGGCGGGCTTCGAGAGTCCGGACGCGGGCGCGGTGCTGATCGGCGGGCAGGACATGACCGGCGTGCCGCCCCACCGGCGGGACGTGAACACGGTGTTCCAGAGTTACGCGCTGTTCCCGCACATGACCGTGCAGGACAACGTCGCGTTCGGGCTGCGGATGAAGGGCGTACCCGCCGCGCAGATCCGCACGCGGGTCATGACGGCCCTGGAGCGCGTGCGCATCGCGGATTTCGCCGCGCGCCGCCCGGATCAGCTCTCGGGCGGGCAGCGGCAGCGGGTGGCGCTGGC
>CALPYF020000050.1 GCA_943327755.2 Deinococcus hopiensis KR-140
AAGCCGGTGAACACGCTGCGCGTGTTCACGAGCACCTTGTCTGTCAGGGCCAGTTGCATCTCGGGCAGGTGCAGGCGGACGAACTCTGGTGTCGGACCCAACGGGGCGTGCGGTGGCTGGCAACGGCCGTCTGTGTCTCCTCACGACTGCTCCTGTGGGGTGCGTTGGCGGCTGAGCGAACGCACGCCCTGATCGCCGAGGTCGTGAATCAGGTTCACTGCGCTGCACAGCTTCAATCACCAGTGCTGTGGGCGACAGATGGATACGGAGCGTGGAAAACCCATGTTCTCAGGATGTTTCGGACTCCGCGGCACACTGGGCGCCGTGGGCGCCCAGAGTTGGTGCCCTGGGCGGAGCTGCACATCGTGCAGGTCGTGAAACGGACCTCCCGTGACCGAATCGAGCGACGCATCGCATTCGGTGATCTCTTCGAAGCGCTGCACCTGATCGAAGCGTCGCAAGGTCGCCCGGGTACCGTGAACACCGCATTCGTGGAACGGTTGAACGCGACGCTCCGGACGTGGTTACCGGCACTGGTCCGTCGCTCCCGGCAGGCCGGGAGCGACGGTGAGCGGCTGGAACGTCACTTCTTCCTGGTGTTGGCGGCGTACAACCTCATTCGTCCACATCGGTCACTTCAGGTGCAGGTGAATGGTCGGTGGGTGGATCGAACGCCGGGGATGGCCGCAGGTGTGACGGATCACGCCTGGACGGTCGCGGAACTGCTCCGCTATCGGATCGAACCGTTTGTTGAAGCCGCATGATTCAGCTCCACGCTGTCCTGTGGTCCTACCGGCGGCGCTGACGCAACCAGAATTCTCCTTCACTCGTCACCAGACCGTTGCCCAGAACCAGGCGCATCAGAGGGTGACGCTGATACCCCTTCTGGAAGGTGCGGCCGGTGTTCACCAGCACTTCCTCGACCTGGGCCGGATCGGTGACGATATACGTGTCGCGTTCCGACTCGATGCAGATCTTCACGCCGCAGCCGTACTGCTGAGTGACGCGGTCAAGGAAGCCCAGGGGATCACGGCCAAAGTCGATAAGGTTGCCGAGCACAGGCAGGGGGGGAGGACCGGCAGGCGTCGTCATGAGGTCTCCTTTCAGCTGGGCCGGAAGCGCAGCAGGCGCAGGGCGTTGGCCGTCACGAGCACGGTTGCCCCGGTATCGCTGAGAATGGCGGGCCACAGCCCCGTGATGCCGAGCAGGGTGGTGACGAGGAAGATGGCCTTGAGACCCAGGGCGAACGTGACGTTCTGGCGGATGTTGACCATGACCGCGCGGGAGAGCTGTACGAGGTCACTCACGCCCGTGACGCTGTGGCGCAGCAGGGCGGCGTCGGCGGTCTCCAGCGCAACGTCCGTTCCGCCGCCCATAGCAATGCCCACGTCACTCTGCGCGAGGGCGGGCGCGTCGTTGATACCGTCCCCGACCATGGCGACCTTGCCGCTCTGCTTGAGTTCCGCGATGCGCCGGAGCTTGTCTTCCGGCATCAGTTCTGCTTCGACGTCCAGGCCGAGGTCACCTGCGATCGCGTGGCCCGTACGGGCGTTGTCGCCGGTCAGCATGACTGAGCGCACGCCGAGGGCGGTGAGTCGAGCAACGGCGGCTTTAGCGTCCGCGCGGGGCTCATCACGAATCGCCAGGAGACCCAGGGGCGCCGTGCCATCGAGCAGCACCACGACCGTTTTGCCCTGGCGTTCCAACGCTTCGATGCGCCCGAGCACGTCCGGGGCCACCGGGGCCAGCTCCTGTGCGTACCGGGGAGAGCCGACGGCCAGCGTGCGGCCACTCACCGTCGCCGTCACCGCTTTGCCTGGGATGGCGCGGGCATTCTCGGCGGTGAGGAGGGTCTGCCCTATCGCCCGGTCCAGGATGGCTTTGGCCAGGGGGTGCGCACTGCCGGTTTCCACGGCGGCGGCCAGGGTGACCACGTCCTGTTCTGGAGCGCTCAGGGGAATGACGTCTGTGACCTGCGGCTTGTTCTCGGTGAGGGTGCCGGTCTTGTCGAATGCGATGGTGTTCACGCTGCCGATGGTTTCGAGCGCGGCGCCGCCCTTGATCAGCAGGCCCTGCCGGGCGCCGGCACTGATGCCACTGGTGACGGCGGCGGGCACGCTGAGCACCAGGGCGCAGGGACAGGCGATCAGGAGGAGGGCGACTCCTTTGTAGATCCATTCATTCCAGGGTTGGCCAAACAGCAAGGGCGGGATGACGGCGAACAACAGAGCCAGAAGCATGGCCGCCGGGGTATACCACCGCGAGAAGCGGTCAATGAAGCGGGCGGTAGGGGCTTTGCTGCTCTCGGCTTCCTCAACCAGATGGATGATGCGGGCGATCGTGTTGTCCGACGCACCCTTATCGACCCGGATGGTGAGCACTCCGTCCGTGTTGATGCTCCCGGCGTAGACCTGATCTCCTGCGGTCTTGTGCACGGGGACGCTTTCGCCAGTCACGGGGCTGTCGTCCAGGTTGGAATTGCCTTCCGTGATGGTGCCGTCAGCGGGGACGCGGCCGCCGGGCTGAACCCGGACGAGTTGACCCACCTGCAGGGATTCAACGGGGACTTCCTGGGTCTGGGTGCCGGTCAGGAGCAGGGCGGTTTTGGGGGCCAGCGCGGCCAGGGCCTGAATGCCGGCCCGGGCGCGGCCGGCGGCGACGTTCTCCAGGAGTTCGCCAATCGCGAACAGGAAGACCACGAGCGCACCTTCAGCTGCTTCCCCGATGGCCACAGCGCCGATGGCAGCCACACTGATCAAGGTATTAATGGTGAAGGGCTCGCCCAGCCGGGTGCTGGCGACCGCTTTGAGCAGCAGGGGCCAGACGCCGATCAGGGTGGCTGCTGCGTAGGCATAAAAGGCGAAGCGCGGTGCGACGAGGCTCAGTAAAAAGGCCAGGCCGAGCAGTGCGCCAGTGAGCAGGACATTGCGGCCCTTGCTCGTCTGGTGCCAGGGAAGTTCGACGCGGGCGGGTCGGGGAGCAGCGGGCGTGCCAGGGGTGGCCTGCGCGTCCTCCTGGAGGTCCGGTGGATAACCGATGGAGCGTAGGGTCTGTTCGAGCTGGGCGCGGGACGTCTTGGTCTCGTCGAGCGTGAGACTCAGCGTCTGCGTGGTGAAACTGACTTTGGGCTCTCCAGCACCGGGCAACCGGCTGACCACGCCCTGCACTTTGCCCGCGCAGTCGGCGCAGTCCATGTTATTGACGAAATAGCGCAGCGTCTGGGCAGCGGGAGATACGGGAGCGTGCTCCAAGACAGGTGGGTACCCCAGGGAGCGCAGGGTGTTCTCCAGTTTTTCGCGGGGCAGTTGCGTTTCGTCCAGGGTCAGGCTCAGGGTCTGGGTGGTGAAGTTGACGCGGGGGTCACCGACGCCGGGCAGGCGCGTGAGGGCACTCTGCACGGTGCGGGCGCAATCGGCGCAGTCCATGCGCTCCACGAAGTAACGCAGTGGCGTGCCTGGGGTGGGGGGGGAAGCGGTCATACCATACAATATCTGTATGGGTGTACAGGTATCAAGAGCAGGGACGAGCAGTGGGCTCGATCCGAACAGCCGAAATCGGCCAGCGCAGGCCTTTACCACCGTCGTGATCTCCGCGCTGCTGGGCAGCCTGCTGGCTCTGACGGCTGTTCCCCACCCCTGGAGTGCGGCCACCCCCCTCCCCCTCGCCGCGCTGCTGCTGTGGGTCTGTGCGCCCACGCGGCCCACAGCCGCCGCCGCCCGGCTGTTCTGGAGCATGATCACCTTTTTTGGCCTGCACCTGCTGTTCTTGCCCCTCAGCTTTGCCGCGCTGTTCGGCGCGGTGGGCGCCTTCCTGTTTCCCCCGCTGTTTGCCTTTGAAGGTGGTTTTTACGCGCTGATCGCACTCATGGTGACCACCTTGATCCCCACGCTTCCCGGGCGGCTGTGGGGCCTGGCGTTCGGGTGGGTGATTCTGGAATGGCTGCGCCACCTGGGCCCGTTCGCCTTTCCCTGGGGCACGCTCGGCTACACGCTCCTGCCCACCCCGCTGATTCAGGTCGCCGATCTGGGCGGCGTGCTGCTCGCCAGCCTCCTCGTGACCAGCCTGGCTGCGGCGCTCGCCAGCCTCACGGTGGGGGATGTCCGGCCCCTCGCGCTGACATTGCCCATCTGGGCCCTGGCGCTGCTGTACGGCCTCACCCGGCCTGAGGTCGCGCCGCCCACCCACCGCGCCCTCCTGGTGCAGGGCAACCTCAATCCCCTCGACAAAGTGCAGGGCACAGCCGAACCGCTGCCCCTCTATATTCGCCTCAGCGCAGGGGCCTCCTCGGACGTGGTGATCTGGCCCGAAACGGCGGTCACGGCGCTGGACGTGCCGCGCCTCCCAGCTCATCCCCTCTTGATCGGCGTGTCGCGACCCGGCCAGAACCGGATTGAAGCGTGGGACGCCACCCTTACCGGCGCCTACGACAAGCACCGGCGCGTTCCCTTTGCCGAGTACTTCCCGCTGCGTGAGCCGCTCGCCCCGCTCTACGACCACGTGTTTCGCGCCCTCGGCTTGCCCGACCTCACCGGCCTCCAGAAGGGACAGCTTGACCGGCCGCTGGGTTTGCGTGGGGTCACGTACGGCGCTTACGTGTGTTACGAGAGCGTGTTCCCCTCCGTCGCCCGTCACCTGGTCCGGGGCGGCGCCGATGTGCTCGTCAACGCCTCCAACGACGGCTGGTTCAATGCGGGAACCGGCGTGGAACAACACTTCGCGATGGGCCGGGTCCGCGCGATTGAAACGCGACGTTACCTGCTGCGCGCAGGCAACATTGGCGTGACGGCCGTGATTGACCCCAGGGGGCGGGTGACACAGGCGCTCGCGCCCCGCCGTGCGGGCGCCCTCTCCGCGCGCTTCGCCCTGCAGCGGGGCACCACGGGGTACGTCCGGTGGGGCGACTGGCCCGTGGCCCTCGCGGCACTGGGGCTCCTCGTCCTTGGGCGCAAGCGCACCTGGCGGCTGCTCTCGTCAATCGGCTTCGGATGCTCCCGCGTTCGATAGGCGCAAGATTCGTTCAACCTGAGCTTTTTTCTCCTCAATGTGCGCCAGTGTCGTTTCGTAGCCCTCAATATCGCCTGTCCATCCAGCTTCGCGCGCTTCAGAGAGCGACGCCCGGGTTTCCTCCTCAATGCGCAGTAACCGGGGCAATTGCTCCACGTCCATGGCCAGGCTGCCACAGCGAACACAGGCATGCTCATGGTGACATGGCGCGCGAAATGGGCGGAAACACCGGCCCAGCGCAACTGTTCGCTGCTTGAAGTGCTCGGCAAACTCGGCCATTTCTTCCGCCGTTGGCTGATGGTATTCCTCCTCGGGCCGGTTCTTGCGGCGGCGCGCGAGAAACGCCCCGTACTGCTGCACCACCTCCTGCTCATAAGTGGCGACGTACCCGCGCGTGGTTTCCAGGTTGCTGTGGCCCAGGAACCGGGCCGCGATGTGGAGTGGGAGACCGCCATTGACCATCTCAGTCGCGTACACACGCCGGAAATCATGCGTGGTGATGCGCACCAGGTCGCCTTGAGTGGTTTGCAGGTTGGCCTGCTGCACCGCGCGCCGGAGCATCTCATTCACGATCCCCTGCCGGAACAGCCGGCGCGACCCATGCGTGACGTGCTGAAAGAGAAAGGGCAATGGCGGCGAGTGGACTTTCTCCACCAGGTCATACGCGATGATCAGGGGGACGCGGCCATCCCGACCCTTGGCGCGCCGTTTGATGGCCGCCAGCACGCTCATCAGTTCCGGATCAATCGGGAGATAGCGCTCCTGATCCGTCTTGGACGCCACGATATGCAGCACCTTCACTGCCGGATCCACGATGGAGGGCATGATCGACAAGTCCGTGAGTTCGAGCAGTTCTTCCACCCGAATGGCGGTCAGCCGCAGCACCTGAATGATGGCCCAGGTCCAGAACGCGCGTTCCTCCTCGATCTCCGCATTCCACCTCAGGCCGTCGGCCACGCGCTGAACCATGACAGGCGTCCGGCCATCCTGCAGCAGTCTTAACCGTCGCTTGCCGGTGGCAATCCAGGGTCGCTCATACTCGGTGCCCCGGAAGAGGAAGCGCGCCCCGTGCTCCTGGTGTCGGGTTTCCTGGAGGAGGCCCTGCGCGAGGTCCAGACGCTGGCGGCTGTGCACCACGAGCCGCTCGACATACGGGCGGATGAAGCGGGTATGGGCCTGCATCTCCGACCGATGCCGCCGCTTCTGTTTGATGCCGCCTGCCAGATGCGACAGGCTGACGGGTGAGGCATACACGTGCCCGCCCCACTGTTTAGGGTCGGTCAGCGCCCATTCCCGCAGATCGAGGTACATGGCGCGGACGGCGGTCAAGCCGTTGATCGCATTCCTTCGGGGCTCGCCATTGGGCTTGTAGGCGTAACGCTCCCGCCAGGCCTGCGCCACTTGAGGGGGCAAGGCGAGCGTGGTGACCTCGGGATGGTGTTTCTCAACGTCACACCAGAAGTTCCGGACCAGAATGGCCGAAAGGTTGTCGAGCGAGCCGTAGTCCAGGGACGGGGCCCGTTCCTGCAGGTACCGAATCAGCAACTGGCGCACCTCGGGGCTGACCACACCATGGCGCTCGACCAGATATTCCACACTGAACTGACCGGCCCGTTGTTTCTGCCCAGCGTGCATTAAGGGCACCTTGACGCCGAGATCGCGCAGGATCTCGCTGGCGGTGGATACGCCTCGGGTGCCCGCCACGGGATTCGTTGTGGTGGTCGCTAGGGCCGCAAATTCTAGGAAATCCCCTTCGGTGAGTGCCAGAAGTGGTTTGCCCTGATGAAGCGCGATCCGGGCCAGGAGTTGCATGGAACTGGCCAGGGAGTGCGTGGCCACCTTCCGTGTACGGCCCGTGTCACAAGCAGAAGCGTAGAAGTCGGCCGCTTCGGTCCGCCAGAAGTATTCTTTCAGCCACACGCAGTCCGGGCGAAGCAAAAAGGCCAGACTGGGCCGGAACACCCGCAGGCAGATCAGGGTGCACAGCACACGGCGCTGCAAGCTCTGCCAGTTCGGCCTCGATTCAATGAAAATCTCGTCGTAATGGGACTCAAGGTGGACCCACCGCTCCTGCCAGGTGTCGCCAGGGTGCGCCAGGAGTGCCGTGAGGTACTGCTCGGCCAGGCGCAGGTTGGCCCGGCGGTATTTGTCGTTCAGGAGCCCCACCTGCGTCATGAAGCTGGCGTAATCGTGCAGGACGGACTCAAACGGCGCCGATGCTCGGGTGAGGATCGTCATTTCCGGAGCCCCGCGTCATCGAAAAACTCTTCCAGGTCCGCTGGATCGTAGCCGTAGCTGGCCGCCATGGGCTTCGGGCGCAACTCGCCGTTCAGGCGCCGCTGGTGATGCTCGGCGAGTTGCTGCTGAACGTCGTCTTCCCGCTGGGCCAGGTAGCGCTGGGTGGTGGTGACGTGGGCATGCCGCAGATGGGCCTGAATCGCGACCAGGGTCATCTGTGGATCGCGTCCAAGGCGGTACCCGCACGTGTGCCGGAAGTCGTGAAACGTCCAGTTCGTCTCCAATGTGGCATTGGCACGGGTGAGCACGGCGCGCAGGGCGTCGTAGGTCAGTGCCCGGCGGGGGTGGCGGCGGGTCACCCAGAGCGGAGCGTCTGGCAGGATGTCGGCATAACTTCTGGCGAGATAGAGGGTGAGCCAGGTAAAAAACTCGGGTGCCGCCCGAATCCAATCTTCGTTTCGGGTGCCCTTGGCGATCAGGCGGACTGTTTGGTCTCCAAAGTTGACGTCGCACAGACGGAGGCGCAAGCACTCCCCGGCGCGACTGCCAGCCGAAATCGCGAGAATAAAGAGTGCGCGGTCCCGGTCGCAGGTGAGACTGTGGAAAAACGCATCCCACTGGGCGTCGGAGAGATACCGTGGCTGGGTTTTCGGGAGCCGCTGGCGGTACGGCGTGCGGGCTTCTTGAACCCAGCGTTCTTCTGGGTTGTGGTGGGCGAAGCGCCGCCGCACGGACGGCCGGGCGGGGTTGGGGGGTGCGAAGGTGCCCCGCCCGATGTGATGCTGATAGAACCCCGTGATGACCGTGAGGCGGTGGTTGATGGTGGTGGGCTGATACGTGGTCGGCAGGTACGGCTTGCCTGTCTGTGGGTTGAGGCTGCCGGGAACAGGGGAAGTCAGCCCTCGAGGGATCCGGTTGGTCTTGGTGGCCCGCTTCATCCAGAGGATGTGGTCGCGCACCTGATCAGAGCGAACGGCGTCCCAGGCGATGCCCAGAGGGGCAAGCGCGTTAAGAAACGACTTCAGCTGATCGGCATACGCCTTGATGGTGAGGGGGCTGGCGTCACAGGCCAGCAGCTCCATGAGGTATTGCTCACCAGGCGCGAACACCACGTCGTCCTGGTCTATCAGCGTGTAGGGGGGCTGGAGCTGAACCTGAGCACGAACACGGTACCACGACATGGCAACCTCCCCACGGGCTGAACTGGCCCAATCACTGGTTGGCTTGATGGCCTTACCGTGACACAGCATCTGGCTCCGTGGGGGAGTAGTACGTTTAACAAGTCAGTTGGAGGGGAAGGGCACTTCGTGTCCGAGGGTGCGGGTGGTGGCCTGGCAGCCCATACGGTCGAGGCCCAGGTCGATCAGGGGGTAGGTGCGGTGGATGGTGTCGGCCATGTAGCCGCTGGGTGGGGGTTTGATGCGGCGCTCCTCGCCTTTGGAAAAGCCGATCATGACGTTGAGTTTGCCGTAGTCGCGTTCGTAGGCGTACAGGGCGGCGCGGCGGAAGCGGCCGACCTGTTCGGCGTAGCCGTACCGCTCGGCGATGATGCGGTTGATGGCTAAGAAGAGCGGGGAAATCTTCAGGTTGACTGAGCACGTGCGTGGGAAAACAGTGGACTGAACGGTGAAATTCCGTTCCCACTGGGTATGGAGATTCTGCCACGCGGGGCTGTGAAAGCCCAGGTCCGGGGTGACGTGGAGGTACTGCACGCCGCGTTCCCGGCACAGCTGCTCGACGCGGACGCGGTACTCGTCGGTTTCCTGGTGCTCATTGCCGGTCGCCCCGGTCACGATGAGGAGGTCAGCGCCGTCGGGCAGGTGGCGTTTGCGGAAGGCGGGGTCGTCCAGCAGCAGGGCGCGCAGCGCGGCGCTGTCCTGGCCGAGGCCGTCACTGAGGACGACGAGGGGGGGTTTCTGGCCGATTTTCAGCAGGGGGGTGATGCGGGGTGCGCTCATGTCGGTGTCTCCTGTGGGGGGATTAACCTCCAAAGTTTACCACGCTTCATTGAAAAATGACAAGTATAAATGAAGTGTCCCCCTGACCAGCAGAGGGACCATCCGGACGCTACCGCCGCGCGCCGCCACTCGGCGGCAACACCACGTCATCCTCGTCCAACTCCTCATCCAGATCCGGCTCCTCGGGTACCTGCGGCGCGGGGGCCGCCACCTGGCGCGCCGGCGGCAGCGCCGACACCACGTCATCCACCAGCGTCTCCGCCTCCGGCAGCGTATCGACCACGTCCCACTCCACATTGCCGGACGAACCTATCATCCGCTGGGCCTCCCGCGGATC
Source organism: Deinococcus hopiensis KR-140 (assembly GCA_943327755.2). Classification (GTDB taxonomy): domain Bacteria; phylum Deinococcota; class Deinococci; order Deinococcales; family Deinococcaceae; genus Deinococcus; species Deinococcus hopiensis_A. Next base: position 9,538 of record CALPYF020000050.1, read on the forward strand.
CATGGCCAGCTCGGCGTTGGGCACCAGGGTATACAGGTACTTCCGCCCCTTCTTGTACGACTGCACCAGGCCCATCAGTTCGAAGCGCTTCAGGTGCTGGCGCGCCGTCTGCAACCCGATGCCCCGGATCTGCGCGTACGTCTCCACGTCGATCGGCCACTCGACCTCAAGTTCCGGCAGTTCCGCCTGCTCCTCACGCAGCTTCGCGTAATCGAACGGCGCGGGCTGAGTGGGACGCAGCTGACGCCGGAGCGCCTCAACTTGGTCCTTCGTGCCGCGGTAGTGACTGGCGTCCACCCGGCTCAGGCGGCCTGCAGCGACCGCGCCGGCCACCTGCTGCTGCGCGGCCGCCAGCTCCAGGCCGATGTGGGCAGCGAACTGCTCCACGGTGAACTTCCCGGGGAGGGACACGCGGTCCTGCGCGTACCGCCCCCGCTCCAGCCGGCGGATGCGTTTGTCCTTTTCGAGGCGGCTCAGGGCGCTCGACGCGTGCTTCGAGTCAATGCCCGCCGCCTCCGCGAACATCGCGGACGTGAACACGTCCGGCAGGCCCAGCAGAATCGGCCCGTACCGCGTGCGCCGGTCGGCATCCGGATTCAGGGCCACGTGGATGTCCCTGGGCAGCGCCACGACCGGCTGCGCGGCCGGAGCGTACAGCCGCTCACCCAGGTGCGTGATGGCGCCCGACTTGATCAGGGCCGTGAACCAGCCGTTGCGCGTGAGATCACCCTTGCGCTGGTCCTCTTCGGTCGACTCCTGCGCCTTCATCTTCTCGGCGTAGTACACCCGGAACTGCGAGCGCGTCATCGGCCAGGGCAGGTCACTCAGTTCACTCTGCACGCGGGGCAGGGTGAAGTCCAGATCCGCCCGGCCGTACTCCACGTTCGCCAGCCCGTAGCGGCCGTCCGCGATCTTCTGGAGCTCGCCCGATTCGATCAGCTCGTTGATCCGGTAGGACGCGTACTGCTTGCTCACGCCCCAGGTCTCGGCCACCTCGCTCTGCGTCATGGGCCAGGACAGGTCGGCCAGCGTCAGGCCCGACTCGGAACTCACGGCGTCCTGAGAGACCGTGGCCGCGGGGGGCGGTGCGGTGGCAGGGGTCGGTTTGGCGTGTGGTTTGGGCATAAGGAACTCCTCGTGGACTGGTGCGCGGGGCGTGAGCGGCGCGGCGCGCCTGCTGACCATGCGCCTGAATGTGCAGGAGTTTACCACGCAGTCTTTGACGTAATCCAGGCGGCCTCACGCGGGGGGCCCTCCCTCCTGCGAACAGCAGTTGACTGGAGATCGGGATCAACCCCCTACTACCCTGAAGGGCGTGAAGACGCTGGTCATCGTAGAAAGCCGTGCCAAAGGCGACAAGATTCAGGCGATGCTGGGCGGCGACTTCCTGGTCCGCTCGTGCTACGGCCACGTCCGGGATCTCCCCCGCTCACGGGACGAAATCCCGGCCGCCCTCAAGACGGAACCGTGGGGCGCGCTCGCCATCGACATCGAGCGCGGCTTCAAGCTGCACTACGTCATCCCCACCTTCCGCGAAGGGGACCGCATTGACGCGGCGAAAGTCGTGGACGACCTGCGGGTGCAGAGCCGCCGCGTCGGGCGCATCCTGCTGGCCACCGACCCGGACCGGGAAGGCGAGGCGATCGCCGCGCACCTCGCGGCCCTGCTCAACCTCGGCGATCACGCCCAGCGCATCACGTTCAACGAGATCACCGAGGACGCGGTGCGCGCCGCCCTGGCCGCCCCGCGAGCCATCAACCGGGCCCTGGTGCGCGCGCAGGAAGCCCGCCGCGCCCTGGACCGCCTGTGCGGGTACTCGATCAGCCCCGTCCTGGCCCGCACCGTCCGTAAGGGGCTGAGTGCTGGGCGCGTGCAGTCCGCGGCCCTGGCCGCCCTCGCCCGGCAGGAACGCGCGCGACTGGCGCACGTCGCCGCCGGGTACGTGCGCCTGACCCTGCCGCTCACCGTGCAGGACGAGACGTTCCGCGCCGCGCTCCTCTCGGTGGGCGGCGTGCCGGTCGCCACGCCCAAGGACTTCGGCCCGGACGGGCAGCAGAAACCCGACTCGCCGGCACTGGCGCTTGACCCCACCCGGGGCGGCCACCTGGCCCGGCACCTGCTGGGGCGGACGCTCACCGTCCGCTCCTGCGACGACACGCCGTTCGCGACCCGGCCGCCCGCGCCGTTCACGACCAGCACCATGCAGCAGGAGGCCAGCAAGCAACTCAAGTTCTCCCCGGCCTACACCATGGACGTCGCGCAGCGCCTCTACGAGTCCGGCAAGATCACCTACATGCGCACCGACAGCCCCGCGCTGTCTGCGGAAGCCACCCAGGCCGCCCGGGCCGCTGCGCTCGCCGCGTACGGCGCAGGCAGCCTGCCCCCCGCTCCCCGCCAGTACGCCGCCAAAGGCAGCAACGCCCAGGAAGCCCACGAGGCCGTCCGCCCCGCTGGAAAGCAGTTCACGCCCCCCGCCGCCACCGGCATCACGGGCGATGACCTCGCCCTGTACGACCTGATCTACCGCCGGACGGTCGCCTCCCAGATGACCGACCTGCTCGGCATGAAACGCACCATCTACCTGTCCGCAGAGGAGGGAGAGCAGGAACTGCTCTTCGGTGCGTCCGGCCGGGCCGTCACCGATCCTGGCTTCAGCCGCGTCTACCAGGACGCCTCGGAAGCGGAGGTGGAAGCGGAAGCGGCGCAGGACCTGCCGGACGTGCAGGCCGGTGCCCAGGCCGTCGCTGGTGAGGCGGACGTGCAGACCCGCAAGACACCCGCGCCGCGCCGGTTCACAGAAGCGTCACTCGTGCAGGCCCTCGAACGCGCTGAGGTGGGCCGCCCCTCGACGTACGTCAGCATCCTGGCCACCCTCGCCGACCGGGGGTACGTCCGCATGCTGCCCGGCGAGGCGCGGCAGCTGGGCGTGACCTTCCTCGGCCTGCTGGTCAGCACCTACCTGGAGCGGCACTTCCCCCTCGTGACCGACACGCGCTTCACGGCCGACATGGAGCAGGAACTGGACCGGATCGCCGGTGAGGCCCTCGCGTACGAAACGTACCTCGAGCACTTCTGGACGCAGCAGCTCTCCCCTGCCCTGTCCGGCGCGACGAGCGCCCCACCGACCGTGGAGGTCCCGCGTGTACCCGGCGCGCTCGTGGGCATCCGCGACGGCATGCCCACCCTGAAACTCGACGGGCAGTACGTGCCCATCCCGGATCACGTGATGCCCGACGACCTCACGCCGGACCTCGCACGCAAGATCCTCCGGGGGGAGGCCATCCCGAAAAAGACCGCCCGAACGAAAAAGTCGGAGGGCCCTGCGGCCCCCCGGAAACGTAAAGCGTGACGTGTACGCCGCTCCCGGCGTGCACCTAGCGGATCAGGTAGCTCAGACCACCAGAGTGCCCCAGCCACTGACGCTCGAACGCCTGACGGGGGTAGACGCGCCGCACCTCGGCGTCTGTCGCGGCCGCCGGATCATTGATGACCGGATTGCCACTCGCGTCGAAGCCGCGCAGCACCACCAGGTGCCCGTTCGAGCTGGGCAGCGGCGCGCCCGGCAACTCACCCTCCTGCCACGCCACGCTGAGGATCGGCGCCACGCCGCTCGCCACCAGGTCCTCGGCCGCGCGCAGATCCGGCAGGCGCGTCAGGTACGCCCGGTGGCCACGGCTGCCAGCGTACGCCACGTTGAAAGCCCAGTTGCCAGTGCCCCCGTACGCCTCGTCGTGCACGGCTGCCGCGGCGGCCGGTACGGTGATGTCCGTCCCAAGGGGGCTCAGCACCATGCTCAGGCAGGTGGGGCTGCACCAGCCCTCGCCCCCCTCATGCACCATCTACGACCGCTCCGGGATGTCCAGTTCACGCCCCCACGCCTCCGGTTGACCGGGCCGGGCCGCCGCAGCGTGCTGCGCGCGGTCACTTGTCGCGAACGCCAGCAGGTGCAGGGCGCTCCCAGCCCCGGTCAGGTGGGCGCGGTACTGGAACGTGTCACTGAGGGCACTCAGGCGAAGGGTGTCGGTCAGGACGCGCGCGTGCTCATCCCGCTGCCCGGGCACGCTGGAGCGCTCCGCGCCGTCCGTCCAGGTGCCGAAGGTGTACCACGGCGTCCAGCTCTCCCCGGACACCAGGGCGCGCACCTCCAGGGTGAACGTGCCGCCGGTGGGAAGCGTGACGTTCCAGGAAGGCAGCAGCTCGTCAAAGGGCGGCGCGGACAGCGGGGTGCTGGTGACCGAGCCCGCCGCGCGGCCGTCATTGACTTCCAGGCCAAACGAGCCGGGCGTCATCTGCTCGAGCGTGGCCTGAGCCCAGGCGTCCGGGGTGTCGTGGATCAGCGTGGTGTGGGTGGGTTGTGGGGACATCCCGGTCAGGATGGCACACGCGGCGACCTGCCGAGTCAATCGGGCCTGCACGGCGACGCGTGACGGCCCGCATGAGGCCGCGCGCCGGGAATTCATGGTGCGGGTGGCAAGATGAAGCGGAATGACGCGCGAGAAGCTGCTGATGGAATTGAAACGGGCGTTCGGGGTGCAGCGTGAGGCTGTGACCTGGGCGCAACAGGACCGGCAGCCGGTCGCGGTCGTGGGTCGCCTGCACTTCCGGGGACTGGGCGCTGGACTGGCCGTCTGGACGGGCCGCGACTGGGTGGCCGTGCGGCACCTGGCGGAACTCAGCGAGGTTCTGGCGGACGCGGGCGCGCTGCGGCACGCCCCGGCGCTCGATCACAGCTGATCGCGGCGCTGAATTCACGCGCCGTGAAGGCGGCACCGGCATGAGCGTCACGGTGTGACGGCGCCAGACTCCGGAGACTGGACGAATGAGTGAGCCTGCCGCCCTGCCGGTCCTGCTTGTGATCGTGCCGCCCGACTGGGAGGCTGAGCCGGCGGCCCTGACAGAACTGCGCCGCTGCCTCGCGGACGACTACGGCGCGCGGCTCAGCCTGCGTCAGGGCTCCGTACCGATGCGCAGCCCACTGCCCCTGTTCTGCGGGGTGTGGCCCCGCGGCGTCCTCTGGTACGCCCGCCGGGACGTCGTCCCGCGCGTGCACCAGGCCTTCTTCACCCTGAACTGGTTGGATCTGGGTGACGTGGCCGTCTGAGGTGAGCAGCGACAGCGCCATGAACGACGCCGACATGGAGGTTATCCTGGTGCTGGGCGTGACCGGTGAGACTGCACTCGTGCGGCTCCCAGACACCGGTGAGGAACCCTGGCCGCTCGCCTCGCTGCCACAGGGCGTTCAGCCTGGCGACCGCGTGGGCGTCACCGTTGAAGGCGGGACTCAGGAGGTCACCCTCCTGCCCCGCCTGGATGGATTGATCGCGTGACGTCAGCAGCCCGGGCAGGGCCGCGAGTCCGGGCAGGTGTCAAAGCAACTGGGGCACTTACACGCAGCCGGCACAGGGCTCCTGGGGCGTGCTGTGGGTGGACGTGGCAGGTGCGGCGGCGGGCTTCGCGGGGGTAGGGTGGTGCGTCATGCGGCCACTCTATACGCCTGTCGGTGATCGCGTGGCGTGATCGCCTGAGTAGTCCGATACGCGCGGGCTGCTCAATCCTCGGTCGGCCGGTCTTCCGGGCAGGGCTGCACGAACTCGACGTCGAGCCAGTATTCGGCCTCTTCGAGGCTGCGGCCGTCTGCGATCAGCTCGTCCCGCCACGCGGCCCACGCCTCGGCGCGCAGGTCCTCGTCGCAACCGATGCGGTCGGCGAGGTCCGCGCGGGTCTCCTGATCCAGGCCGCTCACGGCCTCATCCTGATCAGCGCGTCACGCGGCGTCCAGCAGGTCTGCAATCTCCACGGCGGTCAGGTCTCGGACGTCCATGCCGCCCACCCTACGCTGCCCAGCAGACCTGAGCGCCCCCCAGGTCAGGCCGGCCTGACTTCAGCCCCGCGTGTTCACCGCCAGAAACAGGACGGCCGCGCCGAACAGGACGATCAGAAGACCCACGGCGGCGGTCACGCGGCGATGCTGCTGACGCGCCCTGCGCTCGACTGCCGCCAGATCAATCGTTCGGGTCACCGCCGGTACCGACTTCAGCTGAGGGTGGCGTTTCACCGCGGCCTTCAGGAGCGCCTCTGCGGTTTTCAGGTCCTGCTGGAGCGGATCGGAAAACGCTCCGGCCAGGAATAGCCCCAGGCCCAGCCCGCTGATCAGCTGCGCGCGCTGTGTCTCGGCGGTCACGAACACCAGCAGCAGGATCAGGTACGTCGGGTGGTAACCACATTCGCCCGAAATTACCCGTTGAGGATCTGCATGCCGTGCTGGTGAGCTTCAAACGAATGGAAAAATCTGGAGTAGGAGACAAGGCTGTTCGCTTTGGTGTATTGACCGCGAACTCTGCGCGGTTTGTGTGGCCGTTCTGCCGTTGGCTCCACTCCTGCCGGGGCTGAAAGTTCTCGGTATGGGCGCAACACCAAGGGACTCACTTCCCCTTGGCGCAGGGCGTCTGCGTGCTAGAGCGCGTTTTGGAATTCATTGACTGGCGTCAAAGTGCCGTCAGGCGACGTAAAACAAGCCGGCTCATGGCGAGATAGCACCACGTCTCTGTGGTTTCGGGGAGCGCCTCAAAGTCTTTGGCCAACCGGCGGTTCCGGCCCAACCACGCGAAGGACCGCTCGACCACCCAGCGCCTGGGCAGGACGTGGAAGGCCTCTGGATCGATGCCTTGCGCCTCCAGAATATCCGGAGCGTACCGCTTCAATTGGCGCCACCACGGGTACAACACCTCGAGCTCCACGTTGAGCTCGTGGCTGGCCCAGCGTTTAAATTCACCGGTGTACCCCTGATCCGCCCAGATCTTTTGTAGCGTCGGAAACTGGCCTTTCACGGCCTGAATGAGCAATCGTCCACCCTGCCGGTCTGCAAGACCGGCAGGGTGGACCACGACTTTCAGGAGCAGTCCCAGCGTGTCGACCAGGATGTGCCGCTTGCGACCGTTGACCTTCTTGTTGCCGTCGAAGCCGCGCACGCCGCCGTTTTCAGCCGTTTTACTGCTCTGGCTATCGATGATCGCCGCATGGACGTCCGCTGTCCGTCCGATCCTTTCGCGATACAGGCGTCGGAGCTGAGTATTGATCTGTTCCCAGACGCCAGTCAGACGCATGACCCGAAAGTGGTAATGCACCGTCTGCCACGGCGGAAAATCATGCGGGAGTGCGCGCCAGGCGATGCCACCACGTAGGATGTACAGGATGGCGTCCAGGATCAGTCGTCGGTTCCAGGTGGCCGGTGCACCTCGGGGCGCCGGAGTCGGCCAGACCTGCTGCAGGAGCGCCCATTCTCCGTCACTCAGATCAGACGTATAGGGTCCACAGGACATGTCCAACCGTACTCAATCGCCAGGAATGTACGGTTTCCAAAACGCGCTCTAGTAAACGCGTTCAGTCATCTACGACTGCCGCGGGACAAGTACGCTTCACACCCAGCGCCTGGAATTCCTCGCGCTTATCTTTGGTGTCCCCTCCCTGCGCTTCCAAAGGCCAACTGAACAGGAGCCCATTTGGGCTCCTGTTCGTAATCCTTCTTTATCTGTGATCGGGGTGAGGGTCCTCGCTGAGCCACTGCTCATGCACCTGTTGGTGGCTGAGGTTGAGGTGAACGTGTTGATCAACATGGTCCACCGCGCTCAGAGGCAGCCAGTGATATTGCCCTGAGTCGTCCTTGGTGAGCTTGATGTAGTCGCCGTCGATGCGATCTATCTGGCCATGTTCGTTCCCATCGGCACACAGTACGGGCATGTGTTCGCGGATCTGGCTCGCCATTGTCATATAGACCTCCTGGGGTCTGCAGGTTACGCTCGGCGACATCCCGTCCTCGTGAGGCGTCTCTCAACCCGACTTCATACCTGAAGACTTCAACATATGAACGTTTACTCAGGTATAGTAATGGTATGCCTTCCTCCCAATCACCCTACTCGGAAACACCCGAACCGCTCACCTACTTCGTGGACGGCATGGACTGCGCCAGTTGCGTGGCCAAGGTTGAGCGCATGGTCGGCACCCTCCCCGGCACCGAAGACGTCAAAACCAGCTTCACCAAACAAACCCTGACCCTCCACCTCGATGAAGCGCAGACCCCGCGCGCCACCCTGGAGAAAAACCTCAAGGCCCTCGGCTACACGCCCTCCCTCCTCCAGACAGCCGCCCCCCCAGCCAGCCAGGGGCACCACGACCACACTGCGGGAGCCCATGATCACGCCGGACACACCCACGAGGTCGCCCCCGCCGGCACCCCCTGGTACCGCACCGGGCAGGGCCGCCTGGTCGTGACCTCCGGCATCCTGCTGCTCGCCGCGTGGCTCTTCGGCTTCATCGAACCGCGCTTCGCCACTGCCGGATACATCGCCGCCACCCTGCTTGGCGTGTGGCCGCTGGCGAAAAAAGCCGTCGCCAGCGCCCGCCTGGGCGATCCCTTCAGCATCAACATGCTCGTCAGCCTCGCCGCCATCGGCGCCGTCGCCATCGGCGAAGCGCCAGAAGGCGCGGTCGTGGTGTTCTTCTTCGCCATCGGTGAACTCCTCGAAGGCGTTGCGGCCGGAAAGGCCCGCGCCGGCATCCAGGCGCTCGCTGCCCTGGCCCCCAAAACGGCCCTGCTCGTCGAGGGCGCGGGCACCCGGGAAGTGCCCGCCGATCACCTCCAGGTGGGCCAAACCGTGCAGGTCAACCCCGGCGCGCGCGTGCCCGCCGACGGCACCATCCTCACGGGCACGTCCAGCCTCGACGACAGCCCCGTCACCGGGGAGAGCGTGCCCGTCACCAAGAGCGCCGGAGATACGGTCTTCGCCGGCAGCATCAACACCGACGGCACCCTGACCATCCAGGTGGACAAGGCCGCCAGCGACAACACCATCGCGCGCATCATCCACCTCGTCGAGGAAGCCGAGAGCAGCAAGGCCCCCACCGCCCGCTTCATTGACCGCTTCAGCCGCCTGTACACCCCAGGCGTGGTGCTCGTGTCCGCGCTGGTCGCGCTGGTGCCGCCCCTGGCGTTCGGCGGCGCGTGGCACGACTGGCTGTACAAGGGCATCAGCCTGCTCCTGATCGGCTGCCCCTGCGCGCTGGTGCTGAGCGTACCTGCGTCCATCACCAGCGCCCTGAGCGCCGGCACCCGCCGCGGCCTGCTGATCAAGGGCGGCGGCGCGCTGGAAACCATCGGCAGCGTCAAGACCGTCGCGTTCGACAAGACCGGCACCCTCACCGCCGGCAAACCCAACGTCACCGACGTACTGGGCCACGGCCTGGACCGGACTGAGGTGCTGCGCCTCGCCGCGGCCGTGGAGTCCGGCAGCAGTCACCCCCTCGCCAAGGCCATCACGCAGGCCGCGCAGGCCAGCCAGATGGTGGTGCCGCCCGCCACGGACGCCCAGGCCCTCCCAGGGAAAGGCGCGACCGCCACGGTCGAAGGCCGCACGCTCAGCGTCACCTCCCCCCGGCACGCCGCGACCCTGACCACCCTGAGCGATGACCTGAGCCGCGCCGTCACGACGTTCGAAGAGCAGGGCCGCACCGCCGTCGTCCTGCTCGACGGCTCAGCGCCCCTGGGTGTCATTGCCATCCGGGACGAGCCCCGCCCGGACGCCCGCGCTGCGCTGGCCCGGCTGCAGGACCTGGGCGTGAAGACCGTCATGCTGACCGGTGACAACGCCCGCACCGGTCAGGCGATCGCCCGTGATCTGGGACTGGACGTGCAGGCCGAGTTACTCCCCGAAGACAAGCTGCGCCTGATCGCGGCCCTCAAAGCCCAGGGGGGCGTGGCGATGGTTGGGGACGGCATCAACGACGCCCCCGCGCTCGCCCAGTCCGACGTGGGCATCGCCATGGGGGGCGGCACGGACGTGGCGCTGGAAACGGCCGACGCGGCCCTGCTGCGCGAGCGGGTCACGGGCGTGGCGGATCTGGTGGCGCTCTCCCGCGCCACAATGGGCAACATCAAGGTCAACATCGCCTTCGCGCTGGGCCTCAAGGCCATCTTCCTCGTCACGACCCTGCTCGGGTACACCAACCTGTGGATGGCCATCCTGGCCGACACTGGCGCCACGGCCCTGGTCACCGCGAACGCGCTGCGCCTCCTGCGCTGGAAAGGGGAGCCGGAGGGCGCGCCCACGCCCAGCGCGGCTTCACCCCGGATCGCGTAACGTCAGGCATGCCGGACATCACGCTCTACACCGTGCCGCAGTGCGCGGACTGCGAAGCCATTAAACGCCTCCTGCAGCATGAGGGCGCCGCGTTCACGGAGCGGAACGTGCGCGGCGATCCGCAGGCCCTGGCGGAGATGCAGCGCCGCACGGCAGTCCGGATCGCGCCGGTCACCATGATTGGCGACCAGGTGTTCTACGGCCCCTTCAGTGACCAGCGCCCCCGGATTCTGGCGGCGCTCTCAGGGCGCGCGTGAGCGTGCCCCTCAGTCAGATCCTGACCCTCACGCTCATTCCGGTGACGGCCACAGTGGTGGGGGGCGCGGTTGCCGCGTACCGCGCGCCCGCTGATCGCACCCGCAGTTTCGTGCAGCACTTTGCGGCGGGCGTGGTGTTCGCCGTGGTGGCCGGGGAACTCCTGCCAGAGATCACCAAGGGACACCAGCCGCTGGGGGTCGTCATCGGCTTCGCGCTGGGCGTGGCGGTGATGCTGCTCGTGCGGCAGTGGGCGGAGCGGTTGGAAGGAGCAGCTGAGGCGCGCGCGGCGTCCAGCGTGAACCTGGGCCTCATCGTCGCCGTGGGCATTGATGTGCTGCTCGACGGGCTCCTGATCGGGGTGGGCTTCGCGGCGGGCGAGCGGGTCGGCACGCTGCTGATCGTGGCACTGACGCTGGAACTGCTGTTCCTGGGGGTGTCCGTCGCGTCCAGCCTCGTGCAGGACGGGGCGGCCCGGGGCCGCGTGATCGGGACGGTGGGCGGGCTGAGCCTGCTGGTGATCGCGGGGGCGCTCCTGGGGGGCACGCTCCTCCAGGGCCTGACGGGCCTGGCGCTGGAGATCGTCCTGTCGTTCGGCGCGGCGGCGCTGCTGTTCCTGGTGACGGAGGAACTGCTGACCGAAGCGCATGAGGTGAAGGAAACGCCGCTGATCACGTCGGCGTTCTTCGCGGGGTTCGTGGCGCTCTACCTGCTGGAGCTCCTCACCTGAGTCGCTGGCTGAGCCGGCGACGGTGGTGGTTCTGGGCAGTCCTCGGCGCGGTGCTGGGCGCGATGTACCCGCCATCCGCGCTGGGCTGGCTGGCCCCCGTGCCGCTGGGCCTGCTGTTCCGAGCGGCGGCTGACAGCGCGCCGCGCCGGGCATTCGGGATCACCTGGATCACAGCGGCGGCCATGTTTGGCGTGATGCTCAGCTGGTTGCCGCAGAGTCTCGGCGCGACGCTGGGATGGGGTGTGAGCCTGCTGTTCCCGCTCCTGGCGGGCCTGCTGGGGCTGGGCTGCACGGTTGTCGTGGCGGTGACGCGCTGGGCGGCTGGGCGGTGGACACTGTGGGCGCTGCCGCTGGCGTGGGTGCTGCTCGATGCGCTGCGGGAGGAGGGACCACTGGCCTTTCCGTGGGGTGGCCTGGGGTACTTCCTGAGTGAGACGCCTCTGGTGCAGGTCGCGGAGTGGGGCGGCGTCTCGCTGCTCGGGCTGCTGGTGGGCGCGGCGGCCAGTGCCGTGGCTGCGGGGTCGTGGCCTGGACTGTGGGTGGCGCTGTTGTGGGTGGGCGCGCTGGCGTTTGGTCTGACGCGGCCGCCGGAGGGGCCGGGAACGCGCCCGGCCCTGCTGGTTCAGGGGGCGGTAGATCCCCGGGCGAAAGTGCAGGCTGACGCCGAGCAGGAGTGGCGGCGGTACCTGTCCTTGACGCGGGCGGCTGGGGTGACTGCGGGGACGCTGGTGGTCTGGCCGGAAGGCGCAGTCCCGTGGCCACCGCCGGTCGGCGTGCGGGTGCCCGCGGAGACCGCGGTCCTGCTGGGGGCGTCGGTGGGTGGGGCGGTCCCCAGGAATTCCGCCTTCTTGATGCAAGGGGACGCTGTGATGGGACGGCAGGACAAGGTGCACCTGGTGCCGTTCGGGGAGTTCTTTCCCGGGCAGGCGCGCTGGCCTGGCGTGTACCGCACGGTCTTCCGATCACTAAGGCTGCCGGTGCTGGTGGGCCGGGTGCCTGGCGAAGCGGTCGGGCCGGTGGAGCTGGGGGGGTTCAGGGTCGGGGTGCTGATCTGCTACGAGTCGGTGTTCGCGTCCCAGGCGCGGGCTCTGGTGGGGCAGGGGGCGAATGTGCTGGTGACGCCGTCGAACGATGCGTGGTTCGGCGGATCGCGGGGCGCTGAGCAGCATTTCCGGATGGGGCGGGTGCGCGCCGTTGAGACGCGACGCTGGTGGGTGCGGGTGGGCAATGATGGGATCACGGCGGTGGTGGATCCGCAGGGGCTGGTGAGGGCGCGCCTGCCCCGGTTCGTTCCGGGCACGCTGCCGGTTGCGTTCAGTGTGCGGGAGGGGGTGACGCTGAATGTGCGGTGGCCCGGGTGGGTGGCGTGGGCCTCGGCGATCGTCCTGCTCATTTCCGGCTTTTATATGAGAATAGTTGCTCATATGTTCAAGCCAAAGCGTTGATAGGGTGAAGCACCGATGAAGGTCCGTTCCATCCAGTTCGCCCTGCTCGCCCTTCTGCTCAGCGCGCCCGTCACCGCGGCCAGCGTGCAGGTGAAACGGGGCGACACCGTATCCACCCTGGCCCAACGGCACGGCACGACCGTGCAGGCGATCCTGAACGCCAATCCCGGCCTGGTGCCGGAACGGCTGACGGCCGGCCGAACCATCACCGTCCCGACTGCTGCCCAGGCCGTGGTGCGCCCAGCGGGCATTCGGGTCAGCGCTGTCCTGCCGGTGCAGGGTCGAGTCACCACCGCCCCGAATGCCGCGCATGTGGGCCTGGATCTCGCGGCCCGTTCAGGGAGCGTGATCCGCGCGGCGATGAGCGGCACGGTGCGGACATCGACGTTCGACGCGCGCACGGGCTGGGGCTGGACGGTGGTGATCGATCACGGCAACGGCTACACCACCCGCTACAGCCACAACCGCATGAATCTGGTGCGGGCCGGGGAGCGGGTGCAGACGGGGCAACCCATCGCGCAGGTGGGGAGCACGGGGAACAGTACAGGGCCCCACCTGGACTTCCGGGTGTACCAGGCGGGGGCCCTGGTCAATCCATATCGGTTGTTCGATTGAGCGGGAGCGGGGTGTGGCCAGCCGGAAGGGCAAACGCCCCCATACCTGCTTAATTGCTCAGGTATAATTCCAAAATGCTGCGGGTTGCTCAATCCATCTGGTGGCCAGTCCTGACCGGCACCCTACTGATCACGGATCTCCTCGTGAAAAGCTGGGCCACGCAGACCCTTCCAGGTCAGCCCGTGCAGCCCATCGTGCCCGGCGTACTCAGCCTGACCTACACCCTCAATGAGGGCATGGCCTGGGGATTCCTGGACACCCTGACCCTTCCGCTCGCCGTACTCCGCCTCCTCGTGGGCTCCACGCTCATTTTCTTCCTCATCACGCGCATCCACCCCCCCGCCCGCGCGCTCGCCCTGAGCCTGGTCGCCGCCGGCGCCCTCAGCAACGCCACCGACGGCCTCACCCAGGGGGCCGTCGTCGATTACCTCAGTTCTCCCCTGCTGGACACCCTGCACCGGGCCGTGAACGGCCAGAACTTCCCCATCTTCAACGGCGCGGACGTCCTGGTCCTGGCTGGCGTCAGCCTCGTGCTCCTCACCACATCCCGCACGCGCCCCCAGCGCACCCCCCAGGAGACCCTATGAAACGACTGCTGCTCATCCCCCTGTTCCTCACCGCCTGCGGCACCACCAGCACCATCGACGGGCTCAAAACCTACAGCTATGAGGGCGGCGACCATCAGGAAGGCCGCATCACGTACAAGGAAACGCATCCGGTCGGTGGCCCCCACAACGCCCAGTGGCAGAATTGCGGCGTCTACACGCAGGACCTCTACCCTGAGTACGCCGTACACAGCCTGGAGCACGGCGCAGTCTGGGTCACGTACCGCCCGGACCTCCAGCCGTCCGAAGTGCTGGCCCTGCAAGAGGCCCTGAACGGGCGCACGCACACCCTCCTGTCCCCCCGCCGGGACCAGGCGGCGCCCATTGTCATGACCGCCTGGAACGCCCAGTTGGACCTGGAGCGCGCCAGTGATCCCCGCGTGACGGCGTTCATTCAGAAGTACGAGCAGGCGAGCACGGCGCCCGAGGCGGGCGCGTCGTGCAGCGGCGCGTACCGCGAAACGCAGTGAGGGGCGCGGCCCTCCTCGGAGCGGCGGCGCTGGGCAGCGCCGCCACGGCCGCCACGTTCCTGCTGGCCACCCCCAGACCCCCCGCGCAGGCCAGCGCAGACGTCCGGTTCCTGCGGGACATGCGCGCCCATCACGCGCAGGCCGTGGAGATGAGCGTCACGCTGCTCAAACGTGCCGTGGACGCGGATGTTCGCCTGCTCGCGCAGGACATCACCCTCACCCAGCAGGCCCAGATCGGACAGATGAGCGGCTGGCTGACCGCCTGGGGCCATCCGGTTGCTGGCGCGCAGCCCCCCATGCAGGGCATGAACCGCGCCGCCATGGGAATGGCCAGCGACCGTGACCTCCAGGGCCTGGACGCCCGGCCCATCCGGGAGGCCACACGCCAGTACCTGCTGCTGATGCGTGCCCATCACCTGGGCGGCGTGGCCATGGCAAACACCGCCCTCAAGACCGCCCGGAGCCCGCTGGTGCTGACGTTCGCGCGGACTGTCGTCACGTCCCAGATGGCGGAGGTGCGCGCCATCGACGCCCTCCTGCTCGCGCGGCACGTTACGCCGCCCGCCGCGCCCGCAAGGCCAGCGGACATGGATCATGGCTGACGGCGCTGGCGTACCCGCGCCCCCGGCGCTGACCAGTCCACCCCGCCGCCCGTGGACGCACTCCATGGCCCTGGCGGCCAGCGTGATCAGTGTGGGGCTGGCAGCGCTGCTGCTGTATGACCGGTGGGCCAATCCGCTGTCCCTGTACGGCACCGCGTACCCCGCTGGGACGCCCACCCCCGACCTGCGAGGCACCGGTGAGAACGGGCAGCCACTGGCCCTATCGGATCTCAAGGGCAAGACCGTGGCCGTGTTCTTCGGGTTTCTGCATTGCCCGAACTACTGCCCGACGACGCTCGCTGCACTGGAGCGGGTGCGTCAGGCACTGCCTGAGCGGCAACGGGCACAGTTCGTGACCTTGCTTGTCTCTGTTGACCCGCAGCGGGACACGCCCGCATTGATGAATGAGTACGTCACGTACTTCAATTCCAGTGCGCGCGGACTGATCATCCCAGCTGACGCGCTGCGGACCGCTGCGGCCGGGTGGGGGGTGGGCTACCAGTACGTGACCAGGAAGGACGGGGTCTATGACGTGAATCACACGACCGGCACGTACCTGGTGGACCGCGCGGGGAACCGCCGTGTGGTGTGGGATTATTCTCAGGTCACCACCAATCCGCAGCGGGTCGCGCAGGACGTGCAGGCGGTCATGGAATGACGGTCGGGGTGACCCAGTACACTGCGGGGATGTCCGCCGTGGTTGCTCCGATTACATGTGAAACGACTTGCGTGCATCCGGAGGCGGTGACAGCCGCGCGGCTGGCCCTCCCGGACGAGATCTGCGTAGAGCGCGCCACGGCTTTCCTGAAGCTGGTTGGCGATCCCACCCGCCTGAGAATCTTGAGTGCGTTGACCAGCATGGAATTGTGCGTCTGCGACCTCGCCGCTGTGATCGGGCTGAGTGAGAGTGCCACGAGTCACCAGTTGCGGCTTCTGCGGACCGGCCGGGTCGTAACGTCCCGGAAGGAGGGGCGCGTGGTGTACTACCGGTTGCTGGATCACCATGTCACGACCTTGATCGCCAACGCCCTCGATCATGCCCGCGAATAACTGGCCCGTCTGGGGCGGGGCAGTGCTGGTCACCGTTCTGGGCATTGCCGCCCTGACAGTGAGGCCCGCACCCGACGCCCTGTACTGCATTGAGCAGCGAGGCACCCTCTGGAATGGCCTCACGCCGTTACTGGAAGGATTGGAGCCGCGCTGTCCCACGTCCGCGACGTACCGCCAGGAGGTGCAGAGCGGCCAGTCGCGCGTGGAGCAGTACGTGGCGCAGGGGTGGCAGCCGCAAGTGCTGATGGCGCCACTGAAACGCGCTGGGTACGTGCTGCTGGAAGATGAAACGAGCGGGGCGCGGCACTACTCCGTCTTCATGGGTCGTACAACCCCTGCCGAGCTGTATTACACGGCTGTGCCAGACGGGCCGAACACACTGATCACGATCAGCGGGAGCAAGTAGTCTTGGAAGGGGCCATGAGGGCCCCTTCAGTCTGGGGCGACAGGATTGCAGGTGCCCCTGCTGAGTAGGTCTGCGTTGACGGCGAGGTTCGGGGCGCTGTCGACGCTGACGATGGCGTCAGGGGGCATGACATGGCAGTGACGGTGGCGCCCAGCCTCTACACTCAGGTGGTGAGAACCGCTTCTCAAGATGACGTCTGTGATGTGAATTGCCTGCACCCTGAGGCGGTTACGCTGGCCCGCACCCATCTGCCCGACGAACCCTGCGTGGAGCACGCCACCTCATTTCTGAAGTTGATCGCTGACCCCACCCGCCTGAAGATCCTCTCGGCGCTGGCCACCACCGAGCTCTGCGTCTGTGACCTGGCAGCCGTGGTGGGCATCAGTGAAAGTGCTGTCAGCCATCAACTGCGCCTGCTGCGCACGGGGCGTGTGGTGACGTTCCGCAAAGACGGCCGGGTGGCGTACTACCGCCTCCTAGATCATCACGTCACCACCACCATCCGCAACGCGCTGGATCACGCCCGCGAGTAAAGGGCGGTGGGTGCTCGACCCTGTGCTGCCCTTGACCGCACGGGTCTGTGCTTGACCGACCCGCAGGAGCCGCGCTTGGCTTGAATTAAGTGCTCAGGAACGTTGTGGGCGGGACTAACGCCGCTGTTGCTGGGCCTGCTTCCCCGTGGAAGAAAGTAGATTCGAGCAGACATTGAGCGGCGACGTTCGCATAAGGCTGTAGCCGAACGCCCAGGCGGAGACCGACTGGCCGGCCTAGTTCTACTTAAACACGCTGTTTCGTGACGTCTGCGTAGTCGGTCCAATGGAGACGCTTTCAAGCCTGACCTCTGTACCGGACATCTTGTCTTCAAGCCGCGCCTGGCGCGTGAAGTGGCGTGCTCAGCAGTCTGATCAGTGCGGGTAACCCGGGGAGATTCCACCGCAGGGCATGGCACAGCCGCTCCGCGCCGTACCGCACGAGGCTCATGGCCGCCCGGCCATGAGCCTTCACCTTGACCGGAACCTTCGCCTGGAGCCACACGCCCACCCGAAGGCAGCTGATCCAGGCCAGGACGACCAGCCCGAACAGACGTTCCAGCCGGTCCGGGCGGGTGATGCCGGTCCGATCCACATCGAACCCGCGGACCTTGAGGCTCGCGAACGTGCACTCCACGTTCCAACGCGAGAACATCTGTAGACACGGAGACTGCACGACCTATGATCGGTCTTGGCGGCCTGCGTCGACTGGTCGCCTTCATCTCACGCGCAAGACGCGCTCAACAGGAAGGTGCGACATGCCCGGTCCCCGTGTCCCCCCCCGCCGCTCCTCTGGATCACGCTCCCCGCAGATCGTCAACGACGCCTGCTCGCCCTCCTAACCCGTCTGGTTCAACGGCAGATGTCGAGGTCGGCCTCACCTCCACAGGAGGTGAGGTACAATGACACCGACGAGCAGTAACCTCCTGAGCCACCAGAAGATTCAACGCTGTCATCTCGATGCGCTGGCCGTCGTCTACGTGCGGCAATCCACTCTCGGTCAGCTTCAGAAACACCAGGAGTCAACCCGGATGCAGTACGCGCTGGTCGACTACGCGCAGTCCCTGGGTTGGCCCACCGAGCGCATCCTCGTGATTGATGACGATCTTGGTAAGTCTGGCAGCACTTCTGCCGGACGTCCAGGCTTCCAACGCCTTGTCACCGAGGTCGGACTCGGTCACGTCAGCCTGATCCTGGGTGTGGACATGAGCCGACTGGCCCGGTCTAACCGTGACTGGCATCAACTCCTGGAAATCTGTGCGCTGTTCCGCACGCTGATTGCCGACATGGACGGCCTGTACAATCCGACTGACTATAATGACCGATTGCTCCTCGGCCTGAAGGGGACCATGAGCGAAGCGGAGTTGCACATCCTTAAAAACCGCCTGCACGAGGGCAAATTGAGCAAAGCCCGTCGTGGCGAACTGCATACCCG